>DHPY01000100.1:0-3853 GCA_002411015.1 Armatimonadetes bacterium UBA5352 | reverse complement strand
CTGCGCTCGCCCCTCCTGAACGACCTTTGCTCTCGGCCTCTCACCCCGGTGACGCTTGAACCTTGCGCGATTTCTGGAATGTAAGCTCCAGCCCGTCGGCCGTTAGGTCGAGACCGAGGTGGGGACGATGAAGCTGGCGTACGCGGCGCAGATGCGCGAGATGGACCGGCGGACGATCGAGGAGTGGGGGCTGCCCGGCGCGGTGCTGATGGAGAATGCCGGCCGCGCGGTGGCGAACATCTGCGAGGACTTGCTGGAGGAACTGCCTCCCGGGCCCGTCGTCGTGGTCGCCGGCAAGGGCAACAACGGCGGCGACGGCTTCGTCGTGGCGCGCTGGCTGCACTCCGCGGGCTGTCAGGTCGAGGTCTGCCTGCTCCCGCGGCTGGGTGAACTGACCGGCGATGCCGCAATCAACGCCCGCTTCGCCGAGCGGTTGGGTGTGCCGATCCACCAGGAGGCCACGCGCCCGTTCCTTCAGGAGCGCCTCACGCGCGCGACGCTGATCGTGGATGGCGTCCTCGGCACCGGCATCTCCGGCGAGGTGCGTGGCTCCGCGCGCGAAGCGATTGAGGCGATCAACACCGCTCCGGCACCCGTGGTAGCGATCGACATCCCGTCAGGGGTGGACGCCGACACGGGTGCGATCCTCGGCGACGCCGTCCGCGCGCACATCACCGTCACCTTCGCGCTGGCGAAGGTCGGGATGTACCAGCACCCCGGGCGGGGGCGCTGCGGGGAGATCATCATCGCGCCGATCGGCATGCCCGCTGAGTTGGCGGACTCGCCTGACCTGCGCACGAACCTCACCACGTGCGCCGATGCCGCAGCGATGCTCCCGCCGCGCGGCCCGAGCATGCACAAGGGGGATGCCGGCCGGCTACTCGTGATCGCGGGATCGGTCGGAATGACCGGCGCGGCCGCCCTGAGCGCCCTCGCCGCCAGCCGCGCAGGCGCCGGCCTCGTCTTCATCGCCTGCCCCGAGAGCCTCAACGATATCCTTGAGGTCAAGTGCACCGAGGCGCTCACCCGCCCGATGCCCGAGACCGATCAGCGGTCTCTTTCGCTCGCGGCAGAGGAGCCGATCGCGGAGTCCGCGAACCACGTGGACGCGGTGGTGCTCGGGCCCGGGCTGTCGCAGCACCCGCAGACGCAGGAGCTTGTGCGGCGGCTGGCTCGACGGATCCAGCGCCCGCTGCTGCTCGACGCCGATGGCCTGAACGCCTTCGCGGGGCGCGCCGATGATCTGCGCGAGCGGCCTGCGCCGACGGTACTGACGCCCCATCCGGGGGAGTTCGCGCGACTTTCCGGCCGCGAGATCGCCGTGACGCAGGCGGACCGGCCGGGTGCCGCGCGGGAGCTTGCCGCCAGCACAGGCTGTATCGTGCTGCTCAAGGGTGCCGGGACGGTCATCGCCGAGCCCGGCGGAGACGCGTGGATCAACCCCACCGGCAGTTCGGGCCTCGCCTCGGGCGGATCGGGCGATGTGCTCTCGGGGATGATCGGCGCGTTCCTGGCGGGAGGCGTGGGGGCGCCGGAGGCGGCCGTCGCCGGCGCATACTACCACGGCCGCGCGGCGGAGGTCGCTGCTTCTCAGGGCACACGCGGGATGGTCCCGCCGAAGTTGCTTGAGGTGCTACCGGGGATCTTCCCCGAAGATTGATTGGAGGTCGCTTGATGAGCCTGTCACCGCTGGTCTGCGCACACAGAGGACGTTCGGGGATCTTCCCGGAGAACACCATGCCCGCCTACGACGCGGCGATCGAGTTGGGCGCGGACTTCATCGAGCTGGACGTCCGCCGCACAGCCGACGGCGAGATCATCTGCCTGCACGACCCCACGGTGGACCGCACCACCGATGGCTCGGGCGAGCTTTCGTCGCTGACGCTCGCGCAGGTCCGGGCGCTGGATGCTGGCTCGTGGAAGGGCGCCGAGCACGCCGGGGCGCGCATCCCGCTGCTGCGCGAGGTGCTGGAGCAGATCGCGCAGCGGATGGTCATTCACATCGAGATCAAGCAGCGCGGTATCGTCGAGCAGGTCGTGGGGATCGTGCGCGAGACGGGGGCGCTGCGGCGTGTGGCGATCATCTCCTTCGACGAGGGCGACCTCCGCACCGCGAAGGCCGCCGAGCCTGCCGCGGCCTGCGGGCTGATCACCAGCAAGCCAAAGGAGGAGGGCCCGAAGGGTGAGCTGGCGCTGATCGCGTCGGCGCTTTCGTGCGGCGCGAACTTCATCAGTTGCGGCCACCGCGCGATCACCCCGAGCCTCGTCCGCGAGTGCCATCTGATCGGCCTGTCGCTGATCGCGTGGACGATGGACACTCCCGAGGACCTGCGGCCGATGGTGGACCTCGGCGTGGATATGCTCGTCAGCAACTTCCCCGAGTGCGCGCTTGAGGTGCTGGGGCGATGACCCGCCTACCTGTGGCGCTGACGATCGCCGGCTCGGACTCCGGCGGCGGCGCCGGGATCCAGGCCGACCTGAAGACCTTCACCGTGCTCGGCGTCTACGGCATGAGCGCGCTCACCGCCGTGACAGCGCAGAACACCGTCGGCGTGCGCGGTGTCGCGATGCTCGAGCCGTCGTTCGTGGCGCAGCAGATAGATGCGGTGCTCGATGACATCCCCTGCGACGCAGTCAAGACCGGGATGCTCGGCACCGCTGAGATCGTGCGCACGGTCGCTGAGCGGCTGATCGCGCACGATGCCGCGAACCTCGTGGTGGACCCGGTGATGATCGCGAAGTCCGGCGACCGCCTGCTCGCCGATGAGGCCCGCGCGGCGGTCGTCGAGGCGCTGCTGCCGATCGCGCGGGTGGTCACGCCGAACATCCCCGAGGCCGAGGCGCTGCTCGGGGCGGAGGTCACGCACGCCACGATGGAGGATGCGGCGCGTGCGCTGTGCGCTCTCGGCGCGGGCGCGGCGGTCATCAAGGGCGGCCACCTCGAGGCGGGGCCTGCGGAGGACCTGCTCTTCGACGCGCAGACCGGCGAAATCCACCGCTTCCGCGCGCCTCGCCTGGAGACCACCAACACGCACGGGACCGGCTGCACTTTCGCCTCGGCGATCGCGGCGTTCCTCGCGCGGGGCCGGCGGCTGGAGCGCGCGGTGGCGTGGGCGAAGCGCTTCGTGACCGAGGCGATCAGGCGCGGGCTGCCGCTTGGCGAGGGCCACGGGCCAACCGATCACATCGGCGCCGGGCGGATGTTCCGGTAGCGCGAACACAGCAAGCGGGAGGGTCCTGCCATGTCCGACATGCTCGTGCGGCTCTACGATCTGCCGGAGGTCGAGGAGAAGCTGACGGCGCTCGCGGAGGAGGGCATCCTCGTGCGGCGCCTGCAGCCGTGGGAGCTGAGCCCGCTGCGGCGCTTCATCGCGGATCACTTCAGCGAGGGCTGGGCGGATGAGGCCTCCGTCGGCCTCGCGAGCAGGCCGATCTCAGTCTTCATCGCGCAGGACGGCGCGCGCATGGTCGGCTTCGCCGCCTACGAGTGCACGGCGCGCGGCTTTTTCGGCCCGATGGGCGTGGATGAGACCTACCGCAAGCGCGGGATCGGCGCGGTCCTGACTCTCGCCTGCCTGCACTCGATGCGCGAGATGGGCTACGGCTACGCGATCATCGGCGGCGCGGGGCCGAAGGACTTCTACGCGAAGTGCTGCGGCGCGACGCTCATCGAGGACAGCGAGCCCGGCATCTACGCGTGGAAGAAGGCGCAATACCCGCCGAAGGAGTAGGCGCGTCAAGTTGTTCGCGTCGTGTCGTTTGCCGTGTCGTTCGTAGCGACGGGCTTCCAGCCCGTCAAGTCGTTGCCGAGCGCCGCATCTGAATGACGACGGGCTGGAACTCATATTCCAGA
>DHPY01000030.1:12900-13130 GCA_002411015.1 Armatimonadetes bacterium UBA5352 | reverse complement strand
GCAGGGCCGCGTGGAGGAGGTCAAGCAGGCCGCGGAGGCCCGGCTGGAGGAGCTTCGGCAGGCGGAGCTTGCGGGTGCGCAGGGCCGCGTGGAGGAGGTCAAGCAGGCCGCGGAGGCCCGGCTGGAGGAGCTTCGGCAGGCGGCCATCGCTGAGCGGCAGGAGCGGCTGGCGGAGCTGACCGCGCAGCTTGAGGCGGCGCAGGCCGAGGCCGCCCGCGCGCGTGACGAGG
>DHPY01000030.1:0-12788 GCA_002411015.1 Armatimonadetes bacterium UBA5352 | reverse complement strand
GACGAGGCGCTGGCCGAGCAGGAGGGGATCATCGACGACCTGACCGCGCGGCTGTTTGAGACGCAGCAGGCCGCTGAGCTTGCACGCGAGGCGGCACGGCAGGAGTTCGCCTCGCAGCTTGACGCGCTGCGCTCACAGGCCGCGGAGGCTCATGAGGTCGCCCAGGCGGCCCGCACCGCCGCACAGGCGGAGGCGCGCGAGGAGACCGAGGCGCTGCGCAGGCAGTTCACCGGGCTGCAGGAGCATGCGGATCGCAGCGTCGCGGCAGCCGAGGCCGAGCGCCGGGCGGCTGAGGAGTTGCGCGGTCGGCTGGCCGGCGCCGAGGAGCGGCTTGCGAAGGCCACACGCTTGGCGGGAGCCTCCACGCAGCAGGTCGAGCAGTTGCGGGGGCGGCTCGCGGAGGCTGAGGCGGCCGCGCTGGACGCGCACGGCGCCTCAGCCGAGGACCAGCGCAGGATGGAGGAGTTGCGTGCGGAGCTGGAGGCGGCGCGCAGTGAGGCCGCGGAGGCTCGTAAGCGCGCAGGCGCCGAGGTCGAGCGCGCCGAATCGCTGGCGCGGGAGCTTGCCGAGCGCCTCGAGCAGTCCGATCGGCGGCTCGCGGAGCTCGGAGCCACCCTCACCTCGGAGCGCGCGAGGGCCGAGGCACTGGCTTCCGAGGTGACCGCCGCGACTGCTGCTGTTGGGCAGGCTCGGGAGGACGCGCGGGGCGAGATTGCTGCGCTTGAGGAGCAGCTTGCCGCAGCGTTCGCCGACGCAGACACCGCCCGCAACGAGGCGCAGTCGGAGGCTGCGGCGCTGCGGGAGGAGCTTGAGGTGGCGCAGACGCAAGCCGAGCGGCTCAAGGAGCGCGCGAAGGAGCGGCTGGAGGAACTGGCGCAGGCGCTGGAGACATCAGAGGCGCAGGCCCAAAAGGCCCTGCGGGAGGCGGAGAGCTGCCACGAGCAGACCGTCGAGCAGCTCCGCGCGGAGGAGCAGGTGCGCCTCGATGGACTTGCTGTCCGGCTCGCAGAGACCGAGGCTGAGGCGGAGCGGCGGCTGACGGAGGCTGCCGCGGAGCATGCGGCGGCGCTCGCAGCGCTGACGGCGCGGCTGACTGAAGCCGAGCAGCGGGTGCAGGCCGTGCAGGCGGAGGCCGAGGCACTCACGGCTGCGCATGCGGGCGCGCTGGCGGATCGTGAGCGGGAGATCGAGGCCCTGCGCGGCGAACTCGCGGATGCCCGCGCGGAGGTTGAACGGACGCGCGAGGAACTCACCGTCGCGCACGAGCAGCAGATGGCCGAGCTGCACTCGGAGATGGCTCGCGTTGCCGGTGAGGCCGCTACGATGGCGGAGGAGGCGGAGCAGGCGCGCGCGGAGTACGCCCGCATGCTCGCGCGGCTCTCCGAGCGTCTCATCAAGATCGAGCGCGCTGAGACGGCGGCACAGGAGGAGATGGTGCAGCGCCACCAGGAGAAGGTCGAGGAGCTGACGGCGCAGCTTGAGGACGCGGAGACGCGGGCGCGGCGGGCCCGGCAGATCGCGAGCGATGAGTATGAGCACCAGATCGCCCGCTCACTCGCCGAGGCGGCGGCGGTTGATCAGCGGATTGCGCAGGCCCGAGACGAGGCTCGCGAGGAGTTCCGGGAGGAGCTTGACCGACTTGCCCGGGAGCTTGCGGAGGCTGACGCCCGGATCAACGAGCAGCGCCAGGCGGCCGTGGATCTGCGCGGGCAGAAGCTCGAGGAGCTTGAGGCGCAACTCGCCGAGGCGCGCATGGGCAGCGATGAGGATCGCCTCCGGATGGCGGAGAGCCTCGAGTTCCTGCGCGCGCTGCTCGACGCGAACCCGTACCCGGTCTTCTTCACCGACCTTGAGCGCCGCATCCAGGCCTGCAACCAGGCCTTTGCCCGCCGCGTCATCGGCCTGCCGCGGCAGGAGATCACCGGCCGGCGAGCCGAGGATCTCGCCGGCAGCATACCCGACGCGCTCGTCGCCGAACTGCAGCGCAACGAGCGCCAGGTGCGCGACACCGGGGCGTCGCTTGGCTGGGACGCGCACCTGAAGGGCCCGGACGGGCGCACGCGCCACTGGGCATTCCAGAAGGAGCCCTACATCCAGGGCGATGAGGTGCTCGGGACGATCGGCGCGATGATCGATCTCACCGGCCTCGAGCGGGCCGAGGCCGCGCTTGCGCAGGAGCGCGAGCAGACTGCCGCGGTGCTGCGCAACGCCCCGGCGGTGATCGCCGAGATCCATCCCGACGGAACCGTCGCGACGGTCTACGGCGACTGCGAGCGCCTGCTCGGCTGGACGCCGGAGGAACTGGTCGGCAGCGACTGGTGGGCGACGCTCTTCCCCGGAGACCTCCGCGACCCGATCCGCGACGCGCTCGGTGCCATGCGCTCCGGGGGCGATCTGAGCGACCGTGTGCTCACCGTGCAGATGAAGAGCGGCGAGGAGCGGACGCTCTCGTGGTCAACGGCCAATGCACGCTCCGCCGATCGCGCGCTGCAGAGCATCCTCATCGTCGGCCAGGATACGACGGATCGGGCGCGGGAGCAGGAGACGCTGGAGCTTCATTTCCAAGAGTCGATCGAGCGGGCGAAGAAGCTGCGCTGCCTCAGCAACGCCCTGCGGCTCACGCAGGACCCGAACCTCGCGCTGGTGGAGGTGCTCTCAGGGATCGTCGCATCGCTGCCCGAGGCGTGGCGCTATCCGGCGATCACAACCGCCCGCGGCTCCGTCTACGGGCGTGAGCGCGCCTTCGGCGAATTCCCTCATGAGCCCGTCGCGAGCCTCAGGGCGCCGATTGTGGTCAGTGGCGAGGAGGTCGGGTGGATCGAGGTCCGCTACCATGAGGAGCGGCCCGAACTGAGCGTGGGGCCCTTCTCGAGTGAGGAGCGTGATCTGCTCGACACGATCGCGAAGTACTGCAGTGAGATGGTTGAGCGCCGCTCCGCCGAGGAGAGCCTCAGCCAGATGCGCCTCTTCCGGCACACCCTCATAGACCAGGCTAACCTGTGGCTGATGGCCACCGACCGTGAGCGGAACGTCGTCCTGTGGAATCGGGCCGCGGAGCAGATCAGCGGCTACACGCGGAACGAGGTGATCGGCAACGATCGGGTCTGGGAGATACTCTTCCCGGACGCTGGCTACCGGGCTGAGATCATCCAGCGGCTCACCGACGTGACCTTCGGCGCACAGCCCCTGGAGGACTGGGAGACGGTGATCCGCGCGAAGGACGGCACGGACCTCGTGGTTTCGTGGCACGCCCACCGCCTCATCGATGATGATGGCCGCACCCTCGGCGCGGTGGCGCTCGGTCGGCAGATCACCGAGCGCCGCGCGGCTGCGTCGCTGAGTTAGGTGACCACGTGGCGGACGAAACGGCTCGCAGGCTGGAAGCCTGCGCCACGGAAGGCCATGCGGCCGAGGGAGCCTGTGCTACGTGGTGTGCGGGCGAGGGCGTTCCGCACCACCGACAAACCCGTAGGGCAGGCTTTCTGCCTGCCGCCGTTCGTCCTGTCCGTTTCGTAGCGCCGGGCTTCCAGCCCGTCAATTGTCGCCCTATCCTCGGGCCCTACCGCTCAAACCAGATGTCCACGGTGAGGTTCTCCTCCGGCCCTACGCCGATGCCCTCAGCGAAAAGCCAGTTTGGCGGCTGAGTCCAGGTGGCGGCGGAGATGAGCGATGACGCCGTGCGACCGCCGGGCAGCTCAAGCTCAATCCACAAGCGCCGGACCTTGAATGAGTCGCGCCCCGGGTTGCGGATCTCGAAGCGGTTGCGGAAATCGAGGGTGCGGATGGCCTCCGGGGTCAGCGGGACCCCGACGCGCTCCTCCCAGACGCCGTCGCGCTCTCTCCCGCCCGCGGGCGCCATGTTGCCGAGTTCGACGCCGTTGAGCACCGCGAAGCTCCCGTAGCGCTCGCCGGTGCCGGAGAGGCCGATGCCGTCGTAGCGCAGCCAGCCGCCGGTTGCGGAGCGCATCTGCTCGACCGTCAGGCCAGCCAGCGGATAGGGCGCGGGTAACCTGCGATTGGCCTCACTGGCCGCGCCGATCCTCCGCAGGAGCCGCGGCTCGAGCGTCTCGATGCGCATCTCCGAGGCGCAGGCCCAGTCGCCGGAGTTGTTGTCCGCAAGGCCGGGATCGGCGATGAGTCTCGTCCGGATCGTCTGGCCCGCGAATGCCGACAGGTCACCCTCAATCGGCAGCCACTCGTGCTCGATCACGGTGCGCTCACCGACGATCGTCTCCACGCCCGCCTCGTCTACCACCGCTAGCCGGTAGAGGATCCCGTCGCCCGGGTCGGAGCCGTCGCCCTTCCCGACCACCGCGCGAAACGCTGCAGGCCGGCCCTCGGGCAGCTCCACTGGCGCCCAGGTCGCGAAGACGTATCCGGTGCCGCCGATGTAGGGCGGGTGCATCGCGAGGCCCTTCTTCGCCTGCTGGCCGCAGGTACGCTGGCCCCAGGCGACGGACGCCCTCGTGTCGCCGAACTCCGCGGTCTCCTCACCGCCGCGCATGCGCATCCCGAACTCAACCTGCTCGGGCAGCACTGCCAGCGGCTCATGCTCCAGCACCGTCTCCATGCCGCGCTCGATCTGTCCGCGCAGATCGCCCGCCTGCAGCTCCACGACCAGCACATCCGCCGCCTCGTGCTGCGGCTCCCCGAGGTCGAAGCGCAGCTCCCCGGGCTCATGCGGCGCGAGCGTGATGCTCTGTCGGTCATCGCCGACGCGCACCTCGAACTCGCGCGCCTCCGCGAGGTTGCTGCTCAGCGCGATCACCAGCGTGTTGCCCTCTGAGGTGACTTCGCCATCCGCCAGCGGGACCACGGTGAAGTCGATCCAGCCGCCCTCCGCCTCGCTCCAGACGTGATCGCCCGGCATGGCATCCGCCGGGATCGTGATCGCGTGCTCGGCCGCGCCGCGCACTGCGACCGTCTCGCCGGGCACGACGCGCTCGCGCTCACAGGCAAGCTGGACGGCCTCGCCCGGACCTCCGGAGAGGATGTAGCTGAACGCGCCCTCCACGGGCCGCACCCAGGTCATGCCACGGGCGTGCCGGACCTCCGCCGGGCCAAGCTCGTTGCGCGCCTCATCGAGCGCGATGGCCTCAGAGGCCTCAATCGCGAAGCCGCACTCGGCGGCCTGGTAGGGGATGATCTCGTAGCGCCCGTCGCCGAGGATGCTGCAGATGCCGATGCCATCGCCGGCGGCGCGCTCGAAGCGGCTCATGCTGCCGCGCCCGCCCACGAAGATATAAGCTGGCGTGACGGCGTAGTCGGTGCGATGGCCCACAGCGTCATCGGAGATGACCTCCACCGTCCCGTCGCCGGTCCAGCCCGCGTAGCCGTTCTGCGGCAGGTTGATCTGATGGCCGAATGCATCGCAGATCATCCGCTCGGTGCGCGAGCCGTTGGCGGCGGTCACGGTGCCGTTGGCGTAGCGGGTCACTACCTGCGAGCGCCGGAAGGCGCCGGTGGCGACCGCGGCCGAGGTGTCCAGCAGATCGCCCGCCGCGTTCACGTAGCGGATCTCCTGCGCGCTCACAGGCGCGTAGTCGGCGTGAAGCTGCTGGAGCATGTAGTAGCTGCGCAGCGCCTTGTCGTAGCCGCCATCGAAGGTGAGGAAGCCCGTGTGCCCGAAGGCGACGGTGGCGGCGAGGAAGCGGTCGATCGAGGCGTCTATCTCCTCACGGCTGCTGCCGAGGCTCACGTTCTGGCCGTAGAACATGCCGATGTTGCCCATCCCGAAGCTCGTGCACAGGTCGTGCATTCGGCGCAGATCAAAGTCCACCAGCCACGGGTTCTCACTCGGGTTGTAGGTCTGGTCCTGCCCGTAGTTCCCGTCGGTGAGGCCCACGTACATCCAGTGCATCCCGCCCTCGGAGTAGACCGGGCCGCCCCACGCCTGCTTCTGCAGCAGCATGATCTCGCCGTAGGGGTAGAAAGTGGCGGCGAATGTGCCTGCGCCGGGCACGCGCGCGTCGTAGTCCTCACGATCCCATGGCGCGGTGGCGGTATGGACGTCGCAGTAGGCGGTGCTGAAGTCGAACTTCTCCTCGATGATCGGCGAAAGCTCCGCGCAGGCCTCCACCGCGCGCCACGGCTTCGGCCCGTAGCAGCGCGTCCAGGCATGGCGAAGCTGTCCGTCCGGGAGGCGGCCGACCATGTCGGTGCTGAAGAGGCCGTTGACGGCCGCGAGGTCGGTGAAGTTGTTGTAGGGCCCGTAGGTGAAGCCGAGTTCGTCCTGCAGCACGCGCGCATAGTTGTAGGCGCTCTCATCGCCGCCGCGCCCGGGGGCGGTCATCGTGCGGAAGGTGAAGCTCTCGCCGCCGTCGCGCCACATCGACTCGTGGTCGGTGATGACGACCTCGGTCATGCCGTAGCGGTGCACGCGCCGCCAGTAGGCCTCATCGGCCGTGCGATCGGAGACGCCATGCGCGCGCCAGACGCGGCTGCCGGTCACGTCATACCATGGCGAGCGCGGGTTGGGGATCGTGGGCAGGACCTCCTCGTAGACCGGCGAGACAGTCACGAAGAAGCGCTCGAAGCAGTCGTTGCGCGTGCCGTCGGTCTTCGGAGTGTAGCGCGCGCCGCCCTGGTAGTTCACGCGCTCCGCAACGATCTCGTTGGCGCCGAAGAGGATCGAGGAGTTCGAGCGATACCAGTCGGTGTTGCCGGTGACGAACAGCGGCGCATCCGGCGGACCTGCGACCGCGACCGATGGCCGCCCCGGGCGGTAGTTGTAGTAGGGGTTCGTCACGAGCCGCGGGTTCCCGAGGCCCTCTGCAGACCCGTACGCGACCTCAGCTACCGCGCCGCCGAGGCAGATCGTGTCGATCACGAGCGACTTGTTCCACAGGCGGTAGGTGTACGCGACCTCAGCCTCAGCATCGCCCGCGGAGACTCGCCAGCGGATCGTGACCGCGTCGCCGGTGCGCTCAGCGCTGAGAAGCTCGGCCCGCTCAGGCACGACCGCCCCGTCGCCGACCGCCAGCCGCACTCCGCCATTCACGAGCGGGTGGAACTCGCCCCCGCGCCCCTGCCACTGAGCGCTGATGTCACTCCACGTGCCGGTCGCGGGCGTGAGGCGGTAGGTGAGCGTGCCGTCCGTGCCCTCGTAGGTGAAGACCCACGCGTCGCCCTGCTGCGCGAGGGTGGTCGTAAAGTCCTCGGTCAGGTTCGGCGGCAGGATCGTCTCCTCGCGCGTGGGGAAGGGGAGTACGCCCGGCCCGGTGTTGAGCGCCGCGTCCTGCCCCGGGAACATCTCGACCCCGCGCCTGGGGCGCGGCTCGAACTCAAGCGGTGCAAGCTCCTCCACGTAGGTCACGAGGTTGTCGAAGTAGAGGACGCGGTCGGCGGTGTTGTGGCAGCTGGTGATGACGAAGCGCCGGAACTCCGAGCCATCCGCAACCCGCGCGATCTGCTCGGGGGTGAGGCGGATGTGCGGCATGAACCACTCCTCCCACCGCACCCGGATCAACTCGATGCTGAACTCCTCGCCGGCGGAGTCGCCAAAGACGGCGGTGACGCCAACCATCGGGGTGCTCAGGTCGCGGCCGAACCAGTTGTTGCCGTAGACCCACAGCGTGACCGCATCCCACGGACCCTCGATCGGCACCGGCGCGGGCGGGATCACGCGGATCTGCGGCGAGTTGCCGGTCGCGCGGTAGGTGAGCTTCGCCACGCGCTCGCCGAAGATCTGCTGCTCGCGGCTGGAGACGAAGCTGCCGACGGCGTTGTCGCCCTCGACGGTCCAGCCGGTGAGATCGCCCTCGAAGTCGAGCAGCGGCGCGTGATGGTCCTCGGTGCGCCCCGCCCAGTCCATCTCGTACGGGCGCGCGCCCACGGCCTCTTCCTGAGCGAACGCGGTGGATGAGACGAGCAGTGCGATGAGCAGCCAGAGCATGGCCAACGACCTCCTGGTGGTGATGTGGGGGCAGGTTCGCGCGAGGAGCGGGCCGGACCTGCCCCGCATGCACGATGGCAGGAGCAGGCCGCGATCGTGTCCGCGGCGAACGTCTCGCCTGCACCGGAGGAGGGAACACCTGCTGATGAAGCTGGACAAGCCAATCCCCGCCGATCGTCTGCGGAGGGACTTCGACCGCATCGCGCATCTGCCGGGGGAGGGAAGCTGGGATCACAACTCGCACTACCACCGCTTCCTGCTCGGGCGGCTCCCGCGCACGATCGGTCGGCGCTCTGACGAGCATGGAGGCCACGGACTCACGACAAGCCGCCCGGCCGGCGGTGCCGGGTCGCGGGCGGCTCATTGCTGCGAAGAGATGTGCGGCAGTTGGCGCGGGTGCTCGCTCAGACGGCCTTGATGATGTCGCTCACCGAGACGATCCCCTGTAGCTTCCCGTCGAAGATGACGGGGGCCCGGGAGAGGCCGATGTTCGACATCAGCCGAGCGACGTGGCGGATATCGAGGTTCTTGCTCACGACCACCAGCGGCTTGGTCATGATCTCGTGAACCTTGACCTCCTCCGGATCGCGGCTCCAGGCAGTGACTGCGTAGACCACGTCGCGCTGCGTGACGATCCCGTAGGCATCATCCGGGCCGCGCCGTTCGACGATGAGGCAGCGCACATCGTGCTGCTTCATCTTGTCCACGGCCTCTCTCACCGTCGCGTCTCCGTCGATGGTGACGACATTGGTCGTCATCAGGTCCTGGGCAGTGGGCATTCCAGCACACCTCCATCATCAGGATGAGCGTCGCCGCAACAACAGGCTTCGCGACAGGGTGAAGAAGTCCTCCCGCTGAGACAAATGTCATGCCTGCGATGCAGGAACCCTCTGTCTCACTGCAGATAGACCATCAGGACGCTCCCGTCGATGTCCGTGACCTGGACGGCGTTGCCGAGGTAGTCCACCTGGCAGTCGGTCACCTCGGCGACGAAGCGTAGCGGCACGAAGGTCTTGTTGTAGAGCAGCCGCGGGGGCACATCGAGCGCGTAGCCCTCGCCGTTGACGATCGCCTGGTAGTTGTTCACCCACATCGTCATCGTGTAGTCCTCATCGTAGGCCGTGATGGCCCGCTCCCACGGATCCCACTCGACAGCCCAGCCCAGCCACTCAAAGATCTCGCGCATCTGGATGAGAACCCGCCCGCGCTCCTCCACGCGCGGGATGCTCAACTCCACGTAGACGCCCTGCGCATCAGCGGGCCTCGGCACCGAGGCAATCCCCGCCATGACGAGTGTGGCAAGCAGCACGACAGCAACCGCGCGTGACATGCTCTCACCTCAACTCGCGACATGAACCGGCCGCGACAGCCGCGACCGGCTACCGCACCTCCTCATACGCCACCGGCTCAGTGACACCTGCCTGCGATGAGCGCTCCGCGGCCTCGAAGACCGCGATCGTGCGGCGGCCATCGTGCCCGGAGACCGGCACCGGCGCGCCGCGCAGCAGGTGACCCGCGAGGTCCCGCCAGTAGCTGTCCCAGTCATTCGCGAGGTTCGGCACCTCGATCTCCTCGCGCCTGTGACCGCGATCCCGCACGCGGATCAGCTTCACCGAGCCCTGCGGCGGCGTGGAGATCACGTGCTCGTAGCCCTTCGTGGCCGGGGCACCGCTGTCGAGGATCGCGCCCTCCGTGCCGAGAACCCGCCACAGCGGCCTCGGCGCGGCGTTGATGCGCGAGTAGGTCACCTCTGCCACGCAGCCGCTCTCAAAGCGCAGGACGCACTTCGCGTGGTCGGCGATGTCCACATGATCCCAGACCTTCTTGAAGAAGAAGCCCGTGACGCCGGTGACGGGCTCACCGACGAGGTTCAGCACCCAGTCCACCGCGTGCGGGCCCCAGAAGTAGAGCAGCCCGCCGCCTTTCGCCTTCTCAGTGTACCATCCATGCGAGGGATCGCCGTAGCCGCCAGCCTCCAGGTCCACCTGAAAGACCTCGCCGATCTCGCCCTCATCCACAAGCTGCTTGATGCGGCGGAAGTTGCCGTCGTGGCGGCGGTTGTGATGCACCGCGAGCGTCCTCCCGGCCTCCTCGGCGGCCTCGATCATCGCGGTGGCCTCGGCCACGCTCAGGCACATCGCCTTCTCGACCACCACGTGCTTGCCCGCACGCAGGGCCTCGATTGCGATGGGGGCGTGCGTGAAGTGCGGCGTGACCACCGAGACGAGGTCGATGTCATCGCGCGCGAAGAGCTCGGCGGTGTCATTCCAGGTCTCGATGCCCGGCCAGTCCTGCCTGGCGACCTCGGTGCGCTCCGGGTCGCGATCGCAGACGCCAACCAGCTCGAACTCAGCTGCATTGCTGATCCAGGCGCAATGCGCCCAGCCGAAGTGGTGCATGGGGCCGTAGCCGATGACTGCCGCGCGGATTGTGTCGGGCATGATGGACCTCCGGATGTGACTACCCCCGGCGGGGCGCCGGGGCCACAACGACAACGGCTGACGACTGACAGCTAACGACTACTGCGCGATCATCCACCGAATCGCCGCCGCGATGTCCGTGGCCTGCGGGAGCGTGGAGTCCTCCAGCGGCGGAGAGTAGGGCATCGGCGTATCGGCCCGCGCGAGGACGTTCGGGGCGGTCTTCAGCAGCCCGAAGCCACCATCCTCCATCACCCGCCGGACGATCTCAGCGCCCGCGCCCGCGCGCGTCGGCGCCTCATGCACCACCAGCAGCCGCCCGGTCTTCTCCAGCGAGCCGAGGATTGTCGCGACATCCAGCGGAACGAGCGTGCGCGGGTCGATCACCTCGACGCTCACCTCGCCCTCAAGCGCGCGAGCCGCCCGCAGGGCCTTCGTGACCGCGTAGGAGGTCGCGACGACCGTGATGTCCGTGCCCTCACGGCGCACCGCGGCCTCACCGAAGGGCACCAGCCATTCGCCCTCGGGCACCTGCATCTCGCTGCGGCGCAGCAGCCGGTGCTCGACGAACAGCACCGGGTCATCGTCGCGGATCGCGGTCTTCAACAGGCCCTTCGCGTCGTATGCGTTCGAGGGGATCGCGACCTTCAGGCCCGGCGCGTGCATGAACCACGCCTCATGGTGGCCGGAGTGATGCGCGGCCTCGCGCGAGCCGCAGCCCGCAGGCGTCTTGATCACCATCGGCACGTTGATCCGCCCGCCGGACATGAGCTTCAGCGGCGCGCACTGGTTCACGATCTGGTCGAAGCAGACCGCTACGAAGTCCATGTACATGATCTCGACCACCGGGCGCAGGCCGGTGGCCGCTGAGCCGGTGCCAATGCCGACGAACGCGGATTCGGAGATCGGGGTCTGGAAGACGCGGCGATCGCGAAGCTGCCCCCACAGGTTCTCGCGCTCGCGCACCGGCCCGAGGTCCTCGCCGATGAGGTAGACGCGCTCGTCGCGCTCCATCTCCTCGCGCAGCGCCTCGGCGACAAGCTGCCCCCAGCCAACTGTGCGGGCGCCCTCAACCGTCTCGAGCGTCCTGCGCACGGGCGCCACGCTGCGGAACTCGTAGCTGTCGTGCGCGTCCGCGGGCGTCGCAACCGGCGTGCCGTCGAGCGTCTCGAGGGTCTCCGGCGCCGGAAACGGGTCGCCGCAGGCCTGCTCGATGGCGCGCTCGATCTCGCGTTGCACGCCCGCACGCAGTTTCTGCTGCTCGTCGGCGGTCATGACGCCCTCGCGCTGCAGGTGCGTCTCAAAGAGCATCAGCGGATCACGCTTCATCCACTCCGCGACCGCCTCGGGGTCACGGTGCGCGCCCTGACCGGCGCCTGCATGGCCGACGTAGCGGAAGGTCTTCGCCTCGATCATCGTAGGGCCGCCGCCGGAGCGCGCGCGCTCGACCGCCTCGCGCGCGACGGCGTTCACCGCCAGCACATCCTGCCCGTCCACGATGTGCGCCGGGATGCCGTAGGGCTCCGCGCGGGGCGCGAGGTCCGGGCAGCAGTGCGCGACCTCAGCGGCGGTGGTGGCCGCCCACAGGTTGTTCTCGCAGACAAAGAGCACCGGGAGCTGCCAGAGCGACGCGAGGTTCAGGCACTCGCCGAGGGTGCCCTGGTTTGCCGCGCCATCGCCGAAGAACGCGACCGCAACGTTGTCCTCGCCGAGGAACTTCGCCTTGAAGGCCACGCCGAGCGCCAGCGGGATCTGCCCGCCGATGATTCCGTTGCCACCGAGCATGCCCTTCGCGTAGTTGTAGATGTGCATCGAGCCGCCGCAGCCGCGGGAGTGCCCGGTCTCGCGGCCCATCAGCTCCGCGATCATCCCGCGCAGGTCGAGGCCCTTGGCGATGGCGTGGCCGTGGCCGCGGTGGTAGCTGGTGATGAAGTCGGTGTCGCGTAGCTCGCTGCAGACGCCGACCGCCACGGCCTCCTCACCGATGTAGAGATGGACCGCGCCGCCGATCATGCCCTCGGAGGCGAAGTCGTAGAGCATGCACGTCAGCAGGTCCTCACCGCCGGCGGCGTGGTCGTCGGTGAGTTCGCCGCCGTAGAAGCCGCGGTAGTCGTAGAGGTGCTTGAGTTGCTCCTCGAAGAGGCGGATACGGTACATGCGCAGGAGCATGTCCCTGAGGTGATCGGCATCGGGCATGGCGCGTCCCTCCGGCGAGGCGGCTGTGATTGCTGCGGGAGGGTTCGCGTGGGGAGGGGGAAGTCCTTCAAGCGGGGCTGCCTCCTCATCCGTCCTGGCTTGCGTAGTGGAGGGGCCGCCCGAGCGAAGCGAGGGTGAGGCGCGTCAGCGCCTCAGCCGCTGTGCCGGCCCATGTCGTATGCCGTTTTGAACGGCAGGGCCGGCACAGCGGCTTCGTCGACGTCCGCCAACGACGCGGACGCCTCCTCACCCCTCGCTGCACTCTCCATGACAGCGGC
>DHPY01000088.1:3067-37881 GCA_002411015.1 Armatimonadetes bacterium UBA5352 | reverse complement strand
ATCCCGGAGACCGTGCTGCCGGACATGCACGAGGCAGTGATGGCGACGGGGCTGATCGAGCAGCGTGGCTTCATCGAGCTGGCGGAGGTCGGCGAGGCACCCGGCTACCGCAGTCCTTGACGAACCGTGCGCCCCCGCCCGCGACCGCTACTTCCGTGCGCCACCACTTCGTCTGCGCGCCCTGTCGCCCCGCCAGCAGCTCCACCACCCTCCCCGGGCGAAGGTCTCCGCGGGCCAGACGGTGCATTGACTCGCAGCAGCGATGGCCGCGCACGGAGGCTCCTCAGCCACGTCGCCCTCAGCCCTCATCGAGATGCCCGAGCACGACCGTGTGCTCGTCGGCTCCGGGAGGCGCGGTCGGCAACTCGGCGACAGCAGGCAGCGCAACGCAGACAGCTGCGATGAGGCAGATCAGTGGGGGGATCGCGGTAGCTCCTCCCCGGTTATCCGGTAGCGCATTCCCGCGCGCGATTCAGCCTCGGTCGCGTTACTCGCCAGGACGGCGCCTCGCTCATCTACACCGGTTCCCGGCTCTGCACAATCCGGCAAACCTCGTCGGCGTAGAGGCCATCGCGGCCCTCGGAATGCAGCCACGTCTCCTCGGGCTCGGCGGCCGCAATCCGCAGACCGTTCCGGGCGTGCTCGAGCATCGTCGCCAGCCACTCATCGAGCAGCTCCGGCGAGCGGTCACCGGTCCCGAGATACCACAGGCCGGTTGGCTCGCCGACGAAGCCGCGCGCGGTGGCGGCGTCGGCGCCGTCGTTGTAGTACCGATGTGCCGGCAGGAGCGCTCGCACGCGCCCGTCAGCGCATCTCCCCTCACATACCCAGCTCCTCGCGATCGTGGACCACTGCATCGATCAGCCCTGCCCGCTCATAGGCAGCCAACTCGCGCTCGTCCTCGAATTTCACCGGCGTGGCCCCGCGGAACGGGTGCTCGCGATCGAGAAGCCCGAGCAGTCGGTAGACTGCCTCAGAAGGCGATGCGCCGAACCAAGAGTACTCAACGAGGAGGTCGCTGCCCTCGATGCGGATGCTCGATGGAGGAGGCTCGTCGGCACGCACCTGGTCAAGCGGCGGTGTTGTCAGCACGACGCGCCGTCCGTCTGCATCCCCCGGCACGATCGGGATCATCGGCCCCTCGACCGTGGGCTTGCCATCGCGATCCGGTTGCGAGCCGATGAAGCGGAAGTACTCCTGCACACGGAAGGCCGCGTACTGCTCGTCCTCCGTGGCATCCTCGGGGATCACGATGCTGCAGGCCGGCTCTCCGTCCTCGATGAACGGGAAGCTGAGGATGCCCTCCGCTGGCGAGGCAAACATGTTACTGAACTGACGAACCTCGACGACCCCTGGCTCGCTCACGCGAATCGGCTCCCGCCTCGCCTGCGCGCGCCACTCCACCGTGTCCAGCGGAGCGATCTCGAAGGGGGCCTCGACTTCGGCGATCTCGATCCGCAGCACTCGCTCGTGGATGTCTCCCTCGAAGCTCACGGTGGCCCGGAAGCTAGCGTCGGCACTCACCATCGCGACCGGCCGCAGGATCGTCTGCCACGCGGGCGGCACCGTCACGCGTGCCTCCGTGCGCGGGCCTGTCACGCGCTGCGCGAGCGGCTGTCCGGCCTCATCGGCCAGCAGCCAGCCTCCGTTGCCGATGTACTCGCCGAAGACCTCGACCTCCGTCGCAATGGCCTCGGCCTCCGGGTTGCAGGCCACGAGGCGCACCTCGCCCGCGTTGCCGTCACCGTAGCGCGAGAGCCAGAGCCGACGGTCGGCCTTCATCGCGGGCACGGGCTGCCAGCCCGCGCGCACAATCTCCGCGATCTTCGGCAGGTCCTCCATCGTGCTCGCGATGCCGCTGGCCTGGCGGTACATCGGCACCCCGCCAAGCTGAAGGCTGCGCAGGCGGATGAAGCGCGCCATGCCCGCAATCTCCCGGCGAAGCTGCTCCGGCGGTGCGCTGCTCGAGGACACGAGCTGCCAGATGTCGAGCTGGTCCCACCAGTTGAGGACCTTTTCGCCTGCATTGAGCCGATCGACCCAGTCAGTCTCGAAGCGCAGCGGCGAGTGCTCGATGAGGACCGAATCCGCGCGCGTCATGATCATCCAATCGCCGCCGTTGGGCACAGCCGCCGCCCGATAGCCGTCCTGCGCCTCCATCTCGTGGATGGCGTCCATCAGTTGCGCTGTGCCGGCGTTCACGCGGCAGTAGACCCCGTCCTCGTCCCAGGCACGTCCGGGGCTGGCCTGTGCTGCTGAGCCACGCGCGCGGCCATCGGAGCCGGCCGAGTCGAGCCCGAAGCCCTGGTACTGCCCGCCTGCGAGCACCTCGCGCAGATGGTCCTTCGTCCACGCGAGGTAGTCCGGGTCGGCGGGGAAGGTCAGGTGTGCCATCGTCACGTTCTCCCACTGCACACGCGGCGCGGTCGGGTCGTCCACGCGCGCATCCGGCCAGCGCTCCGCCGCCAGGTCCTCATCGGTCCACGCGGGCCAGATGTAGTACATGCCCGCGAAGTCCGCTCGCTCCATGTTCTCGGCCTTCGCCGCCCAGTTCGCGTTCCAGCTTGCGAGGTTGCCGAAGCTGTCGCGCCAGAGTTCGGGCCGGTTCGCCCAGTTGCCCGGCAGCCGCCACGACTTCATGCACCAGTCCCACGTTCCGCCCACTCGCCGCACGAGCTCGGGCGAGCCCTGGTGCCAGCCGGCGTAGTCGCAGCCCGCGCCGGTCGCGCGCGGATCAACCGGATTCGCGCCGATCCCGAAGCTCTCCGGGAAGAGATCGTGGTAGCGCTCGAATGCATCGAGATAGCCGAAGGTCGCCGGGTGGCTGAAGAGCACCAGCGGCAGCGTGTAAGTCTCGCCCGGATCGATCACGATCCGGCAGCCGAACCAGAAGCGCCCGCCCTCTCCCGCTCCCTCGTACCACGACATCAGCGCATCGGCCTCGAGGCCCCACGCCAGGCCCGCATCGGGGCCTGAGAGCGACACAAGCGGCGTGCAGATCTCCGCCGGCATCGGGGGGATCTCGGCGGGAGCGGGCGTGTAGTCATCGTGGCCGTTCCAGAAGCCGAACGGGCCGTCGCCCTCAGGGGTGATGACCGCGCGCACCTCCAGCCAGCGCTGCTCCGCGCCATCGTTCCGGAACTCAAGCGGCCAGCGGATCATGCTACCGTCGCCAACCGGGCTCTGTGTGACCAGCAGCGTATCGCCCAGATCGCCTGAGGCGGCGTCGAGCACGGCACCGCTCTTCCCATCGAGCATCACGAACTCCAGGCGCATCGCGCTACCGCCTGCGACGGTCAACATCGCCCCGGGCGCGTCTGCGTACTCGGCGCTGAGGCCCTCTACGGTGCACTCTGCGGAAGAGGCGGCGGATGCCAGGCCCGCCGCGAGGAGGACCGCGATCAGTCGCTTCATCATCTACTCCAGCCCCCCGAACTCATCAGGCGTGAGTGCTCTGTTCCAGATGTAGGCCTCGTCCACCAGCGCCTGGGCGTAGTCGAAGCCCCAGCTTCCCGCGCCGATCGTGAAGATCTCGCCAAGCCTCGGGAGGCCCCGCCCCGGCTGCGAGCGGCCCATCTCAACGCGATCAATGTAGACGATGCGCCCGCCCTCGGCCCAGGTGTAGGCCACATGGTGCCACTCGCCCGGCCGCCAGTCCACCGGGATCTGCATGTGACTGCTGTACCCGGCGTCGGCCACATCCTGCTCAAAGATGCGCAGGTTGCCACCGCGCGTGTCGATGCGGAAGACCTTCGGGGCGAGCTTGCGGTCGCGCTCCACCCACCAGTGGATGTAGACGCGGCGCTCCTCCGGGTCGTCGAACAGGCCCTCACCGGGCTTGATCCACAGCTCGATGGTGCCCTGCTCGCGGTCTATGTTACCCGCGGTCAAGTACGAGGGTGCCAGGAATGGCTCAATGCCGCGGAAGCCGCGGTAGGCGACGAGCGCCTCGCCGATCCGGCCGCCACCGCCCGTGGTGACGGATGACTGTGACTGGGTTGTGGCCGGTCCTGCCGTGAAATCAGGATGATGGCTCTCGTCGAACGACGCGTGGAACAGGAGGTCGCCAGGCTGCGCGATCGCCATGGAACAGGCGAGTGCCAGCACAGCGAACACCGTGAGCGTACAACGAATCATGCTCGACCCTCTTCTCATGGATGTCGGTCGTTGGTGTTCCGGCGCAGTCGTAGTTCCCGGACGACCTGTGCGTCGCCTCCTCTTGCGCGCCGCAGGAGACCCGCGATCCCCGGCGAAATGTCTCACGAGCGTCGCGCGCAGTACGGGAGGATCGCTATGCCAAGGCCAGACCTGCTCCTCCTCTACGCCGACGAACAGGCTGCCCGCACCATGGCCGCATACGGCAACGATCAGATCGACACGCCGAATCTCAACCGCCTGGCCAAGGAGAGTCTCGTCTTCGACCAGACGTATGTGACCCAGCCCGTCTGCACACCATCGCGATCATCGCTCCTGACGGGCCTCTACCCGCACACGAACGGGTGCACCGCGAACAACGTCCCGCTTCGCGCGGAGGTCCAGTGCCTGCCGGAGTTGGCGGGTTTCTCCGACCATCGCACCGCGCACATGGGCAAGTGGGGCGGATACTCGACGCCCTGGCCACCGGTGGCCATGCCGGAGACACCATCGTGGTCTACACCAGCGATCACGGCGACATCATGGGCAGCCATCAGCTTGTGGCTAAGACCGTCATGTACGAGGAGGCTGTGCGCGTCCCGATGCTCCTGCGCGTGCCGTGGCTGTCTGAGGGACAGCGAAGGATTGCGGCGCCCGTCAGCCAGGTTGACCTGGCGCCAACGCTGCTGGACCTGCTGGGGATGCCGGTGCCCTCGCATCTCGAAGGACAGAGCTGGCGGCCGGCTCTGACGTCCGGCAGTTCGCTGTCGGAGGGCGACGTCGTCATTGAGTGGAACGGGCCGGGCACCGGCGCGCTCGGCGGCAGAGCACGGGAACTGCCGCCGCACCTGGCGAGCATGGCCACCTATCAGGACGCCTGGCGGTCGGTGACGGCTCAGGTGCGAACGATCATCACCCCGACCGGCTGGAAGTTCAACTGCAGCCCCATCGGTGAGCACGAGCTCTTCAACCTCACGGAGGACCCGGGCGAGACGGAGAACCTGTTTGAGCATGAGTCGGTCAGGGAATTGGTGGCGGACCTGTACACCCGGCTACTGCACTGGCAGAAGCAGACCGGAGATGAGGCCCGGCTGGCGGCCGATCCGCGGCTGCCCTGAGCCGTCGGGACGGGATCGGGCTTGAGCAGCGGGCGGCGCGGGGTGGCTTGACTCTGCCCCGAATTGGCGGGTATAATCGCCACATACGTACTGCGCGAAGCCGATCATGGAGCCCCCACGGTGCTATCAGCCATTGCCGTCCTCGGTGCCCAGGTGCTCAGGGGCCTGGAGTACTTTGGAGAACTGTCCGAACTGCACCTGCGCACTCTCGTGCATCTGACCCGGGGAAACGTCGAGTATCGGCCGACGATCGAGCAGATGTCGAGTGTAGGCGTGAGTTCTCTGCCGATCGTCGCGGTCACGATGCTCTTCTCCGGGATGGTCTTTTCATACCACGTGGCCGATCAGGCCATGCTCCTTGGTGCCAGCAGCTACGTAGGATGGGCGGTCGCGGAGACGATGGCACGCGAGCTTGGACCGGCGCTGACTGCGATAGTGGTGGCCGCACGCGCCGGCTCCGCCATGGCGGCGGAACTCGGCACCATGAAAGTGACAGAGCAGATAGACGCGCTGCGCACGATGGCAACCGACCCGGTGCAGTATCTCGTGGTTCCCCGCTACCTCGCCGCGATGGTGATGGTGCCGATCCTGGCGCTTGTCGGCGACATCATCGGGGTCACGGGTGGCTTCACCATGGCGAACGCGACAGCGGGTCTCAGCGCCAACAGCTACTTCGGAAGCATTCCGGGGAACCTGGAGCTCTGGACGGTGGTCGCAGGCGTCATCAAAGCGATCTTCTTCGGCATCATCATCGCCGTCATCGGCTGCCACCAGGGCCTCTACACCCAGAAGGCTTCCGAGGAGGTCGGGCGGGCCACAACCCGCGCGGTCGTCTACTGCATCATGCTGATCTATGCAGCCAATCTCGCGCTGACCGTCCTGCTCTTTCCGTAGGGTGAGGAATCCGGGGATGTCGGAGAGGGAACGGACAACCATGGAGGCAGTCCAGTCAGAGGCCCCCGCTCCAGACGCGGAGGCTCTGGTGGAAGTCGGGGATATTGACCGGCTCCGACCGCACGCCAGGCCACTGCAGGAGCGCCCGATCATTGATCGTTCGGGCAGACCGCTGCTGTCGATTGAGCATGTGACCCAGGCCATCGAGGGCCACTCGATCTTCGAGGATGTGTCCTTCGAGGTGTGGCCGGGCGAGATCTTCGGGATCATGGGTATGTCCGGGTCGGGGAAGACCACGCTCCTGCGCGTGCTGATCGGCCTCGATAAGCCGACGGAGGGGCACATCCTCTTCCACGGAGAGGACATCACAGAGCTTGACGAGGATGGACTCAACCGGGTGCGCCGTTCGATGGGCATGTGCTTCCAGTACTCAGCGCTCTTTGACTCGATGACCGTCGCCGAGAACGTGGCATTCTCGTGGCGGAACCGCACCGATGTCACACCTGACGCGAAGGCTGCGCGCGTGGCCCAGCTTCTCGACATGGTCGAGATGGCGGGCACGGAGGACCGCATGCCGGCCGACCTATCCGGAGGCATGCGCAAGCGTGTGAGCATCGCACGGGCGCTGATGGAAGAGCCTGAGCTCGTGCTCTACGATGAGCCTAGCAGTGGCCTTGACCCGGTCATGTCCTGCAACATCACCGGTCTCATCAAGAAGGTCAGCACCGATACCGGCTCGACTGCCGTTATCGTCTCTCATGATGTGCCGAACCTCCTCGGGATCTGCGACCGGATGCTGATGCTTCACGACCAGAGGGTGCAGTTCCTGGGCACTCCTGATGACATGCGGGCGTCTGAGATACCGATCGTCTACCACTTCGTGCATGGTCTCGGGACCGGCGAGATGACGGAACACTGCTCGCTGCAGACGGGGGTGGGCACTGATGTCGGCTGAGGCCAAGGTCGGCCTGCTCGTCATCGTCGTCGCCCTGCTGGCAGTGGGTACAGCGATCTACCTCAGCGGAGCTCTACGGAATATCGGCGCCTACCAGATCACGGCGCAGTTTGCGGATGTCCAGGGGCTCGATGAAGGCTCGCCGGTGCGCCTGAGCGGCGTTACCGTCGGCCGCGTGACGCGCATCAGACTGCGCGAGCACAAAGACTTCCCGGGGAAGCCCGCGGCCGTGACGATGACCATTCAGGCCGACACGATCCTCTACGCCTCGGACCGTTTCGAGGTGCGGCAGGGCGCACTGGTGGGCGACAAGTATGTCTCCATCCTGCGCCCCGAGACGGTCGAGGCGCCGCGCAAGCGCCTGGATGACAACATGGTCATCGGCGGCGGCGGCGCCAGCAGCGCAGAGGTCGTGCTGCAGGAGGTGCGCGAGCTAATCGGCTCCGCACGTATCAGTGTGGATGCCATCAACTCCATGGTCACCGACGTCGCCGTGCAGGAGGATTTCCGCACGACCATCGGCAATCTGCGGCAGGCCACCGAGCAGGCGGTGCTGATCACTCGCCGAACCACGGACGTAGTGAACACCGTGGCACGTGCCGGCCAGACGAACGAGGCGCGGCTCTCCGCGATCATGGTCAACCTGGTCGACGCGTCGGAAGCGGTGCAGGCGAGCACGAGGCAGGTTGAGCAGCTGCTTGCAACCAGTCCCATCGGGGCGCAGATGGCGGTGGCGGGCAACAACATCCGCCTCGCGAGCGAGGACCTCGCGGCGATCGCGGCATCGGTGCGGGAGAGGGCTGAGACGACGACGCTCGATCAGGACGCCGAGGCGGCGATGGCCAATCTGCGGCTTGCGTCGGAGAACCTCGCGCAGGTCGCCTCGAACATTGAAGAGTTGTCATCGGACGAACTCATGGTGGCGAATATCCGCGCCTCGCTGGAGAGCATTCGCGAGGCGACTGAGTCGCTGCAGAAAGCCTCCCAGGCCGCCGAGGATCTCATTACCGACGAACAGGTGAACGAGGACCTGCGCGTCGCGGTTCACGAGAGCCGACTGGCGGCTGAATCTGGTCGCGCGACGATCGAGGAGGCCCAGGCGGCGCTCGGCGACGTGAAGGGCACGATGGAGATCGTGCGCAACACGCAGAAGATGTTCACGCAGATAGATGTGCGGTCGCAGCTTGAGTTCCGACACATCAGCGGGGAGGGGCTGCGGGCGGACGCGGCCTTCGACATCCGGCCCGACCCCGACAGCGGCCGCTACGTGCGGTTCGGTCTGCGCGACATTGAGGACGATCCGAAGCTGGACCTGCAACTCGCCCAACCGACCGGCGCAGGTCTTGCGCGCGTCGGGCTGTTCAACGGCCAGGCGGGGATCGGCTACGAGGTTGGCGATGGCCGGGCGCGCGGCATCGAGGCGGAGTTGTACAACCTTGACACACCGCGCCTCGATCTGCGCTACCGCATGGGCTTCGAGGAGAAGTACCGACTGCTCTTTGGGTTTGAGCGCCTCTTCCACGGGACCGACCCCATGGTGGGGATACGCTACCAGGGCGACTTCTGACGACACACACCCGCCCGGTACAGGCCGGGCGACGAGAGCCGTAGGATCGGCGGCCGGGCGAAGAGCGCGGCCGTGCGTCATCTGCAGTACAACGAACCGACACACTCCACGCGCCGGTGGCCGTGGAGAAGCTATTGCCGGCCATTGGCGCCAGGAGGACACTGATGAAGGTCATACTGCTCGAAGACGTTCCGCGCGTTGGACATGAGGGCGAGATCGTGGACGTAGCAGACGGTTATCTGCGCAACTACCTCGAGCCGCACAAGCTTGCGGTCAAGGCCACCCGCGGGGCGATCAGGGACCTCGAGACCCGCCGAAGCGCGATTGCCCGCCGCGACGATCAGAAGCGCGTTATCGCGGAGCAGAAGGCGCAGGAGCTGCGCAAGCAGCGGATCGTGGTTCGCGCGCCTGCCGGTGAGAGCGGGCGGCTGCATGGCTCGGTCACCACCGGCCAGATTGCGGAGGCGGCCGAACAGCAGCTCAGCATCATTCTCGACCGCCGCGACATTGACATCCCGGAGCCGATCCGCGAGGTAGGCAGCTACCTGATCCACGCGCGCATCTACAAGAGCGTGCAGGTCGAGCTGCCTGTGCGTGTGATCGCGCTCGACGCTGATGATGAACGCAGCGTTGAGGAGATCCTCCAGGAGGTGGCCGACGAGGTCGCCGCGGAGGAGGCGGCAGCCGAGGCTGCGGAGGCCGAGGTGTCCGAGGAGAGCGACGAGGGCTCCGAGGAGTAGTCGTGGTATCGGCGGCGCGATGCGCCTCGAATGAAGCCAGCGCGCGCTGAGGAGAGTTGTATGGCGGAACGCAGTCCTGCACAACAGAGGATGTCCGATCGGCTTCCGCCTCAGGACCTTGAGGCAGAACAGGCCACACTCGGCGCGATGCTCATGGAGGCTGGCGCGGTCAGCCGGGCAATGAGCATCGTGGACGGGGAGGACTTCTACCGCGAGGCCCATCGGCGCATCTTCTCCGCCATGCGCGCTGTCGAGGAGGCGGGCGACCCCGTGGATGTGGTCACGGTTGGCGCCGAACTACGACGTCGGGAGCAGCTTGCAGCAGTCGGCGGTGGTGAGTACCTCACCCGGCTCATCGGTGAGGTGCCCACCACCGCACACGTCATCCGCTACGCCACAATCGTACATGAAAAGGCCATCCTGCGCCGGCTGATCACGGCCGGTGGTGAGATCCAGGCGCTCGCGTACGACAACCCGGACGACGTCAGCCAGGCCCTCGACCAGTCCGAGCAGGTCGTCTTCGATATCGCCGCGCAGCGATCCTCGCGCGAGTACCAGGAGATCGGGCCGCTCATACACGAGACCTTCCGCTTCCTCGAGGAGACCTCGCGGCGCGGTGATTCCGTCACGGGCATACCGACCGGCCTGCGCGATTTCGACCAGATGACAGCGGGCCTGCAGAACGGTGACCTGGTTATCATCGCTGGCCGCCCCTCCATGGGCAAGACCTCTCTGATGGTCAACAACGTGGCGATGAACGCAGCACTGAACCAGAAGAAGGCGGTAGCCGTCGGAATCTTCAGCCTGGAGATGTCGGCGTCACAGCTTTCAGAGATGCTCCTGTGTGGACGCGCCCGCATCAGTTCATGGCGCCTCCGTAAGGGCCAGGCGAAGGCCGACGACTGGAAGCGCGTTGTTCACGCGGTAGACTTCATCGACAAGGCGAGCATACTGATTGACGATACACCGGGCATCTCGATCATGGAGATGCGGTCAAAGGCGCGGCGCATGAAGCTGCAGTATGATATCGGCCTCATCTGCGTGGACTACCTGCAGCTCATCACGACCGGAGCGCAGCGCTCGGAGAACCGGCACCAGGAGATCGGCGAGGTTGCGCGTGCGATGAAGTCTCTCGCGCGCGAACTCAACATCCCGGTCGTCCTTGGTTCGCAGCTCTCACGCAACGTCGAGCGACGCGAGGACAAACGCCCGATCCTGTCGGACCTTGCCGAATCAGGCTCCATCGAGGCCGAAGCGGACCTCGTCTGCATGCTCTACCGCGAGAGTTACTATCAGCGGAAGAAGGATGCTGAGGAGGTCCAGAAGGCTGCCGAGGCAAAGGCAAGCGAGAGTCGCGAGCAGTACCGGGACGAGATTGACATCGCCGAGCTGATCGTTGCCAAGCACCGCAACGGGCCGGTGGGGACGGTCAAGCTCGGGTTCAAGCAGGACTCACGCATCTTCGAGAACATCAGCGCGGCTCGAGAGGCAGAGGCGTACGGCCCATGAGTCGCGCCGTGGGAAGTGGACAACACGCGGGAAGCAGAGGGAAGCGCATGAAGATACTTGTCGTCGGATCCGGTGGTCGCGAACACGCGCTCTGCTGGAAGATCTCACAGAGCGAGCATTGCGACGAGCTGTTCTGCGCCCCCGGCAACGGAGGCCTGGGCAGGATCGCCCAGACCGTCCCGATCAAGCCCGACGACATCGAGAAGCTCGGGGACTTCGCGCAGGAGAAGCGGATTGACCTCACCGTCGTAGGCCCCGAGCGCCCGCTCATCACCGGCATCTGCGATCACTTCCGCAGCCGCGGCCTGACGATCTACGGCCCGAACGCCTCCGCAGCACGGCTTGAGGGCTCGAAATCCTTCACGAACGAACTGGCTGCTCGGGCGGGCGTGCCCGGCAAGGCATTCGAAGTCTTCGACAATGCTGAGTCCGCCCGCAAGTACATCCGCCGCCAGGGCGCGCCGATCGTCGTCAAGGCCGATGGCGAAGCCGCGGGCAAGGGCGTGGTCGTGGCCGAGACCGTCGAGGATGCGCTGGAGGCTGTGGATCGCTGCATGGTCGAGCGCGAGTTCGGCGCCTCGGGTGATCGGGTGGTCGTCGAGGAGTTCCTTGAGGGGCCGGAGTGCTCCATCAAGGTCTTCTGCGACGGAGAGACGATCGTGCCGATGGTGCCCTCGCAGGACTACAAGCGCATTTACGATGGTGATGAAGGCCCGAATACGGGCGGCATGGGCTGCTACTCCCCCGTCCCGATCGTGACGCAGGAGATCTTCCACCAGGTCCTCACCGAGATCGTGCGGCCGACGGTCGATCAGATGGCCGCGGAGGGCACTCCGTATACCGGCACACTTTACGCCGGGGTCATCCTGACCGAAGCCGGCCCACGTTTGCTTGAGTACAACTGCCGCTTCGGCGATCCGGAGACGCAGGTTGTGCTGCCGCGGCTGGAGAGTGACCTCGTGGAGGTGCTGCTGGCGGCGGCGAAGGGCCGACTCTCCCAGGTGGATGTCACCTGGCGGGAGGAGAAGGCTGTCTGCGTCATATGCGCGTCGGGAGGCTATCCGGGCCCGTACAGCACCGGCAAGCAGATCACCGGGTTCAAGGAAGCGCGGCAGGACGAGAACATCATCATCTTCCACGCCGGCACCGAGCGCATGGGCAGGCGCTACTTCACCGACGGCGGCCGGGTGCTTGGTGTGACGGCCCTTGGCGACACATTCTCCCAGGCACGCGACCGGGCCTACCGGGCGGTCGGCCACATCGAGTTCGAGGACATGTACTTCCGCACCGATATCGGGGAGAGAGCCGTCGAGGCTGAGCAGGCGGCATCCTCCGGGAGCGAGTGACCAGATGCCGAAAGCCGCGCCGCTGGTGTCCATCGTGATGGGCAGTGCATCGGATCTTGAGATCATGCGCTCGTGCGCCGATCAACTCGGAGCGCTGGAGGTTCCGTGTGAGATGCGAATCATGTCCGCGCATCGCACGCCGGAGATGGTCGCCGAACATGCGGCGGGGGCTGCCGATCGCGGTCTGAAGGTGATCATCGCAGGTGCGGGGGCGGCGGCCGCCCTTCCGGGCGTGATCGCCGCGCATACGCAACTCCCGGTGATCGGAGTACCTATCAACGCCACCGCACTCCGGGGCGTCGATGCGTTGTACGCGATCGTGCAGATGCCCTCGGGCGTGCCGGTCGCGACCGTCGGGATAGACTCCGCCAGGAACGCGGCCGTGCTGGCCGCCCGCATCATAGCGCTGAGCGATGCCGGGGTTGCGCGGAGGCTCGCGGAGATGACACGCCAGCAG
Source organism: Armatimonadetes bacterium UBA5352 (assembly GCA_002411015.1). Taxonomy (GTDB): domain Bacteria; phylum Armatimonadota; class Zipacnadia; order Zipacnadales; family UBA5352; genus UBA5352. The sequence goes on along the minus strand of DHPY01000088.1, from coordinate 25,161 downwards.
GCCGAGAAGGTCATACACAGCGATAAGCAGGTGCGTGAGGAGACAGCATGAACGAGCAGTATCCGCACTGCCTGGCGTGCATGAGCCGTGCCCATGAGAGACACTGGGGGGATGCCTGCGGGGTCTGCGGTATCCTGTCGCCCGGCCACGACGATCTTTCGCGCCTCTGTTACTTCGGGCTCTTCGCCCTGCAGCACCGCGGGCAGGAGAGCGCCGGAATCGCTGTCGGCGCGAACGGTGAGATCAACCTCCACACGGGAATGGGCCTCGCAACCGAGGTCTTCGAGGACCATGACCTCGACCGCCTGCAGGGCGATGTCGGCCTCGCGCATGTGCGCTACTCCACGATGGGCTCGAACGTGATCGAGAATGCCCAGCCCTTCACCGCGGAGCACCGCAGCGGCCCGATCGCGGTCGCGCATAACGGGAACCTGGTGAACGCGAAAACGCTGCGCGATGAGCTTGAGCGGCAGGGCACACAGTTCCAGGCCACGAGCGACACCGAGGTGCTGACGCAACTGATCGCGCGCTCGCACCACGAGGAGATTGAGGACGCGATCGCCGACGCGATGATGAAGATGGACGGCGCCTACTCGCTCGGGATCATCACCCCGAGCAAACTGATCGCCGTGCGCGACCCGCACGGCGTCCGACCGCTGTGCATCGGCCGGCTCAACGGCGACTCATGGGTGATCGCCTCCGAGACCTGCGCCCTTCAGCCGATCGGCGCGGAGTATGTGCGGGAGGTCGAGCCGGGTGAGATCGTCAGCCTCACCCCGGGCAACATGCAGTCAATCCAGGTGATGGAGCCGGAGCGTAAGGCCTGCTGCATCTTCGAGTTCATCTATTTCGCGCGGCCCGATAGCCACATCTACGGCCGCTCGATCTACCAGTCGCGCGTGCGGATGGGTCACATGCTCGCCCGGCAGGCGCCTGTGGACGCCGACATGGTCATGCCCGTGCCGGAGACCGGCATCCCCCACGCCGTCGGCTTCGCCGAGGTCTCCGGGATCCCCTACGGTGAGGGCTTCATCAAGAACCGCTACATCCACCGCACCTTCATCAAGCCGAGCCAGCGGATGCGGGCGCTCGGTGTGCGCATGAAGCTCACTCCGCTGCGCGAGGCCATCGCGGGGAAGCGGCTCGTGGTGGTGGATGACTCGATCGTGCGCGGCACAACCACGGGCCCTGAGATCGACCTGCTGCGCGAGGCCGGGGCGCGCGAGATCCACCTCCGAATCTCCTGCCCGCCGATCAAGTACCCCTGCTTCTACGGCATAGACACATCGGCGGGGCGCTCTGAACTGATCGCGGCGCGGATGGACAAGGACGAGATCTGCGAGCACCTCGGCGCGGACTCGCTGGACTTCCTCCACCTGCCGAACCTCGTGAAGGCCGTCGGCCTCCCGAAGACCAACTTCTGCAGCGCGTGTTTCAACAACGACTACCCGATCGAGGTGCCGGAGCACCTGCGCGTAACGAAGTTCGACCTCGAAGAGGCGAAGGCGTAGCACCTGAGGGGAGCCAGCGGGAGCGATACGATGAGCGAAAAGCCGACCTACAAGCAGGCGGGCGTGGACATTGACGCGGGCGAACTCGCCGTCAAGCTGATGAAGGCCGCGGTGAAGTCAACGCACACACCGGCCGTCATCAGCGGGCTGAGCGACTTCGGCGGGATGGTCGGCCTCGGCGGCGACTACGCCGAGCCCGTGCTCGTCGGCGGCACCGACGGGGTCGGCACCAAGCTCAAGATCGCGTTCGCGCTCGACAAGCACGACACCGTCGGGCAGGACTGCGTCGCGATGTGCGTGGACGACATCGTCTGCCAAGGCGCGCGGCCGTTGCTCTTCCTCGACTACATCGGCATCGGCAAGCTCATCCCCGAGGTCGTCGCGAAGATCGTCGAGGGCGTCGCGGCGGGCTGCCGGATCGCCGGATGCGCGCTGCTGGGCGGCGAGACCGCGGAGCTTCCGGGGATGTACGCGGAGGGCGAGTATGACCTCGCGGGCTTCGCAGTGGGCGTGATGGACCGCGCGAACGCCATCGATGGCTCGGCGGTGACGGCCGGCGATGCGTTGATCGGCCTCCCCTCATCCGGCCTGCACAGCAACGGCTACTCCCTGGCGCGTCACGTGCTGCTGGAGAGCGAGAAGCTCCCACTTGATGGCGACCCGGGCGATCTCGGGCGCACGCTGGGCGAGGAGCTGCTGGAGCCCACGCGCATCTACGCGGGCTCGCTTGTCAGGCTCTTCGATCGCGGTGCTCTCCCCCACGCCCTCATGCACATCACCGGCGGCGGGATCGGTGGCAACGTCGCGCGTGCAATCCCTGAGGGCCTGACGGCGCACGTGGACATGGACAGCTTCGTCCGCCCGCCGATCTTCGACCTGATCCAGCACGTAGGCGGGGTTGAGGAGCCGGAGATGCGCCGCACCTTCAACCTCGGCATCGGGATGGTGCTGGCGGTCGCCCCGGAGGATGTTGCGGAGACGATTGAGATCCTCATCGCGGCAGGCGAGCGCCCGCTGGTGATCGGCGATGTCCACCCCGGCGGCGAGGGCGGCTGCGAACTCACATAGAGGCGGGCTCAGTTGCTCCGCCGATGGGCAGGCGCACGGTCACGGTCGTGCCCTCGCCCACGCGCGAGTCGACCTCGATGGTGCCGCCGTGCTCCTCTTCCACGATGCGCCGGCAGGAGAACAGCCCCATCCCCGTCCCGGTGGGCTTCGTGGTGAAGAACGGCTCAAACAGCCGCTCCTGAAGCTCCGGCGGTATCCCGGGACCGCTGTCGGTCACGGAGAGCGCGACCTCATCCCCATCAAGCTCCGTCGCTATGCGCAGCGTCTTCGGCTCGTGCTCCATCGCGTCGAGTGCGTTCAGCGCGAGGTTCAGAACCACCCGGTCAAGCTGCGTGGGCACGGCCTGCACCACCGGCAGATCAGCGGCAAGCTCCAGATCCAGCTCGACGCCCTCGTGATGCACCTCAGTGCGAATCAGCGACAGCGCCCCCTTCACGACCTCGTTCAGATCAGTCGGCGCCATCTGCATCGCTTCGGGCCGAGCGAACGATTTGAGCCGCTCCACCAGCGCCAGCAGTCGCTGCAACTGCCGCTCCAGCGACGCCTCTGTTCGCTCGTCCACCTTGCCGCGATCGAGCGCAAGGTCAACCAGCGTGATCATCGGCGAGACCACGTTCGCCATGTCATGCGCGACGGTGGCAGAGAGCGTTCCAATGATCGAGAGCTTCTCCGAGCGGATGATCTGCTCCTGGGCGAGCTGCAGGTCCTGGTACGCCTCCAACAGCTCCGTGTAGAGGCGGGCGTTCTCGATCGCGATCGCGGCCTGGGCGGCTATCGAACCCACAAGCTCGGCGTCGTGTCTGTTGAAGACGTGGGTGGCGCCGGTGGTATCGAGGAAGATCACGCCCAGCACCTCACCCGCACGCAGAAGCGGCGCGCAGATTGCGGAGCGGATCCGCAGGTCCTGAACGGAGTCGACGTTCCCGAAGCGGGCGTCGGTCAGCGCGTCCGAGAGCAGCAGCGTCGAATGCTGCTCAATCGCCTGTTCGACTATGCTGCGGCTGATCGCGACTTCCCCCGCGCCCTCAGTGACCGGCCAGACCGCCCTCGCCTCGAGCTCCCGGGTCTCATTGTCGTAGAGCAGCACGAACGCACGCTCCGCGGGCATGACCCGCATGATGCTGCGGAGAAGTTCGATGAGCAGCTCCGAGAGGTCGAGGGTGCTTCCCAGCGCATCAGAGACGCCGCGGAAGACTTCGATCCTCCGCGCCAGCTCCTCCGTGTCCAGCTCCGCTTCGCTCTCCGCCCCCGGCTGAACCGAGTAGACCACCGCGTTCTGCCGCGCCTCCGACTCCTCGACCAGCACCACCGCCTCGGCTGCCAGCGCCGCAGCTGCAGGCTCCTCCTCAATCACGAGCCAGGTGCGGCCGAGCCTGAAAGGCTCTCGAGGGGCGAGCGCCGTCGGGGCGTAGATGCGCCTGCGACCAACGAAGGTGCCGTTCGTGGAGCCAACGTCCTCGAGCAGCCAGGTGTCGTCAGGCCCACGGCTGATCTGGCTGTGGAAGCGGGAGACGCGCGGGTCGAGCGGGAGCGCAACATCGTTCTCGGCGCGGCGGCCGAGTGTGACAACATCGCCGCTCGCCTCGAACTCGTAGCCATTCATGTCTCCCGTCAGCACGCGCAGGCGCACAACCGTTCACCTCAAAAGGGGGCTGCCCAGTCAACTGCGCAGGCGTGCTTGTTCGCCCGTGCCTGCGCGAATCCCTTCCACGCGCGGGGAAGCCAGCTGAGGAGCTGCCCTGCTCAGGCCGGTTCGTCCATGCTGCCAGATCGCAGACCCTCGAGGTCTACCGTCACCCAGCGGAAGCCGAGTTCGCGCAGGCGCTCGGTGATGCGTATGCGCATCGGCTCCATCACCAGTGCCGCAAGACGCTCCAGCGGCACCTCAATGCGCGCCAGGCCGCCGTGGTCGCGCACGCGCAGTGCCTCGAGGCCCATCGCTCGGAGGGCGTCCTCGGCGGCCTCCACGCGGCCGAGCCGTTCCTCGGTCAGCTCCTCGCCGCAGGGGATGCGCGTCGCCAGGCAGGCCATCGCCGGGTCGTCCCAGGTCGGCAGGCCGCGCTCGCGGGAGAGATCGCGCACATCCTGCTTCGTCATGCCCGCCTCGGCCAGCGGTGCGCGGATGCCCATCTCCTGCGCGGCCTGTGCGCCGGGCCGGTGCGCGGAGGCGTCATCAAGCTGCTCGCCATGCGCCACCCACGGCAGCCCCTGCACGTGCGCCAGGTCCAGGAGGTGCTGGAAGAGCACCTTCTTGCAGTGATAGCAGCGGTCCGGCGGGTTCGCGCGCACGATCGGGGAGTCGAGTTGGCAGGCGCCGATGAACATGTGTCGCACGCCGGCGTGCGCGGCGATCTCCTCTGCCCGCGCCGCCTCGGCCCGATGGAACAGCGGGCCCTGCGCGGTGACGGCCAGGACGCGGTCGCCCAGCACCTCACCGGCGACGTCAACCAGCAGGGAGCTGTCCACGCCGCCGGAGAGCGCGATCAGCAGGCCCCCCATGTCCTGCAGGATCTGGCGCAGCCTCTCGGCTTTGCGTTGGAGAGCATGTTCTCGTTCGTCCGTCATCGCAATCACCGGAGGAGGGTTTCGCCGTGCGGAGCGTGTTTCCTGCGGAGGTGATGGGCGTGCAGCGACGAATACAGGCCGCGCAGCCATTCGCCAGTGCCAGTCGTGATGAGGGAGAGTGCATCCATGGATAAGCTGAGAGTTGCGATGATCGGAGCGGGAGGGCGCGGGATGAGCCACATCCGGGCCATCGCCGGGGCGCCGAACATCGAGTTCGTTGCGATCTGTGACATGGTCGAGGCGGCCGCACAGCCGGTCGTTGACGAGTTTGGTGTGCCCTGGGTGGGCAGCATCGAGCAGCTTCTCGCGGATTACGAGATCGACGGCTGTGGCGTCTGCGTCCCGACGCCGTCCCACTACGACACCGCGATGCAGGTCATCGAGGGCGGCAAGCACCTCGTGACCGAGAAGCCGATGGCGAAGAGCGTCAAGCAGGCGGCGGAGATGGTGGAGGCCGTTGAGAGCCGCGGACTCGTAGCCGCGATCTCCTACCAGCTTCGCTTCGGCCCGGTCTACCGCAAAGTCAAGGAGCTGTGCGAGCGGATAGACCCGCTGCAGATCATCTTCGCCCGCCAGCGCGGCATGATGGGCCCGAAGTACCTCAGCCACGAGCCGTTCGACGGGATCATGGACTTCATCAGCCATGACATCGACATGATCCCGTTCCTCGCCGGCCGCGAGCCGAAGAAGGTCTTCGCCACGATGGGCCGCGATGTCTGGGCGGACGTGAACGCGATCGAGTACATCGGCGCGCAGATCGTGCTCGGTGAGGGGCCGCACCGGACTGTTGGCGTCATCTCCTCCTCCCAGGGCGGCGGCGGAGTGCCGCAGCGCCTGGACGTTGTGGGCCGCAACGGCCTCGCGGTGGCGAACGGCAACGAGGTGCGCTACGCCATCGGCCCGAATCCGATGCCGGGGCAGGGGCGGGACACGTGGAATGACGCGTGGATGGGCGAGGCCCGGGACTTCACGATGGACCTCTACCGGCACTGGGCCGCGGCCTGCCTCGATGACAGCGTGGCGCTGGCCCCTGCTGCGACCTACCGCGACGGATACAACGCGCTGCTGATCTCGCTGGCGATGGTGCAGTCGGGTGAGACGGGCGAGGTCGTGGATATCGCGGAGTACGCTGCGAGCGCCGAGTAGGACGAGGATCGGCCGCAGGATGGTTGTACCGACCGCCTGCCAGTCGCGGGGTTGGCTGACACGGCGGTCGGTCCGTTTGCTCCTCTACAGCTCCAGGAAGTACTCCACGCACGGCAGTGCGCGCGCAAAGCCGGCCTTCTCATACATCGCGCGTGCGGGCGCATGGCCGGGATCGCCGCCCGTCAGCACGCGGGCGGCACGCATCCCCTCTGAACGGAAGTAATCCAGCGCCCACTCGATCTGAGCGGTGCCGACGCCGTGGCCCTGACAGCCAGGGTCCACCGCGTTGTTCGAGATCTGGCCTATCTGCCTGTCGTGATCGAGGCGCCACGTGAGGAAGCCGACGATCTCGCCTTCGCGCTCGCTCACTGCTGCCAGGTGGGTGTGGTCGCGTAGCTGGCAGACGACACTGGAGCGCTTCTGCAGCTCCCAGTCGCCGTAGACGCGCTTCCAGACGGAGTCGCCGAGGATCTCGCGCCAGGCGTGGAAGATGGGTCGCCACGCCTGCACCGCGATCTCGCCGCAGCACTCAGCGTCCTCAGCACGGGCCGGCCGGATGACTACCTGCTCCCCCATGGCTACTCGACCGCCGTGACGACAAGGTCATCGAAGCGCACCCAGAAGGGGCCCGCCGTCTCAGTGCTGAGTACTCCGGTATCGCCGCCGGTCTCGACACGAACCGTGGCCTTCGTTGCGTCAGATGGTGCGGTGACGGTGCCGGCAAGCTCCTGCCAGCCGAAGGTACCGCCGGCGTGGTTAGTGTCGGAGCAGACCAGTTCGGCGCTGGCGACGCCCGGCTCGGTCTTCCACCAATGGACCCGCGCATAGACCATGTTCTCCGGCGCGCCCTCGGCGCTGGCCCAGACGGAGATGCGGTAGGTCTTTCCCGGCTCGACCGCGAAGCCGGCACTGCGTGCGATCCCGCGGCCGTCTTTGGTCATGTTCATCTGCAGCGACGCAGAGCCGCTGTGTGTCGTGTCCGTGGACTTGACGAACTCGACCGGGCCAACGATCACATCTGTGATCCATCCTTCGAGGCCGGCCTCGAAGCCACCGTTAGCCACCAGGTTCTCCTGCGCCATGCATAGTGCAGGCGCCAGCGCTGCAAGCGTGACTGGGATCAGAAGACGCATCATCGTGTCCTCCCCGACGCGAACATGTCCCCATCGGTCTGTACTGGTGCTTTCGTTGTGATGCGGGCAGGCTCCTTCAGGAGTGCGCTCAGCCCCCGTACGCCGCCTCCACCTTGCGTACCGCGCCCAGCACGTCATCGCAATCCGCCTCGGTCATCGTGGGGTAGACCTCGAAGCAGACCAGCCGCTGCCCGATCTCCTCGCACACCGGGCATTGCGTCGGGCGCTTGAGGGCTGCGAAGCGCGGATCGAGGTGGTTCACGAAGGAGCTACCGCCGCCGATCGGCACGCCCTCCGCGGCCACTGCGCGCATGTACTCCGCGCGCGGCAGCCCGGTCACGGACTGATCGTAGAGCGTATCGTACCGGAAGTAGCTATGCGTGCGGTCCTCGCCCTCCGGCACCGGGCTCAGCGAAGTTCCCGAGAGGCCGTCGGTGAGGCAGGCCGCGAGGCGCCTGCGTGTGGCCACGTAGTCGTCCAGGCGGTCGAGGATCGCGAGCCCGATCGCGGACTGCATCTCTGTCATGCGGAAGTTGTAGCCGATGGTGGCGGGGCCACTCGAGCCCTTCCAGCGCCCGTCCTCATCGGGTGCGTCGAACGGGTGGCCGTAGTGGCCGATGGAACGGGCGCGGCGGGCCAGTTCGAGGTCGTCCGTGACGACCATCCCGCCTTCGCCGCCGGTAGTGATATGCTTGGTCTGGCAGAAGCTGAAGGCGGCGATATGCCCGATTGAACCGGTCATGCGGCCATGCCAGGTCGCGCCATGGGACTGAGCGCAGTCCTCCACGACCATGACGCTATGCTGCTGCGCGAGATCCATGATGGCGTCCATGCTGCAGGGGCGGCCGTACATGTGCACTGCGACGATCGCCTTCGTGCGCTCGCTGATGAGCGGCTTGATCGCCTCCGCGCTGACGTTGAGCGTGGCCCGATCGCAGTCGGCGAAGACCGGCGTGGCGCCCACCCAGACTGCTGCCAGGTCGCTCGCGATGTAGGTGTGCGCGGGAACGATCACCTCATCGCCCGGCCCCGCGCCCGTCGCAGCCACCGCACAGTGCAGCGCTGCGCCACCGTTGGTGACCGCCAGGCCATAGCGGACGCCGACCCATGCGGCGAAGCGGCGCTCGAAGGTGATACCGCAGGTGCCGCGGACATAGTTCACCACGTCGGAGTCGAGGACGGCGCGGACGGCCTGTTTCTCGGCCTCCTCGAAGTGAGGCCAAGGAGGGAATGGCTCGCTGCGATACGGTGCGCCGCCGTTGATGGCGAGATCGGACAGTGAGATGCTCATGACACGCCTCCCGTGGCTTCTGGCCTACGAGCCGACTACATGTACCTTCATCGTGTTGGTGGTGCCGCAGCGTCCGATCGGTGTTCCGGCGGTGACGACCACCACGTCGCCCTCGTTGCAGATCCCAAGCTCATTGAGCTGCCGATCCACGTTGCTGATCATCTCGTCCGTATGCTGGACCGGCTCGATCAGCAGCGGATGCACGCCCCAGTAGAGGCTGCAGCGGCATGCCGTCCGTGGCAGCGGCGTCGCGGCAATGATCGGCATCCTTGGGCGGCACTTCGAGACCAGGCGAGCCGTGCTTCCCGATTGTGTGAAGGCCACGATCACCTTCGCATCGAGAACCTCAGCGGTATCGGCCGCAGCGCGCGCGACGGAGTCCGCGAAATCGAGGAAGCCGGTGCCGACCAGGGGCGCTGAGAGCGCGGTGTCGCTGCGCCTGAGTTCCTTCTCGGCAATCGTGGCTATTGAGCGCATCGTGCGCACAGTCTCGACAGGGTACTCCCCGATGGCGGTCTCCCCCGAGAGCATCAGCGCGTCGGTGCCATCGAACACTGCATTGGCCACGTCCGAGGCCTCAGCGCGGGTCGGTCGCGGGTTGTTGGTCATTGACTCGAGCATCTGAGTGGCGGTGATCACCGGTACGCGCTGTCGGCTGCACTCGGCAATGATCCGCTTCTGCAGCACGGGTACCTGTCCGGCTGAGGTCTCCACGGCGAGATCGCCGCGCGCGACCATGACCACGTCGCTTGCGGCAACGATCGGCCCAAGCTCTTCCAGCGCCTCAGGCTTCTCCAGCTTTCCGACGACGGGCGTATCGGCGCCGAGGTGCGCTATGACGCGCTTGATCTGCCGGATGTCCTCTGCCGAGCGAACAAAGCTGAGAGCGACGTAGTCAACGCCCTCGGAGATGGCGAACTCGAGGTCTGAGCGGTCCTTCTCTGTCATTGATGGTGATGATACCGCCACCCCCGGCAGATTGATGCCGGCGTGTTCGCGGATAGTGCCGCCGTAGACAACCTCGCACCTGACGGTCGTCGGAGTTGTTTCGAGGACCCGAAGTTCAACAAGCCCGTCGGCGACAAGTACGCGCTCGCCCGGCTGGATGTCGTGCGCGAGCTCGGGATACGTCGTAGAGAGTCGGGAGGCATCGCCCAACTGTGCGTTCACGTCGATGACGACGCGGTCGCCCGCACGGAGGAGCACGGGCTCTCCGCCCTGGAGCTTGCCGACGCGGATCTTGGGGCCCTGCAGGTCTGCAAGGATCGCGATCTCACAGTGCTTATCGCAGGAGATGGAGCGGATGTACTCGATGGTGCGCCGATGGGTTTCGTGATCCCCGTGGGAGAAGTTCAGCCTGGCCACGTCCATGCCGGCTTCCGCGAGCCGGACGATCTGCTCCGGGGCATTGGTGGCGGGGCCGATGGTGCAGACGATCTTAGTAGGGTTAGGATTGCCGAACAGTGAGGGCAAGGAATCTCACTCTCTCTGGACGATGGTTCGAGGTGGTGTGCCGGTAAGTTCACCGCGATCGTCCAGGCCTCCTCCAGTACCGTGGAGGCGCCGGTACTTTCCGGGTTCTGACAATGGAGGAGTCCGGGAAGCGCTGCCGAATCTATAGTTGATCTTCCTCGACAGGCCCGGTCTACCGGGCGGGATTACGGCTGGGGGAAGGGTGGTTTGGGAGATGCGCATGGACATTCGCAGCAAGGGCGGAGTCGTGCCCCAGTACTTCCTCGACCATGCAGAACCGCGTCTGAGAAACCTCAACCAGTATCTCGATCGACTCCAGGAGGTGCGCGTAGTACTGTCGGAGAAGCGCGGCACGTACACCGTAGAGGTGACGGCCGACGAGCCTCGTCACGTCTTCAGGAGCGAGAAGGCTGACGGAGACATTCTGAAGGCTTTCGATGACGCGTACGAAGCCCTCGAGAAGCAGGCACGCCGGCACAAGCGCCGCGCTCACGACCACGCGAACAAGCAGAGCGTGCGACAACTCAGTCCTGTTCCGGAGGCGGAGGTCATTCCGAACAACGGGGATGGCTCGGCGGAGGCGGAGGCCCCGAAGCCTGAGATCGTTCGCGTTAAGACGCATGCCGTGAAGCCGATGGCGCCGGAAGAAGCGGCGATGCAGATGGAGATGGTCGGTCACGACTTCTACGTCTTCACCGACGCAAGGACCGATGCGGTTGCTGTAGTCTACCGGCGCAAGTCGGGCGGCTACGGGCTGATCGAGCCGAGCGTTCAGTAGCCACCCGGGACATGACATGATACACGGCGCCGTGTGCCGCCGGCGGAGAGATGGCTGGCGCACGCGGCGCTTCCGTTTCGCCAGGGGAGTCATCGGACGCGCATGCCACACAGCACGCCCCATCTGATCAGCCGGCTTCGTCGCAGGATGAGGGTCAGCGCCGCGCGCTCGAGGCTGCCGGAGCAGTCCGCGGAGTTGTTCCTGGCGATCATCGTAGGGGTCATCGGCGCAGGCGGAGCGATCGCATTCCGCTGGTCCCTCGAGTTCGTCACGGCCCTGTTCTTCGGCGACGTGGCCGCTGGGATGGAGACTGTCGCGCCGTGGCACCGAGTGCTGTTGCCGGCCATCGGCGCGCTGATCGTGGGCCCTCTGATAGCATGGGCCGGCCCCGACATGGAGGGCTCGGGCGTTCCGGAGTTACAGGAGGCGGTCGCGCTGCACGGCGGCAGGATCCGCCCGCTGCGCTGGCTGCTCAAGGCCATCACGGCAGCGCTCACCATTGGTTCGGGCGGCTCAGCAGGTCGCGAGGGCCCGATCGCGTTCATATCCGGGACGCTGGGGGCGGACCTCGCGCGACTGGTTCCCGGTGGCGAGCGGCGGCGCAAGCTTCTCCTCGCATGCGGGGCGGCTGCGGGCGTCGCGGCCACCTTTAATGCACCGCTCACAGGAGCGTTCTACGCGCTGGAGATCGTCCTCGGCGCGTGGGGTGCGGAAACGTTCGCGCCGGTCGTCGTGTCAGCAGTCATTTCGTCCGCCATCGGCAGGCACGTCTTCGGGAATGTGCCCGCCTTCGTGGTCCCCCGGTACTCGCTGGCAACCTCCTACGAGCTACTGGCGTTCGCGGTTCTGGGGCTCGCATGCGCCTTCGCCGGCACCATCTTCACTACCTGGCTCTACTTCGTGAATGACCTCTGGACGCGCTTTGCCTGGCCGCGGGCCCTGCGTCTTCTCCCGGCGGCGCTGCTCGTCGGGGTGCTGGGCGTCTGGCTGCCGGGAGTCATGGGGCTCGGCTACGACACAATCTCCAGCACGCTCCAGGGACGGCTACCCGGCATCGAACTGCTTCTGCTGCTCGCGCTGGGGAAGATCGTCGCGACCTCGCTGACCCTCGGATCCGGGGGGTCCGGTGGCATCTTCGCGCCATCGCTTCTCGTCGGCGCCATGCTCGGCGGGGCGATCGGCCAGCTCATGCACGGCCTCTCCCCCGCATTCGGCACCTCAGAGGGCGCCTACGCACTCGTCGGCATGGGCGGGCTCTTCGCCGCGACCAGCCATGCGCCCATCACCTCCGTGCTCACGATCTTCGAACTCACCGGCGACTACCTGATGATCCTGCCGCTGATGCTGGTCTGCGGGATCGCAACTGTCGTCGCCCGCCACATCAAGCGCCCGTCAATCTTCAACCTGAAGCTCCTGCGCCGCGGGGTGCATCTGGAACTGGGGCGCGACGTGGCGTTGCTGAACGAGCTGAAGGTGCGTGATGCCATGACCACGAAGCTGGTCACGATCCCGCCGGATGCGCTGGTTGGGGGTGTGCTGGTGCGCGCGCGGGAGACAGAGCATAGCGGGTACCCGCTGGTTGACGAGGCCGGGGTACTGCACGGGATCGTGACGATCGATGATCTCCGCCGCGCGGAGGCTGAGGGGCTGCTCACTGATCCGGTCACCGCGCTCGCCACCCACCGGCTGGTAGTGGCGTTCCCGGGCGAGTCGCTCAATGACGCTCTGCGCAAGCTCGGGATGCACGAGATCAACCTGATGCCCGTGGTCGCCCGCGACGACCACACGCAGATTCTGGGCATCATCACACACAAGGACATCATCTCGGCGTACAACCACGCGCTGGCTCGCCGGCATACGAGCCTCGGGAGCACCACGAAGAGCGAGTTCTTCGAGTGAGGGAGCCATGGAGCGAGCGGTCGAAGGCCCAATCTGGGCGATCACGGCGACATACAGCGAGGCGGACAACCTCCCGGAGCTTGCGCGCGGGATGCTTGAGCTTGCCGAGCAACTCGGGCGGCCGCCGAAGCTGCTGATCGTGGATGACAACTCGCCCGACGGGACTGGTGAGATCGCTGACCGGCTCGCGGCGGAGCACCCGGAGGCGTTCGCTGTGCTGCACCGGCCCGGGAAGATGGGTTACGCGTCCGCGCACCAGATGGGGATCGGCTACGCCCTAGATCGCGGCGCGGGCACTATCATCACGATGGACGCCGACCTCTCACACGACCCCGGCTGCATTCCGGCGATGCTGGAGAAGCTACGCGAGGCCGATGTAGTCATCGGCTCACGCTACGTGCCCGGTGGCGGCACGGTGAACTGGGGCACGGACCGGAAGATCCTCAGCCGCACCGCCGGGGCGCTCGTGCGGCTCGCCTCGGGCCTGGACGTGGCCGATCCGACCGGCGGCTTCCGCGCATACCGCGCGCCGATCCTCCACGCGGCGCAGTTCCGCCAGGTGCGGCAGGAGGGCTACGCATTCCTCTCGGAGATGCTCTTTCGCTGCATGCGCGCGGGCGCCACGACCGCCGAGGTGCCGATCGTCTTCGTGGACCGGCGCTTCGGGCGCTCGAAGCTTTCGCGGCGCATCATCCTCGAAGCGGTCGGTCACCTCTTCACGCTCGCGTGGCGGCGGATCACCGGCTGGCGGCCCTGATCACGCGGGGCCGATCTCTGACTGCGCGGCAGCGATGGCGGCTGCATAGGCGGCCTTGAGCGGCACGCCGTGCTCATCGGCGGCCCGGCGGCAGTCGGCGTACTCCGGCGAGGCGGTCACCACCAGCCCATCCTGGTAGCCGAGCTTGACGGAGATCGTGCCGAACGCGGTCTCCACGGCCACCTGCCTGCGCGCAAGGCACCGCCGCTGCATCTGGACCATCCGGACGCCGAGCGTAGTCGTCTCACGAAGCAGCACGTCCGCCACCCCCTCTGCCTGCCCGTTTTCCGCGATGGCGCTCAGGAGAAGCGCGGGGCGGCCCTTCTTCATGATGATCGGCGCGGCCCAGCAGTCGAGGGCGCCGGCGCGCAGCGCCGCGTCAATCGCGTCCGGGACAAGCTCGCCCCTCATGTCATCAATGTTCGCCTCGATGAGCGTCACCGTCGTCGCTTCGTCTGACTGCGGCTGAGCCGCGACATCCTCGAGGGTCAGGCGCGCCACGTTGGGCACCGGGTCGAAGTTCGCGTTGCCCGCTCCGTAGCCGATGGCGCCTGAGACGAAGCGCTGCGGGCGGCCGAAGCCGACGGCAAGCTCCGCGACCAGCGCCGCGCCGGTCGGTGTCACGGTCTCGCCCTCAACATCCACCGCCACCGTCGGGACTCCACGCAGCAGCGCCGCCGTCGCGGGCGCAGGCACCGGCAGCCGCCCGTGAGCGCAGTTGATCCAGCCGTGGCCGATCGGCAGCGGCGCCACGTGCAGCTCCGTGATGCCCAGCGTCCGCAGCCCCTCCACCGTCCCCACCACGTCCACGATGGTGTCGAGGCCACCGAGCTCGTGGAAGTGCACCTCCTCGGGCGTGGTGTCGTGGATCTTCGCCTCAGCCTCCGCGAGGCGCCGGATGATCTGCACTGAGCGCTCCTTCACGCGCCCATCGAGCTCTCCGACCTCGACGACAGCGATCAGTTCCGCCGCGCTGCGACCATGTGCGGGCTCATGCCCATGGTGATGATGGTGGTGCTGCTCAACGCGATCTACGTCAACCTTGGTGGCGGAGATCCCGCACTTGCTCAGCGGATGCGCGCTCACTCGCACCTCGTCGCTCAGCCCCAGCGCCTCGATCATCTCCGTCAGCGCCTCAAGCGGAAGCCCCGCATCCACTAGCGCCCCCAGCATGATGTCGCCACTGAGCCCGCCGACCGCCTCAAGATATGCCTTCGCCATGTTCATCGGGCCATGCAGGCCCTGTCTCCCTTCAGGTTACGGTGTCAGCACGGCCGTCTCGCAGACCGTCGCCCGCCGCCCCCCTGCCACGACCATGCCGCCGGTGATCAGCACGCTGCCGTCGGGCAGCAGCGTCGCCCGGTGCTCGTGGACCGGCGCCGGGAGTTCGCCCGCGGAGGCGAACTCACCTGTGGCTGGATCGAACAACTCGCACGATGCGAGGGTGTGCGGATCGCCGATCGCGGAGAAGCCGCCGGTGATGAGCACGCGCCCGTCCTGCAGCAGCGTCGCGGTGTGATCCATCCGCGCCTCAGCCATCGGCCGCCCGGGCTCGAAACGTGTTGTCAACGGATCATACAGCTCAGTGCTCGCAAGCTGATGGTCTCGCTCGAGGCTCATCCCACCGGTGATCAGCACCCGCCCGTCGTGCAGGACCGTCGCGGTGTGGCGGTAGCGTTCATCGGCCATCTCCCCCGCCGCGGCAAACACGCCGGTGGCAGCGTCGTAGAGTTCGGCCCTGCGCAGCGTGCGGTTCTGCGGGAACTGCATGCCGCCGGTCACGAGGACGCGGCCGTCGTGCAGGAGGCTCGCGGTGTGCCCGTAGCGGTCGTCGACCATCGGCCCGGTCGGTACGAAGCGTCGCAGCGCGGGCTCGTAGAGGTCGCACAGCTCCAGCGACCGCTTCCCGCCGACGAAGCCGCCGGTGATCAGCACGCGGCCATCAGTGAGCAAAGTGGCCTCATGCAGCTCGCGCCGCTTGGACATCCGGTGCGGGAGGAATACGAAGCGCGTGCCATCGAACAGCTCGGCGGTGCTCGCGGTTGAGTAGGGCAGCACGAAGCCGCCCACGATCAGCACTGTGCCATCCTGCAGCGCGGTGGCTGTGTGAAAGGCGCGCGCGCGGTGGATGTGCGGACCGGGGATGAAGGCGCCATTGGCCTCACTGATCTCGCTGCCGAGTGCGAAGCAATCGCACGGGCCGAGGCCGCCGCATATCAGCACCCGTCCATCCGGCAGGTGGGTTGCGCTGTGTGAGTAACGGGGAAGGTCAAGCTGCGCAGAGGCGACGCCTGCCAGCGCAACCATCGCTACTACGGCGGCCGTCAGGTGCCGCTTCACGCCGTCACGCCCCTGCAGGCAGGATCTTCCGACACCTCCGAAAGTTGACCGCGGAAGCCCCTGACTCCTGCCCGGACGCGTGGGAGGAATCCAGTGTGAGTGCGGCGAAGAGGCTTGTGTATGAAGAGAGTGCGACGCAGACTCCGTCCTCTGATCGGCCTCGTTGCCGCCATCCTGCTCGCGTGGTACCTCCACAGCATCGCATGGCCGTGGTGGCTCTGGGTCCCTGCGGCGGCGCTTGGCGGAATGGCAGTCTACATGGCGCAGGTGCTCGGGTGGTTCCTCTGGCGGAAGCTCACGTACGAGGCATTCGCGCGCCGGATGAAGGCACGTAACCGCAAGATCGGGGCGGCGAACTGACCGTGCGCCTCGGCTTCCACATCTCCATTGCGGGGAGCCTCCAAGAGTGCATCCGCCGCGCTGTGAAGCGCCGCTGCACCACGCTGCAGATGTTCAGCGGGGCTCCAGTGCAGTGGCGGCGACCGCCGATGACGGATCGCCAGGCCTCCGAGTTCGCCGACGGCCTCCTCGAGCGCGACATCCAGCCGCACTTCCTGCACGCGAAGTACCTCCTGAATGTGTGCTCGCCCAATCTCGACCTGCGCGAGAAGTCGGTTGCGGACCTCTGCGAGGAGGTGGCGATCGCGGGCAGGCTCCGGGCGGCAGGCGTAGTCATGCACCTCGGCAGCGTCGGCTCCGAGGGGCACGTCGAGGAGGGGACAGAGCGCGTCGCGCGCGCCATCGATGCCGCATGCGAAGCGGTGCCGGAGGGGCCTCCGATCATCCTGGAGAACTCGGCCGGCCAGGGGAACATCGTCGGGGCGACCTTCGAGCAGCTTGCGGCGATCATCGCCTCCACCCATCGGCCGGAGCGCGTTCGCTGCTGCGTGGACACCGCGCACGCATTCGGCGCAGGAATAGCGCTGCACACGCAGGACGGCCTGGAGGCGATGCTCACGGAGATCGAGCGCACCTTCGGCATCGACCGCCTGGCGCTGCTGCACGTGAACGACTCGAAGGTCCCGTTCGGCTCCGGGCGCGACCGTCACTGGCATACCGGCCTCGGCGAGATCGGCCGGGAGGCCATGGCGCGGATCGTCAACCACCCGCGCCTTATCCATCTCCCGTTCATCATGGAGACGCCGGGCACCGAGGCCGATGACGTCTCGAACATGCGCCGCATACGCAGGCTGATCCGTCCGGAGAACCGCCCGCCTCTGCCGCCACTTCCCCACGACCTCCGCTGAGTGACGGAGCGCCCTCAGCCGCGCATCATGAGCTCATACGCATCCACGGCGGCCTCAACCTGCGCGACTTCGACCCACTCGCCCGCGGTGTGCGCCTGCGCGATGTCACCCGGCCCGAAGACCACCAGCGGCACGCCGCGCTCGGCGAAGTCGCAGCCGTCGGTGCAGTAGGGCGCGCCCTCAGGCTCGTCCTCGCCGCCGATAGCACGCACGGCCTCCCGCACAGTCTCCACGATGCCGGCGTTGCGATCGGTCTCAACCGGCCAGTCCTTCAGCGTGTGAGCGAGGTCGTCTCCGGGCTCGAGTATACCATCGAGCGCCTCTGCGATCTCATCAAAAGCGCCGTCGGGCGTCTCACCCGGGATCAGCCGGCGGTCCACCATGATCTGGCAGAGCTCGGGCACGATGTTCACGGCCATGCCGCCCACAATCGTGCCGACGGAGAGCGTCGGCCTGCCGACCAACGGGTGCGGCGCGCGCTCGCGCAGGCTCTCCGCGAGCTGCTCCAGTGAGAGGACGGCACGCGCCATGCGGTAGATCGCGTTCACGCCATTGTCCGGGTTGGAGCTGTGTGCGCTGACTCCGCGTGTTGTTATGCGTGTTCGCAGCGCGCCGTTATGCGCCACGACCACCCGCAGCCTCGTCGGCTCGCCCACGACTGCACAGTGTACGGGGCCGCTATCCTCGAGGTAGCGCGCAACGCCGCCGTGGAGGTACTCCTCATCGACGACGGCTACCAGCTCAATCGTGCGCGGCGGCGGATCGCCCTGGGCCACCCGCGCCAGTGCGATCATCATGGCCGCAAGTGAGGACTTCGTGTCGCAACTCCCGCGCCCAAACATGCGCCCTTCCTCAATGCGCGGTTCGAAGGGCGCGACCGTCATGCCGTCTACGCCGACAGTGTCCATGTGCGACTCGAAGACGATCGGCGGCTCCTCACGCCCCGGCACCCGCGCGATCACGTTCTCTCGCCCCGGCGAGACGCTCTGCCGCCGGCAGTCAATTCCCCGACCCTGGAGCCACTCGTGCACAAAGCGGGTCATGCGCTCTTCGCCCTGATATGGCCCCTCGGGCTCACAGCCGCAGGGGTTCACGCTCGGGAGACGCACCAGATCGGTAAGCAGATCAGTGACTTCGCTCATCGCTTCCCTCCGGTTCCGGATGATGGACTGCGGTTCGCCTCGGCGGCACCGGTTCCTCCCCGTACATACATGAACCCAGCGCATGCTTGCGCCGGGCGATCAGAGAAATGCGAAACCCCGGTCTCGGGGAGACCGGGGCACAATGCATCAGATGGTCGGGGCGGCCGGATTCGAACCGGCGACCTTACGGACCCGAACCGTACGCGCTACCAAGCTGCGCTACGCCCCGACGGACAGCAGTATACCACGCGCGAGCCTGTGCGTCAACATCCTCAAGCTCGGACTGTCGGGGCAACGTGATAATGTCCGGTCGTGGCAAAGTAGAAATGTCCGGTTATTGTGGTCCCCTAAGTGGGCCGTGGTCGTAGTCCTTGTCGTAGCCGTAGCTGTTGCCCTGCTCCCCCCGAGGGGGGCGGCGCGCCCGGTCATGGGTAGATCGGCCCATCCGGCATCTTACGGTAGTCTCCGCGCCAGGGATGATCGGCGGCTGGGATGACCACGCTTGGCTCGCGCCGCTTGTGCGGTCTTGGGGGAGTTGCCTTCGGCTGGACCGGTGGCAACTCAGTCACAGTAAGATATGCGCCGTTGAAGCGCACGTGGATCGAGCGGTCGAGCCGTCGCTCCACGATGACCTTGCTCCCGCGCAGGCCGGCGACGTTCGCGCGCGCGATCTGCAGGCGCGCGCCGTAGTAGCTGATGGTGTAGTCATTGGTCACAACCCGCGTCTCCTGGTGGCTGAGGATCGCGTCCAGGTCGAAGCCCTCGGCGGAGCGATGTGCATCGTGATCGCTGGTCGGCTGCACGGCGAAACGCTCATTGTGCTGGCCGATGAAGCGCTCTTTGAGAAAGCGGTTCGCGCTGTCGATATCGCAGATCCCCTCCAGGCGCAGCTCTTTGGCGAGCCGGTCCTGGAGGGTGCCGAAGCTGCGTTCCACCCGCCCTTTGGCCTGCGGCGAGTAGGCTGGGATGTACTTGATGTCCAGCTCCCGCAGGGCGCGCCCAAGCTGTGTCTCAGCCTCCCGGCCCTGCAGTTGCTCCTCTACGGAGGCCTGGCGGCTCGTTTGATAGATGCTGTGCCGGTCGGCGTAGATGGCCAGCGGGCGTCCGTAGAGGCTGATGTACTCATGCAGCAGGCGCATCACCGCCTCGGTGCTCTCGGCGGGCGCGAATTGCAGCAGCACGCGTCCGGTGGCATCATCGATCGCAGAGATCAGATCCGGCTGCAGTGGCCCTCTGCCATCCAGCCAGGGATGCTTTGAACCATCCACCTGCAGGAGTTCGCCCCAACATGGCTTGCGCTCGCGCCACTGACGGTGCTCGAGCTTCCGGGGCTTGGGCGTGTGCAGTTCGGCCTCGATCATCCATTGACGCACCGTCTCTTTGGAGGCGATGATGCCGTCACGTTCGGCGAGCTTCTCCGCGGCCAGCGTCGGGCCGAAGCCGCGGTAGTGCTCCGTAATCAGTTCAACCGCACGCGCCTGCACCTCGTCCGAATAGTGGCGGTTCGACGGGCGGCCACGGGATCTGTGGATCAGCCCGGCGTCGCCCTCCTTCCGGTAGCGGGCGACGACGCGGCGCATCTGCCGTGCGCTGATCCCGGCTTGCTCAGCGGCCTGCTTCTGGGTTATCTGTCCGGCAACAACTGCTCTGATCGCGGCCAGTCGATCTCGCTCTTTCGTGCTCATTATCAGCTTCATGCCCTCCCTGTTCGCCGCGTCGCGGGGCGCGCCCCGCTGGAGAGGACATTTCTACTTTGCCACGACCGGACATTATCACGTTGCCCCGACACTGCGGGAAGATCCCCATTGACAAGCGGCGCTGCTTCTGTTATCTTAAATTCCCGGCGCAATGCCGCCCCGATTTGGGCGGGGCTGTAGCTCAGCGGTTGAGAGTGCCAGCCTGTCAAGCTGGAAGTCGCGGGTTCAAATCCCGTCAGCCCCGCCATATGCTACGCAGCGACCCTTCTGCCAACCAGCAGAAGGGTTTTCTGTATGTGGCCCTTAGACTCTCGCCGTCGAAGGTGCAGTTTAGCAGTAGCCAATCCAGCACTTTCGGCCGCGGAGGCGACGGAATGGCGATTCATCCCCACGTGCGTGGGGAATACTGAATGGATGCCTTGCACATTTGGTCATTCACCGGTCCATCCCCGCGTGCGTGGGGAATACCTGGAGCGAACGTCAGAATCGCGTTCCGATGCCGGTCCATCCACACGTGCGTGGGGAATACCAGTCTATACGCGCCACGATCGTCCCGCCTCTCGGTCCATCCCCACGTGCGTGGGGAATACCAGACCGTGAGCATCCTGCGGGCCGGCGTCGACGGTCCATCCCCACGTGCGTGGGGAATACACACACGCGAGCCTGTTCAGCGGCGTGGGTGGCGGTCCATCCCCACGTGCGTGGGGAATACGCGGTGGCGAGGTCCCCCTCGGCGAGCGCCTTCGGTCCATCCCCACGTGCGTGGGGAATACGCAACTGGCCGAACCGCGCTGGTGCGAGGACCCCACGGTCCATCCCCACGTGCGTGGGGAATACCGCATACGCTTTACCATCGCATAGAGATGCCCCGGTCCATCCCCACGTGCGTGGGGAATACAAGAACAGTTGTGTGGGTTGGTGGATGCCCTGCGGTCCACCCCCACGTGCGTGGGGAATACAGCATCGGTCGCGTGACGCCGCTCACGAAGGAGGGTCCATCCCCACGTGCGTGGGGAATACTCATAAGGCCGCGACACTACGCGGCCCCGATACGGTCCATCCCCACGTGCGTGGGGAATACCCGGTTGTTGAGCGCAAGGTTGATCTTCTTCTCGGTCCATCCCCACGTGCGTGGGGAATACGTCGGCTTGAGTTCGGTGCGCACGTCGGGATACGGTCCATCCCCACGTGCGTGGGGAATACTTCGACCACTTGTTCAGGGCGTCGCGAAGGGCCGGTCCATCCCCACGTGCGTGGGGAATACGCGAACGCTGCCAGGCATTGCGCGCCATACGCGGGTCCATCCCCACGTGCGTGGGGAATACTTCAGCCCCTGCTGCACCAGCAGCCGGTCGATCGGTCCATCCCCACGTGCGTGGGGAATACTCACCCGTCTGCTGTGCCCAGAAGTGATGTGTCGGTCCATCCCCACGTGCGTGGGGAATACACGATAATGCCGACCTTGGCAGCATCCACGTACGGTCCATCCCCACGTGCGTGGGGAATACTTGATGATGCGCTTCGCGCTCTCCTCACCGTACGGTCCATCCCCACGTGCGTGGGGAATACGAAGCGATCCACACATTCTCGATCAGTTCCTCCGGTCCATCCCCACGTGCGTGGGGAATACTTCCTCCTCAACCCACGTCCAGCCCACCCGCACGGTCCATCCCCACGTGCGTGGGGAATACGCCACCGACCCGGCCGAGCAGCAGCGCGATGCCGGTCCATCCCCACGTGCGTGGGGAATACGATGTCTACCGCACCGAGTCTTCCCGCCACCTCGGTCCATCCCCACGTGCGTGGGGAATACGGCCCAAGCCGCCTGGTCGTCGCGGTTGCCTGCGGTCCATCCCCACGTGCGTGGGGAATACCTCGTGGAGCATGGCTACGATGGCTTCATTGGCGGTCCATCCCCACGTGCGTGGGGAATACGCCATCAGCTTGCGCTCCACGAGCGCGAACTGCGGTCCATCCCCACGTGCGTGGGGAATACGCCGCTGAGACCCCCCTGCTCGATACCGAACCCGGTCCATCCCCACGTGCG
>DHPY01000088.1:2681-2816 GCA_002411015.1 Armatimonadetes bacterium UBA5352 | reverse complement strand
CCCACGTGCGTGGGGAATACTGGAAGCGCGCGGACTTCCTCGTGATGGACGACGGTCCATCCCCACGTGCGTGGGGAATACGTCAGTTGCGAGGTCCTCTGCAAGCTCCGGGTCGGTCCATCCCCACGTGCGTGG
>DHPY01000088.1:453-2479 GCA_002411015.1 Armatimonadetes bacterium UBA5352 | reverse complement strand
CCCCACGTGCGTGGGGAATACATCCTCATGGCGGCAGAAGAGGCGCGCGCCTACGGTCCATCCCCACGTGCGTGGGGAATACCCCACCAGCGCCGGACGCCCCTCCTCCTCACCCGGTCCATCCCCACGTGCGTGGGGAATACAACTTGCTGAGTCTCAATGTTTCTGCGTCCGGCGGTCCATCCCCACGTGCGTGGGGAATACGGATGATCCTCCCCCGCACCCGGCCCCCGCCCCGGTCCATCCCCACGTGCGTGGGGAATACGAGGACGATGCTGGACAAGCTGATTGAGGAGGC
Organism: Armatimonadetes bacterium UBA5352; assembly: GCA_002411015.1. Classification (GTDB taxonomy): domain Bacteria; phylum Armatimonadota; class Zipacnadia; order Zipacnadales; family UBA5352; genus UBA5352. The sequence continues at coordinate 2,181 of DHPY01000088.1, read as the reverse complement.
GGTCCATCCCCACGTGCGTGGGGAATACAGCGTCGCGACGTTCGCCATCCCCTCGTTGAACGGTCCATCCCCACGTGCGTGGGGAATACTCGCGTCGAATCAAGTGCTTCTCATACGGTTGCGGTCCATCCCCACGTGCGTGGGGAATACCCGTCGAAACTCCACACCGCCGCCAACGCCGCCGGTCCATCCCCACGTGCGTGGGGAATACTTCGTCCGTCTCCCTATCCATCGGACCGCTCTCGGTCCATCCCCACGTGCGTGGGGAATACTCTGCTATGCAGCGGCTCGCGCAGGCCACTACCGGTCCATCCCCACGTGCGTGGGGAATACTCCTATATGCACTCACAGACTATCGGCGGCCTACGGTCCATCCCCACGTGCGTGGGGAATACGCCTCCTGCCCTGAGGGGCATTCCCCAGCTGCCGGTCCATCCCCACGTGCGTGGGGAATACACGCTGCCGTTTCGCGTCATTGAGCTCACACCCGGTCCATCCCCACGTGCGTGGGGAATACGCCTCCTGCCCTGAGGGGCATTCCCCAGGGGTCGGTCCATCCCCACGTGCGTGGGGAATACGGTGGGAACTCAGCGCGCCCGACGTAGTTCCACGGTCCATCCCCACGTGCGTGGGGAATACGCCTGTCGAGCAATACGGGGACCTCACGGATCGCGGTCCATCCCCACGTGCGTGGGGAATACGCGAATGCCTTCACGAGCGCGAGCACCGACTCCGGTCCATCCCCACGTGCGTGGGGAATACTGAAACGGCGGCCATGATGCGGTAGGACGAGCCGGTCCATCCCCACGTGCGTGGGGAATACGACTTTGGGGGCGCAAGCGTCGTGCGTCCACTCGGTCCATCCCCACGTGCGTGGGGAATACCCTTTCATCGGGCTTGCGCCCTGTCGGGTTTACGGTCCATCCCCACGTGCGTGGGGAATACGTGAACTACCTGCACAAGCGCGTGAATGCCATCGGTCCATCCCCACGTGCGTGGGGAATACGCCGGTCCCGCCGAGTGTGTCAGCACCGAAGCCGGTCCATCCCCACGTGCGTGGGGAATACATAGCGTTGAAGCCCTGCCCTTCCCCGAGTATCGGTCCATCCCCACGTGCGTGGGGAATACGCAGACTGGAAGACGCGCGCGGCGGCGTGGGCGGGTCCATCCCCACGTGCGTGGGGAATACCCTCCTCGGCAGCCTCAGGGGCAATAACATACCGGTCCATCCCCACGTGCGTGGGGAATACCTCAAACGGTTGCAGCGCGCCCGAGATCGCCTCGGTCCATCCCCACGTGCGTGGGGAATACCCCCAACATCAAGTCCCGCTTGGTGGGCCTCTCGGTCCATCCCCACGTGCGTGGGGAATACACGCACGAGAGCACCTCCTCTCGAGATCACAGCGGTCCATCCCCACGTGCGTGGGGAATACCGCATCTACTGTGGGGACTGTCGCGACTTCGACGGTCCATCCCCACGTGCGTGGGGAATACGATGCCAGACTCGTCGGCGTCGGCGCTGGAGACGGTCCATCCCCACGTGCGTGGGGAATACTCACTCAGCATGTTCGGCCTCCTCAATGTACACGGTCCATCCCCACGTGCGTGGGGAATACACCACCGAGACCCAATCACACGCCAGCGCATACGGTCCATCCCCACGTGCGTGGGGAATACGAAAAACCGCCCGATGGCGTCGAAGACTTCATCGGTCCATCCCCACGTGCG
>DHPY01000088.1:0-282 GCA_002411015.1 Armatimonadetes bacterium UBA5352 | reverse complement strand
CCCCACGTGCGTGGGGAATACACAATGGCAGCCGACGAGGACCGCATAACTGACGGTCCATCCCCACGTGCGTGGGGAATACGAGAAGGCCGAACTCCTCCACGATTGGGCAGGCGGTCCATCCCCACGTGCGTGGGGAATACCCCATCGAGCCCGAGGAGATTTCCACATCCGGCGGTCCATCCCCACGTGCGTGGGGAATACATATGAGCGCTTCCTATCCGCTATCCGCGCGGCGGTCCATCCCCACGGGCGTGGGGAATACGTGGCCGATGACGAGCC
>DHPY01000107.1:2056-9874 GCA_002411015.1 Armatimonadetes bacterium UBA5352 | reverse complement strand
CATAACCGGGAAGCTCGCCCCTCCAATTCCACCGAAACCGGAGGCCACACCCATGACCCTATCCGAGCACTACGACGTCCCCGCCCAGGAGTGGCCGTTCGCGCCGGGGGAGCGCAACGTGCCGATCTACATCCGCGAGCCGCAGGCCGGCATCTCCCCCACCACCGGCCTCATGATCGTCCTCCACGGCTGGGGCGGCGACTACGTCTCCGACTCGATGATGACCTGGATCGACTACTATCCGGACGCCTTCGATGTCGTTGCGGTAAGCGTCCAGTACCTCCAGAGCACGAAGCAGTGGTGGCCGGCTGAGCGCAAGGTGCCCTACGATCACGGCTACCTGCAGGCGATCGACGCCATCCGCGCCCTCGGCTTCGTCCGCGAGCGACTGCGCGAGGCGGGCGCCGCGTATGACGACGCGCGCCTGTTCATCATGGGCGGCAGCGGCGGCGGGAACATCACGCAGATGTCCGCGAAGTTCGCCCCGCACACCTTCGCGGTCGCGGTGGACTGCTGCGGCATGCCGGGGATGATCGACGCGATCGCCTACGGCACCGGCGAGGGCACCACGCTCAACGCGGCCTGGTCACGGGACCCGCAGAGCCCGAGCTACCTCGCACCGCACGCCCAGCGCATCCGCGACTTCGGCGACCTCGAACACTGCCGCCTGCTCGCGCAGATGGCACCCGACCTCAAGCTCGTCATCATCCACGGGCTCGCCGACACCCTCTGCCCCGTTGTGCCGAAGATCCGCCAGTTCGCAAACATGATCGAGGCCGGGATGGGCGTCGAGGCGCACTTCCTGAGCGAGTCCGACGTGGATGGCGTGAGCGTCACCGCGCCCGATCACGGCATCGGCCCGATGCAGCTTGCGACCGACCGTTTCGCCGGGATGTACATCCGCCCGGAGAGCCCGCTGGCGCGCCGACGCAGCGGCCCGACCGACTTCGACCTGCGCAGCGACGTCGTCTACCCGGTCGAGGGCGGCCGCTACGTCATCAGCTACGATGGCCCCCCGACCGTGCGCTTTGAGGCGGAGTAGCGGGGCCGTTAGCAGGTAGTACTGAAGCGCTCCTCACCCGTCGCCACCGGCTCTGCCAGGCAGCCTGCCGAGGGACCGAGCTCTCCTGCCGGCAGCGCAATTCCTCTTCTGGCACGTGTCGTAGAAACACAGTGGAGGTATCCACTGCGGAAGCGGGAATTATTCGCCAACAGAGTCTGTGCAAGACCGTGCTGGGGGGCCGGAAGCAGAAATGAGATTGGCGCGGAGCACTGTAGCTGTGGTCATGCTCGCGCTGCCCCTTCTCGCCGGATGTGAGACAGGGGAGGTGCGGGTATCTATTGCCATTACTGATGAGTTGTGGCCCACCGGCGACCACCTGACGAGGACGGTGAAGCTTACACTGCCTGCGGGCGAAGAGGGCGACTCGGCCACTCGCAACATTCTGGCGCAGGCACGAAAGGAGGGATGGGAAGCCGACAGCAGGCCAGTCCAGGAGGGAGAGGAAAGCCGCATATGCATCTCCGCCAGCCGGCTCTTCGCCACCAGCAGCAATAGCTATGCGGCGACCTTCACGAAGCTATTTGGCCCTTACTACCGGATCGATGAGCGAGAAGGTGGATACTCAATCACCGGGCGGCTCTTCGGGCGGGGTATCAAAGCCGCTCTTGATACTGAGGCCGCCAAGGCAGCGATGAGGAGCGGCTACAGCCGGGATGCTGCGCTGCGTTACGTCTCGGTATCGATAGTGTATCCTGTGAACTGGGAGATCATCTGTGATGGCGATGCGGTGAGGGGCTCGCCGGGGACGACGGTTCAGGGGCGACGAGTTATGCTCGCGATGGATCAGAACGCATTCCTTAGCCATGCCCCATTGTCGGTGCACTGGGAGCCTCGATCGCATCTCAGCTTCTCGTTGGTATTGGTCATCGGCGGTCTACTTCTGCTCACTGGAGGATACTGGTACCCAGCGCTTATGCGTCTCTCGAGCAGGACCCGCGGAGCATACGATGCGTACCGCGAGAGCTGCATTGAACGGCACAGTGAAATCGAAGCCACGCGTAAGGCCCACGAGGTTGCGCTCTCGGCGTACGACAGGAACACCGGCCGTGGGCAGTGCCCTGCTTGTGGCTCGTGCAATATCGAGCACTTCAGAACCGGTGGCGCGGACACTGACGCGCAGGTTGCCTATGGTTGCTGCATGGTCACGTTCTTTCTGTGGCCGCTCGCGCTGCTTGCGCCCTATCTCTTCAAGCAGCCCGAGCAGCATCACGCACGATGTGGCGCGTGTGGAAATCAATGGCTGATCTAGACTAAGGAGCAGCGCTGAACGAGCAAGCTTGGCCTCGCCCGCCTACTCCGCCGGCAGCGCCAGCACGCCCCACATCCCGAGCTCGATGCGCTCGCCCGCGCTGCAGCGCTTCTGAAAGAGCGTGACGGCGTTCGCCGGGCTCGCGCGGAAGAGGATGAACTCCCGCACCCGCGCGCGCTCGAAGCCCTGGCGGAGCAGCGCAAGCTCGAGCGTGTCATCATTGCGCTCAGGCCGCGGCGTCAGCACCCACACGACCCCGTCGGCCTCCACCGTCGCGGCCGTGCGCTCGATCGGCCCGCGCACGAAGCGCGTCCCGGCAAGCTCCTCCGGCAGGTCGTCCAGCGTGTACTCGCGGTTCGTGAAGAGCTTCTCCCCCACCGCCAGCGTCGCCCACTCCTGCCCCGCATCGAGCGCCAGCCTCGCCGCGGGCTCGCGCGTCAGAGGCGCAGCATCCGCGTTCGTCGCCAGCCGAAGCACCTCCGGCTCGCGCTGTCCCGTCGCCTGGTTCACGAGCACCCGCAGCCTCGCCCGCTCCGATGCCGCCTCGCGCGAGAGCACGTCCGCCTCGGTGAAGGTCGCCATCAGGATCTGCTTCTCGGCGTGGCGCGCGAAGTCGTAGATCACGTAGATCGTGCCATCCTCGCCCTGCGTTCCATCGGGGTAGGACACGCCGCTGCGGTCGTCGAGCAGCAGGCCGCCCTCCCACGTCCGCCCGTCATCCTCCGAGAGGTACGCCGTGAGGTGCGAGCGCGTGCGGCCATCCGGCGGCGAGTGCTTCACGAGCAGCAGGTTGCCGCTCGCCAGCCTGCGGATGAAGAAGCGCGCGGCGGGCACGTGCGGGATCCACGACTGCCGCCCCTGCGACCACGTGCGTCCCTGGTCGTGCGAGAAGCTCTCGCCGATCCCGTAGGTGGTGCGCACGAGCATCCACAGCGCGCCATCTCGGCGCTCGACCAGCATGTGCTCATCGCAGCGGCGCTCCGGGATGTCCACGCCGCCGCGGTAGCTCCAGGTGGCGCCCAGGTCCGTGGAGGCGATCACGTTCGACCCGCTGCCATCGGCCGAACCATGCACGTACTCCTCCGGCGCAGAGGGCTTGTTCGACCAGATCGCGGCGGGCAGCAGCCACTCACCGTTGGAGAGCGCGAGCGGCTTGTTCATCATGATGCCATCGCTCAAGCGTCGCGGCTCCGACCATTGCGGCGTCTCCTCGCCCGGGTTCTCCGTGACGATCGCCCAGACGCCCGCGCGCCCGTCCCAGAGCTGCACCGCCTGCGCCCAGAAGAGCCACATCCGCCCGAGCGGGTCCACCCACAGGCACGGGTCGAACGCCCGCACGAGGTTCGGCGGGTCCACCACGAGCTTCAGGCCCGACCACGTCTCGCCGTCATCGCCGCTGGTGGCGAGCATCACGAAGTTGTGCGGGCCCTCGCCCGGGCCGCCGCCATACCACGTCGCCCACAGCCGCCCGTTCGGTGCCCGCTCGATCCCGGGAATGCCCTGGAAGATACGCGTCTCATCAGCATACTCAGGCCCCGGATCGAGGATCACCGGCGGCGCTTCCATCGCGGGGTCGGCATCGGTCGGCTGCTCCATCGTCGCTTCCTCCTGTGCGCAGGCTGTCCCCGCCGCTGCGAGCAGCGTGAGGCCCATCACAGCCGCCATCGCGCGAACTGCCATCCCGCTCACACCAGCCCAAGCTCCCCGCTGATCTCCCGCATCGCCTCTATCACGAAGTCGATGTGCTCCGTCAGGTCCACCCCAAGATCCTCAGCGCCGTCGCGGATGTCATCGCGGCTCACCGCCGCCGCGAAGGAGCTGTCCTTCATCTTCTTCTTCACGGACTTCGCCTGCAGGTCGCTGATCCCCGTCGGCCGCACCAGCGCGCAGGCCACGATGAAGCCGGCCAGCTCATCCACCGCGAAGAGCGCCTGCCGCACGGGCGTGTCGCGCGGGACGCCGGTGTGCCGCGCGTGCGCCTGGATGTCCGCGATCAGCGCCTCATCCGCCCCGCGCGCCCGCAGAATCTCGCCGCCCTTCTGCGGGTGCTCCTCGAGCGTCGGGTGGATCTCCCAGTCAAAGTCATGCAGCAGCCCCACCACGCCCCAGTACTCCTCATCCTCACCGAGCTTCCGCGCATACGCCCGCATCGCCGCCTCCACCGCATCCGCGTGCTTGCGCAGGTTCTCGTTCTGAACGTGCTCGTGCAGTATCTCCAGCGCCTCATCGCGCGTCATCTCAGGTGTCCTCCAGTCACGAACGCTCGCTCTCCCTCCAGCAGACCGTTCGCCGCAGGCGCCGGCAATCCTCCGGCAGATCGCGCAGCCAAACGGGAGGGCTCCCCGGCATGTGCGATGAACAGAGGTCCCGATGCGCATACGCTCGTTCTGGAGGCGATTCGCCGTGACGCAGCCGACTCCGACCGACTTCATCCGTGTGCTTGAGCGCTGGCCGAGTTTTGCGGAGCGCTACTGGTGGACCGACCCCGCGCGCCCCGACCTCGGCTGCTTCGGCACCGGCTACAATAGCTGGGGCGTGCAGACCAACCAGAAGTACCTCGGCGCCATGGCCGTGCTGGCGGTAGATCCCGCCCTCGATGAGGCTGCCTCAGGCATCTCGCGCGAGCAGATCCTCGACCGCGCACTCCGGGCCCTGCGCTTCTCCTGCGCCAGCCACATCTCCGGCGACCACCTCTGCGCCGACGGCACGCAGTGGGGCCACACCTGGATCTCCGGCCTCGGCGTTGAGCGCATGATGCATGGCGTCGAGGCGATGGACGAGCACCTGACCGACGCCGACCGCGAGATGCTGCGCCGGATGCTTGTCTCCGAGGCCGACGCGCTGCTTGACCTGCCCATCACCGCCATGCCCTGGGCCGCGGACGGAGGCAACCGCCCCGAGTCGAACCTCTGGAACGGCGCGCTGCTGCACCGCGTCGCGCTGATGTATCCCGACGAGCCGAACGTGGACCGGTGGACCGAGTACGGCACGTGCTTCCTGCTCAACTCGATCTCCATCGCCGCCGACGCGGCTGACGAGACGCTCTACGCGGGGAAGCCACTGCGCGAGTGGCACATCGGCGCGAACTACTTCCCCAACTACGCCCTCGACCACCACGCATACCTCAACGTCGGCTACATGGTCATCTGCGTGAGCAACATGGCGATGATGCACTTCGCCTGCGAGAGCGCCGGCTGGGACGCGCCCGAAGGCCTCTACCTCCACGGGCGCGAACTCTGGGACCTCGTCCGCCGCCTGGTCTTCAGCAACGGCCGCCTCTGCCGCATCGGCGGCGACTCCCGCCAGCGCTACTGCTACTGCCAGGACTACCTGCTCCCGAGCCTCCTGATGGCGGGCGAACTCTTCGGCGATGAGCACGCCGCACAGCTTGAGGCCGGCGCGATTGAGCTGATCCGCACCGATCAGGCCGCCTCCGGCGATGGCAGCTTCATGTCCCACCGCCTCACCACCATCGAGCGCGAGAGCCCCTACTACTTCACGCGCCTCGAGGCCGACAAGGCCGTCGTGCTCTCGATGAACGCCTGGTGGCGACGCAGACTCGGCATCGGCGGCGAGATGCTCACGGAGGGCTACGAGGAGAGCACCCAGGGCGGCTGGATCGAGCCCGAGCACGGCGCGGTGATGCACCGCTCGCCGCAGCGGATCGCCTCCTGGAGTTGGCGCGCACGGTATGCGCCGCAGGGCCTCTGCCTCCCGCCGGAGGCAGCGCACTTCGCGGAGTGGGACCGCAATCTCGGTGGACTCGTGCTGCCCGTGGGCGCCCGCGATCAGCGCGCCGTCGTCCTCAGCCATGACCAGGCGCTCTTCGACGGCGGCTTCGTCACCTGGGGCGCGATGGACGACCGCATGGACGCGATCATGCCGGAGGGCTGGAAGGCCCCGAGCCCGATCGAGCATCGCCACGCCGTCGCCGCGCTGCCCGATGACCGCACGATGGTCGTCATGGAGCACTGCGCGGCGCCCTTCCGCGTCTACCTCGCGGAGATCAAGGGCCTCAAGCTCAACGTGGCCAATGACATCCTCAACGCGATGGAGCGCCTCTATTCGTCCGAGAGTGGCACGCTCTCCGCGCGCGGCGACGCGTCCGCGCAGGTGATCCCGCTGAACTCCCGCTGGGCCTGCGCGGGTGATACCATCGGCATCATCGGCGCCTACGGTGCGGAGGGGATGTCACTCTACCAGGCCGGCCTCCGCCGTGCATCCGGCTACGCCGACAGCCTCTACTACGATGAACTCTGCTTCGGCTGCGTGGCGCCTGAGATCGAGGGGCAGTTCCCGCCCTACGTGAGCTTCGCGCCGGGCGAGACCATCCTCGACTGTGGCGGCGTCGTCCTCTCCGGCGCAGATGCTCGTGAGACCGCGGAGGTCGCGGCGCAGGTGGAGGCGCTGGACCTCGGCGAGGGCCTGGTGCGCGCGATCATCGTCCCGGGCGCGGACGGAGCGCGCTACGCGGCGATCGCGAACCTCGGCGGCGCGCCCACCACCGCGAGCCTGCCGGGCATCGCCACCGCGACCGACTGCGCCTCCGGCGAGACGCTCGCGGCCGCGGATGGCGCGCTGTCCGTCACCCTGCAGCCCGGCCAGTGCCGGCTGCTGCGGGTGTAGACCCGGGGTAGCCCCCCGCGTCGTACGGACGCTGACCGAATGGACGTGCTCCGATCTCTGGAACGTGTCTTCGAGCCTGCCGCCACGGAAGGAGCCATGTCTTCCCGTGGCACGGGCGTCGCGCCCGTGCGCCGATAACCGTTGGTGCCAGCGTTCGCCGTGTCCATTCCGTGGGGCGGACGCGCTCAACGAAGCCTTCTGTCGGTACGAACGCTCAGCGACCGCCCTGGAGCCTCTGCATCGCCTCCAGCAGCGGCTTGATCTCCATCCGCTGCGCAGGGGTGAGCTGGTTGGAGTAGCGCTCCATCCGATCATACATCCGGGCCATGCCGCGCGCCATGACTCCTGCGCGTCCACGGCGACGAGGTTCGCCGCCCTGCGCCTGCATGCGCTGCATGCGCTCCTGCATACGGTCGGCCATGCGGTTCATCCATTCGACCCGCTGGGCCACGTCGGCACTGCGCTGCGCCGGTGACATCGCCCAGAAGTCATTCCAGCGGGCGTTGAACTGCTCCTCACGCCGCTGCTCGGCGATCGCCTCACGCTGCGCAATCTCAGCCTCAGTGTACCGGCGTGGAGCCGACACAACGTAGACCATGCGCCACGTCGCGCCCGCGGCCTCGGCGATCGCATCCAGCGCCTCCGCGTGCTCCGCATCCTCAACCTGCAGCGAGACCGTCCCGGTCAACTCCGGGTCGGCAACCACGATCATGTGCGTCTTCATCATGAACTGGCTGAGCGCATCCTGCAGCGTCGCATCGGTTAGCTCAAGCGTGATCGTGTTGCTGCGGTTGGGCAGCAGCACGTTCCGCACCGGGTCCTCGTACTGGCCGAAGCCGCCGAACTGCGGCCGCTGGCCCTCCTCGCCCTCCTCGCCCTC
>DHPY01000107.1:1668-1813 GCA_002411015.1 Armatimonadetes bacterium UBA5352 | reverse complement strand
CTCGCCCTCCTCGCCCTCCTCGCCCTCGGCGCCCTCCGGCCGAGCTTCAGGCCTCGGAGGCTGCGCGATTGCGCCGCCCGGCCCATCCATCGTCGGCCGCTCACGCTGGCCCTGGGGGCGCTGTGGCCGCTCTCCCTCAGGCCGC
>DHPY01000107.1:0-1449 GCA_002411015.1 Armatimonadetes bacterium UBA5352 | reverse complement strand
TCGCCCTCAGCCGCTGGCTGCTCGACCGGACCAGCGCCCTGCTGGCCCCACTGCCCCGGGCCCTGTCCTGGCTGGCCGAAGCCACCGAAGAGCTCAGTACGCTGCTCGTCGGTCAGGGTCGCGAACCACGCGGTCCGTGCCTCGTTGAGCTTTGTGAGCAGTTCCGCGGCGGTGTAGGGTACGACAGGATCGTCTTTCTCAAGCATGTAGAAGCGGATCCATGAGGAGCCGGTGGCCGCACCAAGCGACTTGATGGCTGCCTCAAGCTCGAAGTCCTTGAGTTCGCCGGTGACCGAGCCACCGGTCCACTCCGTGACCGCCACCTGGGTGCCGCTCTGTGCCTGGATCTCCGCTGCGACCTGCGCGGCTGTCAGATTACTGGCGGTCATGTTGATGTTCGATGGAGCCGCGTCCTCTGCGGCTTCATCCTGCGCGCACACGGGCAGCGCGATCAGCACAGCAAGCGCGATCAGCACTGCTATATGTCTCAACATCTACGATCCCTCCGTTACCTCGATAGATCGTCAACCGCTCGGGGAATGGGTGCGATCCCGCTATCAGTCTCCTCCACGCTGTCCCCCGCCCCCGCCTCGTGGTCCTCCGCCTCCGGGCCGCATGCGCCGCATCGCCTCGCCGACCGCCTCGAGCTCCTGAGGACTCAGCACGCCATCGCTGTTCGTGTCGGCCTGCTTCATGCGCTCGCGCATCCGCTCCGGCAGTTCGGCGATCGTGATCTTCCCGTCACCGTTCGCGTCCATCCGCTCCATCATGCGCTTCCGGCGCTCCTCCGGGGAGAGCTGCGGCCTGTCGCCAGGTGGTGGCATGGCCGCCTGCATCTCCTCTCGGCTCACCGCGCCATCCTTGTTGGTGTCAGCGCGCATGAACTGCTCGCGCATATGCTCCGGCGCCTCCGCACGCTGCAGCAGGCCATCACCGTTCTCGTCCCAGCGCTGGATCGGCCCCTGCCGCTCGCCGTCGCCGCCACCCGGACCGCCTCGCAGCCTCTCACCGCTGCCCCCACCGGTACCCTCAGGCCCCCTGCGCTCCCCCCCGCCTGCTCCACCCGCGGACGCCCTGCCCGTGGCCGCCTCACCGCTGCGTGGCCGCGCCGTCGCACCCGTCGAACCGTGCGGAGTAGTGGGGGTCCCACCCCCAGCGGACGACGCGCCACCCGCAGGCCGCTCTGAGCCTTCGGCACCGGCCACGTGAGCCTCACCGGGCTGATCTTCGACGGCCATGCCGGGTTCAGGCGGCGCTACCTCAAGAGCAAGCCCCTCGCTCCCATCAACAGGCGTCTGGTCAATAAGGTCCTTCCGGCAGCCCGCACACAACGCGAGCCCGATCCACAGACAGGTGACCGCCGGCATCAGGAACGTTCGGTGGGCCATCCAAGCCAGACTCCCTCCGCAGCGAGTGGGACAGGCTCCCCAGCCTGTCAGCCGTCAAGCT
>DHPY01000099.1:22682-22936 GCA_002411015.1 Armatimonadetes bacterium UBA5352 | reverse complement strand
GGCTGTGCAGGTGTACGGCGACGGCACGCCATTCCGTAGTTGAGCCGTTCACCTTCTCAAGCCGTTGCCGTTGCTGTTGTCGTATCCTGTGCCGTTGTCGTCAATCCTGTCCGGCGCAGCCGGAATCCTGTTGATGTTCGCGTAGTTCACCTTTCTCAAGCCGTTGCTGTTGTCGTATCCTGTGCCGTTGTCGTCAATCCTGTCCGGCGCAGCCGGAATCCTGTTGATGTTGTCGTCGCTGTCGTCGCTGTCGT
>DHPY01000099.1:18466-22453 GCA_002411015.1 Armatimonadetes bacterium UBA5352 | reverse complement strand
TCGTCGCTGTCGTCGCTGTCGTCGTCACGTCGCTTCAGGGAGCGGACTGTGAAGCACCAAGACCTTACACGTGAGATCATCGGCGCCTGCTACGACGTCCACAATGCGCTCGGACACGGCTTCCTCGAGTCCGTCTACCATCGCGCTCTGCTGATCGCCCTGCATGAACGCGGGCTCGAGGCAAGCAGCCACGTCTCGCTCCAGGTCCACTACCGGGACGCGGTGGTGGGCGAGTTCGTGGCTGACGTCGTGGTCAATGGCGTGGTGCTGGTCGAGCTCAAGGCAGCGGCGGCGTTGGTGGCGGATCATCAGGCGCAGGTGATCAACTACCTCAGGGGCACCGGGCTGGAGGTCGGCCTGCTGGTGAACTTCGGCAGATCGCGGTTGGAGGTCAAGCGCTGCACTCGCCAGGCGCATGGCCCGCAGTGGTCGACACTACGAGGAAGCTGTTAGCTCCCGGTGCACACGGCCGACGGGCTGAAAGCCCGTCGCTACGAACGGCGGCGGCGAGGCTGTTGCCGTTCAAGCCGTTCACCTTCACAAGCCGTCGTCGTCCAAGCCGTTCACCTTCTCAAGCCGTTGTCGTTGTCGTATCCTGTGCCGTTGTCGTCAGCCCTGTCCGGCGCAGCCGGAATCCTGTTGATGTTGACGTGCCTAACGAGGTGTCCGTGTTGAACAATGCCCTTGTCCCGCTTCTCGTCATCTGCCTTTGTGCCGGAGCTTCCCTGGCCTCGACCAAGACCGATCGCACCTACTACACCCCCGAGCGCCTCGCCTCCATGGGCGAGAATCTCAAGCGCTACGAGTGGGCGCAGACCGAGCGCGATGCCATCACCAAGCGCGCCGATCAGTGGCTCGCGTACTCCGACGAGGAGCTGCGCATGATGGTCCCGCCGCCGGAGCTGCCGCGCGCGGGCTACGTGAACGGCACCGACTGCCCGGTGCACGGCCTTGAGGTCCGGAAGTTCGGCACCTACGGCTGGAAGGTCAGCCTCGATCAGCCCTTCAAGGTCACCTGCCCTGTCGGTGGCGAGGTCTACCCGGATAACGACTTCGCCGCCTACTACCGCTCCGGCTGGGATGGCCGGCGCTGGGACCCGGAGAAGGCCGATCGCTCGCTACTCGCCGGCAGTGAGATGGTGGATGATGGCTGGGGCTGGGACAGCGGTGATGGCACCGGCCGCAAATACTGGTTCGTCGCCTACTACACCCAGTGGGTGCTCGTGAGGCAGGTCGTGTGGGGCGTGCTGCAGGACTGCTCCCAAGCGTATCTGCTCACGGAGGATCCGCGCTACGCCCACGCGACCGCCGTGGTGCTCTGGCAGCTTGCTGAGTACTACCCCGACTATCGCTTCGAGAAGCAGTCGCGCCATGGGCTGGAGATAGACCCGCACTACTGGGGGCGGCTGCTCTACCATACCTGGGAGTGCTGGACGGTCGAGCACTCCGCGAAGGCCTATGACGCGATCTACCCGGCGCTCGCGGGCGATACCACCCTTCAGCAGGCGGTGGGGCAGAGCGGGTCGGAGATCGCGGAGCACATCGAGTCGCGGATGCTGCGCGATATGGCGCGGCTGATCATCGACGGCTCGCACACCATCCAGGGCAACTACGGGATGCACCAGACCGCGCTGCTCTACGTCGCGCTCGCGTGCGGCGATGAGGTGAATGAGCCGCGGAAGTCGCAGATGGTTGACTGGATCGTCAACAACGAGAACAGCGGCGCGCTCTACACCGACCTGAGCCTCAATGACGCGCTCTACAACGTGGTCTACCGCGACGGCACGCCCTTCGAATCGCCGAGCTACAACCTCGGCTGGGTGGATAATCTCACGCTCCTCGCCGAGCTCCTCGCGGAGTGCGGCGAGGACGTGCTCGCCCACCCGCGCCTGAAGGCCATCTGCGACTGGCCACTGGAGCTCATCTGCGCCGGGCAGTTCACGCCCTCGCTCGGCGACAGTGGCCGGCCGTATCACTTCAAGACGAGCCTCAGCGGCGCAGTGGCCGCGCGCGCCTTCCGGCTCTGGGGCGACCCGCGCTACGCGAAGGTCGTCGCTGAGAGTCCCTCCGCCTACGGCCGCGACCTCTTCGAGCGCCAGGTTGATGAGGAGGCGATTGAGGCGGCGCGCGAGGTCCCTGGGCCGCTCGGCATCAGCGACAGCATCCTGCCCGCGTACGGGATGACGGTCCTCCAGACCGGGACCGACGCGAGCCGCGGCGCCGTCGCCTTCAACCAGGGCGCGGACCGCGTGGCGCATGCGCACTACGATGCGATGAGCATCGACATCTACTCGCGCGGGAACTCGCTGATCCCCGACTTCGGCTATCCGGAGACCGCCAACGGTGACGATCCCCGCCGCTTCGGCTGGTTCAGCCACTCCGCCGCGCACAACATCGTGCAGGTGAACGCGCGCCGGGCGGCACGGGCGCATGGGCAGGTCACGAACTACGATCCCTACCCGGGCTGCCGCATCGTGGATGCGCGCTCGGACAACATCTACCCCGGCGTCACCGATCTCTACCGCCGCACCACAACGCTTGTGGACGCGACTGCCGATGACCACTACGTGGTGGACATCTTCCGCGTCTCCGGCGGCGAGCAGCATGACTGGATCGTCCATGGCACCGATGCCACCTTTGAGACCGCGATCCCGCTCAGCCCGCCGCGCGAGGGCACACTTGCCGGGCCGGACGTGCCCTACGGGCAGTTCTACGATGACGAGACCCTCCGCGACGCCCCCTACGGCACCGTCAGCTACGTCCGCTACGAGGGCAGCGCCTATCAGTGGCTCCGGAGCGTGCATGAGGGTGCGCTTGATGGCGCGGGTGTGGTCGAGTGGCATGTGGCCCGCACCGCCCAGCAGCCGCCGAGCCTCCCGTATGAAGGCATCTCGCTGCGCGCGCACCTCGTGGGCGACGATGAGACGCTCTTCGTCTGCGATGGCGAGCCGCAGCAGAACGCGCTGATGAACCCGGCGACGATGAAGTTCGTGGTGAGGCGGCGGACCGGCGGCGACCTCCGCTCGACCTTCATCACGGTCTTCGAGCCCACGCAGGACCAGCCGTTCCTCCGCTCCGTAGAGCGCGTGGAGGCCACACCCGCTGAGGCCGATCCGGTCGCGCTGCGGATCACCCGCGCCGATGGTGGCGTGGACTGGTTCGTGAGCACCTCGGACGCCTCCGCAACCGTGCAAGTCGAGGGCGGGCCGACCGTGCAGGGCGAGGCGGCCTTCGTGTCGCTGACACCCGACGGCGCCATCCGCCGCGCGCGGCTGAGCAACGGGAGCCTGCTCCGCCTCGGCGAGGTGGAGCTTGTCGCGCCGGGCATGCAGACGCAGACGGTCGAGGCGGTAGACTACGACACCGGCATCGTCACTCTGGCTGAGGGAGCGGCGCTGAACGAGACGCATGAGGGCCAGTGGATCGTGACCGGTAACGAGCAGCGCCGCTCGCTCTTCCGGGTAGACCGGGTGCTCGATGAGCGCCGCTTCAGCATCGAGGACCAGGACCCGCGCACTGGGCGGCTCGTGCCCGCGACGTGGGACGCGGAGGCCCGGCTGCTCACGACGACGAACTCCGCGTATTACATGGTGCGCCCTGGGATGCATGTGGCCGACGAGAGCTACCGGATCGTCGGCCAGGTCGCGGCCGTGCCCGGCACCACCTCCCTGGAGCTTGCGGAGGGGGCGTCGCTTGAGCTCGAGGCGCTGCCGGACACCGATGGCGACGGCCGCCGGCGGTTGTGGCTGCTGGAGCTTGCGCCGGGCGATTCGGTGACGCTGCCGTCGCGAGCCGCGCTGGAGACGACGGCGGACGGCGTTTGACAGGATTCGGCTTCGCCGACAGGATTGACGGCAACGACACAGGATAGGACAACAACAACGGCGACGGCTTCAGAAGGTGAACGACGCAACTGCACCAGTCCAGTCGTTGCCGTACACCAGTCCAGTCGTTGCCGTACAGCAGTCCAGTCGTTGCCGTACACCA
>DHPY01000099.1:15705-18291 GCA_002411015.1 Armatimonadetes bacterium UBA5352 | reverse complement strand
TTGCCGTACACCAGTCCAGTCGTTAGCCGTATCCTGTGCCGTTGCCGTCAATCCTGTCCGGCGCAGCCGGAATCCTGTTGATTCCTTCCGCAGAGGAGGCCGATCATGTTCCAGCCCAACCTGGCGTTGTTGCTGTGCGCCGCCCTTTGTGTAACCGTCGGCAGTTCCGCGTTGGCTGAGCCGCAGTTCGAGCGCATCGGCATGCCGTGCGTCATCAAGCAACTCGGCGTCTGGTTCGTCGCGCCTGATGGCAAGGGCGGCCACATGGCCTGGGGCGACTTCGAGAGTCCCGACCAGCGCGCGATCATCGGCGCCAACATCGAGACTGGCGAGACCACGTGGGTGGATGTCGGCATGTTCCGCTTCACCCACATCGCCATGACGCTCGGCGCGGACGGCCGCATCTACGTCTACACCGGCAATCCCTCCCACTTCCTCGCGTATGACATGGCGACGGGCGAGCTTGAGGACCTCGGTGCGCCCGCGGAGCCTGCGAACTACTTCAGCAAGGGGCAGATGGGCCCCGATGGGAAGACCTACTGGATCGGCAGCTACCCCGGCACACATCTCGTGAGCGTCAATACTGAGACCGGGGAGACTAAGCATCACGCGAAGATTGCCGAGGACCCGCTCGAGAACTATATCTGGCCGCAGCTTGCGGTGGCGGATGACGGCATCGTCTACTGCCCCGTCGGGCTGCATCACAAGGAGCTCTGGAGCTACGACCCGGCGTCCGGCGAGAAGCACCAGATCCTCCCGGAGGAGTTCCTGGGCGAACAGGGCTGTCCGAGCGTCTGGCTTGCTGACGATGGCGCTGTCTACGGGCGAGCCGGCAGCACAGCCTTCCGCTGCCACCCCGACCGCGTGGAGGTGCTGGCGGAGGTGCCGCCGGCCTCGAGCAAGCGCGATCCCTCGAACGTCGCGGATGGCGTCGCCGCGCGTTTCATAGATCGCGACGGCCGCCTCGTGCTGACCGATGTGGAAACGGAGGAGACACGCTTCGTGCAGACCGACTACGAGGGGCAGCCGCAGCAGATCTACTCCGTGGCCGCTGAGCGCGATGGGAAGATCTGGGGCGGAGCGCTCTTCCCCTCGAACTCGTTCTACTACGAGCCCGCGACCGGTGCGCTGGTGGACATCGGCCAGGTCGTCGCCGGCGGCTGCCAGGTCTACGATGTCCTCAACGTGCCGCAGGGGCTGCTGATGGGTAGCTACCCGCAGGCCGCGATGGACCTCTACGACCCCGACCAGCCGATCGCCGAGGGCAACCCGATCCGCTTCAAGCGCGTGCCCGGGCAGGAGCGGCCCAACCAGTTCGCTCCCGGCCCGGATGGCCACTACTACTGCGGCACAGTCCCCGTGAAGGGCCGCCTCGGCGGCGCACTCGTGCGGCTCGACCTCAGCGACAACTCGGTCAAGTACTGGGACAACATCGTCGAGGACCAGAGCATCATGTACTGCGTCGCGGTGCCGGAGACGAATGAACTGCTCTGTGGCTCCTCAATCCAGGGCGGCACCAGCGCGCAGCCGACGAAGACCGAGGGCTTCGTCGTCCACTGGGACTGCGCCGGTGAGAAGATCGTCTACAGCACACAGCCGGTTGAGGGCGCCGCGCACTACGGCCGCCTCGTCCGCGCCGATACCGGCATCGTCTACGGCCTCGCGGGCTCGAAGTACTTCGCCTATGATCCGGTGAAGCGCGAGACGCTGATGGTCGGCGATCTGCCCGGCAGCCGCGTCGCCTTCCCGGGCCTGCATGATGAGCCGGTTGGCGGCCTGATCTACGGCATAGCGGGTGGCGCGTTCTTCGCGATAGACCCCGCCGATCATAGCGTGCGCGTGGTCGCCGAACACGAGTCCCTCGCCCGAGCGCATGGCTTCATGGTCACCGATGAGAACGTGCTCTACTACGGCTCCGGCCCGTGGCTGTGGAAGTGTGAGTTCGCCGAGTAAGACGCGGGGAGGCCTGGCATGTCGCTGCCCACCGGTCACACCGAACTCGCCATCCATCGCTCGATGGAGGTGCGGCGCGAGCAGTACCTCGAGCACATGACCTTCGAGGCGAACCACTCGCCGATGTTCACCGAGATCTTCGAGACCGCCCGACAGGTCCTGTCGTAGTCGTCAGCCGTTTCTGTTGTGGCCCCGGCGCCCTCGCCGGGGTTTACGTAGTGCGGGCGCTCCCTTGAGTGGTGCGGGCGCTCGCACACGCCGGTTGAGCAAGTCGCAAGCCGCACTCTGGGTGGGGCGAGGGCGCCCCGCCTACTTAACGACGGGGGAGCGCCCTGAGGTAGTGCGGGCGCCCTCGCTCGCACACGCCGGTTGAGCAAGTCGCAAGCCGCACTCTGGGTGGGGCGAGGGCGCCCCACCTACTTAACGACGGGGGAGCGCCCTGAGGTAGTGCGGGCGCCCTCGCCCGCACACGCCGGTTGAGCAAGTCGCAAGCCGCACTCTGGGTGGGGCGAGGGCGCCCCACCTACTTAACGGTCGGGAGCGGCCTCTCACACGCCTAACTGGTGCGAGGGCCCCCGCCCCCCGGTTAAGTAGTGCGGGCGCCCTCGTCCGCACACGCCGGTTGAGCAAGTC
>DHPY01000099.1:1023-15490 GCA_002411015.1 Armatimonadetes bacterium UBA5352 | reverse complement strand
CCCTCGCCCGCACACGCTGGTCGTCCGGAGATAGGCCGCAGTCTCGGTGGGGCGAGGGCGCCCCACCTACTTAACGGATAGCGGCTGCAATTATCCATGCCTTTCGTGGCGCAGGCATTCCTGCCTGCGGTCGTTCAGCACCATGCAGACAGGAGCCTCAACCCATGCACCGCACGATCACCATCGCCATCCTCGCCGCACTGACCTCCATCGCCTCCGCACAGGAGTGGGAGGTCGGCTGGGCTGAGGAGTTCGACGCCGCCGATCGCTGGTACCCCATCGCCTACACCCACAACTCGGCCGATGACTACAGCTTCTCTGCCGATGATGGCATCGGCCACTTCCGCGTCGGCGACGCTGGCCGCGCCATGCGCTGGATCACCACGCCCGACGGCATCAATTTCGGCACCTACAGCACGCTCGAGATCCGCTACCGCGCCGTCGGCCAGGAGGACGAGGCGGACGGCTACTTCCTCTACATGAACACCAACCCCGGCTCCGCCCGGCCCGCCGAGCACCCGGTCAGCCTCAGCGAGCTTCAGGCCGATGGCGAATGGCAGGTGCTGCGCAAGCAGATGCCCTCCGTCCGCCCGGGCGATGCGTGGATCACGAAGCTCATCCTTTCCGTCAACTCCCTCGATGGCCCCGCCGACGTCTGGATCGACTACATCCGCCTCGAGGCCGCTGTGCCTGAGGAGACAGAGCCGCGCTTCGAGCAGCCGCAGGTGGCCGCCCGCCACGACCTCGACGACCTCGCCGGCTGGGAGGAGCTTGCCGATGTCCCGTACCAGGGCATCGGCAGCATGACCTGCGAGGACGGTGTCGCGCGCTTCGCGGTCGAGGGCATGCAGCGCAACGCGAGCTTCGCCTGGCGCTTCGATGAGCCGCTCACGGTCGGCCCCGGCATGAACAGCGTCGTCTTCCGCTACCGCATCCACGGCCAGCGCCAGGTCTACACGCGTAACCCGCGCACTCTCGGGCACTTCGTCACCGTCGGCGCCGGCGATACCGAGCAGCCGGTTTTCCTCTGGAACTCGCTCGTGAACGATGGCGCGTGGCATGTCGCCGCGAACTCGTTTCCGGCCGATGCATTTCCCGCTGGCCTGGAGTACGTGCGCCTCAACCTCGTCTCGGAGGAGGACCCGCGCGCGTGGGCGGAGCTTGACTGGGTCTACGTCGGCTCCGGCCGCGGCATGCCCACGCTCCGCGACCTCTTCGGCATATCGCCGGATTGGGTGCTGCCCGCGGGCTGCGAGTTCGACTACGTGAGCCTCCCCGCAACTCCCGGCGCCACGGTGTCCGGGCTGCTGAACCGCTACCACGGCATCCCGACCGGCGCGCCGGAGGGCGAGGTCGCTTTCGACGACATCCCCTTCCGCCTGACTGAAGCAGCGCATGTGCTGGGCGTCAGGGACCGCGAGGACCTGACGGTGCCCGTCGGCGGCGTGATGCCCGCGGCCTACGCCCTCGTCGCCACCCGCTGCGAGGGGCTCGACAACTTCACCTACTGGGGCGGCCGCATCAACGCCATCTACGAGCCTGAGCGCTTCGTGATGCGCCTCAACTACGCCGACGGCAGCAGCTTCGAGTCGCTGCCCTGCAACATCCCCGGCGAGAGCTACGTCATCCCGCGCGGCCCGGCGCTGCTCGGCGTGGTGAACCCGCACCCCGAGCGCGAGGTCGCCAGCATCTCGCTGGTGGATGGCACCCGCGCAGTCGGCTACCACGTGCTCGCGCTGACCCTCCAGCGTACGGGCCAGCCGCTCTTCGCCATGCCCGAGGCGGGCAGGCCGCTGCCGCCGGAGACTCGCGTAACCGATCGCGCGCCTGATGACGCCACCGCGATCGAGGTAGTGGAGGGCGCGCTGGCGCTTCGCAGCGACTACCTCACGCTCGAACTCGATCTGACGGATGGCATCCGCCCGCGCCTGATGTTCAGCGGCATCCTCACCCAGGACCTCTCGCCGGTCGGCGATCTCTTCACGCTCGACACGGACGCCGGTGCGCTCAGCAGTTCCCAGGTGCGAGTCACCGGCGTCGAGCGCGTCTCCGCGACGGAGGCCGCCATCAACTGGGCCGCCGACCAACCGGTGCCCCTCACCGGCCGCCTCACCCTGCGCTGGAACGGGGCGTCGGAGATCGGCGTCTCAGTCGCGCTCACCAACGGTGGCGCGGAGAACCTGCGCGGCTCGATCACCATCACGCCGATGCCCGGCGTCGTCCTCGACCCGCAGCCCGAGAACGTCTGGACCTTCTACCCGGGCTTCGGCACGATGATCAGCAATGAGCCCTTCTTCGAGGACGAGGCGAAGGGCGACCGCCTGCCGGTCGGTCTCGTCGCGGCGTGGTCGCCGGAGCGCGGCGGCGGCCTCTACGTCGCCGACCACGATGCCGAGCCGCGCTACGACTCGCACCTCGTGCTGGAGAAGTACGCCGGTCGCGTGACCGGCGCGACCCGCTACCTCTACCTCGACCTGCCGCCCGGCGGCAGCGCCGACACGCCCGAGGTGGTCGTCGGCGCATACCTCGGCGACTACAAGGACGCGGTCGCCACATACCGCGAGTGGATCGCGACCTGGTACGAGCCGACCGCGCCGCACCCCGAATGGTTCCGCCGCATCTGCACCTTCATCGGCATCCAGCCAACCCTCTCGATGTTCCTCACCGAGGACGGGCGCATGGACCTCACGCCGCACATCGAGCGCATGGCTGAGCACTTCGGCCCGATCGACTACCAGCACATCTACGGCTGGTTCACCTCCACCGACTACGGTGGCCAGGGCGATTACTCGCACTACGAACTCCTCGGCGGCGAGGAGGCGTGGCGCGGCGCGATGCAGGGCCTCGAGGACGATGGCGTGCGCACCGGCCTCTACCTCGACCCGCTGCTGATGGACGAGAAGGCGCAGGCCGCTGAGATGGCGCGCCCGTGGAGGATGCTCGGCGCCGATGGCGAGGTGCGCGGCTGGTCCGCGGGCGACTTCTACACCTGCGCCGCCATCCCTGAGTGCCGCCGCTACTGGGCCGACACCTACGAGCGCGTCGGCCGCACCTTCCCCGTCAGCGGCCACTACATGGACCAGGTCGGCTACTTCAACCCCGACCCGTGGGTCTGCTACAACCCCGAGCACGATCACCCGATGCCCGTCGGCATGCGCGTGGCGCAGGCGCCACTTGTCCGCGAGATCCGCGAGGCGATCAACCGCGTCAACCCTGACATCGTGAACTACTCCGAATACGTTCCGACCGAGATCATGACCCAGTGGCAGGACGGCTCCTTCACGCACACGCACCGTTACGAGTGGGAGCGCCCGAGCAGCTTCCTCGTGAACCCGATCTACTGGGCCATCCCCGAGGTCAAGTGCTTTGAGATCTACGCGGGCAACGGGAGCAACGTCGGTGAGAACGTCCGCCTGCCGCTGCGCCTCTTCTGGGGCCGGGAGACCCTCGACATGTCCGGCGAGCCCACGGAGTACGCTCCCGAGACCGCCGCGGCGATCCGCCACCTCAGCGCCGTCTGGCACCGCTACCCGGAGGCCTTCGCGACCACCGAGCCGGAGTGGCTCGTGCCCACGCTGCGCCAGGGCGTCTACGCCAACCGCTTCCCGGGCGATGGCTACACCGTATACGTGCTCTTCAACGACCTCCCATACACCGCCGATGGCGCGCTGATCGCGCTGCCGCACCGCGCGGGCGGGAGCTACCGCGAGGCCTGGGAGGATGTCGCGCTCAGCCCGCGGATCGCCGGCGACCGCGCTGAGATCTCGCTGAGCATCCCGCCGAAGCAGGTGCGGGTGGTCGTCGTGGAGTAGCCGCAGAAAATCCGCAGTTGCGCCGCAGGTGCGGCCGCCGCCGCAGGGACTCGGCGTGGAGTACCCCTGCATTGGCAACCTGACCATCCATCCCGATCCGCGCATCTGGGGTGGGGGAGGGTAGCTTCAGCGTGTCGGCCCGCGACTCACGCCGTCCCGTCGAGGATCGCGCCCTGCGCCCGCAGCGTCCGCTGCAGCAGCTCCAGCGGCAGTTCGCGCACATCCGTGTGCCCGTGCAGCGCGCACAGCGCGGCCGCCGTGCCTGCCGCCTGGCCGGTCGCCATGCAGGTGCCCATCACCCGCGCCGAGCCGTTCGCCTCGCGCGTCGAGGAGAGGCAGCGGCCCGCCACCAGCACGTTCGTCAGCGTGCGCGGGATCAGGCAGCCGTAGGGGATATCGTAGGAGTGGCCGCCGCTGACCGGCACGCGCTTCTGATAGGTGCCCGAGCCGTGGATGTCCACGTGATGGCCGCCCTTCGCGACTACCTCCGCGCACTTCCGCCCCTCGATGACCCCCTCCGCGGTCAGCACGTGCTCACCGATGAGCCGTCGCGTCTCACGGATGCCGATCCGCGGGGCGATGCGCGCCAGCGTCGCCTCGCCGAAGCCCGGCAGCCGCTTCCTGGCGAAGGCTACGCAGCGCTCCACCTGCGCCACCAGCACCGGCAGCGCGCGGCTGAGTTCATGCGGGTCGGTCGCGTCAACACCGGCGAGGCGGGTGCTGTTGAGGGTGACTTCGCGTCGCTGCGTCGAGGTCGGCGACATGAAGATCGCGGTGCAGGGATACATCCCGCCCGAGGCGATGGCATCGCCCAGAAGCGAGCCCTCGGCGCTTAGCGCCATGTAGGGGTAGCCCGCTTCGTACAGCTCCTCGGCGCACTCTGCCGGGGAGCGACCGATTATCGGGTTGTCGGCGAGGATGGCTTCGCCGGGGTGGTCGCGCACGTAGCTCAGCAGCGCCTGCGCGTCCACGTTCGCCATCTGGAAGACGAGGCTTACCGGCTGGAACTCGCCGCCGGGACCTCCAAGCTCGCACTCGGCCCCTGCAGCAAGCGCGATCGCGGCATCGCCAGTGCAGTCCACGACGACGTCCGCCTCAAGCCGCTCTGTGCCGCCGCTGCCGCAGAGCGTCAGCTCATGCACACTGCCGCCATCGGCCGCGAGGCTGCCCACGGGCCTCCCGAGTGCCAGCTCAACGCCCCTGTCCGCGAGCGCCGCGACGATCGCCAGCCGCAGGGCCTCCGGGTCCACGCACTCGCCCCAGAGGGTGCGCCAGTCGAAGACCGGCCCGACGTAGCCACCGCGCTCCGCGCAGGCAGCGACCAGCTCCGAGGCCACTCCGCCCACGATCTGTTCGCCAAGGGAGTTCCGGCAGCCGAGGATGGGCAGGCCGCTGATGAGGTCGCCACCGAGGAACGGATCGCGCTCGACAAGGAGCGTGCTCGCGCCGGCGCTGGCCGCGCTGATGGCGGCGGCCACCCCTGCGCTGCCCCCGCCGACCACCACGACCCGGCGTGCTTCAATCATCTTCTCTCCGGCTCGCCGGCGCCATCATGCGCCGCTGTCAGGCGTGGCAGCCTGTGTCGGACTGCCGTCCGGCGTCACGTCGCCGCGCGGGACGGAGCTTGCGGCGGGAGGGAGAGGGGCTGGTTCAGGGACCACTCGTGCCGGCTGCCCGGTGTCAATCAGGCTGTTCAGAGTGCCGGCGTGGATCCCGTAGGTGCCCTCAACGTACTCCTCAACCTTCTGCTCCTTGACCTGCATCACCCGCGCGCAGTACGCAGGATAGACCCAGGTCATCATGACGATCGCGAAGACCAGGGCGCCAACGCCGCATTTCAGGATGCATTTGCAGTGCGGAACGTCTCGCAGCATGTGGTCGCCTCCAGAGCTCGCCGCATGTGGGGTTCGGTTTGTTCTGCAGCCTGCGGGAGCCTGTCCCGACACGCACACTTTCTGACGAACGCGTCCCGGTAGATGGTTCTCCGCTGTTCCCTCGATGACCTCTCCACGCACGGAAAAAGCTGCACAACGAACCACCTCTGTTCCCCTGAACGTCTATCGTCGCACCGAGGCGCAACTTGAGGAACCCCTCCGCCGGTGGTTTGCCCTTGCCGTCTGCCATAGTCGTTCGTAGCGACGGGCATCCTGCCCGTCAAGCCGTTCGTCGACCTGTAATCACTACCCACTAACCACTAGCAACTAACCATCAACCACTAAAAGGGATAGCCTCACCGTCCGGTGAACCCCCGATCTCAACACGCAGCGCCATCAGCACTGCTTCTGAGGTGACGCCAGATGTCCGAGGCACTCATGCGACTGCTCTTCGTCATGATCGCCGTTGCCCTTACCTCGCTCAGTTGGGCCGGGCGCGATGGCGGCGGCTACTACAGCGCCGAGAAGGTAGGCAACCTGCGCGCCAACGTCGAGAAGTTCGACTGGGCCGCCGCCCAGCGTGATGCCGCCGTCAAGCGCGCTGAGCAGTGGCTGGCGCTCTCGGAGGACGACCTCTGGAGCCTCGTGCCCTGCCAGACGCTCCCGCGTGCCATCGATGTGACCCTCACCAAGGTGGCCGGCGGCACTATCCGCTTCGGCTGCCTCAACTGCGGCGACGATATCTTCGCGCACGGGAACTACCCGTACGTTGTGGACCCCGCAGGTGCTCCGTGGAAGATCAAGTGCCCCGCCTGCGGGCAGGTCTTCCCGACCAACGACTTCGGCGCGTTCTACCTGACTGCGCTCGACGAGAGTGGCTGCTTCAACGCCGAGCTTGGCGACCGCTCGCTGCTCTTCAATGCAGAGCACCCCGACCCGAACGACCCGCTGCACACCTGGGGCGTGGATGATGGCTGGGGCTACACGGACGCCGAGGGCCACGAGTACCGCTTCATCGCCTACTACACCTGGCAGTACTGGCGGCATATCCGCGCCATCCTCAGTGACCTCACCAATGCCTGGCTCTACACCGGCGACGAGGTCTACGCGCGCAAGGCCGGCGTGCTGCTCGACCGCATTGGCGATGTCTACCCCGCGATGGACTGGGCGCCCTACGCCGAGCGCGGCTGGTTCCACTCCGACGGCGGCCGCGGCGCCGGGAAGATCGAGGGCGCGATCTGGGAGACCGGCGTCGTCCAGGACCTCGCGCTCAACTACGACCGGGTCGCCTCCGGTCTCGATGACTCCCCGGCACTCCTGGAGTTCCTCGCCCGCAAGGCGCAGCAGTACGATCTCCCCGGCGAGAAGGGCACGGTAGAGGACCTGCACCAGAACATCCGCGAGGGCATCCTGCGCTCCGGCGCCGAGGCGATCATGGCGAAGCGCATCTCCGGCAACCAGGGGATGCACCAGAGCGCCATCGCCGCGATCGCCATGGCATGGGACGCTGAGCCCGAGACCTCGCAGTGGATGGACTGGATCTTCGCCGAGAACGGTGGGCAGATCCCAGGCGTCCTGATAGGTAGCATTGACCGCGATGGTGTCGGCTCCGAGGGTGCCCCGAGCTACTCCCTGGGCTGGACCAGCAACATCGGCAAGGTCGCCGACTACCTCGCCGACTACCTCGCCGACTATGATGGCTATGATGCGCATGACATCTACCGCGACTACCCGATGTTCGGGCGCGCCTTCACCGCCGGCTGGAACCTCCTTGTGCTCGGCTACGCCACGCCGAACATCGGCGACTGCGGCTCTACCGGCTCGATGGGCAAGGTCGGCGTGAGCGCGCAACTGATGGCCGACGCCTACCGCTACCTGCGCGATCCCGGCCTCGCTATCGCCGCCTATCGCGCGAACGGGAACTCAGCGCAGGGCCTGCAGCGCAACGCAACCGATGCCGATCCCGACGCACTCGCGCGCGAGATCGAGGAGATCGCGCAGGCCGCCGAGGCCAACGGTGGCTCCGGCAGCTTCATCCGCACCGGCTACGGCCTCACCTCGCTGGAGGTCGGCAGCGGCGAGACCGGGACCGCGCTTTGGAGCTTCTTCGGCCGCAGCTTCGGCCACGGACACTTCGACCGTCTCAACATCGGCATCTACGGCTTCGGCCTGAAGCTCTCGCCCGACCTCGGCTACCCGGAGTTCGCCACCACCTGGCCCAAGCGCAGCGAGTGGACCGAGAACACGATCTCGCACAACACGGTCATCATCAACGAGCAGCGCCAGACCTCGAACTGGGACGGCCAGCCCGTCTTCTTCAAGCGCCTGCCCGGCCTCAGCGCCGTCGAACTTCACTCCGAGAACGTCTACCCCGAGGTGGCCGAGGTCTACGCCCGCACCCTCGCGATGGTGGAGCTTACCGACGAACTCGGCTACGGCTTTGATGTCTTCCGCGTGCGCGGCGGCAGTGACCACCTGCTGAGCTTCCACGCGACCCCGGGCGACCCTGTTGTCGAGGGCCTCTCGCCCGTTGCGCAGGGCGAGGGCACCTACGCGGGCACCGATGTCCCCTTCGGCCAGCGCCAGAGCGACGCGGTGCCCTACGGCTTCTCCTGGCTCTACGATGTGGAGCGCGACGCCTCCCCCGGCGCACAGTGGTCGGTGGACTGGCATGTGCCCGATGGCTACCGCGGCTCAAGCGCAGCCGACAACATCCACCTGCGCTACCACCACCTCACCCAGGCCAACGAGGTCGCGCTCGCGCATGGCGATCCGCCGCAGAACAAGCCCGGCAATCCCCGCCGCCTGCGCTACATCCTTTCGCGGCGGCAGGGCGAAGAGGGCCTCACCTCCACCTTCGTCTCGCTCTACGAGCCCTACCGCGAGACCCCGATGATCCGCTCCGTCGAGCGCGTTGACTGCGGCCAGGACGCCGAAGGCTTCGATGCCGTCGCGGTGCGCGTTGAGCTGATCGACGGCGCCACTGACTGGCTGCTGAGCGCACGCGGCGAAGGCACGATCGCCGTGCCCGGCGGCCCGAGCTTCAACGGCCGCCTCGCCTGGCTGCGTCTGCGCGATGGGGAGGTCGAGCGCGCGTCGCTCATCAGCGGCACCGAGCTTGCGCTGGGCGAGTTCCGGCTGACCACCGACGCCCCGGCGCTCACCGGCACGATCGCGCGCATGGACCGCGACCTGATCGGCGACGGGCGCATCTGGGTCGAGGCCGATCTGCCCACCGATGACACGCTCGTCGGCCAGCAGATCGTCATCGAGAACGATGGCGCGCGCAACGCCTGCTACACGGTCGAGCGCGTGGAGCGCGATGGCGACCTCACGATGCTCAGCCTCGGCGACGTCTCCTTCATCCGCGACTTCGTGGACCGCAGCGACTACTCGAGGGGCTACGTCTACGACTTCGAGGAGGGCGCGGCCTTCACCATCCCGCATCACGTGAGCGTTGACCGGCGCGGCGGCAACGCTGCCGAGATCCTCACCACCAGCCAGGCGTCGCTCACCGTCGAGGAGGGCGAGTAGATGGAGCATGACATCGGCGACCGCAGCGTGCAGGTAACGCGCGAGGACGTCGCCCGGGCAGCCCAGGAGGTCGGCATCGCGCCCGGCGGTACCGCATTCTTCCACAGCTCCCTGAGCAGCATGGGCACGGTGGTCGGCGGCCCTGATGCGGTGATAGACGGCTTCCTCGACGCCGTCGGCCCGGAGGGCACGGTCGCGGTCCCGACGCTCTGCAACTGGGCGAAGGACGAGCAGCATCTCGTCTTCAGCCGCTGGGACCGGGCCACCACGCCCTCGTACGTGGGCGCGATCACCGAGGCCCTGCGCAGGCGCCCTGAGGCCTTCCGCAGCGACCACGCGACGCACTCCGTCGCTGCCATCGGCGCGCGCGCGGAGGAACTGACTGCCGGTCACGGCTCCGGTGGCCTCCGCCCGAGCCCCTTCAGCGAGACCGCCTTCGCGCATGAGAGCCCCTGGCAGCGGCTGAAGGACTGGAACGCCGCCTACTGCTTCATCGGCGTGACCTTCCGCGTCTGCACGATGGTGCACTTCGTGGAGGCCTCGCTCGCCGAGCGGATGCTGCAGCGCCTCGCGCCTGAGGAGCGCGAGCGCGTCGCCGCCGAGCTTGCGGGCTGGATGAAGCCGGGGCCGTTCTCGGGCATCCGGATTGGCGACCGCGAGGTCATCCAGGAGATGCTCGCGGAGGAGGGCATTGTGCGCTACGGTCGGATCGGCTCGGCCACTCTCACCTGCGCCCGCGCCCGCCCGATGGTAGACCGCTGGATCGAGATCGTCGAAACCAACCCGGAGCTCTGGCTCTCGGAGGAGTATCTGAGGCTGGCTGGCGGAGCGGCTCGGGGAGGCTGAGCGCCGGGTGCCACCTCATGGCACGGGCGCTGTCTGTGGCACGGGCGTCTCGCCCGTGCGCCGTTGTCGTTTTCGTTCACTTCTGCCACACCTGGGGCCGGCTGCCTTGTCGGAAGCCGTGACGACCGCACGGGCGAGACGCAGTGCCACATCGTCCCACTTGAAACGCCCGTTCGAGTTCGTGTATACTCAGCGCGCGGGGATGCACGCATCACCTGGAGCGTCCCACCTGCGCGATGGACTTCACCCACTTCCTCGATGACCTGCGACAAGCCCGCGGCTACCACGGGCAGATCGTTCACGTCCGCGAGGTCCCCGAGCGCGAGGCCCACTTCGCCGATCCCGACCAGCCGCTCTCGCCCCCGATCCGCCAGGCCCTGGGCGCACGCGGCATCGAGCGCCTCTACACTCACCAGGCCACCGCCAGCGACCTCGCGCGCGGCGGGCGGGACCTCCTCGTCGTCACCGGCACCGCCTCCGGGAAGTCGCTCTGCTATCAGATCCCGGCCGTCGAGATGCTCCTGCGCGACCCGGACGCCACCGCGCTCCTGCTCTTCCCGACCAAGGCGCTCTGCCAGGACCAGTTCCAGTCGATGCGCCGCCTGCTCGACGAATCCGCCCTCGACCGCGTCTTCGCCGGCGTCTACGACGGCGACACCCCCTCGAACCTCCGCAGGCAGCTTCGCGATGGCGCATCGCTCATCTTCAGCAACCCGGACATGGTCCACGCCTCCCTGATGCCCCACCACGCGCGCTGGGCGGAGTTCCTCGCGCGCCTGAGGCTCATCGTGCTCGACGAGATGCACGTCTACTCCGGCATCTTCGGCGCGAATATGGCGAACCTCATGCGCAGGTTCTGGCGCGTCTGCGCGCACTACCAGACCGCGCCGCAGGTCATCGGCTGCTCGGCCACCGTCGCGAACCCGCAGGAGCTTGCCCGCAAGGTCATCGGCCGCCCCGTGGAGGTCATCGCCGATGACGGCAGCCCGCGCGGCCGCCGCACCTACGTTCTCTGGAACCCGCCACGCGAGCGCGCCCGCCAGTGGCGCTCCCGCCGCAGCGCCAACGTCGAGGCCCACGAGTTGATGGCCGCGCTCCTGCAGTGCGGCGTGCCCACGATCACCTTCTCCAAGGCGAAGATGACCGCCGAGATGATCCACCGCTATGTGACCGAGACCCTCGGCCGCGAGGCTCCCGACCTCACCCGCAAGGTCACGCCCTACCGCGGCGGCTACCTGCCCGAGGAGCGCCGCGAGATCGAGCGCCGCCTCTTCGCCGGTGAGCTGATGGGCGTCTCCACCACCGCCGCGCTGGAGCTTGGCATAGACGTCGGCGCCCTCGACGCCTCCATCGTGGTCGGCTACCCGGGCACCCTCGCCTCCTTCTTCCAGCAGACCGGCCGGGCCGGTCGCGGCCAGCGCCAGTCGCTCTCCGTGCTCGTCGGCCTCGACACCGCGATCAACCAGTACATCATGGGCCACCCGGAGTACCTCTTCGGCCGCCCGCTCGAGGACGCCGTCATCGACTCAGACAACCCGTTCGTCATCACCGGCCACCTCCGCTGCGCCGCGCATGAGCTGCCGCTGCTCGATGATGAGACCCGCATCTTCGGCCGCTTCGCTGAGATCGTCCTCGGCGTCCTCGAGCGCAACCGCAAGCTCCGGCACCTCGTGGATCGCTGGTATCATGCCGCCTCCGAGACCCCGCAGCATGAGGTCTCCCTCCGCGCCTGCGACATAGCGAATGTGATCATCCAGGATGAGCAGTCGGGCGAGACGCTCGGTGAGATCACCCGCTATGACGCCGAGCCGATCCTCCACCCGCAGGCGATCTACATGCACCGCGGCGACACCTATGAGGTCCGGCAGCTCGACATGGAGCGGCGGCGCTGCTACGTCAAGCGCGTGAACGTGGACTACTACACTCAGCCGCTCGGCGGCGAGGATGTGCATCACATCGACCATCGGCTGCGCGAGAAGCCCTTCGGCACCGGCACCGCCTACTGGGGCGAGGTGACCGCGTACGAGCACACCTGGGGCTACGAGAAGGTGCACTTCTACGAGCTTGACGCGATCTCCCGCCACGAACTGAAGCTGCCCACGCTTACGCTCGAGACCATGGCGTTCTGGCTGGAGCCCCCGGAGCCGCTGCTCGCGAAGGTGCGCATGTCGGGCCTCCACGCGCACTCCGGCCTGCGCGGCATCGGCTACGCCACGCGGATGCTCCTGCCCGCGTTCATGACCTGTGACACGCTCGACTTCTCGCACTCCATCGGCTCGGCCAACTCGCCGTGGCAGACCATCTTCATCTTCGAGGGCTACCTCCACGGCCTCGGCTTCACGGAGAAGGCCTACGAGCGCCTGCACGAGATCATGCCCGCGGTGCTCGAGCACATCCGCGCCTGCGACTGCGCCGATGGCTGCCCGGTCTGCGTGGGGAAGCCCCTGCGCCAGTACGCCTCGTGGAACGTGGAGCGCCACGAGGGCTCGGTGCCCTCCAAGGCCGCGGCGCTGATGATCCTCGAGGGCCTGCTGGGCGATGGTACGAACCTCGACAACCCGGACACGATCAGCCTCACCGACACCGAGGAGGCCGCGCGCGTGCGGCTTGAGCGCGCCCTGCAGCGGCGGCTGGAGCGCGGGCGCGAGCCGACCGTCTTCCATCCGATCGAGCCTGAGCCGCTGGTGCGCACGGAGTATCCCGATCCGGAGCCGGAGAGCGAGCTTGACGCGCCCGACGCCGCGAAGCGCCACGAGCGCGGGAATGACTTCGCGCGCCGCCTGCGGAAGAAGCTCGCGAAGAGCGAGCCCGAGGAGCGGCTATCTCCGTACGCGGCAAGGCATCGCCCGCCGGAGGGAATGAGCGGCCTGCACGCGAAGCCACCGGGGTGGTATCGCGGCCGGCCCGATGAGGCGCAGGCCGAGGGCGAGCCGGAGGGCATGCAGCCGCACGAGCCCGAGGCTCCTCGCGAGCCGATCCGGGCCGGCGACGCGCTGGCGGCGAAGGCGCGCAGACTGAAGAAGCAGCGCGAAGGGAAGTAGCGTCCATGCCCGACGGCGTCGAGCCGCTGGACTCGCTGAACGAACCGGTCGTGGAGCGACCCGATGAGGAGCGGCGGACCGTCCGCACCTTCGCGGCCGCGTCGCTGCTCAACGACATGGGCTCCGACATGATCTTCCCGGTGTGGCCGCTGTTCATCACCGAGATCCTCGGCGCGAACATGGCCGTGCTCGGCCTCATCGATGGCCTCGGTGAGGCGATGGTCTCGATCTCGCAGGCGATCTCCGGCTACGCATCGGATCGCCTCCGCAGGCGCAAGATCTTCATCTGGATCGGCTACCTGATGGGCGCGCTTTCGCGTGTAGGCTACGCGATCGCGCCAACGTGGCAGGCGCTGATCCCGTTCAGGCTGCTCGACCGCGCGGGGAAGATGCGTGGCGCGCCGCGCGATGCGATGGTCGCCGACATCTCCGGCCGCGCCACTCGAGGCAGGAACTTCGGCCTCCTGCGCGCGGCGGATCATCTCGGCGCGACGATCGGTGTGCTGCTGTGCATAGCGCTGCTGCACTTCGCGGTGAGCTACCGCGCGATCTTCTTCATTGCCGCCATCCCGACGCTGATCGGCGTGGTCGTCGTCGCGCTCGCGATCCACGACCGTCCGGCAGCCGGGCAGCACACCTTCAAGGGCCTTCGGCTCAGCGGCTTCAGCCGCGATCTGCGGCTTGTGATCCTGCTCAGCGCGATCTTCTCGCTCGGCGCGTTCAGCTACAGCTTCCTGGTGGTGCACGCGAAGCGCCTCGGCATTGCCGACCTGTACGTGCCCGCACTCTACCTGCTCTTTACGGTGGCCGCATCGGTCCTCTCCATGCCTTTCGGGCGGCTGACCGATCGTTGGGGGAGGCGGTGGGTGCTCGGTATCGGCTACGGCCTCTGGGGGCTGGTCTGCATCGCGGCTGTCTGGCTGCATCCGGCGTGGAGCGCCATCCTGATCTTCCTGCTCTTCGGCGCGCATAGGGCGGCACTTGAGCCGAGCCAGCGGGCGATTGTGGCCGATCTCGCGCCGGCGCACCTGCGCGGCAGCATCCTCGGCGGTTTCAGCATGATCGTGGGCCTGTGCGCGCTGCCGGCCTCCCTTCTCGCGGGAGTACTGTGGGACCGACTGGCGCCGGGCACACCCTTCCTGGCATCGCTTGGCCTCACAGTCATCGCGATCGTGCTGCTGGGTTTCGTTCACGAACCGCAGGGAGATGCGTCTTGATACACTCCCATTCACATAGCGCCCGGAGCGCCCTACCTTTGCTATGTTTCTTTTCGCCGGTGCCTATCGTCGCGCCGTTGCCGTCACGCCGTCATCATTACGCCGCTGCCGTCACGCCGTTGTCGTACCCCGTCACCCCGTCA
>DHPY01000099.1:504-768 GCA_002411015.1 Armatimonadetes bacterium UBA5352 | reverse complement strand
CCGGCGCCCCGCCGGGGGCCGTTCAGCAGCACACACACGATGCATTCGAACGCGGGGGTGCGCATGGACATCACTGAACACACGCGGCACTACGATAATCTTCCGCACTGGCAGACGCCTGGCGCCACGTACTTCATCCGAAGCTCAACCGTCGATAGCACGCGCGGCTGGCTGACACGCTCGACGATGGCGGACACTGTCGCTCGATGCATTGAACATGACCGCGATCTGCTCTATGACCTGCACTGCTGGGTTCTGATGCCT
>DHPY01000099.1:0-324 GCA_002411015.1 Armatimonadetes bacterium UBA5352 | reverse complement strand
CGGCCGCTGTGCCGGGACAGCGGCTACGTTCCGGTCCCGGAGATCATGCAATCATGGAAGAGTGCGAGCGCCCACCGGATCAACAGGATGCTTGGGCGGACCGGCCCTTTCTGGCAGGACGAGTACTACTGCCACATCATTCGATCGAGACAGGCTTACGCGAAACTCTGCCACTACGTCAGGATGAACCCGGTGAAGGCGGGGCTGGTACAGCATCCCGACGACTGGGAGTGGTACTGTGGGAAGTACCCGTGAGCCGTTGCCGTCAGCGTCATCCGTCATCCGTCAGCCTTCAGCCGCGCCGTTAGTCGTTAGTCGTTAGTC
>DHPY01000081.1 GCA_002411015.1 Armatimonadetes bacterium UBA5352 | reverse complement strand
GGTCAGCTCTTCGAGCTGCGCTCGCCCCTCCTGAACGACCTTTGCTCTCGGCCTCTCAGCCCGCTGACGCTTGAACCTTGCGCGATTTCTGGAATGTAAGTGGAAGCCCGTCGTTACGAACGAAACGGCGAACGACAGGATGGCTGTCCTACTGCACCGCCGCGCGCTCGTACCAGGTCACGAAGCCGTAGGCGCAGTCGGCGGCGAGCAGGCCATCGGTGCCGTCAAGCTGCGCAGGCGTTGCGGAGTAGAGCGGCGGCAGGAGCGCGCGCGGGAGGCTCCGGCCGCGTGTCGCGGCGGTGAGACAGGCATACGACCCGGGGCGCGCGGTGTTCGCGAACGCGAAGGTGCCCTGCATGGTGACCATGATGAAGTCGATTCCTCTCCCCCAGCGCGCCGGGTACATCGCGTAGGGATTCAGGAAGCCGGCCTCGCGGATCAGGCCGCCATCTGAAAGAAGCATCGTCGCGATCGGCACGCCCTTCGAGAAGACCGGGAGGATGCCCGCACCCGCCGCCGTGTTCTCATAGTAGGCGCAGCCCGGCGGGATCTCAGGCAGCATGATCCCCGGCTCAGGCTCGCGCTCAGGCAGCGGCCGCCCGCCCACGAACAGGTCGGTGTCGCCGTCGCCATTGAAGTCGCTCGGGGCCGGGACCGCGATGCCGATCGCGCGCAGGTCGGCGCCGCTCACCTGCAGCGGGCCGAGCGGCTGGAGGCTCCCGCTGTTGCGCCAGAGCAGGATGCGCCCGTCCGCGCCGCCCACGAGCAGGTCGAGGTCGCCATCGGCGTCCCAGTCAGTCAGCGCGGGTGCGGCGTACCGCAGGTGCCCCGAGCCGGGCGCCAGCACAGGGCCGTCGGTGCCGGCGATGCGCAAGCCGCGCTCGAAGCGCATCGGCGTGCCCGGCAGCCGCGCGAACAGCGTGACCCGCCCGTCCTCGCCGCCGAGGACGAGGTCGGTGAGGCCGTCACCGTTCCAGTCGCCCGTGGTCGCGTGGGCGCAGCGTCCGGCGTCCACCGGCGCATCCGTCTGCTGGAGGAGCCCGGCGGAGGTGAGCCTGTCTCCTTCGCGCGTGTAGAGCGCGACGAAGCCGCCGCGGCCGCCGATCAGCAGGTCGAGGTCGCCATCGCCATCCCAGTCGGCCGCCCATGGAGCCGCATCGCGATCGAGCGCGTCCGCCTCTGAGATGAGCTCCTGCGGCGCGTCGAAGACGCCGCCTCCAAGCCCTCGGTAGAGCGCCACACGGCCGGTGCCGCTGCCGATAACGAGGTCCGCGAGGTCATCTGCGTCCCATCGCCCGGCCCATGCGCGCGCCGGTGGGGCAACCTGAAGCTGCACCCCCGCGACCATCAGCGGCTCGGCGCCGGCGTCGGTCAGCCGGTAGCCGCGCCCGAGGCCATCCATCAGCAGCACCGAGGCCTCCGCGCCATCGAGAGTGGCTGCGCATGGCGCGAGCGGGCCTGGCAGCTCCACGCTGGAGCCACGCCCGGCAATGAGCGTGCCGCCAACGGTCGTGCCCTCGCGCACCTCATAGCGGAAGACGCGGTCGCCGATGCCAAGCAGCAGGTTCATCTGGCCGTCGCCATCGAGCGCGCCGAGCCACGGGGAGACCTGCAGCCGCTGCGGACGGTCCGCCAGCCCGATCTCGCCTGACGGCAGGAGGGCCCTCGCGGGCCCGAACGGCTGCTCGCCGCTGCGCTTGAAGAGCAGCAGGTCGCCGTAGCCTGAGCCGCAGACGAGATCTGGCGCGCCATCGCCATCCCAGTCGGCGATGGTTGGGTGCGCGAAGTCGCCGGCGGTGAGGTTGCCGGTCGCCTGCAGGAGTGTGGTCCCGTGCAGGTAGCCCACCGGTCCGCGCTCGATGATCGGGAGCATCTGCTGCGCGCAGACGAGTTGGAGGCTCAGGAGCAGCAGGGCGACGCAGGCGAAGGTCGGTGACAAGGCCGCAAGTGGGACGGAGTGGAACGGCTGACGGGCTGGAAGCCCGTCGCTACGAACGACACTACACGACAACGGGCGGCGGGCTGGAAGCCCGTCGCTATGAGCGACACCACCTTCCCCCCCTCTTCCGGAACGGAGAGGGGGCCGGGGGGAGAGGTCACGGCGCGACGGCAACAGCAAACGGATCGCAGGCTGGAAGCCTGCGCCACGGTGAAGGAACCGCGTCTTTCCGTGGGGCAGGCATCCTGCCTGCCGCCGTTGCCGTCCTCCTCCTCTTCCGGAACGGAGAAGGGGTCGGGGGGAGAGGTCAAGGGTAGACATCCCCCGCCATCTGCCTTCGGAGGGGCCGCACGAGCGTCCGCGACGAAGGAGCGGACGCGACGGCCCTCGTCGGACGCTCCTGCCGCGGCGCCATGGGCCGACCTCGCCGCGATAAACGGCGGTCGCGGCTCGTGCGGCCCCTCCTGATCGAAGCCAGCCGAGGTCGGCCCATGCGCGACGGGAGCGGTCAACCATCGCCAACCCCTACGCCTCCGCCAGTTCGCCGAGGTTGTCGCGGATCTTCAGCATCGCGTTCACGATGTCGTCCATCGCCTGCTCGTCGGCAAGTCCGGTGCGCTGGCTCATCCAGAACCCGCGCTCGTCGCAGATGCGCTCGCAGGCCGGGCAGGAGACCGCGGTGTAGTCGCACTCCCCCTCATAGTAGGGCGCACAGAACGGGAACGCATCCATATGCACCGTAGCCGCGAAGACGCCCTCACGGTAGAGCGGGTTGTAGCCCTTCGCGCACGGGATGCCCTCCGCGCCAAGCGCCTGGATGAAGCGGTCGCGGCTGAGGCCGCCGAAGGCCTCGGGGTCGTAGAGGAAGACATACAGGTGGAACGCCGAGACGTTGTCCGGGTGGGTGAGCTTCTGCAGGCAGACGCCCTCGACGTCCTCGAGGCGCTGGCGGAGGTACTCCCCGTTCTTCGCGCGCAGCTCGAAGTGCTCCGGCAGCAGCTCCATCCCGCGGGAGATCAGCGCGCCCTGGAACTGCGTCATGCGCAGGTTCCAGCCCATCACGCGGTGGTCATACCACTCGCCCTCGGGCACGCGGCCGACGTTGATGATGGACCACGCGCGCGAGTAGATGTCGGCGTCATTGGTCAGCACCATGCCGCCCTCGCCCGCTGTGACGTTCTTCGATGACTGGAAGCTGAAGGCGCCCGCGTCACCGATGGCGCCGACCTTGCGGCCCTTGTAGATCGCGCCGTGCGCCTGCGCGCAGTCCTCGATGACCTTCACGCCGCGGCTGCGTGCGATCTCCATGATCGGGTCCATGTCCGCCGGGGAGCCGCCGATGTGCACCGCGATGATCGCGGCGGTGCGATCGGTGATAGCCTCCTCGGTCTTCGCGGGGTCTATGTTGAATGTCTCTTCGTCGATGTCCACGAAGACCGGCACTGCCCCTGCGGCCACCACAGAGCTTGCGGTCGCGATGAAGGTGTACGGAGGCACGATCACCTCGCTGCCCGGGCCGACGCCGCAGGCGCGCAGCGTCAGCTCAATGGCGGACGTGCCGGAGGTGCAGGCTGCCGCGAACTTCGCGTCGTGGTACTCCGCCATCATCTCCTCGGCCTTGCGCGTCCATTCGCCACCGACCCCCCAAACCTTCGACTCGATGACCTTCCCGAGGTTCTCGAGGAACCCCGGATCGTCCGGCGGCCATGCCGGCCAGCCCTCGGTACGTGTCTTCTCTCCGCCATTGATCGCAAGAACGGGCATTGCTCGCTCCTCCAAAGCTGTCGTTCGTGAGCTGCGCAGCAACGGCGTGGGAGGTTCGGCGGCGGGGGCCGATTCTCCTTCACGGCACAGCGGTGGGTGACGCACAGATGGCTCTGGCAGGCGCAGCTTAAAAAAAATGGCTTCTGCGAAGTTCCTGAGGAGGTGCGCGTCGTAGATTGTGGAACACGTTAAGTGCCGGGCGTATGAAGGCTGCTCGTGTCTGTGATGTGCTGACTACGGATGCTCGCACTGGACTGCCTACGTGGCCTGGAGGTTCAGGGGCCGGGCTGCGGAGGTGGAGGAAGCCGTTGACATTCGAGCCGCAGACCGAGGAGGCCACTCCAATGCGACGAGGGTTCACCCTGATCGAGCTGCTGGTAGTGATCGCGATCATCGCCATTCTGGCCGCGATCCTGTTCCCGGTCTTCGCCAGGGCGCGTGAGAAGGCGCGCCAGTCCTCCTGTCTGAGCAACGTCAAGCAGATCGCGCTTGGCGCGATGATGTACACCCAGGACTACGACGAGACGTATCCGCCGGGGCTCGTAGTGACCAACGGCACCGCCCAGGGACCGGTGAGTAAGAACTCGGCCTTCACCGCTTTCTGGTTGACGTACGATGTGATCTTCGCCTACGTGATGAACCGCCAGATTTTCTTCTGCCCGTCGGCCGACGGGGAGCCGGTCTACTCCGGCGACTACGGCTTCAATCGCAACCTCTGTCCTGATCTGCGCACGAGCAGCTACTCGGGCATCAAGATGGCGCGGGTCCTGGCGCCCGCCGACACCTTCTTCTTCCTTGACTCAGGCGCGTACATGCTGAACCAGTCCTACGTGACCAGCCCGTCGGGCAACTTCTGATATGTTCCCGGCACCTGGGATCCAGTACGCGATCCAACCGCGGTCGGCTACAACAGCACCTATCCGCTCGCGGGCTACTACCAGACCGACTACAAGCAGGGCCGCCACAACCAGGGCTGCAACATCGGTTACGCTGATGGGCACTCGAAGTGGCTTGCGGGCAGCTACATCCGCGGGAACCTCCAGCACTGGACACCATAGCGGCCATACGATCCGGAAGCATCCCGGGGCGCGCGGGCCTCGTGCGCCCCGTCTGTGTGACTCGGTGTGCTACGCGCGGAGAGCAAGCTGAGTGCTGACGCCATGAGGAGAGCTGCCTCTCGACAGGACCTGAGGGCGTGTTAAGAGAACTTGTCGGTTCATGGAGGTCGCGCGAAGAGGCCGCGGAATATGATAGGTCGTTGATAGTGCAACGGTAGCGGTTCAAGGAGGTCGTTCCCATGAAGCGCGGTTTCACCCTGATCGAACTTCTCGTCGTGATCGCGATCATTGCCATTCTGGCCGCGATCCTGTTCCCGGTGTTCGCGAGAGCCCGTGAGAAGGCGCGGCAATCGTCGTGTCTGAGCAACGTCAAGCAGATCGCGCTGGGCGCAATGATGTACACGCAGGACTACGACGAGACCTACCCCCCCGGGCTCGGCAACACGAACGGAACCGCGCAGGGACCGGTCAGCCAGAACGCTGCTTTCACCGCTATCTGGCTCACCTACGACCTGATCTACCCGTACGTGATGAACCGCCAGGTGTTCTTCTGCCCGTCAGGTGACGAAGCAGCGACCTACTCGGGCGACTACGGCTTCAACCGCAACATCTGCCCCGACCTGCGAACCGCCACCAGTGGCACCGCGATCAAGATGGCCCGAGTGCAGGCGCCTGCGGACACCTTCATGTTCCTGGACGCGGGCGCGTATATGGTGAACCAGACGAACGTGACAAGCCCAACGGGCAGCTTCTGGTATATCCCCGGCACCTGGGACGCGGCACGCGATCCGGGCGCCGTCGGGTTCGGCAGCAGTCCGATCAGCGCCGGCTACCAGAGCGACTACAAGCAGGGCCGCCACAATCAGGGCTGCAACATCGGCTACGCGGACGGGCACGCGAAGTGGCTTGCCAGCAGCTACATCCGCGGCAACCTCCAGCACTGGACCCCGTAGCAGCGACCAATCGCGAACGAGAAGGGGCGCGCGGAGTTCCGCGCGCCCCTTTGCAGTTACGCCGGGCTCTTCAGCCGAGGTGGAGCACGTGCAGCAGCAGCTTCCACCCGTGCTCGAAAGCGCTCTCGCCAGACGGCCGCACGAAGACGCTCGTCTCGCGGAAGTAGGGCCGGAA
This sequence comes from Armatimonadetes bacterium UBA5352, assembly GCA_002411015.1. Classification (GTDB taxonomy): domain Bacteria; phylum Armatimonadota; class Zipacnadia; order Zipacnadales; family UBA5352; genus UBA5352. The sequence goes on along the minus strand of DHPY01000081.1, from coordinate 6,509 downwards.
CAGCCAGAGCATCTGCAGGCCGACGAGGCCATAGAGGAGCATCCAGGCCTGCATGAAGCGTGAGAACCGGGCGAGGAACTTCGGCGGCTCCCATTGCGCCTCGGAGGCGGCGATGAGGGCGAAGCGCGCACCGCACGCGCCACACGCCACGATCGCGATCAGATTGACCAAGACGACGAAGGAGTAGTCGCCGGGCGAGGTGAGCATCAGGAAGCCCAGCGCCGGTGTGAGGGACGCGAGCAGGGTGGTGGTGACGACGATGGCGCTGAGCACCACGGAAGCGATCTGCGCCAGAGACAGGCGCGTGCCGACGAGCGATCCGAGGACGTGCAGCGCAAGCACGCACAGAAGGAATGTCGCCAGCAGCGTGGTCGGGAACTTGATGGCATTGTAGAGCGGCTGCCACCCACCGGCGTAGGCACCGACGGTGATCCCGTAGGCCGCCGCAAAGAGGGTGGAGATCACGATCATCTGCCCGATCAGTTCATGCAGCCGCACGCCGGTGCGAATGCGCAGGAAGAGCCGGTCCCGCTCGACAAGATAGCGACGCACCGGCGTCCAGAGGTTGTCATGTTCGCCTTGTGTGGTCTGTTCCATTTGATGCGACACGAACGTACCTATCCTCCCGTTAGGAAGTCGGCGAGTGAGTTGAGCACGGCCGTGAAGAAGTTGCCCCGCCGCGGCCGGAGAAACACATCGGTCTGGTTGAAGAACGGTCTGAGCAGCCACGCCATCTGCGCACCGACGAGCGCGTAGAGGATCACCCACCAGCCAAGCGTCTGGCGCAGCGGCACGCTCTCGACGAGATTCCGGCCAATCCCCCGCGCGGCGCGGAAGAGGAACTGCACCCCGAAGAAGCCTGCCACCGCGAAGACGACGACATTGAAGAGAATCGTGAAGTTATACGCGTTGGGGGCAGTGAACATGAAGAACCAGGTGATCGGCGCGAAGCCGGCGAGGATCGTCGCGACGACCGCGGTCGCGGTGAATGCGATGGTCGAGGTCTGCACGAAGCTCAGGCGGCCGCCCGCGTATGCGCTGAAGACGTAGAGTGATGGGAGGCAGAGCACCAGGGCGAAGAGGAGGATCCACGGCATCTTCAGGGGGTTGTAGAGGATCTGCCAGCCGCCTACTGAGATCCCGACGACCAGGCCGTAGGCCGCGCTTCCGACGACGGTGACGAGGATCGAGTCGATCAGATACCGGGTGAGTTCCCGCTCCTCCAGGATGTCCTCGAAGATCGTCTGCTGGTACTTGAGCAGCCACTCTATCAGCGCCATGCTGCCCAGAAACCCGCCTCGGCGGCGCTCCTTCGGGACGAGGGGCTCAGGAGGCGCCGGGCGGGGCGGAGGCTCGGGTGGCTGCGCACCATACGGAGGCCGCCCGCCTCCATCAGGCGGAGGGGGAGGGGGCGGCCGCCCATCGCCGTAGGCCGCGAACGTTCGCTGAATATCCAGACCGAGCGAAACGTCCATACTCATGAGCCCTCCAGTCAGCGCGGGCAAGTGGCATCTACCTGTGCACGATCAGCATGCACGCTCTATTCCGCGTTCTTTCGCAACGACCTCCGTGCACTCCGCGATTCCATCACGAATGTCGGAAAAAGCACCGCCTTGCCGCATCCCGTTACTGAAGCATGTTATCCCCGCGAGTCCCATCCGCCCGCTCGTCGCCATCTCGCCGGACTGCGCCCAGGCCCCTGCGCAGCATCCCACCGCGGCCACGGAAAGCAGCACCGTGCGCGTATGAGCACACTCCTGTCCCGCGGGGCGATCTACGAGCAGATCGAGCTCCTCCAGGGGCCGTGCCGGTAAAGGTTTCGCCGGGCGGGGCGCGAACATGGTGGTGGAGCGCGTATCTTCGACTCGGGGAGCGTCTACCGTGAGTGAAACCATCCGCACCGAGTGTTTTGATGAAACCCCCACCCGCGTGGTCTCAGGCGAGGGTGCGTTGGAGAGCAGCCGGGCGTGCCTTGCCGGCATGGGCATAGAGAAGGCCCTGATCGTCTGCGGCGAGAACGTCTCGAAGCTGCCGGAGGTCCAGCAGTTCGCCCTCAGTTGCAGCGGCTGCGTGGGCGTCGAGGTTTTCTGCGGCGCGGCGCCCGACCCGACCGATGCGAATGTCATCGAGGGCGCGCGGGTCGGCCGCGAGTTCGGCGCCGAGATGGTCATGGCGATCGGCGGCGGCTCCTCGATGGACTGCGCGAAAGCCATCGCCGCGGAGATCGGCAAGCCCGGCTGGATCGCCTCCCAGGACCGTCCGGGCCAGCCGACCAGCATCGAGCACCAGGTGCCGCCGATCGTGTGCGTCCCGACCACCGCGGGCACCGGCTCGGAGGTCAACCCGTTCTCCGTCATCACCTTCACGCAGACGCAGCGCAAGCTGGTGCTCAACCACGAGAAGCTCTTCCCGCGCTGCGCGGTGCTCGACCCGAGGATGCTCCGCAGCGCGCCGAAGGAGGTGCGCGTGGCCGCAGGGCTCGATGCCCTCACGCACGCGGTCGAGTCCTACGTGAGCCTGCGCGCGACGCCCGAGACGCGCGTCCGGGCCGCCGAGGCGATCCGCGGCGTGGCGAAGTACCTCGCGCGCGTGGCGGATGACGCGGAGGACATGCAGGCGCAGGCGGGGCTGCAGCGCGCGGCGATGATCGCGAGCCTGAGCTTCGCGAAGACACGGCTGGGGATCGTGCACGCGATGGCGCTGCCGCTCTCGGCGCTCTTCGGCGTGCCGCACGGGGTCGCGAACGCCATGCTGCTCCCGCACGGGATGCGCTTCAACGTGGAGGCGGACCTGCAGGGCTTCGCGGACATCGCGGCCTACCTCGGCGCGCCAATCGAGGAGGGGAAGGTGCCGGAGGCGGCGATGGCCGCACCTGAGGCGGTCACGGCGCTGGCGGCGGAGGTCGGCGCTCCCGCGCGCATGAGCGAGGTGGGCGTGGAGGCAGACGCCATCGAGCGCATGGCCGATGACGCGATGCAGTCTGCGCACGTGCAGGTTAACCCGCGCGGGGTCACGCGCGAGGACGTCGCGGCGATCTACCGGGCGGCGATGTAACGGCGGGGCGCCCCTCCCCCCGACCCCCTCCCCCTTGCGACGCAAACGACGCGTCGCTGGCGTGAGAGGGGGGGAACGACCGCAACGGCGGCAGCGCGAACGCCCTCCTGTGAGTCGGGTGGAGGGGCCGCCCGAGCGCAGCGAGGGTGAGTTCCGCCTGCGGAACTCAGCCGCTGTGCCGGCCCGTGTTGTTCGGTCCGGAGAGGTCCGCCATCACCGTCTTCGCAGAAGGACTGGAACACCAACCAGCCGGGAGGCACCCCATGCTCATCCGCATAGCACTCATGGCGACACTCATCGGAGCCACCATGACCAGCATCGCCGCCGATTCAGCGCGCTTCTACACCCCCGAACGCATCGCCATTGCCCGCGGGAACGTCGAGCGCCACGAGTGGGCGCAGGCGGAGCTTGAGCGCATCCTCAAGGGCGAGCCACGCACCTACCTCATTGGCCACGAATACACCTCCGCCGAGGGCTACGCAGCGCAGCCCGATGACTTCCTCTGGGCGCTGCAGCCTCCCACGACGATCCCGCGCATCTTCCCGCACGAGGCCATCGCCGAGTGCCCCGTGCATGGCCTGGAGGTGCGCAAGCTCAACGCCTGGCACCCCTGGCGGCTGGACCCGATCAACCACCCGTACCAGGTCCAGTGCATGATGGGCGGCGAGTGGTACCCGAGCAACGACTTCGCCTCAGGCGATATGACCTCAGGCGACTACCCCGATGACGGGAACGGCTGGGTCGCGCCGGACGGCCGGCACTTCTTCTTCATCCGCGAGTACGCCCACGCCTGCTACACCGCCATCACCATCCCGACGCTCAACGCCCTCTCGCGCGCGTGGCTGCTCACCGGCGACCGCACCTACGCGCACAAGTGCGGTGTGCTGCTCGCCCGGCTGGCGTCGGAGTACCCGAACCACGATGACCGCCAGGACCGCCTCTGGGCCGCCCCCTACGGCGGCCGCCACCCGCACTACGAGTGGAAGGGCGGCGGGATGATCACCGACCTCATCTGGGAGACCTTCTGCACCGAGGATGCCGTGCTCGCCTACGACGCCATCCGCGAGTACCTAGACACCGACCCGGAGCTGATCGCGTACCTGAAGGCAAAGGGGATGCCGATCGAATCCGCCGATGACTTGCGGGCGTACATCGAGCGCTACCTGCTGCGCGCGGCGGCGGTGGCGCTGGAGAACGGGGCGATCCACGGGAACGAGGGCCACCACCAGGCGCTGGCGATGACGCTCGCGCTGGTGCTCGACGACTACTCCGACACCCACCCGAACTCGCGCGACATGGTGGACTGGGCCTACCACGGCGGTGGCCACTGCGCCTACATCATGCCCAACTTCCTGCGCACCGACGGCGGCGGCCATGAGAGCCCGAACTACTCGCGCATCAAGACCGACTTCATCCGCGTCGCCCGGCTCATGGAGCTGGTACGCGAGCGCCACCCGGAGCAGTTCGACCTGCAGCGCTACCCGGACATCTTCGGCGAGGACAAGGCGCGGGCGATGTTCGACTGGTTCATCGACTGCAAGATGCTCGGCTACTACACCCCGGGCGTCGGCGACAACGGCGGCATCCGCCCGCCCCGGCGCGTCGAGCCGCAGAACTACTCGTTCATCGGTGAGTCCACCGCGTATGCCTTCGCGAAGTGGGGCGACCCGCGCTACGCCCGCGCATCCACCCGCGCCGACGGCAGCTTCTTCCCGGGCGAGCTCTTCTGGGAGTATCCGCAGGAGGAGCTTGAGGCCTCGCTGGAGCTGCCGGAGTCGCAGATCGTCGCGCGCTCGCGACTGCTCGACGGCTACGGCGTGGCGATCCTGGAGTCAGGCGCCGGCGATGACCAGCGCGCGGTCTGCCTCAACTACGCGGCAACCGTCGGCCACCGGCAGCAGGACACGCTGAACCTCGAGGTCTTCGCGCGCGGCGTGGACATCCTCCCCGACCTCGGCTACCCGTTCACGTGGGACTACCGCTGGGAGTGGGACGCCAACACGATGGCGCACAACACGGTCAGCGTGGGCGAGAGCCAGGCGGATATCCGGCAGCGCATGGGCAACGCCTGCTCGCTCTTCGCCAGCGAGGACGGCGTGCACGTGGTGACCGCGCATCACGACCCCTATCCCGCCGGCTACGGGCACACTGCCCAGGCCGCGCCGGATGTGGATCTTTATGAGCGCACGGTCCTGCTCGTGGATGTGGACCCGGAGCGGTTCTACGTGCTCGACCTCTTCGCGGTGCAGGGCGGCGATCAGCACGATCAGAGCTGGCACGGGCCGCTGGTTGAGCCGGAGGATCCCGCGCTGGACTGGCAGGCGCAGCCGGGGACGCTGGCCGGGCCGGAGGTCGAGCAGTTCGCGCAGTACACGGACCGGTGGGGCCGGACGCTGGCGAACTTCCCGAGCTACGTGAAGGACGTGCGCACCGCGACGCTCGCTGAGCCCGCGGTCTGGCAGTGGGACTACGGGCTGCCGGAGGGCGATCGGCTGAACATGCGCCTGCTGCCCGTGGGCGGGCCGATGGAAGTCATCCGCTGCGCCGGACGTAGCCCGGCGCGGCCCGCGGACTGGAGGCTCGACTATCTCCTCGCACGCAGGCTCGTGGAGCCTCGGGAGCGGTCGCTGTTCGTGACTGTCATTGACGCCTACCAGGGCGAGCCGGTGGTGCAGAGCGCGCGGGTGGTCTCCGAGGAGCCGCTGCAGGTGCGGGTGCAGTATGCCGGCGGGGTGGACCTGGTCACGCTCGCAACGCCGCCCGGGCCGAGCCGCACCACCGCGCACCGCGATCACGGCGTGCGGGTGATCTCGCGGCGCGATGGAGCGATCGTGCGCGATGTGTCCGTCGGCTCCTGCGGGGCAGATGACGGGCCGGAGTGGCTGAGCGGGCAGATCGTCGGCCTCGACTACGCCGCGCGCACGGTGGACATCCCGTGGCAGGAGGGCTACGAAGAGGCCTTCACGCCGGGGCGTGCGGTCCGCATCTTCAACCCGGACAGGACTGCGGTCTTCCGCATCGAAGATGTTAAGCGCGTGGATGACGTCCTGCGCCTGACGCTCAATGATACCGCGCTGCTGTCGCGCGGGCCGGTGACTGAGTTGCGCGACGGGGCGCTGGATGTGGCCGCCTACTTCGTCTACTCCACCGGCCACGTCGACGAGGCGACCGGTGAGCTTGCGCAGAGCGATAGCCTCTATTTCCGCGGCGCGTGGCTCGGCGAGGGGGCGGAGGCCTGCGCGCTGCGCGGCACCGCGCGCCTGTCCGACTCGGCCACGCGCGTCTACGTAGACGAGGCGCTCTCCGCGGATGAGCTTGAGCGCCGCTTCGGCGACGAGGTCGTCTCGGTGTGGCAGTATGGCATCGGCGACACCCTGGAGCTTGCGGTCGTGAGGTAGGACAGGCGGTGGGTTTGAGCGGGCGAGACGTGTTCGTTCAGGAGGGGCGGGCTTCCT
>DHPY01000051.1 GCA_002411015.1 Armatimonadetes bacterium UBA5352 | reverse complement strand
TTCGTGTTCCGCATCAACTACTGGCAGTCGGATAACTTCGCACCCCAGTACATCCAGGTGTTCCTCCAGAAGGTCAACGCCTCCGGAACGCCGATCGGCGGCTGGCAGGCCTTCTCGATGCAGAAGGCTGACCCGACTGCATGGAACTTCAAGGAGGGCGTCGTCTACTCGTTCACCCGCAGCGCCAACGAGCTTGGCGGCCCGGGAGACTACCGCTACTACTTCAAGGCCAGTGATGGCAAGGGCGTTACGATCTACCCGAACCGTCCGAACGCGGCCGACATCCCGTCCGGCTGGCGACCGCCGGACGACCCCGGCCAGCCGGGCGTCACCAGGGGCAACAACGACTACTACTGGTTCCGCGTGAACACCAGGCCCCAGCTCTCGAACGCCTCTGTACTTCCGGCATCGGCACCAGTCGGCTCAGACTTTACCTTCGCCGTGACATACGCCGATGAGGATGGGCGGACGCTGGACGCTGCGCACAAGGGCGACCCGCCGTTCAAGAGCCTCGTCCACATCGACTACTCCGGCGACTCCAACGTGTGCACGATCAGCGGGATCGGCGGCAACGTGATCACCTACAGCGCCGCCGACCCGTTCGCGGACAACGAACTCGTCGAGATGCAGGTGCGCCGCGGCCCGGCGTTCGACTCCAACCCCGCCTGGGCGATCTCCAGCAATGCCGGTAACACGATAACCGTCAAGAACGCTACCGGCCTTAGTGTCGGTGATACCTTCCGCGTCTGGTTCACAGCTACCATGGACCCGACAAGCCCGGTTGACCTGAACACGAACTACCGCGCCGGCGTGCGGTACAACTACAGCACCGCGCGCAGTGGGGTCCAGCTCGACCCGGGCATGCACCGCTACTACTGCGAGTTCTGGGACAACTGGGCCTACTGGATCAACTGGCAGCAGTACCTGATGAACTCATCGGCACCGACACCTGCGGACTATAAGGTCGAAGGCGAGATGGTGCGCGCTCCCGCAGTGGGCTTCTACGAGGGCCCGGAGATCATCCGCAACACGCCGCCCCAGCTTGCTCGCTTCTTCTTCGAGTCGCCCGCCGCCGACAGGGTCTCGGGGCGCACCAGCGAGTCACTGAGCTACACTCGGCCCGAGGGCCTTCCGAACTACGCCGACAACGCCCTCACGGACATGTATGTCGAGATCCTGACCGGCTCCGCAACCAGTTATGTGTATGAGATTGAGGGGAACGACGAGAGCACCATCAAGCTGAAGCCCGGGCCGTGGCCGGACAACGCGTCTTCCGGCAAGCCGGACCTGGACGGGGTCAGCGCCGGCAACACCTTCCGCATCTTCCAGCACCGGCTGGCAGGCGCCGATGGCCACTACTACCTGTCCGGCGGCTTCAATACGAGCGATCCTGACGGCACGCCCGCGACGGCGTTCTACGCCAACGTCACCTACACCGACCTTGAGAACAACCCGCCATCGGTCCTGCGGATAGGCCTCCTGCGCGGCGCCTCGCTCGCGGTCTACAACATGCAGAAGGTCAATCCCGCCGACAGCGTCTACGCAGATGGCGTGGAATATCGCACGAACACGCCGATCTATCTGGATGCCGATGGCGCGTCGGTGGCCAGCTACGGCATCGTCGCTCAGGCCAACGATGGGAGCCTCTGGTACGGCTCGCAGTACGGTGAGACGGGTGGCGAAGCCATCTACTTCGGCCCGCTGACCCCTGATGGACTTGGGACCACCGTGACCACGCCCGCCAAGGGCCCGGACATCGCCCCGAACCAGGCGCCCGAGCTTGGCTTCGTCGTCGGCAATGGCACAGTCAGCGCCTACACCGCGACCAACATCCTGACCTACAATGAGGTCGCAGGCAGCGAGATCGGCACCGATCCGGTGACGGTCGTTGACTTCGGAACGAAGAGCTACCGGGCCCAGAGCCACAATCCTGCCACCAACACCATCACCCTGGCCCCGGGGAGCAATCCCAACGACGACGGCTTCATTGTCGGGGCAGCCTTCGAGGCACGCGCCGAACTCGACCCGCCGTCAGGCCTTGACTCAGACACCTACAACTACTGGCTGGTCTACACCGACCGGGATGACTACGCCGGGGTGCGTGGGAATCCGCCGGAGTATGTGCGGGTCTACATCGACAATGTCGAGTTCACCATGACCCCGTACGACGCGGCGGACCTCGACATGACTGACGGCAAGGTCTACCGCTACTCGACGAACCAACTCTCCGTCAGCCAGAACCACCGGTACTACTTCATGGCGGCGGACGGGCTTGATGTAACTCGCCTGCCGGTGGCGGCACCGGAGCAGTATCCCGGCCCAATCGTCCACGTCAACAGCGCGCCCATCCTCAGCGGCGGTGCGGTGGAGCCTGCCAGCGGCACCGAGCGCGATGGCACGACGCCGAAGCCGTACGTCTTCACGGTGCTCTACACTGATCCCGACGGCCATGCGCCTACCAAGGTCACGCTCAATGTGCTCAACACGAGCCAGACGGGCGCTACTCTCAAGCAGTTCGACATGGAGCGCGATACATCGGCGCCAGGCGAGCTTGGCGACGGCGCCTACACCAACGGTGAACGGTTCACCATCACGACGTATGCGGTCAACCCGGGGCAGAAGGAGATCGGCGACGGGCATCACACCTTCTACTTCACCGCCACCGACATCCCTGGCCTCGGCGCAAGAGATCCCGCGGTGGGCGCGACTCCGACCACCTACGATGGCCCGACCATCAACGACCCGCCGCTTCCGCCCACTGCGGGCTTCAGCCCGGCGTCACCGAACTACCCGGCGAACAATACGCTGGCGAATCTCACGGTGACCGATGACACCACTCCGCGGATCAGTTGGACGGGATCCGATGCGCTTGATCCGAATGCGACCGACACGGCCGCCAAGCTCAAGTACACCGTGGAGATCGCGACGGACAGACTGTTCACGACGGTCGTCCGGACACTGAACAGCAACCTCGGCCAGGCCTACGTGGATGTGCCTGCCGGGAGTGCGCTGGCCAACCAGACGATCTACTACTACCGCGTCCGAACAATCGACGATGACGCCGCCGTGTCGGCGTGGACCTACGCTGGGGCGGATCCATTCGCCAAGACCACCGCGTTCTACGTGGATACGAACCACGCGCCCTACTGGGCGTCACCATCGCTTGCGGCCTTCGTGCCGACGGGCGACGTGAACACGCAAACGCCACTCATCAACTGGCCCGACGGCGTAGACCAGGACGCGGCTGATACGCCCGTCACGCTCGCGTACGATGTGCAGCTCGACGTCAACAGCGGCTTCACCAGCCCGGTCGTGAACGAGCGAACGCCCGACGGGCAGTCACAGTACCAGATAGTGACCCCGCTCGCGGTCGGCACCACCTACTACTGGCGCGTCCGCACGGTGGACCGGCAGGGCGGCATCTCCCAGTGGAGCACCCAGGCTCTCGGACTCGCGCAGCCGCTGCAGTTCCGCGTGGTGCCGAACCATGCCCCCAATCCGCCCACGGCCGGGTTCATACCATCCGGTGACGTGGAGGTGGGCAGCCCGAGTCCTACGCTGAGCTGGAACGCGGGCACCGATCCGGACGCCGCCGACGTCCCCGCCACCCTGCACTACGAGGTGCAGCTCGACGATAACAACGACTGGTCCGATGCCAACATCTTCGCTCCGCCGACTGCCACCACGGCCGCCGGCGTAACTGAGATTACGGTGAGCCCTGACCTTGCGGAAAACGGTCACTTCTGGTGGCGCGTCCGCACCGTAGACTCGCAGGGCCTCACCTCCGACTGGTCATCGTCGCATAGCTTCTACGTGAACGAGACCAACGATCCGCCAACCGCGCCCGCCTCCGGCTTCAGCCCCGCGGAGGGGGTGCCGACGCCGCAGCAACTGCCGACCATCAAGTGGGATCCCAGTGACGATCCCGACCCGGCTGACACTCCGGCGTCTCTGATCTACATCGTGCAGCTTGACACTGAGCCGACCTTCACCGACCCGCCATACACGCTCCAGACCGGCGCCGGGGTACCATCTGCGGCGGTCACGAGCGCGCTCTCTCGTGGCACCTGGTACTGGCGGGTCCGCGCCCGCGACCCGCTCGGCGCGCTCTCTGCATGGTCAGTGGTGCAGAACTTCGAGGTCATCGGCAACAACCCGCCGACACCGCCCCCGAACGGCTTCAGCCCGACCGGCGGAGCGCCGGTCTTCTCCCTGAGGCCTACACTCTCATGGAACCCGGGCTCGGATATTGACCCGTCCGACACCGTCGATGTCCTGCGCTACCAGGTGCAGGTGAATACCAGCACTGACTGGGCTGCCCTCCCGCTCACCTACGACGTCATCACGCCAGGTGGCCAGACGAGCGCCACCCTCGGCCTTGACCTCGTTGAGAACAAGGTCTACTGGTACCGCGTTCGCACGATCGACAGCACCGGGGCCGAATCCGACTGGACCCCAAATCAGATGTTCTGGGTGAATACGCAGAACGAGTCTCCCGCCGCGCCCGCCTCCGGGCTGCGCCCGAACAACGGCGAGGAGACCGATATGCAGCGCCCGCCGCTGAACTGGAATGCCGGCCTTGATCCAGACTACCCGTCACCGGCGTGCCAGCAGACGGACGGCCCGGGCACGCTGATCTACATCCTGGAGCTCAGCACGGACGGGACCTTCAGCAGGATCGACTACCGGTACAGCACCACGACGCCCGGCCTCACGCAACTGGTGCCGACCGACGACCTGAGCGATATGACCACCTGGTACTGGCGGATACGCACCGTGGACAGTCACGGCGCGCAGTCGCCGTGGAGCCTCGTGCAGTACTTCAAGGTCAACACCAACAACGCGACGCCCGTCCTCTCCGCGGGCCAGGTCACGCCCGCCCTGGGCCATCTGACCACCACCTATGAGTTCAGCGTGGTCTACACGGATGCCGACAACGATCCTCCGATCGGCAACATCATGGTCGACGTGGGCCCGGGCTCCATCAACCTCGTGATGGCGCGTGATCCCAACGACACCAGCGCCTACCGCGACGGCGTCACCTACCTCGCCAGCATCCGCGGCGATAATCCCGCGCTTGGCCTCGGAGGCTACGTACATCACTACTACATCGACGGCACCCTTGTGCGGCACCCGGCGGCCCCGACCACTATCCCGGGTCCGGTGGTGCATACCCTTGGAGTCATCCGCCTCGCCAACAGCGCATGGGCGGATACCAGTGCCTACGAGGAGGGCGACCGGCTCTACATCGAGGTCACTGATCCTGACAGGAACCAGAAGCCCGGCGCTCCCGATACCATCGTTGTGAGAGCCAGCGAGGAGGGTGGCGACAGCGAGACCGCCACACTCACTGAGACCGGTAACAACAACGCGGTCTTCAGGGGCTTCGTGAGGACCCTCGGCCGCAGCGGCGCCGTGGGCGACGGATACCTGAACGTGATCTCCGGGCCGGTCGGGCGGATGGTCACGGCGACCTGGGCTGATCCGGCCGAGGCCGCCGTTGGCGGAAGCGCCGTCAGCGCCACGGCCCGCATGACCGACACCATCGCGCCGAACACGATCGCGGCTGACGAGCTGTCCGTCACATCCAGCCCCGATGGCCTGTCGGCGACGGTTGACTGGAACCCATACGTTGAGGGCGCGCAGCCACACAACCAGCCCGACGTGCTCGAGTACCGCGTCTGGCAGAGCAGCAGCGCCTTCACGAACATCTCGAGTGCGACGCTCGTGGATACCGTACCTGCAGGCACTCAGTCCTGTGTCGTCGGCGACCTGGTCGTCGGCAGCGACGTCTACTTCGCGGTCACGGTGATTGACGAGGTGCCCAACGAGAACGCGACGGTGGTCGCGAAGCGCCTCACGCCAACGGACACGCTGCCCCCGCAGCTTGTGAACTGGCAGTATGATGCGGCGGCCGGCAAAGTGGCGTTCGACCTCACCGATCTCTCAGGCGTAGATGCCGGCGCCCTGGCTCTCCGGGTGGACGGTGCAGACGTGACCGGCAGCGCGGTAGTCAATGACAGTGACATCAAGCACGTGAACGTCACCTACACGGCGCCGGGCGGCTGGGGCTACAACCGCCAGGTCAACTTCGCGGTGGATGTCGCCGATATCTACGGGAATGCGATGGTCACGTTCACGGCGCAGGAGGACGCGCCTGTAGACGACACCGCGCCCAGCGTGGATCAGTTCAGCCCCGCGAATGGCGCAACGGATGTGGCTGTGGGCACGGCGATCAAGTTCAGACTCCGTGACAGCGAGTCCGGCGTCGACAGCGACACCGTGGTCATGACGGTGAACGGGATCGATGTGAGTGACGAGGTTACCTTCGGAGCGTCCGTCGCGGCCGCCGGTCAGGCTGAGGTCCTCGCGACCTACCAGCCAACCGAACCACTTGCCTACGACACCGCCTACGCAGTCCATGTGGAGGCCACCGACACGGTCGGCAACACCGGAAGCGGTGGCTGGAGCTTCAAGACCGGCGTTGAGCCGACCTTCGAGGTCCGCGGCGTGGTGACGAACGAGGCCGGCAGCCCGATGCCCGGCGTCCAGGTCTCTACCGCCGGCAATACAGCGGTCACGGACGCAAACGGCGTCTACCGGTTCCGCGCGCTCACAGCCGGCACATACGTGCTGACCCCGAGCTTCACGGAGTACGACTTCGCTCCGGCCACGCAGCAGGTCACGATCGGGCCGGATGCAGCGAACATCAACTTCGCCGGAGCCCTGCGGCGCTACACAATCTCCGGGCGGGTCACCGCCGGCGGTTCCGGTGTCGAGGGAGTGCTGGTCAGCGATGGCGCCTTCAGTGCGACCACGGACTCCTCAGGTAACTACACGATCACCGGCGTACCGAGCGGCGTCTACAACCTGACGCCCACTCGCGATGCCGATGCCGACAGCTTCCAGGACTTCACCTACGCTCCGCAGGCGCGGACCGCGAACGTGGAGGGCGCCAACCTGCCCGGCATGGACTTCACCGCCACGCGGATCACCTACACGGTCGCCGGCACAATCAAGGACAAGGCCGGCAACCCGATCTCGGGCGTGTCGGTCTCGGATGGGACACGATCCGATGTCACCAACGAAGCCGGCAAGTACACCATCACGAACGTTCCCCCGTCCTCGGTGACGCTCACGCCGACCAAGACGGGCATCGCCTTCGATCCGGCGACTGTTGACGTGACTGTGCCGCCGGCATCCACAGGCAACGACTTCACCGCCTACACCGAGTTCCGGCGACGCTTCGGGATGGGCCTGCAGCTGGTTGCGGTGCCTGCAACACCGCCGACGTCAAGCAACCGAGCGGTGGATATCTTCGGCACGGCCGCGGTGGCTCGCTGGGATGCATCGAGCAGCCCACAGGCCTACGTCTTCGGCCAGACCAGCCCGAACTCGTCGCAACTGCAGGTGCGACCTGGAGCCGCGTACTTCGTGAACTTCCCGGCAGTGACCAATGTGAGGATCCCCGGTGATCCGGTCGGCGAGGTCGGCACGTTCAGTGTCGGCGTCTCCACCGGCTGGAACATGGTCGGTAACCCGTGGGAGGTCGCGCTGCCGATGGGTAACATCGCGGGCGCGGGCAGCACCCAGCTGCGGCCCTACGGGTTCATCTACGACCCGAGCGTTGGGAGCTACCGGATGGTCACCAGGGCCGCCGCCTTCAACTCCGCCCGGACATACATCGAAGCGTGGGAGGGTGCATGGCTCAGGGCTATCGGCGCCGACGGCAGCCTCATGATGTCGGCTCCCGGCACCGTCGCCTCCGCGATGCTCGTCGGCGCTGACGCGGACATCGCAGCCCCGGACAACGGCTGGCTCATCGACATCGTGGCCCGCGTGGCGAATCGCGCCGACCTCACGACTGTAGCGGGCGTCGGCAGCGGCGACGCAGCACTTGGCTACCGAGTGGACAACCCGCCGATGATCCCCGGATCGGTTGATGTCTACTTCACTGATGGCTCTGCGCGGCTCGCCCACGACATCAGGCCGCAGAGCTCCACCACGATGGTCTGGCCGTTCGCGGTCCAGACCGACATTGCGAACGCAGAGGTTGAGGTGGCCCTGCCGGATCTGTCGGCCGTCCCGGCGGACATGGCGGTCTACCTCACCGACCTCGATAGCGGGAAGCGGATGTATGCACGCACGCTGACCGCCTACACCTTCACGAGCGGCGCCGATGGCGCGTTGCGGCACTTCGAGTTGGAGGTCTCCCCGCGCGGCGCGGAGAATTTGGCGATCCGGACCGCATCGGTGCAGTCCGCAGCCGGTGGAATGATGGTCACCTACGACCTCAGCTCCGCCGCCAGCGTCAGCATCGAGGTCCTCAACATCGCCGGCCGCAGTGTCCGGTCGCTTGTCCAGGCGCGGTCCATGCCCGCCGGATCGAACGAGCAACTGTGGGATACGCGCAACGCGGAAGGCACACTCGTCCCGAATGGCAGCTATCTGATCAGGATCGAAGCAGTCGCAGAGAACGGCCAGCGGGTACAGGCCCTGCGCCCGGCGCAGATCGCGCGCTAGCTGCGCGAGCGTTCGCGACAGTCCGATCAATCTCGGCAGCCAGCAGCTTGAAGAGGTGAAAGAGGTATGATGAAGACCGGACGATCTGTCGGAGTGGTGGCCCTGGCACTGATTGCGGCCGCAGTGTTGCTCGCCGGATGCGGTGGCGGCGGCGACGGTGGCGGCGGCGCCGCAACCGGGACTGTCTCGGGGACCATCACCTACGCGGCGAACGGTAGCGCACTCGGCGGCGTCAGTGTGTCGGTCGGCGGCGTGACGACCACCACCGACGCGCAGGGCAGGTTCACTGCCAGGGGCGTCCCGACGGGGACCCGAACGATCGTGGTCACGGCCGATCCGTCGCGCGACCTCGTGATCCCGCCGGGCGTGCCGCTCACGGTTGACGTGGTAGCCGGCCAGACCACGCAACTGCCGCCGATTCAGATGATCGACGAAGCGGATGCGCCACCCGCGCCGCCGGCCTGACGCGGCACCGACCACTGAGCATACGCAGCGCCGCCCCCACTCCGGGCGGCGCTGCTTGCCATGACGAACCACACGAGGCTGATCATGATGCGGCCGTCCCTGCCACCCGCTGTGCTTCTCTGCAGCCTGTTGCTGACTACCCACGCATGCGCCGACTGGCCGATGTTCCGCGCCGACGCCATGCGCAGCGGCGCGGCTCACGATGAGCAGATCGGCGGCCTGGAGATCGCGTGGTCGGCGGAGCTTGGTGGCAGTGTTGAAAGCTCACCCGCCGTCGTCGGCGAGCGCGTCTTCGTCGGCAACTCCCTCGGCTCCGTCTTCGCCCTCAGCAGTGCCGACGGCTCCGTGCTCTGGCGCGCGCAGACCGGTGGGGCAGTGCAGTCGTCGCCGGCGCTGGACGGCGGCCTGGTCGTGGTCGGTTCGGTGGACGGCTTCCTCTACGCCCTGGACGCAGCCACCGGCGAGCAGCGCTGGTGCTACCGCACACGCGGCCCCGTCATCTCGTCACCCGCGATCGTTGACGGCAGCGTTCTCTTCGGAAGCATGGACGGCCGCCTCTATTGCCTGCGGCTCGAGACCGGCGAGTTGATCTGGCGCTCCGACCACGGTGCCGCGATCCAGGGCGCACCTGCGGTCGCCGGTGAGGCCGTCCTCTACGGTGATGATGATGCGAAGATGCGCGGGCTGCGGCTCAGCGACGGCAGCCTGCTCTGGGAGAGCCAGGGCAGCGGGAAGGTCGTCGCTGCGCCGGTCGTCGCCGAGAACATCGCGCTCTTCGCCCTCATGGGCCCCTCGGCCCTGAGGCCACCGAAGCTGGACTACCTCATAGCCGTGCGCCCGGAGACGGGGGAGCGCGTCTGGGCCCTCAACGAGGCCTACTCGATCTTTGGCACTCCGGTGATCGCCGGGGGACGCGTTTTCTTCGCAACCGTCGAGGGTTACATCTCGAAGACAGTCTTCCGCGCCGCGGACCTCGCCACCGGTGTCCAGGCGTGGGAGGCCGTGATGCCCGGGGTGGTAGACTCCTCCCCCGCCGCGATCGGCGGGCCAACCGGCTTTGACGCAGCACTGACCGGCGTCACCATCTGCGCGGGCTGCCACGACGGCCGGCTCTATCTGCTGGACGCGGCCGGTGGCCGGATCGTGGACACGCAGCCGCTTGCTCCGAAGATCTACTCCTCGCCGGCCGTCACGGGCGGGCGGATCTACATCGGCGCCAATGACGGCCGGCTCTACTGCCTGCGCGCGCCCGCCTGAGCGCGCTACCGATGCATCAGAGGAAGCGGCTCAGCCAGAGATCGTCGAAGTCGCGGTAGATGTAGGCCCAGGCGTGGCCCGCGCCGGGGATCTCGATCAGACCCTTGAAGGAGCTGATCTGCGCATAGACGGGCCGGATCGTCTCCGGCGGGCAGGTCGTGTCCGCGAGGCCGATGGAGACGAAGGTCGGGCAGGTGATGAACTGCGCGAGGCTCAGCGGATCGAACCACGCGAGCGTCTCCAGGGCCTGCGCCCTCCCCGCAGGGTCATTCGCGAAGCGGTTGATCAGCTCGAGATACGGGCCGGTGGTGGCCGTCTCCATCGCGATGGGGTAGTTGCACAGGAACGGCTCGTGCGCGACCGCGCACTTCACGCGCGGGTCGAGCGACGCCGTCGCGAGGCTCAGGCCACCGCCCTGGCTCATGCCGATGACGCCGATCCGCTCCGCGTCGATCTCCTCGCGCGTGCAGAGGTAGTCGATCCCGCGCATGCAGTCGGCATACGCGGCGCGGTAGTACTGTGTCTCCGGCCCCTCCAGGCCCATCGTCAGCTTCGTCTCACCCTCCGGCACCCGCCAGTACTCCTCACTCTCGCCCTGCCCGCGCGGGTACACCGTCAGCAGCGCCAGCCGCTTGTAGTAGCAGAGGCTGACCATCGCCGCATGCGCTGTATTGCCGCCGTATCCCGGCGTGAAGACGACCGCAGGCAGCGGCCGCCCATCGCCGGTGGCCGGGAGGGTCAGATAGGCCCGCGTCTTCACGTCGTCAAGCCCCGTCAGCGTCAGCTTCCACGTCTGCGTCAGCGGCACAGGCTCCGGCTGCACCAGCTCCGCCTCGGCATCCATCGGCACCTCATCCAGCTCCCGGCGGACGGTCGCCCAGAAGCTCCTGAGTGCGTCTGCGTCCATGGTAGTCTCCCTCGCGCCTCTCAGCATACACGCCGCGGCCCGGTTCGCCGGCCGGCCCCGTGCAACCTTCGCGGTTGCGCCCCCCCTCCGGCGGCGGTATAATCTGCCCGGAGCCGTCGATCGTGCCGCACAGGAGCTGCTGCCATGGTCCACCGGGCGCGAGTGCTTGATATCCGAAGTGACACCGAGATGAGCGCCGAGATGGCGACCCTCGGCGTGCATCCCGCCGCCACCGGCCGGCTCGCGCAGAAGGCGCGCATGCGCCCGGTCCGGCTCGACGACGTTTCCGGCCCCGCGGCGGCGCTGCTCAAGCAGGAGATGCTCGCACTCGGCGGCGACTGCGCGGTCCACCGCTCGGTGGCCGACTTCGATCCCGCTCCGCGCCCCGTCATCCTCCTCGGCGACCTCCGCGTCTACCAGCGGCTGCTCGAGCATGCCGCCCTGCAGCCGCATGGCCTGGAGGCGCTGGCGCGTGCGTCCGTCGAGGCCGTTCAGGCGGCCGCCTCCGAAGAACCGCGCACACTCGACTGCGCCGGGCGCGTCCTCGAACTTGGCCGCCGGACGCTCCTGATGGGCATCGTCAACGTCACGCCGGACTCGTTCTCCGGCGATGGCCTGGCTGATGATGTCGAGGCTGCCATCGCGCAGGGCGAGGGCTTCGTTGAGGCTGGCTGCGACATCATTGACGTCGGCGGCGAATCCACCCGTCCGGGCAGCGAGGGCGTCTCGGTTGATGAGGAGCTTGAGCGCGTCCTCCCGGTGATTGAGGCGCTGGCCGAGACAGGCGCCGTGATCTCCGTTGATACCAGCAAGCCCGAGGTGGCCGAGGTAGCCCTCGCGGTGGGCGCGGCGCTCGTGAATGACATATACGGCCTGCGCGCCCCGGGGATGTTGGACGTGATCGCCAGCACCGGAGGGGCCGCCTGCGTCATGCACATGCAGGGCGCTCCGCGCGACATGCAGGCCGCACCCGCCTACGAGGACCTGATGGGCGAGGTCTTTGAGTTCCTCGCCCGGCGTATCGAGGCCGCTGTCGAAGCCGGCATCGGTCGCGAGCGGCTGCTCGTGGATCCGGGCTTCGGCTTCGGGAAGACCGTCGAGCACAACCTCACGATCCTCCGGCGGCTGCGTGAGTTCCGCAGCCTCGGTTGCGGCGTCGCGGTCGGCACCTCCCGCAAGTCTACCATCGGCAAGGTGCTGGATGTTCCCGCTGACGAGCGCCTGATGGGCACCGCCG
The DNA here is from genome assembly GCA_002411015.1 of Armatimonadetes bacterium UBA5352. Taxonomy (GTDB): domain Bacteria; phylum Armatimonadota; class Zipacnadia; order Zipacnadales; family UBA5352; genus UBA5352. The sequence continues at coordinate 8,047 of DHPY01000051.1, read as the reverse complement.
CCACCTGCGCCATCGCGATCGCGAACGGCGCCGATCTGATCCGCGTGCATGACGTGGCGGAGATGGCCCAGGTCGCCCGGATGGCCGATGCCATCGTCCGCGGCTGGTGTGACGAGCAATGAGTCGGCGCGAGGAGAAGTCCGCCCTCCGCCGCCGGATGAGCGCGCTGCGTGACGGCATCGACGCGTCCGAGCGGCGGCAGGCGAGCGAGGCCATCGCTCGGAGGGTGATGGCGCTGAGCGCCTGGGGCCGCGCGCGCTCGCGCCTGCTATTCCGCAGCGTTGGCAGCGAGGTGCTGACTGACCGGCTGATCGCGGACACTCTCAAGGCGCGCGCGGAGCTCATCCTCCCCCGTGTGGAGGGCCCTGAGGAGCCGATGGCCTTCCACGTGGTGCGCGACCTGCAGGAGGACCTGGCGCCAGGCTTCGCGGGTATACAGGAGCCGATCGCGGAGCGCTGCCCGGAGCGCTCGATCTACGACCTCGACTTCGTCCTGGTCCCGGGGCTCGCCTTCGACCGGCGCGGGGGCCGCCTCGGCTACGGCGGCGGGTACTTCGACTACGTCCTGAACCTGCGCACCGACCTCGTCGAGAGCGGCTCGGTCGTCGCGGTCGCGTACTCCACGCAGATCGTCGAGACCGTCCCGCTGGAGGGCTGGGACGTTGAGGTGCCGCTCATCGCTACTGAGCACGAGCTGATCGACATGCGGAAGAGGAGTGTCTGACGATGGCAGTCGGGGATGTCTTTGAGGCGCACATCGAGGAGTTCGCTGACTCGAGTACCGGCGCGAAGGTGCGCCGACTGACGGGCGATGGCTCAGACAACGCGCACCTCTACTTCACCTCCACGAGCTTCCTCGGCGACGATGCCGAGCGACTGATCGTCAGCTCAGACCGCCTCGGGCAGCGGGCGTACTTCCTCCTCGACATCGCGGAGGCGAAGATGGTGCAGGTGACCGAGGCCTCGGACGCCGCCTTCTCCCAGGCCTGCCTCGACCCCGCCGGACGCCTCTTCGCCTTCCGGGGCAATTCGCTGATGGTCGTGGACCTCAGCACCTCCGCCACCCAGGAGCTCTACCGCGTGCCGGACGGCTTCAGCCCCGCGCTCCCAACTTGCACTGCCGACGGCAGCCACGTCGCATTCGCCTACCGCGAGAGCCTCCCCGTCAGCACTGAGACAGGCCGGATCTACTCCACCATGCCTGAGCGCTACTACCAGCACCCGCGCTCGGTCGTGATGCGCGTGGAGACCGCTTCCGGCGAGGCACAGGCGGCCTGGGGCGAGTGCGAGTGGATCTCGCACGTGTGCATCCACCCGACGAACCCCGACCTCATCGTCTTCTGCCACGAGGGCGGCTCGAACGTCCTGCAGCGCATGTGGACCGTGGACTTCGCGAAGGGCCTGCCGCGCCTCGCCGAGCCGCTCTTCCGCCAGCACTTCGGCGAGAGCTGCTGCCACGAGTTCTTCACACGCGACGGCCAGGTGGGCTTCCAGGCGAATGTGCGGCATGAGGGCCGTGTGGATGGCTACAACTGCTTCGTGCGCACCGACGGCACCTGGCTGCGGCAGTTCCTGCTGCCGGGAGCGCGCCCGGGGCACATCCAGTCGAACTCCGACAACACGCTCATCATCGGCGACAGCGGCTGCCTCGCGCCCGATGACAGCGAGGGCCGCGCGTTCATGTCGCTGATCCGGCACGAGAGCGGGCGCGGCATCGTCACGCGCCTCTGCCGCCACGGTACCTCGTGGAAGACGCAGATCTCCCACCCGCACCCGATCTTCAGCCCGGATGACCGCTGGGCGCTCTACACATCGGACGCCGGCGGCGCCTGCAACGTCTACATGGCGGACGTGACGAGCCTCTAAGGGCCTTCGAAGGCCGCGATCTTGCGGAAGAGGTCGCCGAAGATCGCGTTGCGGTTGCAGCCGATTGCCTCACGCACCAGGTGGCGCGTGCGGTCGAGGGACCACGTCACGAGATCGGTCAGCAGGGGCGCGTGCGTCAGCACCGTCGGCACCCACGCGGCGTTCACAAGCCACGCCACGGGGGCGAGGTCCCAGAGGACCTTCGCGCGCGCGAAGTGGTCCTCCGCGAACTCCTCGAAGACCGTGAAGAGGTAGTCTCCGAGGGCGTTGTGGCCGCGAACGTGCGCAGCAACCTCCGGGAGGGTGGTCGTCATGTGCTGTGCCACATTCGTGCAGGGCACATGCACGAAGGGCACTCCGCTGTCGAGGATCACGCGCGTGGCGTGCAGGTCCTGCTGGAGGTTGAATTCGCGCGCGGTGTGCCAGGAGTGTGGCTGGCCGCCCAGCCAGACCACCACGATCCGCTCGACGATCTCCGGCCGAGTGAGGATCGCCGCCGCGATGTTCGTGATCGCGCCGACCGCCACGACGTACAGCGGCCCCTCGCGCGGGGCCATCGCGCGCTCCACGAGGTCCTCCACCGCCGGGCTCGCCACGGGCTCCTCAGCGGAGGGCAGGTAGCTGCGGGAGCCCCTGAACGCGAAGCCCTCCGGGGCACGGTGCATGCGCTCAAGTACCCGCAGGATCTCCTCGTAGCTCCTCTCCATGCCATCCTCCGGGCCACTGGAGCGGCTGTTGTGGAACGGCGCGGCGTAGACCGCCTCGACGCTCAGGCGCTCGCGGGAGAGCAGCGCGTACGCGAGTGCAAACTGGTCGTCGATCTCATTGTAGGTGTCGGTATCGAGCACCATTGGCGCCTGGCCACTCGTCGGCGGCAGGAGTCGCTGCAGACGCACGCAGTCGTCGAGCATGGGGAAGCTCATTGGCGGTCCCTCCGCAACCGGGATTGCTTGGAGCGCGGGAGCAGTTCGCCGCGGTGGTTCGCGGAACCTGTCGCCGGCCCCCGGGTCTTTGCCGCATCGGGTGGAGCGGGCCGCGCGGGTGTGGTAGAATGGGGCAGTGCATGCCCCCGTGTGCGACCAGATCGTCGGCGGCAGCATGCCATCACGGAAGATCAGGTAGACGAGAGGAGCGGTCCGAATGGCTGAAGGACCGGTTCTGCAGGTAGCACTTGACTTTGTCAACCTCGCGCAGGCGCTGCGGGCGGCCGAGGAGGCCGTGGCCGGTGGCGCGGAGTGGGTGGAGGCCGGGACGCCGCTGGTGAAGGCCGAGGGAATGGCGGCCGTCCGCGCGCTTCGGCAGCGCTTCCCCGAGGCCACGATCGTGGCCGACCTCAAGATCATGGACGCCGGCCGGACCGAGGTGGAGTTCGCCGCCAAGGCCGGGGCGGACGTCGTCACGGTGCTCGGCGTGGCATCCGATGAGACCATCGTGGAGTGCGTGGATGCCGGCAGGAACTACGACGCCCTTGTGCAGGTTGACCTGATCGGCTGCGGAGACCCCGTGGCGCGCGCGCGGCGTGCGCAGGAGCTTGGCGCCGCCATTGTGGGCATCCACACCGCCATAGATGACCAGATGGTGGGCGTCTCGCCGATGCAGACGATCACCGACGTCCGCGAGGCCATCGAGATCCGTCTGGCCGTCGCGGGCGGGATCAACTCGGAGACCGCGCCTGAGGCGATCAAGGCCGGTGCGGACATCGTCATCGTCGGCGGCGCGATCATCAAGGCCCCCGACGCCACCGAGGCCGCGCGCACGATCGTCACCGCGATCCGCTCCGGGGAGGCGATCGAGACTGAGCTGTTCAAGCGCGGGGGCGAGGAGCAGCTTCGCGAGATCTTCACGCTCTGCTCGGCGGCGAACATCTCCGACGCGATGCACCGGCGCGGCCTGGTGCCCGGGATCTTCCCGATCAAGCCCGGGCTCAAGGCCGTCGGACCGGCGCTCACCGTCTGGACCTATCCCGGCGACTGGGCGAAGCCCGTGGAGGCGATCGACCAGGCCGAGGAGGGCGCGGTGCTCTTCATCGATGTGCGCGACGGGCTGCCAGCTGTTTGGGGCGAGGAGGCCACGAAGAGCTGCATCTCCCGCGGCCTCGCCGGCGTCCTCATCTACGGCGCGATGCGCGATACCGCTGAGATCGCCGAACTCGACTTCCCCGCGTTCTGCTCGCAGCGCACACCCTCGGCCGGCGAGCCGAAGGGCATGGGGATGATCGGTGTGCCGCTGAAGATCGGTGAGACGATGATCCGCACCGGTGACTGGATCATCGCCGATGACGATGGCGTGATCGTTGTGCCGCGCGAGCAGGCCGTTGCCATTGCGAACCGCTCGCAGTCGGTCTACGAGCGCGAGCAGCGAGAGAAGGGTGAGATCGACGCGGGGCGCACCCTCGGGGAGATCGCCGAGCTGAAGCGCTGGGAGGCGGAGGGCGGCCTCAGCGGCTTCGCATCGCACGGTCCGGAGGGTGAGCCGGGTGAGTGAAGCCGTGGACGTGCTGGTGGTCGGCCCGGGCGCGATGGGCTGCCTGCACGCGGCGCTCCTTGCCGAATCCGGCATCCGCATCGGCCTGCTCGATCACGACGCTGAGCGCGCGCGGCGGATCAGCGAGCGTGGGATCACGCTGGAGAGCGTCGGCAGCGAACACACGGTTCCGGTGCGCTGCAGCGCCGACGCGGCTGAGTTCGCTCCGGCGCGGCTGGCGCTGTTGCTCGTGAAGGCCTACGACACCGAGGAGGCGGTGCAGCGCGCGCTGCCCGCCCTCGGCGATGACGGCGGCGTCCTCACGCTGCAGAACGGCCTCGGCAACTACGAGCGGATCACCGCGATCATGCCCGAGGTCCGGGTGCTGGCCGGGACCACCACTGCGGGGGCAACGCTGCTCGGCGAGGGCCGCGTCCGGGAGGCGGGGCGCGGCTTCGTCCACCTCGGCTCCCCCTCCGGGAACTTCCGGCGCGCCCGCGAGGCCATCGGCTTCCTGCGTGGCGCAGGCATCGAGGCCGAACTCGCGCAGTCCGTCGCCGACGTGCTCTGGGCGAAGGCGATCGTAAACGCCGCAATCAACCCCCTCACCGCCCTCACCGGCCTGCCGAACGGGCGGCTGGTGGAGAGCGAGGGGCTGCGCGCGCTGCTCGACGCGGTCGTCGAGGAGGCGGCGCATATCGGCCGGATGTCCGGCGCCTTCGTGCAGGAGGGGGTCGTGAATGCCGTCGAGGCGATCTGCCGGGAGACCGGGCAGAACCGCTCGTCGATGCTGCAGGACCTCACCGCCGGGCGCCGGACGGAGATTGACTTCATCAACGGAGAGATCGTCCGCCGGGCGCAGGCCAAAGGGCTTGAAGCGCCGCGGTGTGCGATGCTGACGGCGCTCGTGAAGGGGCGAGAGGAGGCTGCGAGGCTCGAATGACGATCATCGGAGAGCTCATCAACGGAACGCGCGAGGCGGTCCGCGAAGCAATCACCCGGCGCGATGCCGACGCGATCACGCAACTGGCCGTGCGGCAGGCGGAGGCCGGCGCGGACTACCTCGACTGCAACGTGGGGATGATCGGCGCGGCCGAGGTTGAACTGATGGCGTGGCTCGTGGAGACCGTGTCGCGCGTGGTCGATCTGCCGCTGTGCATCGACACCGCGAGCCCTGACGCCATGCGCGCCGGGCTGGACGCCTGCCGGGACGGTTCGCGGCCGATCTGCAACTCGGTCTCGCTTGAGAGCGCCCGGCTGGAGAGCTTCCTGCCGATCATCGCCGAGCGACAGGTTCGGGTCATCGCGCTGCTGATGACCGACGCCGGTGTGCCGAAGGGCGTGCAGGAGCGCGTGGACGCGGCCACCCGTCTCGTTCCCGAGCTTGAGGGCGCCGGCGTCGCGCGGGAGGACACCTTCATCGACGCGGTCGTCACCCCTCTGAGCGTTGACCCTGAGGGGCCGAGCGTGGCGATGGAGGCGATGCGCGAGATCGTGGCGGCACTCCCCGGCGCGCACACGATCTGCGGCGTGAGCAACGTCTCCTACGGTCTCCCGCGGCGCGCGCTGCTCAACCGCGTGTTTCTGAGCCAGGCGATCGCCGCCGGCCTCGACAGCGCGATCCTCGACCCGTGCGACGGGGCGCTCATGGCGGCACTCCACGCCGCCGAGGCGCTGGCCGGGCGTGACGAGTGGTGCGGCAACTACCTCCAGGCGTACCGGCGCGGGGTGCTCTGAGTGCGCGGATCGCCCCACGAGCGAATGCAGCAGACCCTCCCGCTGCCCCTGACGCACCTCGTCGGGCTGATCCCCGAGGGCGCGCGCGTCTTCGTGCTCGGCTGCGGCGACTGCGCCACGCGAGAGCACTTCGGCGGCCCGGAGGAGTGCGCGGCAGCCGCCGAGGCGCTTGCGGCGCAGGGCATCAGCGTCACCGGCCACTACGCCCCTCCCGAGGGCGAGGGCATCTGCGACCTGCGCGTGGCCCGCGCGGCCGTCGCCGCCTCGGCTGAGGCGCTCGAGCAAGCCGACCTCGTGCTGCTGCTCTCCTGCCCACAGGGCGCACCTGCGGTTGAGCGCGCCACCGGGCGCACGGTGCTCCTCGGCACGCAGGTCGTCGTCGGCGGGGAGACCGGCGGGGGCCGGCGCAGCGTAGACGAGTGCAGCTTCTGCGACCGCTGCATCGCCCGTGAAACCGGCGGCCTCTGCCCGCACAGCTTCTGCCCGAAGAACCTCATCAACGGCCCCTGCGGTGGCTCTCAGGGCGGGCGCTGCGAGGTCCTGCCGAAGCGCCCGTGCGTTTGGGAGCTGATCCACCGCCGCCTGAAGGCCGCGGGTAAGCTCAGCATCCTCGAGGGCTATCAGGAGCCCGTGAGCTTCCGGCCGCCGGGCACAGAGGACGTTGGCGGTACGCGATGAAGCTCACGCACATCGTGGCCGAGCGCGGCTTCGCGATCACCGGAGAGGTGGCTCCGCCCAAGGGCGCCGACCCGTCCGACGCGCTCGCGGAGGCGCGTGAGCTTGCGCGACACGTTGACGCGGTCAACGTCACCGACGGGCAGGGCGCGGTCATGCGCATGGCCCCGATCGCGCTCGCGCGGCTGATGATTGAGGAGAGCATCGTCCCGATCTGGCAGACGACCTGCCGCGACCGCAACCGGATCGCGTTGCAGGCCGACCTGCTGGCCGCGGAGGCGCTGGGCGTGCAGAACGCGCTGATCCTCACCGGCGATCACATGGTGCTGGGCGATCACCCCGACGCCAAGCCGGTCTTCGGGCTGGATTCGGTGCAGCTTCTGCACGTCGCGGCGCGGATGCGAGGCGGGTATGACCTCGCGGGCAACGAACTGAGCGCACCGCTGCACCTGTGCACGGGTGCCGTGGTGGCGCCTGAGGCGGACAATGTCGAGCTGCAGCTCATGAAGCTGCGGAAGAAGCTGGACGCGGGTGCCCAGTTCGTCCAGACGCAGGCGGTCTTCGACCCGGCCGCGTTCGCGCGCTTCATGCAGCGCGCATCGCTGAAGGATGTTCCGCTGCTGGCGGGAATCATCCCCGTGACCTCGCCGCGGATGGCGCGCTTCATGAACGCGCGGATCCCCGGTGTCAACGTGCCCACGTGGGTCATCCAGCGGCTCAACGAGGCGGAGATCGGCGATCGCGCGCGAGTGGGCGCGGAGATCGCCGGGGAGATCGCCGCCGCCGTGCTGCCGCACTGCCAGGGGCTGCACATCATGGCGCAGGGGCGACCGGCGCTGCTGCCGACGATCCTCGCCGCCGCCGGGCTCGAGGGACGGAGGTAGCCGGATTCTTCAGCGGCTCCCCGTGCTCTCGATGCACGTTCGGCCATTGCCGTTCTGGAGGGGAGACGCTTCAGCGGCTCCCACGTGTTCTCGACGCGCGTTCGGCCCACGCATCCTGAGGTGACGCCGATGCTCCGGCCGTGGCTCGCCGCAACTGCCCTCATCCTATGCATAGCGGCCGCCTTCGCGGTGGACGCGTGGCGCGTGGGCTTTCACGCGCCAACCGTGGTTGGCCGGGTGGCCGATGCTGCCGCACTCCTCAGGCTCAACGCCATCGGAATGACCCTCTATCACCGCTCCGCGGAGCTTCACCGCGCCGAGGTGCGGCGCATGCGTGAGGCGGGGGAGAGCCAGCAGCGGATACAGGCGGCGCGCTTCGCCCTCGCCGATGAGCTTCGCGCGGCGGCGCTGCTGGCCGATGC
>DHPY01000061.1:59364-72501 GCA_002411015.1 Armatimonadetes bacterium UBA5352 | reverse complement strand
TTTTATGGACGCTGCACTAGTTCGCGCCGCGCGGGCATCGGGTCGAAGCCGATCACCTGCGCCGCTCCCTCCGCGCGCGCCATCTGCAGGGCGATCAGCCCGGCCGGGCCGAGGCCGTTCACCCCGAAGCGCTGTCCGGCGATTGCGCCGGTGTCCCGCAGATCAAGCATCGCGGTCGCGACGCACATCGCGAGCTCGAGCGAGGCCCAGTTCGCGTGTGGCAGGCCCTCAGGGACTCTGATGGCGTTCTTCTCCTGCAGGATCGCGAACTGCGCGTAGCAGCCCCAGACGGAGTGGCCCTGGTCGCGCCAGGCGCAGATGCGATCGCCCGGCGCGTAGCCGACCTTCGGCCCGACCGCCTCGACGTAGCCGGCGGCCTCATGACCAGGCTGGCCCGGAGCGTAGGGGTAGTGGAACCGGTGGCCGACGAACATCGGCTCGTTGTGGCGCAGGTGCAGGTCCCACTGCACGCAGGTGTTCACCGCTTCGACGCGCATGAGAAGCTCACCGGGCCCCGGCGCCGGCACGGGTAGATCGAGGATCTCGTAGCTTGTCGGAGCGGTCACCTGCAGTATCTTCATGGTGGGCATCCGGTCCTTAGGTAGATGGCGCGTCAAAATGCCTGCCAGCGGATGCGGCCGAAGAGCTCACCCAGCCGCCTCAGCCGCTGCTCGTCGAGGTACGGAGAGTCAATCGCCCGCAGGTTCGCCTGGAGGCGCTCCGGCGAACGCGTGCCCACGCAGCAGGTCGAGACGTCGTGGGACAGGACGTAGCGGATGGCAGCCTCCGGCACCGGGTAGGGCTCGAGGAACTCCAGCAGGTCGGCGTCGGTGTAGGGCGGCTCATCCGGCAACTGCCCCGCCGCGATGTAGTGCCGAACCAACTCCAGCGCCGCGGGCAGGCTCGTCAGGCCCGATCTGCCGGAGGACTGGTTGAGCGGCATCATCACGACCGTCCCCACATCGTGCGCGCCACACAGCGGGATCACGGTCTCCTCGGCGGTCTGGAGCATCAGGTTGATCGTGAGCATGACCACGTCGAACGCGCCGCTCGGCACCGCCTGCTTGAGGACCTCGTGAGTGCCGTCGCCCTCGGAGAGTTCGCTGATGCCGATGAAGCGCACTTTGCCCTGCTCGCGCAGGCCGAGCATCGCCTCGTAGCAGCCGTCACTCATGAACCGGTCGAGGCTCTCGAGGGTGCGCATCCCGTGCGCGAGGAAGACGTCGAGGTGGTCGCGGCGCAGCCTGCGCAGGCTCTCCTCGGCTGAGGCGACGAGTTCGGCCGGATCGCCGACGTAGGCGGCTCCCACGCGGTAGCTCTCATACGGGCAGTATTTCGTCTCAACGAGCACGTCATCCTGTCCCGCGAGCGCCTCGCCGAGCGTGCGCTCGCTGTTGCCGCCATCGTAGCCCGCGGCGCTGTCAATGAAGTTGATGCCCGCGTCTATGCACGCGTGCACGGTTGCGATGAAGCCATGAGGGTCCTGCGAGGCGCCCCGCGCCGCCCCGTATGCCAGCTCCGAGACCTCAAGTTCGGTTCGTCCGAGGCGGCGGTAGAGCATCGTGCAGATCTCCATGGGATGAAGTGGCGCGGAGAAGGCCCGCTGAAGCCGTGTCTTCAACAGGCGGGTATCACGAACCTCCTGATCCAGCGACCGTCTGTGACGGAATACCGTGAACGTCCGCCGTCGCGCGCGAAGGCCCCTTACCTTCATCCGAGAAGTGTGCTATTGTTCTCCTCGCTCATATTGCAGACCGCTTTTCGCCCGCTCCGATTCCACTGCGCCCCGCACTATGAATAGCCGAGGCTGTGCACGGACGGCGGCATTGATATCGTGAGGTGTAGGGATGTCTGAGCTCGGATTTAACAATGATCGTTACCTTGCCGAACAGACTGAGGCGATCCTCGAACGCGTGGATAGGTTCGAGGGGAAGCTGTACCTGGAGTTCGGCGGAAAGCTGACCTCGGACTTCCACGCCGCGCGCGTGCTGCCCGGCTACGACCCGGACGTGAAGATGCGCCTGCTGCACGGTCTGCGCGACCAGATCGAGGTGGTCTTCTGCGTCTACGCAGGCGATCTTGAGCGCGGCCGAATCCGCGGCGACTTCGGCATGACCTATGACCTGGCCACTCTTCGTGCGTTAGACGACCTGCGCGACTGGGGCATCTCGACCTCTGCGCTGGTGCTCACTCGTCACGGTGAGGGCCCTGTGTCGGAGCGGCTGACGCGGCAGATGCAGTCGAAGAGCATCCCGGTCTACCTGCACGCGGACATCCCCGGCTATCCGAACGATGTGGAGTTCGTCGTGAGCGAGCAGGGCTACGGCCAGAATCCGTACGTGGAGACGGACGCGCCTATCGTGGTAGTCACCGGGACGGGCCCGGGCAGCGGGAAGATGTCCACGAGCCTGTGCCAGCTCTACCACGAGACGCGGCGGGGTACGCCCTCTGGCTACGCGAAGTTCGAGACCTTCCCCATCTGGAATCTGCCCGCCGACCACCCGGTGAACCTCGCCTATGAGGCGGCGACCGCCGACCTCGGCGACATCGTGATGGTGGACCCATTCCACCTGGAGGCCTACGGCGAGGTCGTGGTCAACTACAATCGGGACGTCGAGAACTTCCCGATCCTCAAGGCGATCCTCGATCGCATCGCCGAGAACACCGGTCGCACGGTTCCGTACCAGTCGCCGACAGACATGGGCGTCAACCGCGCCTTCTCGGGGATCGTCAATGATGCACTCGTGCGCGAGGCCTCCACGCAGGAGGTCATCCGCCGCTACTTCCGGCACAACCGCGAGGTCATCCAGGGCCTCTGCTCTCCGCAGGCGGTGCGGCGGACGGAGCTGTTGATGGCCCGCCTCGGCGTCGGGCCAACCGACAGACCCGTGGTGACACCGGCGCGCGAGGCTGCGGTGGATGCGGAGGAGCGGCAGAAGGGCAATGACGGCTTCTACTGCGGCGCCGCGCTGCAGTTGCATGACGGCACGCTCGTCGCCGGGAGCAACTCCACGCTCTTCCATGCGGCCTCCGCCGCGCTGATCAAAGGAATCAAGCACCTCGCAGGCATCCCCGCGCACATCCACCTGCTGCCCGCGGATGTGATCGAGGATCTGACTGAGCTGAAGGCCAAGTACCTCGGCTCAACCTCACCCAGTCTGAACGTGCAGGAGGTGCTGATCGCGCTTGGGATCACCGCCGCGAGCAACCCGCTGGTACAGGCGGGGATCGAGATGCTCCCGGAGCTGCGTGGCACGCAGATGCACCTCACCCACGACCCCGGCACGGGTGATGAGACCGGGCTGCGGAAGCTCGGGATCGCGATGACCACCGACGGCCGACCGACCGCCACGGACTATTTCCTGCGCTGAACCGGGCGCTCAGCCCTCCCAGCTCGCCACGCGTGGGATGCGCCAGCGCTCTCCGGAGCGCGCCACGAAGCCCGTGCCGTCGAGCTTCGTGAGCACGCGCAACCCGTCGGCCGCCGGCTCCACGCCCCGGATCGGGTAGGCCCGGAGATGCTCGCCGTCCTCGACCAGGAGCGTGTCACCGGTCAGCTCCCCGCCCTCAGGGGCACCTGCCGCCTCAAACCATGAGCGACCGGCCTCGGAGCCGCTCCCGGTGATCTCGCCCTCGAACGCGGGAGCATCCAGCGTGAGCTCGCACTCCGCGAGCCGCAGCGTGGTCCCCTCGACCATCTGCGCCCTGACGGGGCGTGCGTCAGCCAGGCTCACCACCGCGAGGCGCGCGTCCGTGCTGAGCGGTCCCGCAGGCGTCTCGATGGTGACGGCGGCGGGATCGAGCATGCTCACGACGATGTCCGTGCCCTCGGAGGTCTCCACCGCCAACGCGACGGTGCCTGCGGGGGCCTCCGCCGGAAGCGGCAGCTCGCGCACGTTCGTGGCGACAGGTTGTCGGGCGTCGGCGGTGCCGACGAAGACCGTGCTGAAGACGTCCAGCGCGCCAGGCGCCTCGCCCCGACGGATCACATAGGGGAGCGTCGCGCCGCGGTCAGTGTTGCGGTGATCGCGCTGGCCCCAGCCATCGCCGAGGCGGACGCTCTCGTCTTGCGAGCCAGGGAAGAGCGCGTCAAAGGTGTAGCCGTCCTCCCAGCGCCAGCGGACGCTCCACGGCGCCGAGCCGTCGGCCACGCGGGCGTTCCGCATCTTCGTCTCCGCGGCGGCAGGCACTAGAACAAACGTCCCCTCGCAGAGCTGCCATTCGTCGCCAGGCACGACGCTCTGCTTCATCTGCACCGGGTCATGTACGCGATCATCCGGCGTGCTCGGGTCATTCGGCCAGGCTACCGTTCCGACTGAGACCGCCCCGCCCGTCCCGCGGATCGCGAAGCGCACGCGGTAGGCCTGCTCGCGCTCCCCCACCAGCGCGTTCGGGCCGGTGTAGCCGTTGGAGTCGCCGCAGATCAGCGCCTGGTTCACCCGCCCCTGCTCGTCGGGGGCAGTCGCGGCCATCCGCGCGCAGCTTGCGTCATCACGCCCCGGGCTGCCACTCCCCCACTCGGCTGTGCCGTTGCCGCCGTAGAGCCCCCATCCCGAAGGCCTCTGTGCTCCCTCTGCGGCCTCCGCCGACGGGTTCGGCACGATGCTCTCGCCCTCATTGCCCGCGGCGTCGATGGGCCGGATCTCCACGTCATCCACGAAGATCTCGCCCACATCGCCAAGGTGGAAGCGCAGGGCGAAGCGGAGCGGGCCCTGCTCCGCGGCTGTGGGCTCAGGCGTGAGGTCGAGCCCGGTCACCTCGTAGTCGTTGTGCGGGCCGTGGAAGAGGTAGTCGCGCGTTCGGCCTCCGGCGGCGCGGAAGATATCAGCCAGGTACGTGCCCCCGGCGTGCTCCACCTGAACGCAGGTGCGGCGGTAGAGATCACCGTAGGCGTTCGACGATGCCTCCATCACCTTCACGCCCGGGAGCGTGCTGAAGAGGTGGAAGCTGCCGCCGCGGCCCTGATGGCGCTGCCCGGCCTCGTCGATCATCACGAGGTTGTGCGCGCGGGTCGCCCTCGTCTGTCCGCTGTCGGGATGATCCCAGAGGTAGCCGAGATCGCTGAGTAGCTCGCGGCCGTCCTTCCAGTAGTAGAGATCGAGGCTATCGTAGTGATGATGGCCGCCCCAGTCACTCGCGTTGAGCATCACGGTGCTCGCGCGCCCGTTCTCGCCGCCCCGGAGGTACCCCTGCGCGAGATGCGGGAAGACCATGTCCGGCAGCTCGAAGGCCGCGACCTCTCGGTCGTTCATCGCGGGATCACGATAGAGCGTCGCCATCTGCAGCGAGCCGGGGCGCCCCTCGCCGGAGGCCAGCTCATTGAGCAGCGCGAGGCGCTGCGGTGTCGGGTAGGAGAGCGCGATGAGCTCGGCGTCCGATGCCGAGATGCCGGTGGTACGGTACGAGTCGGCGTCGGGCGTATGCTTGAGGTTGCCCTGCAGCGTCCAGATGAGGCCCTGCCAGCAGTCCCCGTAGAGGGTATCGCGCGAGGCGTTGAAGCCATCGAGCCTGGTGCCGCCGGGCGTGGTGTAGCCGGGCGGGTCGCTGTAGTCGCGAATAGCCAGCGGGAGCCGCCGGATGCCGCCCATGGTCATCATCGCGTACGCGGGCGATTCGGAGGTGCCACCATCGGGGAGGAACCAGTCGTTCACGGTGCGCTCGAAGCCCTCGATGCCGAAGTGCACCAGCCCCGGATGGCCGACCACGAGGCCCACCAGGGCCGCTCCGGTGCGGTTGCTGACGGACTTGTTGTTGATCGCGCTATCGCACGCGAGCAGGTAGCTGGCCTCAAGCAGCACATCGCGCTCGATAAGGAGGCGCTCTTCATCTGAGTAGACGGGCGTGCCGCCGTCCTCCGCCAGGCAGGTGAGGTCGTAGGCGACCGCGAGATGCCCCACCAGGCCGCCGTCGCCACCGTTGGTGCCGAGGCGGCTGGCCGACCAGTAGCCGGTGTAGATCTTGCGGTCGGGCACGTTCGGCGGGTAGACAAGCTCATCCTCCGGTAGATCGTTGATGTACTTCGCGGCGATATGCGGGTCCATCGGCGCGTACTCGCCGTAGCCGTAGCCGGCCCTGACGAGGTAACCCGGCAGCACCTCGGCGAAGCGCAGCAGGATGTCTCGTGTTGCGCGGGCGTACTTCGGGTCCTCGGTGAGCGCGTAGGCGTAGGCGATTGTCCAGACCTTGCCGATCACGTAGTTGACCTTCGCCCGGCGGATCATGCCTGAGAAGCTCGGGCGCTCGAACTGGTAGCCGAAGGTCTTGAAGGTGTCGCCGCCGTAGAAGCTGATCGTCTGGCCGCCGCCCCAGTCGCTGTGCACCTCCACCGTCTCTGGGTAGTCTTCGTTGGGGAATGATGCCTTGCAGACCTGGCAGACGATGACCTCGGGGTCGCTCGCGCTCCAGGAGAACTGCCCGTTCGGGTGCCACGGCAGGCCCCTCTCGCGGCAGGAGGGGCAGGGGCCCACGCCGCCGGGGGTGGTCCGCGGGATCATCTGCTCGAGGTACTCGGCCGAAAGCACGTCAACCACCGCATCGGCGCCGCTGACGACCCTGCCGAGGTACTCCCGCGCCCAGTCATAGCGCGCGATGTTCGCCCGCGCGCGCTGAAGGTCCTCGGGCTTCACCTCAGCGCACGGGTGGTTGTCCGCGTTGCGGTACTTCTCCCAATCCGACCAGTCGGTTGGATCAACGCGCGGAGCGTCGGTCTGCGCGGACACGAGAACCACCGCCATGAGAAGCACCGTGATCGCGATTGAGGCTACCACTGACACGCGCCGCATGCCGAACACAGGCACTCAACTCCATTGTCTGACAGATCAGCAGATCCTTGAGAGACGCCTCTGTGTGGGGGCGGGTTCGCCGTGCAGAGCCTCAAGCCCTCCCCGGCGGCCGTTCCTGGGAGGCCGACAGTTGTGCCGCGGCGAAGCTCGTCCGCAGCCGAACCCGAACTGAGAGACTCCCGGAGGTCATCGTGAACCGTCTGATCGCCGTCGCCGTAGCATCTGCCCTCTTCGCGCTGCCCGTGCTCGCGCAGCCTCTCTCGCCGATCGCCAACCTCACCACCGATCAGCCTGACGCCGATGGCGATGGGATCCCGGACGCGGTTGAGCGCGTGCTCGGCATGGACCCGGCACTTCCGGATGCGCTGCACCTCGTTCATGACGACCTCTCGGCCGCCGAGGGTGACGCGCTCTCCTCCAGGTGGCGGGAAGCCCGCGATGTCACCAAGCACTACTTCGGCAACGTGGCGCAGGACCGCTGGGTGTGGCGGATAGACTTCGCCGAGCCGCTTAACGTGACCGGCGCGCTTGTGATGCTCTACGTTGACGCCGACAATGACGAGACCACCGGCCGGCAGGACGGAGCGCGCGGCACCGACGTTCGCTTCATCTGCGACGGCGGGGCCTTCAGCACCGCAGTCAGCAACTCCGCGGTGCTCGGGCGCGATCAGACGCTGCGCGGCTACGTGGACGAGCAGCGCATCTACTTCTCGATGGACCTCGCGATCAGCCACAGCGCGGAGGGCAACGCGGTTTGCCGGGCCTACACGCTCTCTCAGGTGCCGGCCACT
This sequence comes from Armatimonadetes bacterium UBA5352, assembly GCA_002411015.1. GTDB lineage: Bacteria > Armatimonadota > Zipacnadia > Zipacnadales > UBA5352 > UBA5352. The sequence goes on along the minus strand of DHPY01000061.1, from coordinate 64,928 downwards.
GAGGGCGACGCGGATACCACCGCATGGTTCACGGCCGTGGCCGGCGGCAGCCGCGATCTCCCGAAACGGACGGTGGGCGTCATGTCACAGTTCCTCTCCGACGGGATGGTCGCGCAGCGCAGATGGCTGGGCTGGCGGGCGCAGCTCCAGCAGCTGGGGGCCCTGACACTCGACCCGCAGCAGGCGGAGCTGAGCGGCATATCACTGCTGCGCGCGGCGATGGAGCCGACGGAGCCCGGCGCGACGGCGACCTTCCGCGCGCCCCGGGCCGGGCGCTTCCACATCAATGCGCTGATCCAGGACAGCGCGCAGGGCCGCGAGGAGGTCACTCTGCGCGTGGCAGGGGCGCAGGTGGGCCGCATCGTGGCGGGCGAGAACGATGGCGACCTCTACCTCTTCAGCACCGAGCAGCCGGTGACGCTGACCGAGGGCGCGCAGATCGAGCTTACCGCGGCGGAGCCGGCGCAGGACTTCCGCATCTGCGAGGTCTTCCTGACTGAGGAGCTCCCGGTGCAGGGGCCGCTGCAGATCACGAACTTGAGCACCTGGGTGACGCCCCGGTCCCTGCCGGGCTCAACGGCGGGCGACACCGTTGAGGTCGAGGTCTGCTTCCTGACGGACAGGCCCGTCTCGGCGGCGGTGCGCTGGGGGGAGGGCGAGGCGCTGGACCAGGAGGTGCGCGAGATCGGCGCGACCTACAGCCACCGGCTGATCCTGCCGGGGCTGAGGCGCGGCGAGCGCTACTCCGTGCAGGCGTTCGCGCTGGACGCAGGCGAGGAGATAGCCTCTGAGCCTCTGGCGTTCGTGGCTGATGAGACGCGGCCCGAGCGCTGCAGCGTGCGGCGGGCGCGGCTGCCGCTCACAGTCAACGACCTCATGGAGGGCGATCGCCCGGCCTGGCCGATCAACAGCGGTGTGCCGATCCCACGCGGCGAACTGGCGAGCAGCGAGCACTGCAGGCTGCTGGATGCGCAGGGGCAACCCGTTCCCGCGCAGTTCACCACCCTCGCGGTCTGGCCCGACGGCAGCACCAAGTGGCTGCTCGTGAGCTTCATCCACCCGGGCGGATCGCCGGACTACACGCTGGAGTATGGCCAGGCGGTGAGCACGCCCGAGGTCGCCGGCGGCGTCACCGTCGAGGAGACTGCCGACGGCCTGGTGGTAACGACCGATCGGCTCCGCGCGGAGCTCTCCAGCACCGCGTTCGCACCACCGGGGCGGGTGCTGCTTGATGCTAACGGCGACGGCCGCTTCGGCGACGACGAGGTAGTGGTCAGCGGCCGCGAGGGCCTCGTGATCACCGATGGCGAGGGGCGGCGTTACGCCTCCGCAGGCGCGGGCGCGACGCGTTTTGAGGTCGAGGAGGCCGGGCCGGTCCGCACCGTCATCCGCGCCGAGGGTCCGTTCGCGGGGCCGGACGGGGAGTTCCTGAAGTACCGCTGCCGGATGTACTTCTACCGCGGCTTCGATGGCATCCCGACGGAGGTGTCGCTGCTGCCGCAGGTCGGCAGCTCCGGCTTCCCGCCGACGCTTACCAGCGTCCGCAGCCTCACCTGGCCGATGGAGTCGGCGGTGGCGGGCGGCGCTGAGGCGACGCGCTGGGTGCAGGATGACGCCGACCGCTACGTGACCTACGCAGGCGGCGAGGCGCAGGTGCGCGAGGGGCAGTCCGCGAGCGCGATCAGCATCGGTGAGGCGGAGGCCCCGCTGACCATCGCCATGCGCGACTTCTGGCAGAAGTACCCGAAAGCCTTCGCGGTCGAGGGCGACACGGTGACGGCGGAGCTGTTCCCGGAGCTTCCGGCAGACGTCTACGCCGAGCACACCGACCCGAAACTGCTCACGATGAACTACTACTGGTTCCGCGACGGCAACTACCTCGTCGCGTCGGGCACCGAGCCGACAGCCGATCTGCTGCTCTACTTCGGCGCGCGGCCTGATGGTGAACAGACCACCGATGCCCGCGCGGCGGAGGCGTGGCAGCAGCCGGTGCAGCTTACGCCGGGGCCGGAGGCAATCTGCGCTTCCGGAGCCTTCCTGGACCTCGCGCCGAGCCGGGAGGGCCGCTTCGAGGCCTACGATCAGTACATGCGCACGGGCCTGAGCAACCTCGACCGCACGCGTGCCCAGCAGCGCGAGTATAGCTGGATGAACTACGGCGACGCCTACGGCGAGCGCTACGTGAACTGGACCAACCAGGAGTATGACATGCAGTGGGGGCTGCTGGTCAACTACGCGCGCACCGGCGACATGGCATACCTCGACCGGGCGCTTGAGGCGGCGGCGCATACCATCGAGATAGACATGATCAACTGGTCGGACGACCCCGGGGTATTCGGCATCCAGAAGGAGCATGCGCCGTGGCACGTTGGCGGCTATAACACCCCGCAGCCCGAGGACGCTCCCTACTGGTTCCTGAACGGCATCTGGAACACCGGCCACGTCTGGACGCAGGGCACACACATGGCGTGGTGCATGACCGGCGACAGGCGCTACTACGAGAGCATCGAGCGGCTGGCGGAGTTCCTCGACACCCGCAGCACGCAGTTCCAGGAGCGCTGGGTGCATCGCAACTATGGCTAGCTGACCGGCGGGCTGATCCACCCGATCGGCGAGTGCGAGCACGAGATCCGGCACATGGGCGGCAAGAGCTTCATGACCGGCGTGGTGATGGCCGGGATGACCATGCTCGATCAGGTCGAGCCGCGCGAGGACCTCAAGCGGTCGCTGATCCTCAGCGCCGACTGGCTCTACGCGCGCATGTGGAACGCCGAGGGCAACGGCTTCCGCTACGCGCAGTGCCCGCAGTACGACAGCGGCGCGGGCGCTCCGGTGATGGAGTGCTGGGGGCTCGCGCGCGCCGCGGAGCTATCCGGGAAGACCGAGCATCGCGAGATGTTCCTGCGCTCGCTGAGCAAGATGATCCACGAGGGCGGCCCATCGGGCAGCGGTAAGGGCTACGCCACGCAGATCCGGATGACGCCTTACGCGGTGAGCGCGCTGGATCGCTGGGGCCTCGATGAGGTCCCGCCATCGGCGCCGTCGAAGCCCGCGGTGAGCGCACCCGCGCAGCTCTACCTGATACCAGGTCAGCCTGCGACACTGTCGCTCGCGGTGCGCTACACCTCCCCCACGCCGCTCCCCGCCAGCGCCGAGATCGTGCGGCTGCCCGCGGGCCTTACCGCCGAGCGGAGGAAGCTCGAGTGGCAGATGGAGCGCGGTGTCGCGGCAGGGCCGAGCTTCGTCCTGAGCGGCACGGCGCGTGAGGGCGCCCCGATCATGGTACGCTGGCAGGCCGGCGAGTGGAGTGGCGAGCTGGAGGCAACCGTGCGGGAGCGCCAGGCGCTGGAGCTTGGCGCGGCGATCGGCTACATCGGCGGCGAGGACGATCCGGTCGGGCTGGCGCTGAGGACGCTCGGCATCGAGCTTGAGCCGCTCGCCGACCTGGAGCCTGCGACACTTGCGCGCTACCGGGCACTGCTGGTCGGGCGGGAGGCGCATGAGAAGAACTACGCGGGTCTCAGGGACAACCCCGCGGCCCTGATGGACTTCGTGCAGGCCGGCGGCTCACTGGCGATGATGCAGATCCAGGACTCGAGTTGGCAGGCCGCGTGGCTGCCGGCGCCGTTGAGCTTCAGCAACACCACGGGCAGCCTCGGGGAGATCGTGCAGCCCGAGCACCCGCTCTTCACCACGCCGAACCGCATCGGTTCGCTGGCGGGCATGATCTCGTATGACACGATGCCCTCAGCGGGCGAGGAGTGGACGGTGCTGGCGACGGACAACGCCGGGCAGCCCTCAATCGTGACTATGCAGGCGGGCGAGGGGCGAGTGCTCGTGGTGCAGCCCTCCCCCGATCGCTACGTGGTCGGGCAGGAGACCGCCATCGCGCCGCTGACGACGGACGCCTGCGCGGCGCTCATCGAGAACATCGTGGCATGGCTGCACGCCGCTGGCGAATAGCCGGCTGCACGCCGTCGTGGAGAGGCCGCCTGAGCGAAGCGAAGGTCTCGCGAAGCCTGCCGCATAGCAACGAGCGCCGCTGTCAGCAGTGATCCCGGCGTCCTCGTCAGACGTAGCCCCGCACAAGGCCCTCAGGCAGCAGCGCACGGATGACCATCCAGACAACGTCGTAGGCCATCGCGCTACCGAGCACCATCCCGAGGAAGAACGGCACGAGGCGCCGGTAGGCGCCTGCACCACCGAGCTTGAGGATCAGCGTTTTCGCGACCCAGGCGAGGAATGAGTCAGACCAGTAGTAGGGCGTGGGGCCGTAGCAGGTAGCAAGCAGAAAGCCCAGCGGGTGAAGCGGGAAGCGCAGGAAGCTCTTGCGCACGAAGGTGAGCATCGGCACGAGCAGAAAGCCCACGCCGATGTAGATCGTGCGGGTGAGATCCCGCGTGCCCGGCGCCAGCAACTCCGCGCTCAGACCCATGTACTCCGCCCGAGCAACCTGCGTATTCGCGCCTCCGTAGAGCGATCCGCCCTGCAACAGCGAGGCCCCCCACTCGTAGTAGGCGGTCATGTGCACGTAGAAGCCGAGCACGAGACCGATGATGAGAGCCATGGCAATGAAGCCCGCCGCCCGGCGCCGCTGGATCCGGTGCTCTTCCCACAGCGTCGAGTTGTCGATCTGGTACGCCGCGGTGTGGCCGAGGAAGTTGTAGCGCGAGAGCCACGAGTAGTACGAGAGCATCACGAGCCCCCGCTCACCGCCGAAGGAGATGATGCCGTCGGTCCCGAGCACGCGCTGGAAGATGGTCTTCTGCGTGCCGAACGGGTAGTCCCAGCCGAGCGGCATCCCGGTCTCGGCGCGAATACGGATCTGCACGGTCACGTAGAGCAGCGGTATCAGGAAGTAGGGCAGCGCGAGCTTGAGCGTGAAGCCATTGAAGTAGCACCACACCAGCACGAAGAGCGCGCCACCCATGATGCCGAGGACCACCAGCCTCGGCGTGAGCGGGTAGCTCTCACCGTCGCGCTCCCCCCGCAGGGCCATGCGCCAGATCTGCGCGATGTGCCTGCGCGCGCCCCAGATCAGCAGCAGCCCGTAGGCGATGTAGCCGCCGGTCGCCTGCTCCTGGTAGAACGGGAACGCGTTGCCGGTCTGCAGGCCCATCGAGCCGCCCACGAGCGCGACCACCTTGTAGAGCAGGTAGATCGCCCACACCGAGAACAGCACGTGCTGCGGCACGAGGTATGCTGCGCCGATGGTCAGCGGGCTGATCGTGAAGCGCAGCGGCAGGAGGTGCCGCAGAGGTCCCTCGGTGAGCAGCGGCGCGAGGTCAGTCGAGCCGGGGATGGCGGGGATGCCGGGGTTGAAGTGCTTCAGGATATCGCCCGCGTGGACGATGATAGCCGCAGCGAAGCCGACCCACATGAGCGGGTCACGCAGGAAGCCGCGGCCGCTGTGGCCGTAGACGCCTGCCCCGATGAACTGGCGCGGCAGCTCGAGCATCGGGTAGCTCAGGTGCTCCGTGCGGTTCCAGTAGTGGCGCAGCAGTGAGACCCAGCAGAGGGTGGCGAGGCCGAGCACCACCATGAAGGTGCCCCAGAGAACGAGT
>DHPY01000061.1:4357-59212 GCA_002411015.1 Armatimonadetes bacterium UBA5352 | reverse complement strand
CGGCCCCCACATCACCAGGCCGCTGTCGCTGCCCTCGTAGGCCGGGATGATCACCGCCATGTCCTTCGGCATGAGGTAGTCCGGGATGTGATCGGCGATGCGCGCGAACTCGTTGTCGTTGTCCGCGTAGTACTGCAGCAGCGAGAGGTGTGGCAGGATGGAGCGCACTCCCATGAAACCCGAGAGCGGGATTGCGAGGGAGAGGAAGCCGAAGATCAGCAGCGCCTGCCGGTGGTCAATGCCGAGGCGATGCGAGATGCGCGACAGCCCGGCGCTCCCGAGAAGCAGCACCAGCAGCAGGAACCAGGGGAGCGCGGGCGGGACATCGCGGATGCCGTAGGAGCGCCCGCCACCGAGGTCGTAGTGCAGCACGAAGAGATTCGCGAGCACCAGCAGCAGCACTGAGAGCGCGAAAGCCCAGGCGGTCTGGCGGAGACTCAGCGGCGCAATGGCCTCTCGCGGGGCATCCTCATGTGACGCGATCTGCTGCATGCGAATTCCCCTGCGTCACGAACTGGAGGCGGCTGCGCGACAGCAGGGGGTTCCCGTTGCGATGGCAATCGTCCTTCACGACCGGCCGCGCAACACAGCGCCGGCCCAGTCGGCAGCGACCGCGCGCAGGTTGTCCGCCCCCGGCCCGCCCGCGTTCGCGGGCGGCGGATGCCCCAGAGCCCATCTGCGGCGGCCGATCCTACGGCTCGATCGAGACCATGTCGACCATCGTCAGCTTCACGCGATTGCGCGTCCCGGGGCTGTTGACGAGGCGGCAGGCGGTGTACTGCTCGGCGTAGGCCTCGTCCGCCGACATCCCGTCCACGGGCACGATCACCTCAAAGCCCCTGAGGGCGGCTCCGGTCGCGGTGTTCGGCACCGCCAGCAGGACTACCGCCCGCCACTCCATCACACCCACCTCCACACCGACCTGGCAGCTGTCTACCCCTGCACCTGCGCGATCAGCTCCAGTTCCTCATCCGTCAGCGGCGGGCAGTCCAGAGCCGCGATGTTCTCCTGCATGTGCGCCCACTTGCTTGTCCCCGCGATGACCGTGGTGACGCCCGGAAGCTGCAGCACATACTGCACGCAAAGCTGCGCCAGCGACCGATCGGGGCCCGTGAGCTCGCGTAGCGCGTCTGCCTTCGCGGCAAGCGCCTGCTTCGCCTCGGGCTTCGCCCAGCTTCGGCGGTCATCATCGCCGAAAGCCGCGTCGGGCTTGAGGGTGCCAGGCAGGAAGCCCTGGCCGAAGACGCCGCGTGCGACGATGCCGACGTTGTGCCCGGCCGCCGCGGGCAGCAGGGCCTCCCGCGCCTGCGGGGCGATGATGCTGATCGACTGCTGCAGCACGTCCACCGCGCCCTGCTCCATGAGCTGCACGCCCATCTCATTCGGGCCGATCGAGACGCCCACGAACCGCGTCTTCCCCTGCGCGCGCATCTCCTCCATCGCCTCGAGACACTCCCCGCGCTCGATGTCATCGGCCGATGGCCCGTGCAGCAGGTACACGTCCACGTGGTCCATCCGCAGGCGGCGGAGGCTCTCCTCGATCTGCCAGAGGAGCTTCTCGGCGCTGAAGTCGGACCACGCGCGCCCATCCGCCGCGCCATGGCCGCCCTTGGTGCAGACGACCCAGTCATCGCGGCAGCCCTCGAGGGCCTGGCCGATGACCTCCTCGCTGTGACCATCTCCGTAGACCGGAGCGGTATCGATGAAGTTGACGCCCGCCTCGCGGCAGCGCGCGATCAGGTCCAGCGAGGCGGCATCATCAGTGGCGCCCCAGCCATGCGGGATGGTGCCGAGCTTGTCGAAGGTGAGGCTGACCGCCCCGCCGATCTCCCAGGCGCCGAGGCTTACTGCGGAGACTTCGAGACCTGTGCGGCCGAGTGTGCGGTATTGCATGAGAGACCTCCCACGCCAGACGCGGGCGTATGAGCGGATAGTCGAGTCGCCCACTGCTTCTCCATCCCGCGCGACCTCACCTGCCACAGCTGGCCAGTGGCGAGAGGTGCCGCAGCGCTCCGGGCGAACCATTCCTCACAGGCTCGCAGGCTCCATCATCGGAGGCCGTCATGGATACGCTGACCGCTGTGCTGGTGCTGCTCATGCTCAGTCCGCTCGCGCTTCACGCCCAGGAGCTCCCGGTGCTGGAGCAGACCAAGCCGCTCTACCTGCGGACGGACCTGGTCACCGATGGCACTCCCGCGGCGGCGATAGTCGCGCCCGAAGCAGCCGAGTGGCAGCCGGTGGTTGAGCGACTGCAGGCGCGTTGCCAGGAGCTGACCGGGAGCGAGCTGCCGGTCCTCTCCCCCACTGACGCGACGCCGGCGGAACTCGGGGCGCGCAACCTCATCGCGATTGGCAATGTGCCGGACAACCCGTTCGTCGAGCGGCTGTACGTCGAGTACTTCATCCGTGACGTCTGGCGGCCGGGCAACGACGGGATGGTCGTGCGCTCGATCCACAACCCGCATAGCACCGGCCACAACGTCGTCTTAGTCGGCGCCGGCAGCCCGCAGGTCGCTCTGACGGCGGTTGACGCACTGCTGGGGGCGCTTGAGCATGAAGGTCGCTCGCTGGCCGTGCCGGGCTACCTGCTGGAGTTCGGCCCGGACCACGAGGCGCCGGTGCTCTCGGAGGAGACGAAGGCGGGCCACGCCGAGCGCACGGCCGAGCAGGTGAGCTTCAATAATGGCCGCAACCTGATCTCAGGCGCCGCCTCGATGGCCACGAGCTACGCGAATACGGGCTCGCCTGACTACGTGGAGCTGTTCAAGCTCCACATGGACCGCCACGAGGAGCTCAGCGGCCCCGGCGAGGGCACCCACATGAACCTCTGGGAGGCCATCATCGCGTGGGACCGCATCGAGGAGAGCCCGCTGTTCTCAAACGAGGACCGGCTGCGCATCACGAACCGCCTGCTCTACCTGCTGCGCTCGAAGGAGGGCGCGAACTACGGCTTCTTCAAGACCGGGATCGAGCAGGGCGGCGTCCGCCACAACCACCAGACGCTTCCCGGCCTCGACGCATTCTTCGGTGGCCGCTACATCCAGACGTGGGGGCTGCAGGAGGAGGGTGAGCAGTACCAGGAGTGGGCGCGGCGACTCTTCACCACGCAATCGCAGTTCCACAAGCCCATGTGCGACTCGAACCAGTATGAGTGGACGACGCTGCAGCAGACGGCGACCTGGGCGCTGGCAAGTGGTGACACGACCATCTTCGACAACGGCCAGTTCCGCACCGCCGCCGACCGCGCGGTCATCGCGGTGAACAACCTCAGCGAGAGCACCCGCACCGGTGACTGCTGGACCGCCTGGTCATTCCCGCTCGACATGATGCGCCTCGCCGCGTGGCGCTACCGCGACGGGCGCTACCAGTGGATGATCGAGGAGCACTACGGCGCGGTCGCGCCGGTGGTGGACGATCTCGTGCGCGGGGTGGAGTCCGAAGAGCCGAGCGATCTGCTCGGCATCGCGGTCGCGCCGATGGATACCGGCTTCTATCGCCTGCATGACACCGTCTCCGACGAGCCCGCGGCGACGCTGCCGCTGGAGCAGTGCTTCGACAAGCTCTCATTCCGTACGAGCTTCGACCCGAAGGACGAGTATCTGCTCCTCGACGGCATCGGGATGGGCAGCCACGGGCACTTCGACACGAACGGCATCGGCGAGATGACCGCGAACGAGCGCACGTGGCTCGTGGACATGTCCTACACCGAGGGCCCGAACATGCGCGACCACAACACCATCACCGTGCTGCGCGACGGCATGGGCGTCGCGGCGCCGCCCCTGGCCTCGCTCGACTCGGTGGCCGACCTCGACCAGTTCGGCCTCACGCAGACCTCCGTGCCGGGGTACAACGGCCTCGACTGGCGGCGGCACATCCTCTGGCGCAAGGGCGGCTACTTCCTCGTAGTGGATGAGCTGGAGGCGCTGGAGGATGGCGGCTACACCACGCGCTGCTACTGGCGGTCCCTGGGCGAGCCGGAGCTTGCCGGGCCCGACCTGCGGGTGACACAGCAGATCCGCGAGGCGGAGGAGTCCGTGGATGTCGTGGAGATGGAAGGCGCCAGCGGCGGTCGGGCGGTGGAGTATCTCACGACCGCAGGGATGGTTCGCTGGCCGGTCACCCTGGCCGCGGGCGAGTGGACGCTCACAGTCGCCGGGCGCGGCTCGCACCCCGGCAACGACTCGTTCTTCGCCGATCTCGACGGCGAGCGGATCGGTGAGCTGCACGTCTCGCAGACCGGCCTGGGGCCGAACAGCCTCGTCTTCACAGTCGCTGACGGGGGCGAGCATGAGCTGGCAGTGACGCTGCGCGAGGCGCCCGGCACGGTCCTCGATCGGATGGAGCTTGCGGGGCCGAACGGCGCCGCGTTCACGATCGAGGCCGAGGAGGCGCCGCTCGGGCCGCCGGAGGGCCTGCGGGCGGATGCGCTGACGATCGCCAGCGCGGGTGCGCAGTCGCTGAGCATGGTGCGAGACAGCGACAACTTCGGGAAGTGGTGGACGGACTACCCCTACGCGGAGCCGATCGTCAACATCCTCCAGCAGCAGACCTCCGGCGTGATGCAGGCCGGGGAGATCCGCAGCTTCGCGAACCTCCTCTCGGTCTCGGGCACAGGCAGCGAGCGCAACTACGACTTCGAGCGCTACGAGAACGCATGGGCCATCCGCGATGGGGAGACTGGCGAGGTGACGCTCTTCGCGCTGCGTCCGGGCGAGAGCCTGGCCGGGCTGGAGACGGACGCCGCGGCGGTCGCGCTCGGCCCCAACCGGATCGTGGCCCGCGATGTCACGCGCCTCAACTACGGCCCGATCAGCCTGCGCAGCGACGCGCCCGTCAGCATTGAGCTGGACGAGGGCGGCAGCGGCGTGGCGGTGGCGCAGCAGCCGACGCGCATCACAATCGGGGACAGGGCGCAGCAGCTTCCGCCAGGGCGCACTGAGTTCACGAGCGCGGCGGCCGGGCCGCTCGCGACTCAGTTGCAGGCGACGATCGCGGCGCTGCGGCCCACCGAGCGCCTCGCGGCACGCGAGATGCCCTTCACGGGCACGCAGGGGGTGCCGGTGCGCTGGGAGGCGCAGACCGGCTCTCCTGCGCTGACCGTCGCGGTGGGCGATCTCGCAGGGGACGGCAAGCGCCGCGTGATCGTCGGCTGCGAGGACGGGCGCGTGCGGCTGCTCGATGATGCGGGCACGGCACTATGGGAGTTCGAGGCGCGCGGGAAGATCAACTCGGTCTGCACGGCTGATGTGGATGGCGACGGCCTGCGCGAGATCATCGCGGGCTCCGACGACCGGAACTGCTACTGCCTCGGCCGCGACGGGAAGGTCCTATGGAGCTACGAGGGCGCGGCGACGGACAACCCCTACTGGCGGCGCTACTGGAAGGCCGGGGAGGTCGAGAAGGTCATCGCGGCCGACATTGATGGCGACGGCCGGGATGAGGTTGCATTCGGCGCAGCCAACATGAACCTGCACGCGCTCGACCAGGACGGCTCGCTGCTCTGGCGCTACAGCAAGTACGGGGTGATCACCTCGCTCATCGCGCACGACCTCACCGGCGATGGCCGCATGGAGGTCATCGGCGGCCCGGCGAAGATCACCTGCATCAGCGAGGTCAGCGTACTTGATGCGGAAGGCACGAAGCTCGGAGGCCACGGGAACGATGGCTGGGCCTCGGCGCTGACGGCGCTCGCAATCGCCGAGCTCGATGGCCCGGGCTCGCCCGCGGTCATCTGCGGCACCAACTTCAACAACGTGTTCGCGCATGACAACAACGGCGGCCAGCTTACGAACCGCTGGCAGGTGCCGCTCGGCGACGTGGTGACGGCGCTCTGCGGGGTGGACTTCGCGGGCGATGGCCGCGATCTGGTGGTGGCGGGCTCCGGCAGCGAGTATGTCTACTGCCTGGCCGCCGATGGCTCCATGCAGTGGGCGACGCCGGTGGGCGGGCCGGTGCTGAGGCTGCTCGCAGTGCCCTCCGGCGAGGGCGCCGCTGAGCGCGTGATCGCCGTCACCGACAGCGCCGCTGTCGAGCTTGGCGCTGACGGACGCGCGGTTGCGTGGCTGACAGGCTTGAGTGGCGTGACCGATGCCACGTGGGCCGATGGCCTCTACCTGTGCACGAACTCAGGCAGCGTCATCGCTCTGGAGCGGTGAACGCGGGCGCGCCGAAGTCCACCATGACGAGCCGCAGCACCTCGGCGCAGTAGCCGCAGGCGTGGCAGCGGCGGTCGCAGGTGCTCGTGCGGCCGAACCAGTCCTCGGGGAAAAGCGTGTTATCTATGGCCTGCGGGGCGAAGACGGGCCCGAATCCCGGCTCCATCAGGTCCAACAGGTTCCCGCGGTAGCGGCGGTTCACGTAGGCGTCGATGACCGCTCTCGGGCGCGCGTGCATCCGCGTCGCCAGCTTGACCACCGGGAAGAGATCCTCGTAGTGATGGATATCCTCCGGCCGCACCCACGTGTTCTGCAGCACGCAGACGCGGTTGGCCGGGTCCTGGAGGAAGCGCCAGCAGGTATGCGCGCTCCAGTCGCGCACGTTGATGCACTCGTCAATCTCCGCCTCGTGCGCCACCATGTTGTCGTGGAAGGCCTGGCCGGAGCAGTGGATCATGCAGCCTGAGTTCGCGAGCATGATGAGCTTCTTGCCCTGCTCATCGGCCCATGCGCGGAGCTCGCGGATGTAGTCGAGGTCGCGGTTGAACTCCCGCTGCACATGGTAGCTGTCGAAGACATCGGCGAGGTACTCCATCCCCTTGATTGTGCCGATCTTCATGTTGATTGAGGCGCGAACCTCCACCTCGGGGTGATGCTTCTTGATCGTGCGCGCCACGAAGGGCGAGGTCGTTGTGGCGATGTCCACGCCACCGACGCCCGCCTCAGCGTAGTCGAGCACGGAGCGCACCTGGTTCTCAAGCCACTCGCTGATCGCCCGGCCGCCGTAGCAGGCGGCGTTGAAGAGCAGATCGAGCTTGATGCCCATCTCCCGCAGCCGCACGAGGTCGCGCTCCAGCGCGCGCTGTGTGCTCCAATCGGTGTAGCCGTGCATGGTCGCGAGGGGCGCGCGGCCGGAGGGCATATCGGCCCAGGGGAAGTAGACCTCCGCGATGTGATCGCGGTACTCCTCGATGACCTCGACGATCGGCTCGGTGTCCTCCCCGGGGAGTTGGTAGCCGACTGCGAACTTCATGACGTCGCTTCCTCTCGCGTGATCTGCCCACACGTGACAAAGGCGGCCGGCCGAGACCGGCCGACCGCCAACTCAATGCGCGGGTGGCGAGACTACTCGGTCGCCTCGGCACTCGCTTCGGTCACGGTGAGGGTCATCCGCATGCCCTGGTCGGCATGGTTGGCGACCGGGCAGTAGACCTCGTAGGCGCCCGGCTGCAGATCAACGCTCAGTGTACCGCTCTGTCCGGCGGTGAGGTCGCTCTCCAGCTCCTCCTCGATCCCCCGTCCCTCGATCTCGAAGTTGTGGAGCATCTGTCCCGAGTTCGTAACCTCAAAGGTCGTCGGCCCGGAGGGAAGAGCGTCCGGCATCTCGATCTTCCCATCGAGCAGCGTCACCTGGACGACCTCTTCGTCACCCGCTGCTGCGGGAGCTTCGGTCGTCTCCTCGCCAGGCGGTCCGGCGTCGGCGTCCGGCACGGGCGTCACGACTGTATCGTCGGTCGCCTCTTCCTCCGGCGGGCAGCCCATGAGCGCGACCGCGACCAGGGCAACGACCGCCATGAGGGTCATCATCCATCCGGCAGTGCCCGGGAACCTCATCCGCACCACTCCCTTACCCGAGCGTGATTCTCCATCATTACCGCACTTCGGGTGATGACGGGAATCTCCTGCCCCCTGTCTCGCGCGCTACTCCGCCGACCAGTCCACGCGCCACATCGGCTTGCGGCGGAAGGGCGTCTGGAACTTGTTGCCGAGCTTGCCCTGCTGCTCGAGGTGGATCATGCACGCGCGGGTGCAGCCGATCGAGCCCGAGATTCCCTCACCGTGCGTGTAGACGTTCGCGGGCTTCTTGTAGAAGGGCGACAGCGGGCTGGGGCCGACGTCGTCGCGGCCGGGCATGTACTCGCCCTTTTGGCCGTCCTCGAGGATCTCCCCGGCGCGGAAGTAGACGCTGCAGCGCTGATGGTCGATATCGCCCCACTCCACGTCGTGGCCGCCGAGGTTGACCTTGACCGAGCGCGACTGGTCGGTCGGGATACAGTCGCCGGGGCAGTCCTTCGCGCACATCATGCAGCGGTCGCACAGGAACGGCTCCATGATGGGGTCGGGCTCGAGCTCAGCCTCGGTAAGCATGACGGCGAGGCGCTGGCGAGGGCCGAACTGCGGCGTGAGGAACATCTTCGACCAGCCGATCTCCCCGAGGCCGCAGAGGAAGCCGGCGATGCGCAAGTGCACCATGACATCCGGCGCGGGCTTGCCGGGCTCGACCGGCCGCGAGAGGCCGCGGAGGTTGCCGACATTGTCGATCGCGCGCCACGGCGAGAGGTGTCCGAGAGGGATCGCCTCGTACCCGTAGTCCTCGATATACTTGGCGACGTTCATCATGGTCATCGGGATGTACAGCCAGTTGAGGCCGCCGTAGCCCATCGAGGAGTAGTTGCTGAAGAACGTGCCCTCCTCGACCCCCCGCAGGCTGCCGCGCATGACCCGGAACGCGAAAGCGATGACCGACTTCGCCTCGGGCATGATGAAGCGCGGGTCCATCTGTATCGGTGCGCCGTCCCAGCGATCCGGCGTGCCGATTCCGACGCAGTCTGCTCCCATCGCCTTCGCGGCCTGCTTGACCTTCTCCGCAGTCAGCATCTATGAAGCTCCTTTTGATGATTTCCTGGGCATCATGGCGCAGATCGTCCTGCGCCTATTCCCCACCCGCTTCCGGCTCTCCTGCATGCTCGCTCCACAGACGAGAAAAGGTCGGCAGGAAGTTCACGGAGGGGCCCCGAAAGCTTGATCATGAATGTACAGGCATACCTCGCCCCGGTAGCCGAGAAGCTGGAGAAGATCTCGCCCCGATGGTGGCGTGTCCTCAGGCTGACCCACCTGCGCCGCGCGCGTTCTGACCCGAACACCATCGCCGCCGCCATCGTGTTCTACGTCCTGATCTGCATCGGTCCGCTTGCACTTCTCGCAGCGTGGTCGCTGCAACTCATCCTTGGCCCGGGCACCGACAGCTACGAGTGGCTTCGGAACTCGGTGCATCGCTTTGCGGGTGAGGCGGCGGGCTCGATAATGGACCAGGTGGACGCGCTCGTGACGAATCCCGGGGCCCATGTTGCGGGGATCTTCAGCGCGCTGGTGCTCATATGGGCCGGCCTGCGGCTCTTCGAGGCGCTGGAGATCACTCTGACGGAGATCTGGCCGGGGCAGAAGGAGCGGGGTATCATTGCGCGCAAGCTCACGGCGCTGGTGACAATGCTCGGCGCCGGCGCCCTCTTTCTCGTCTCCATCCTCCTGACAGCATTCCTGCCCGTTGTGCTGGACTGGCTCGACCGGATGACGGCCGTCCGGCTTGGTGAGATCCTCTTCCTGCAGCCCGGGCTGATCTTCGCGGTCGAGCTTGCTGTTGTCTTCGCGGCCTTCTTCCTCCTGTTCAAGTTCATGCCGGTCCAGGACGTGCCATCGAAGGTGGCCGCGGTTGGCGCGCTCTTCACCACAATCGTCTGGCGCGCAGCAACGCCCATCTTCACGCACACCGTCGCGCGCTCTGGCGAGAACTCCGCCGTCTACGGCGGCCTCGCGGGGATCGTGATGTTCATGACCTGGGCCTATTTCGGCACACAGATCCTGCTGCTCGGGGCGCACCTGACGGCAGCCTATGAGCATGTCGCGGTCCTCCAGCGGCCGGAGGAAGAGGATGACCATTTCATCCATATGCGCCAGGAGACGCCGGCTGCGCGCTCGGAGCGCAAGCGAGATGAGCCAGAGCCCTCGCGCGGCCCGCAAGGGTCCCCATCGCCGGGCCACGCGTGATGCGCGGCGTTTGCCTCCCCCCGCCATACTGCTATAATGATCTGGTGTGCACGCCATGTCCTAACGCAGAGGGTGCGCTATGCGTCGAGCCAGGACTGCGTCGCTTGTCATGATGGTTGCAGCCGTCGTGCTTGCCGGGGGCCACGCGCCGGCTGATAGCGTGCGGGAGGTCCAGAACCAGATCGCCGGGCTGCTGGCGCATCCGGTCCTCCAGGGGGCGCAGGTCGGAGCGCTCGCGGTCTCGCTCTACCGCGGCGATGAGATCTACCGCGCGAACGCCGAGCGACCGCTGATCCCCGCGTCGAACATGAAGCTCGTGACCGTGGCCACGGCGATGGAGCTGCTCGGGCCGGCCAGCGTGTGTCCGGCGGGTGTCGGTGCATCGGCGGATGAGACGCTCACGGGGCTCTCGGCGCGCATCCTTAAGCCGAGCGACAACGAACTGGCGGACGCGCTGCTGCTCGCGCTGCCGCAGGCGGCAGGGCGGCCGGATCTGACGCCGCCCGCACTCTGCGCCGAGACCTGGGGCGAACGCGGCCTCTACCTCTACGGGACGCAGTGGCACGATGGCTCCGGGCTGAGCCGGCAGGACATGATGAGCGCCGAGGTGATCGTGGGCCTGCTGCGCGCAATGGACGCCTCGCCACACCGCGACAGCTTCCTCCAGGCCCTCCCGCTGGCGGGCGTGGACGGGACGCTGCGGACGCGGATGTGCGACGGCGCCGCGCGCGGGAGAGTCCGTGCGAAAACCGGCACACTCACCGGCGTCTGCGCGCTCTCGGGCTATGCGACTACGCTGGACGGCGAGCGGCTGGTCTTCGCGCTGGTGGCGAACGGCTACTCCTGCGAGATCGTCCGTGTGCGCAGGATATTTGACCAGATCTGCCATGCACTGGTGACGTTTGAGCGGGAGGAACTGCGCGCTGAGCAAGCAGCCGGTCATTGAAACGCGCGGGCTGACGAAGCGCTTCGGCCCGGTCAGAGCCGTTGATGGCCTCGACCTGACCGTCCCGCACGGCTCGCTCTTTGGCTTCCTCGGGCCCAACGGCGCCGGGAAGAGCACCACGATCCGCATCCTGACGGGCCTCGTCCGGCCCGACGGCGGCGAGGCACTGGTGCTCGGAGTGCCGGTTGGCAGGCGCCTGAGCCTCGGCCCGCGTGTGGGCGCGCTCGTCGAGGAGCCGGCGTTCTATCCGTGGCTGACCGCGCGGCAGAACCTGCGGCTGCTTACATCGCTCTCAGGCGGCTGCTCGCCTGCGGAGATCGACGGCACCCTCGAGACCGTCGGCCTCACCGGCGCGGCCGATCGCACCGTGGGCGGCTTCAGCCACGGCATGCGCCAGCGGCTCGGGATCGCGCAGGCGCTGCTGCCGAGGCCTGAGCTGCTGATCCTCGACGAGCCGGCCTCCGGCCTCGACCCCGAGGGGCTGGCGGAGGTCCGGGAGATGCTGAGGAGGCTCCACGAGGAGGGCATGACGATCTTCCTCTCGAGCCATCTACTCGCCGAGGTGGAGATGACCTGCACGCAGGTTGCGGTGGTCATGGGCGGCCAGGTGATCGCGCAGGGCGACGTCGGCGATCTCCTCGGCGCCCTCGCCCCCGGCACGCGGCTGGTCGTGGATGACGTGCAGGCGGCTCTGCGCACGCTGGCGCCGATCGAGGGTGTGCATGCGGAGGCGATGGGCGACCACACGCTGCTCATAGGCGGCGAAGTGGATACGTCGGCGGTGAATGAGGCGCTGGTGCGGGCCGGAGTGCGGGTCTCGGAGATCACGCCGGTGCGCCGCACGCTGGAGAGCGTCTACATGCAGACGGTCGGGCGGGAGCCCTCTGCGGGCGTGGCAGCAGATGACGAGGGGAACTCTGAGGGCGGCATGAGCGGTCTAAGTGATGACGGGGGCGATCGCTCGTGATGGCGGCGCTGAGGAGCGAGCTGAGCAAGCTCTATCGCATGCGCATCACATGGGCGAGCTTCGGGGTCGTGCTGCTGCTCGTCGGGCTTATCACCTGGGGTAGCCATCACGAACAGGATCATCTCGACGTGGACCGCGAGTTCGGCTCACAGTTCATTGTAGCCGGGAAGACCGTGACGGCGCTGTTCATCGCGAATGTTGCGCTGCAGGTGGCACTGGTGGTGCTGGTGCCGCTGCTGATCGCGGTGGTGGTGGGTGGGCTGATCGCCGGCGAGCGGCAGACGGGCTCGCTGCGGATGCTCCTCTCGCGCCCGGTGGCGCGCTGGAAGGTGCTGATCGCGAAGCTCGCGGCCTCCTGGGCCTACGCGGTGACCGTGACGCTGTTCATCGGGCTCTGCGGGCTGGGCCTTGGGCAGCTTGTCTTCGGCTGGGGCGACCTTGTCGTCCTTCGCGGCGGCCTGACGATCTTCGACCCGCAGACGGGGCTGCTGCGGATGGCCTACGCCTACGGGCTGGGCTGCCTGGCAATGTGCAGCGTGGCGGCAGTGACGCTGCTGCTCTCGGCGATCGTCAACAACCCGATGACCGCCGCCGGGCTGTCAGTGGCATCATTGCTTGTCAGCGGCATCGTCGCGGAGATGCCCTATTTCGAGAGCATCAAGCCGCATCTTCTCACGAGCCACCTCGATGTGCACCGCGAGGTGCTCGTCGTGAGTATCGAGCGTGCGGACGTCGTCTCGTCGGTCACATACCTTGCGGGCTACCTGGTCGTTGCCGCTGTCATTGCGCTGATTGTGTTTGAGCGGAGGGACGTAACGTGCTGAAGTGGCTGAGAACAACGTGCCTGCTGGCCCTGATAGTGGGCGCCGCGCTGCCGGCCAGTGCACTGACGCCAATGGAGATGGTGCAGCGGGCGCTCAATCAGACCAGTCAGGTGCAGGATTACTCCGCGACGGTCTATGTGTCAATCGAGGCTCCTAACGTCAACATGCCCCGGCGGAGTGTGAAGGTCTACTACAAGCGCCCCGATAAGGTGCATGTGGAGTCGGAGGGCATTGTTGTCATCCCGCGGGATGCCCTGATGATGGGGAACCTGGCCATGCACCTCAACGACTTTGCCAGCGCCAGCTTCGTGGCGGAGGGGGTACTCAGCGGCCGGCCTGTCTGGTGCATCAAGCTCGCGCCGCGGGATACCGGCGCGGGCGACGGGCGGGTGCTGCTGTGGATCGACACCGAGCGCTACCTGCTGCTCAAGAGCGAGATCTGGCGCGGCGGCAAGCGGCAGTTGAGCGTGCGCTTCAACCACCGGCAGGTCTCCGGGCGCTGGATGCCGCGCACCATCAACACGAGCGTCGCCAAGGGCGCGCTGGCGGGTCGTGAGGGCCCGGCACAGATCGACCTGGAGTTCGTGGGCTACCGCGTCAATACGGGCCTGCCGGATAGCATCTTCGAGGAGAGCCGTTAGATGGCCTCCAGCACCATGAATGAGCTGCGCACGGGCTGCCGCCGAGGGAACGTCTCGGCGCTCGATGCGCTGCTCTACCACTGCGCGGACGCCGTCTACGCCATGGCGCTCACGGCGGTAGACGACGAGGCCACGGCGCAAGCGATCGTGCGCGAGGTCTGGCGCAGACAGCTCGCGGTGCTGAAAGGTCTGCGCTTCGAGGCCGATCCGGCGCAGCAGCTCTGGCGCCTGGCCGAGCGCACCCTCGCCGAGCGCGTCGGCCGTGAGGAGGCGCACAGGGCGCGGCGTGCTGTCATGGCGGACGATGGAGCCATCGGCATCGAGGGCATCTCCTTGCCGCGTGCGGTCCTCGAGGAGCTGTCGGCGCTCACGCATGCCGAGGCAGACGCTATCCGTGATCGCTGGCGCGTTCGCAGGACTGCGCTCCGCGCGGGGATCGCGGGGCTGGTGGTGATTGCGCTTGGTGTCTGGGCCGCTGTCTTCTACCAGCGCGCGCAGACGACGGGGAGCATCGCGGAGTTGCAGTACGAGTGCCTCCGCGCGCGCATCGCCCGCCAGGAACTGCCGGTGGTGATGCGGGAGATCATCTTCCAGCTCGACGACCCGACCGGCGCGGACAAGGAGACCGCCGCGGACTGTGAGCGGGTGCTGCTCGTGCTCGAGGAGATCGGCAATGCGGAGACGCTCGCGCAGGTGAATGGGCTGCGCTACGTGCGCGAGCGCGTTACTCGGCATGGCCTGCCCGAGTTCGTGCGCTCGCAGGAGGAGACGTTCCCGGAGATGACCGGCGAGTTGATGCGCGTGGCGCTGGTGCTGGAGGAGGTGGAGAACCTGTGAGGCATGCGGCAGCACTTATCTGTCTGGCGATCATGGCGACGACAGTGGCAGGTTGCTCCAGTCGAGCTCAGCGCCTCTACCAACGCGCGGAGGAGTTCCTCGCGCAAGGCCAATCACAGCTTGCCGCGGAGGAATACCGCCGGATCGTCAATGAAGAGGCCTCCTCGCCACTCGCCGATGACGCGCTCTACAAGCTCGCATACATCTACTCCGAGGAGATGGACCAGCCCAAGGCGGCGCTGGTCCAGTACCAGGGGCTGGTGGAGCGCTACCCGGGGAGCACCTGGGTGGATGACTCGCTGATGCGTATCATGAAGATACAGCGCGAGACGCTGAAGGACGCCTCCGCCGTGCGAGAGACGTGGGGGGAGCTATGTAAGCGTTTTGCGAACCGGAAGGATCTCTGTGCTCGCGGACTGCTGGAGGTCGGGCGGGCTCACTTTGACACAGAGAAGTACGCGATGGCGGCCGCCACCGCCGATGAGCTGATCTCGCGCTACTCCGATCAGCAGACCGAGTGTGCGCAGGCGGCCCTCCTGAAGGCACGCTCATGCGAACGGATGGGCTTCGAGCAGGCCGAGGTGGAGAAGCTCTACGAGATGGTGATCGAGCGCTACCCGGATACGCATGCCGCCGCGATGGCCAAGCGAAACATCGGCTGGATGGTCTACCAGAACCGCGAGGAGATCGCCCAGGCGCGTGATGAGGAACTGCGGGCGCAGTCGCGGGTCATCCAGGGCGTGCCGGCCTACCCGGCGCATGACACCGAGCTTCTGCAGGCGCTCTCGGCACTGCGCTCGCTGCTCGCACACCGGGGCGAGACGCGCTCCCTGGAGTGGCTTACAGCGCTCGCCGGCGAGCCCTTTGTGATCGTCTTCAGTGCATCAAGCCCGTCCGCACGGCCCGAGCCGATGGAGGGCAGCCCGTTCCAGAGCGTGGCGAAGGCTCTCGGCTTCGCCAGCAACACCGTCTCGGGCTCCAGCGCCGAGCGCACCTTCGGAACGATCCACCAGGCGCTCCTCCAGGGCCACCCGGTGCTTGTGCGCTACGGTTCGCCCCCGCGCTGGACGATCGTGACAGGTTACGATCTCAAGGCAGACCGGGTCTCATATCTGCCGCCGGACCGCGACTCCTATGCCACCACGAGCCGCGAGAAGTTCCTGGCGGGCTGGAGAGCGGGCTCAGGCGGGGGATCGGGGCTCGCCGGGCCGGAGCCATTCCACCAGTTCTCCCTGGGCGCGCGCCTCTCCCAGCCAACGGATCCCGGTCTCCTGCGCATCGTGGTTCAGCGCGCGGCAGAGGTCTCCGGACGGGGACAGCTTGACGGCTTGCCGGCTGGCGCCGCGGCCTTCACGGCCGCGGCCGCCGTGCTGGAGCGCTGCGCAGATCCCTCCGCGGCCGATGAGCGCCAGACGGCTGCGGGATGGGCCACGGGCTCACTCACCGGGTACATCCGGTCGGCAGAGAAGGTCGCGCCGATCCTGCAGCGCGCAGAAGCGGCTATCCCGTCGCTGCAGGGGCTGTCGGGCGGCCAGGCGGAACTGCGCAGGGAGGCGGCTACCCTCGTCCGGAAGACAGGCGAGGCGGGCGCTGCCACCGAGGGCTCGGCGGAGAAGTGGGCCGCCGCCGCCGCACAGGCCGAGACCGTGGCGGCGCTGCACGACCGCATGGCTCAGCAACTCGCGGCTGCGGCAGGAGGCTGAAGTCCAGGCACTGCCACCACCGCCACACACGCCGCTCTGACACTCACCCGCTACCGACGGAACCCGGGATGATCCTAGTGCTCTCGAAGCGTCTTCGTAGACGCCTGCGCCAGATAGATGACGGTCCGGTCGCTGCGCCCCCTCCGGAGGAGGCCCGGCGACCGGGGCGTGTGCCTGTACGTGCGCCCGAGCCGCCTCCGGTGCGGGCAGGCGACCCGGCGCTCTCACGCGAGCGTCTCGGCCGCGAGGTTCGTCGCCGGGCCCCTCAGGGGAATCCGGAGCCGCCGCCGAGCGTCTCCCAGGTGAGCGGGCCGCTGGAGGAGCTTGTGCCGGGAGAGGCAGTGGAGTGCGCGGAGGGCTGCTACTGGTGCGCGCGTCTTGCCGCGCGGGAGATGCTCGCGAATGCTGCGGATACGCTCGCACGCTTCGGGGGGCTGACGGCACTGATCGGGAGCGAGGCCTCCGAGCCTCTCGACGCGCTCTGCGGGCTGCCCCCGACGCAACTGGTGCTGCTCGATCTTGAGACCGGGGGCCTCTCCTCCGCGCCGATCTTTCTCGTGGGCCTCATCGTCTGGGAGTGCGATGAGCCCTCGGAGGCGCTCTGCGTGCAACTCTTCGCGCGCGACTACGCCGAGGAGCGCGCGATTCTCGCCGCGACCGCGGAACTGCTGAGAGCCCGCAGCGCGTTGATGACTTTCAACGGGCGGGCCTTCGACCTGCCGCTGCTGCGGGAGCGGATGATCTACCACGGCCTGGGCGCCTGCCCGGAGCCCTCCGCGCACCTCGATCTGCTGCTTGCGGCGCGCTCCCGCTTCCGTGGGCGGTGGGAGGACTGCCGGCTGCAGACGCTGGAGAGGCATCTGTGCGGGCGCGCCCGCGTTGGTGACATCCCGGGTGCGGAGATACCTGAGGCCTGGCACCGGTTCGTGCACAGCGGCGATGCGGGTCGGATGATGGCTGTGATGGAGCACAATCGGCTCGACCTGATCACAATGCTCGAGGTCCTGCCGCATCTGCAGACATCGAGTGAGGATGCATAGAGGGAAGTGCAGAGGTTGGATGATTCACGCCCGTCTGAACCGGACAGTGAGCCGCAGGACGCCGCGGGAAGAAGCCCCTGGGAGCCGCCGCGAGAGGGGGAGGAGCAGGGGCCACCTGCGTATGACCCGCGCCAGGACGGCGACGCCTTCGCGCGGCTGAACGCGCTCGCCGCTGAGCCTGGCGGGCCGGCTGAGGCGGGCGATGGGCCCCAGCCCGTTGGCCTGCCGCTCTCAGGGGAGCCGCCGTTCCTCGTGGAGGAGCGCGATCTGCTGGGCGAGCCGAGGCGCGCGCCATCGAAGGCGGCCACCTTCGCGGCCTTCGTGGTCGTGGCGCTGGCGGTGCTCGGCGTGCTGATGACCATCGCGGCCGTCAAGCTCTTCACCGAACGGGCTGCCATGGCGGACACACTGGCGCAGTCGGTGGACCGGCTCGAGGTCGCATACGCCGGGCAGGGCTCGACCGACACGGAGAAGCGGCGCATTGAGTGGCTGCGCAAGTCCATCGCGGACGGTGACTTCGGCCAGGCACATGCGGCGCTCGAGCAGCTTGGAGAGCCCGCGAAGGAGCGCCCGTCTCCGCTCGATCGCCCGAACGCCGGCGACGCCACCGAGGGTCAGCGCGAGCGCGGCGACCGGGAGCTCCCCTCACCCCGACAGGACCGCGACCTGCCGCTCAAGGCGCAGGTGTTCTTCGAGCAGCATGAGGAGCTGTGGGAGGCGTTCTTCGGCTTCAGCGTGGCGATCGCGCGGATGGAGCAGCGGGAGATGGAGGTCGGCGAGCTCAAGCAGCTTCGTGCGGGCATGGTCGAGGCCGCTGAGGCCGGTCAGGCGCAGAAGGTCGAGCAACTCCTGCGGCAGGCGCAGGAGCGCATGCAGGGCGATGCTCCGGGGCGGGGCAATGAGCAGCTCCCGCCCACACTGCAGCGGAAGGTCCAGCAGTTCGGAGCGGCCATGCAGCAGGCCCAGCGTGAGCGGCGCGATCCGAGGCAGGCTGTAGCTTTCGCGCAGCGGTCCGAGCGCGCGGCCCAGCAGGGCGACTTCAAGCGCGCCGAGCAGTTGATGGACCGCGCGATCACCGCTCTGCGGACAGCACCGCGGGCGCAGGCGCAGCGCCGCCCCGAGCGAACTGGGCGTGGCGGCCCGCAGCAGCCACGGAACATGCCGCAGATGGGCCCGGAGATCGGGCTGATCAGGTTCGTCGCCGATGTCGCGATGAACGTGATGCGCGCGGAGGAACGCGACTTCGAGACGATCTGGGAGTCGATCAATACCGCGGCAGGTGCGATCCGCGAGAACAACGCGGACCAGATCCGCGAGATCCTCGGCCAGGCACAGGACGCGTTCAGCGTCATCGCCGGCCGCCGTCGGCAGATGCAGGGGGCGATCCAACAGGCGCAGGAGCAGATGCAGCAGGGCCGTCCGGGTGCCGGGCAGGAGCGCCCCGAGGGGCAGCAGCGGCCGGCGCAGCAGGTGATCGTGGAGCGCGTGTCGGAGATCCTCACGAAGGTCCGCGAGATGCCCGAGGAGGAGTTCACGAAGAGCCGGATGGAGATCGCGCGCGCGGTGCTCGCGGCGATGACCGCCCCCATGCGCGCGGAGGCGGGGCGCGAGGAGGCCAATCTGACACCCGAGCAGCGCGTCAGCATGAAGATGGAGCGCGCGGGCAGCCTCTACCAGCAGCTGCGCAAGCAGCCGGGACACGATCTGACGCAAATTGATGCGACCTTCAGGAAGGTTCGCGGGCTCATCACGGAGCATCAATACGAGCGGGCCGAGGGCCTCATCGATGAAGCCCTGGGCAGCATGCAGGCGATGGCAGCCGAGGCGGGCGATGGCGGCGGGGATCCGCTCCAGTTCAACGTACCCGACGCAACGCTCGACCTGCGCGAAGCCACTGAAGCGCCTGACGTCACGGAGGGAGCCGAACAATGAAAGTAGCGTTCATCGGCGTGGGCCACTGGCACGCAGCGGAGTTCTACCTGCCCGCACTGCTCAGGCGCGACGTGGAGATCGTCGCGATCTCCGACACCGAGCAGGAGGCAGTCGATCGCATAGCGGGCGAGTTCAGCCTCGCCTGCCCCGGATACACCGATTACCGTAAGCTCCTGGATGAGGTCGCGCCCGACATCGTGTGGGCGTCGGCCCCGCATGATGAGATGAGCGAGCTTGCGGCGGAGCTTATGAGTCGCGAGCAGCCGTTCCACATGGAGAAGCCGATGGGCCTCGACGCGGACGTGCTCGAGCCGATCGCCGCCCGCGCGGAGCAGAAGAGCCTCTTCACCTCCGTCGCGCTGGTGAGCCGCTACTACGGCGTCGTCCAGCGCCTGCGCGAGATGCGTGAGGCCGGGGAGCTTGGCGTGCCGATGCACTACTACTACCGCCTGCTCGCCGGCGCCCCGGAGCGCTACATTGACGCGCACTGCCCGTGGATGCTCGACCCGGCGAAGTCCGGCGGCGGGCCGCTGTTCAACTTCGGCCCTCATATCATCGACCTCTTCATCTACCTCGTGGATGACATCGGCGAGGTCACCGCGCGCTGGAACTACGGCCTGCGCCACGCGCTGATCGAGGACCACACCTCGCTGATGATGGTCGGCCGCAACACCGGCGCAATCGGCGTCGGCGAGATCTCCTACACGATCCCGCGCGGCTACGAGCGCTGCTTCTCGGTGACCACGGACCGCCTGCATATCGGCGGCGATGTCGGCATCGGCGACCTTCTGCTGCGCGATGGCGAGACGGAGCCGATCAGCGGCATGAACGGGCTCGAAGTCTACGACCATTACGTCGGCGAGACGCTCAACGCCTTCGCCACCGGTGGCACACCGATCGCCACGATCCACGACATGGTGCCGGTGCTGCGCGTGATGAACGCAGCCGCCGACTCCGCGGCTGAGGAGAGCACGGTGACGCTATAGAGGCCGAGGGGAGCCTCAGAGCCATGAGCGCCGGGAAGCGCCTGGTCCGCATCTACCGCACCGGCTCGCCACGCGGGTACCTCAGCGCGAGCCTGCTGCTTGCGCTGGCTGCATGGACCATCTGGCGCTTCCTGCACTCCCCGTACATTGACGCGACCAACCGGCCGATCATGGCCGGCATCTCCGGCGGCACCTTCGGCGGCCTGGCGCTGTACATGCTCCTGCGAGCGAGCGTTCCGGCGATCATCCTCGGCGAGCGCTCGCTGCACATCCGCGACTGGCTCGGCCATCTCCGCAGCTTCGAGCTGGACAGGCTCCTGCGCGTGACGTGGAGCTTCTGCTACGAGAGCGGCTGGTGGAGGGGCTATGACGGCGGCCGCGCATGGCTCGAGTTTGAGCTCTCCGACGACCCCTGGCGGCCCGTCGTGGTTGACTACGCCGGGCACTCCCGCCACGAGCGCATCCGTCAGTTCCTGCTGGAGGTTGCCGAGCGCGAAGCCCTCCAGTGGGACCCCTCCAGCGATCCGCTGGAGGACACCGATCTCCCCGGCGCCGAGGTCACCTGGCGCCACGCCCCCGCTGATCACTGCCGCCTCCGCTGAGCACATGCAGGTCTTCTCGCGCCGAGGCTGAATATCCGTCGGAATCGCCAGTCGCACCGACGGAGGTTCCCTATGTCTGATCCACGGATTGCTGCGCGCGCCTCTTACGATCTGCACCTTCACACCTGCTGGAGCTACGACGCGATGACCACCGCAGAGGAGCTGTTCGCCGCCGCCTCGGCTGCGGGTGTGCGTCGCATCGCGATCACCGACCACCACATCGTGGACGGCCTCGGAGAGGCGGCCGAGGCGGCGGCGAAGCACCCGGACGTCACCTTCGTTCGCGGTGCTGAACTCACCGTTACCTGCAGCATCGGCTCGGTGGACATGGTCTGCCTCGGCATCACCCCACAGGCGGAGGAGGCGCTGAAGCCGGTCTGGGAGGCCTACCACGAGTGGCAGCGAGAGTACGGAGCGGCCGTCTCGAAGGGCCTCTGTGCGATGGGCTTCGACTACAGCGACCCTCGGCGGGAGGAGCTGCTGCGATCGTACCGGCCGGAGGCAGCGCTTTCGGTGCAGGGCCTGACGCATGTTGCGAACAAGCTCCAGCGCGCGTGGTTCGTGGAGCGGGGCTTCATCCCGACCGAGGAGGAGTACGGGCCACTGCTGCGCGCCGCGGAGAAGCACGCGCGTCGACCCGCGTATCCGGCGGCGGAGTTCGTGCTGCCGGCGGTCAAGGAGCAGGGCGTGCTGGCGATCATCGCGCACCCAGCGGGCTACTTCCAGCGCGACGATCGCGATCGCATGGAACTGCTGCGAGAGGAGTTGCTGCTTGATGGCGTCGAGTGCGCGCACCAGTCGGTGCCGCCGGAGCTGACGCCGATCTACCGCACGTGGTGCGAGCAGCACGGGCTGCTCTCCTCCGGCGGGAGCGACCTGCACTGGCACGAGGACGTGGCTGAGCGCATTGGCGGGCACATCGGCCCGGACGAGTGGTGGACTGAGATCGAGGCGCGCCTGCCCCGTAGCTCCATGATGAACGCCTGAGCTGCACAGACGGACGGGAGGGATCGTCATGAGGCGTCTGAGGTGGCCGATCGCATCTGTGATGCTTGCCGCGGTTGCGCTTGTCCTCGTCCTGAGTCCAGCGCAGCCGCAGGATGTCGCGCCCGGCGTGACCATCGAGGCGCTGCGCGACAGCGCCGGGCCGTGGGAGATCCGGGTGATCAGGATCGAGCGTGACGAGCCGGAGATTGACCTCGTGGCGGCGCTCGGCCGCGGTGAGCTGCGCGGGCGGGAGCGGCTGAACGGGATCATCCGCCGCGAGACTGAGGGCGGAGCGCATGTGGTGGCTGCCGTGAACGCGGACTTCTTCCGCATGGCCGGCGACACCGCGGGCGGCATCAGCGGCCCGTGCGTGCGCAACGGTGAGCTGGTCACTGCGCCGCGCGGGCGCCCCGGCTTCTACATCAACGCCCAGGGCCAGCCGCAGATCGAGACCACCCGCACCGCCGCCGAGGTCACCATCGGCGAGCGGTCCTGGCCGATGGACAGCATGAACCTGCCCGACGAGGGTGGCGAGGGCAGCGTTCAGCTCTACACGAAGGTCGGCGGCTGGCAGCTATCTGGAGGCTGCGTGGTCGCCTCGCTGGAGGGTGGCCCGCTCCGCTCCACCGGCCGGTGGGAGGGCACGGTCACGGGGGTGGTCGCCACGGGCACGGCGCGAACAGCAGGCGAAGACGAGGTGCTGATCGTGGCGCGGAACGAGCAGGTGCGTGAGGCCCTCCTTCAGGCGCAGGCCGGCGAGCGCGTGACAATCACCATCGACACGCCGCCCTTCACCGAACCGGTGCTGCAGGCGGTTGGCGGCAACCGCGAGCTTGTGCGAGATGGCCGGATCGTCTTCGAGGACCAGATCAGGCATCCTCGCACTGCCGCAGGCTTCAACGACCGTGAGATCCTGCTCGTGACGGTGGACGGCCGGCAGCCCGGCTGGAGCGTCGGGATGACCATGGCCGAACTCGCGCAACTCATGCTACGACTGGGCTGCACCGATGCCGTCAACCTCGACGGGGGCGGCTCAACCACCTTCTGGACGCAGTGGCTCACGCTCAACAAGCCGTCTGATGGCGGACAACGCAGCGTGGCGAACGCACTTCTGGTCACATGGGACCGGCCATAGCAGGCTAAGCCATTCCCATCATAGCGACAGAGTATTTCCAAAGTAGCCTTCTTACTGTGGAGGTGCGGCGGAAGTTGCGACGAACGAGCGTATCTGTGACCGGGGACAATCCGCACGGACTAGCCGAGCACCGTCAGTGATCCGGACTGGCTGTGCGACGCAGAACCAACACCTGGAGGTGCGCTCGATGTACGGACGCCTGCTGTTGGCAGTATTGCTCGCGCTGGTGCTGGTCCTCGCCTTGACCTCGTGCGCCAAGGAGGAAGAGACAGACGTCGCGATAGGCCCGCTGCCCGAAGAGGTCGGGACAGCGCCGGCGTCCGACGAGCCGGCCGCTCCTGAGGAGCCGGCGGAGGCCGCTGGTGAGACTGCCGGGGAGATGGACCAGGACGCCGTCGTGAAAGAGGTAGGCGCACCGATCTACGAGGGTGCCACCTTCAAGGAGATCAAGACCGAGGACGGGAAGATCAAGGCCACCTTCACCACGCCCGCGGCCTACAAGGATGTCAAGGAGTGGTACATGGGCGAGCTCAAGGCTCCCGACTGGAGCAACAACGGCTTCGAGTCCGGCGCCATGGGTGGCGACGAGTGGGAGTGGAAGAACGCCGAGAGCACCAAGTTCCTCATGGTCAAGCGCGACTCTGGCGCGAGCGAGACCGAGATCAGGTTCACGCTCAAGCAGGATCAGTAGCCGCAGTTGACACGCGCTGTCAGCCGCCGGGGCTCCAAAGGCTCCGGCGGCTTCGCGTACGGATGAAGGACCCGGTGAGTCCCCGGCGAACCGGGCAGGCTGCTGCGATCACGTGACGAGGCTACCCGAGCAGGTGATGGTTGTGAGCGACCCGATCGGCAAAGGCGCGATGATTGAGCTGCGCGTGAACAACGAGCGCATCATGAAGCTCGCTCCGCTGTACCGCGAGACGCCACTGAACGCCGAGCCGCCAGTGGCGATTGTGGCACCGGCCGATGGCGACATGGCCGCACTCGCCGCCAGTCTGCAGGCGCAACTTGCGGCACTGACGGGTGTGAGGCCGCCGCTGCTCGGCGATGCGCAGTTCGACGCGGCGCAGGAGCTGCCCGGGCACCTGATCGCGCTCGGCAGCCCGGCGAACAACCTCCTCCTGCGCCGGATGCACGATCTCCAGCAACTCACCGACCGGGATTGCCCGGAGAGCGGCCTGCACGCGGTATCCATCCACAGCCCGCTCGGCGACGGCCACAACGTGATCGCGGTGCTCGGAGCGCAGGCGCCAGTGGTGGAGGCCGGCGTCAAGCGACTGCTCACGCTTCCGGTTCAGCGCGAGGGGACCTGGCTGCTTCCCGAGCGCGTCTTTGAGGTCGAGCCGGTGCCGGAGACGCCCGACCCGGAGGAGATGCTCGCGCGAGCACATGAGAGCAGAGGGAAGCAGTCGCACGGCCGCCCCGGAGGGATGATCTCAGCGCTGGGGCACCTGAACGCGACCGGTGATGAGCGCTGGGCGCGCGTCTTCATCGAGATGGCCACCCCCTGCGCCACCGGAGAGTGCCGGCTCGCCTTTGAGCTGATGTCGGCAGTCGACTTCTGGACGCACCAGCTTGTTGTGGCATGGGATCGCGCGGAGGAGTTCGACTTCTTCAGCGACGAGGAGCGGCTGCTGATCGCAAACTTCATCGCCTCCTGTACGGAGTACTGCCACGAGTCGATCACCTATCAGAAGTGGCGCATCACGCCCGAGGAGCACCAGATCTTCAACCACCATACATTCCCCGCGCGCAGCCTGTTCTTCGGCACGATGTACCTGCGCCGCCACGGCTACGAGATCGCGGACCTCGACTACTGGATCGAGCAGGCGCTGCAGGTCTTCAAGCGGGCGGCACTGGCGGGCCGCTCATTTGACGAGGGCGGGGGCGGCTATAGCTGGCTCGTCGGCAACCACCTGCTCGAGGTCATGTTCGCGCTCGGGAAGAGGGACTACGCGCGCAGCGAGAAGCTCCTCCGCTACGCCGACCTCGCCACAGTCGTCCTCAACAGCGAGCGGTGCTTCGTCCCGTACGGCGACTCGAGCAGCTACTACACCCACCTGGGAGGGGGTGGCGCGAACCTCCTCCTGCGCGCCGCCGAGTGGCAGGGCGACCGCGGCTGCAAGTGGATCGCGCAACACGCCGCCCCAGGGCTCTGCGAGGGCGACCTGCTCTGCCGCTGCGTGGAGGCAGAGGAGCCTGCCCGGCACCTGGGCCTGTTCGTGCTCCCGCTGGACCCGGTGATCCACCGCTGGTGCAGCCTGCCGCGCTTCCCCGGCTATCCGGCGCCTGCGTGCCTGCCGAACGTGTCGGCGGAGGAGAGCTTCGACAAGCTCACCTTCCGCGGCGGTTGGGATGAGGACGCCGACTACCTGCTGCTGCAGGGCTTCGGCGATGGCTCGCACGGCCACCCAGACGCGAACTCGATCAGCCAGTACCAGGTGCGCCGCCGCATCTTCCTGCTGGACGCCGACTACATCCGCCGCGCGCCGCGCCAGCACAACACGGTCATGGTGATCCGCGATGGTGACCATGCGCCGGTCCCGGTGGTCGCGCGCCTCGATGAGGCGGAGGAGTTCGCGGGCGGCGCCTTCAGCCGCAGTTCTCTCCTAGACTACAACGGCTGCGACTGGCAGCGCACGCTGCTCTGGCTGGACCGCGACTGCGTCCTCTGCGTTGATACTCTCGAGGCGCAGGTTGCCGGTGACTACGAACTGCGCTGCTACTGGCGCACGCTCGGCGACGCGCGGCTCACGGAGTCGGGAATGCTCGCGGACCACGATGGCGAGCGCTTCCATGTGATCGAACTGACCGACTCGGAGCGGCGGCTTGATGTCGAGTCGATCCCGCTCAATGCCGAGGAGTACTCCGAGTATCACTTCGGCGACCCGGCACCGAAGGTGCTGACAGAGAGCCGTCGGGTCCACCTGGAGCCGGGCGAGCGCGCGTGCTTCATCAACCTGCTGCTGCCGAACGGAACAGCGGATGATCCCCGGCGCACCATCAGCCGCGACGATGAGGCGATCGTGATCGGCGGCGACGGTGCGGCGGTGCGGGTCACTCCGGATGGCTTCAGCCTTGGCGAAGCGGAGGTCGCCTTCAGCGAAGACCGGCTGCTCACCACCTGCGCCGAGCGCCCGACAGCCGAAGCAGCGATGCTCTCTGCGGCGGGTGGGGCGATCGCGTGGCGGGCGCAGCTTCCCTCCCCTGCCACCTGCCTCGCCGACGATGGCGCGGGCGGCGTGCTCGTTGGCTGCGAGGACGGGGCGCTGCTGCATAGTGGCGCCTCCGGTGAATCGCGACAGCTCCTGCAGACGGAGGCGCGGATGGGCGCGGTGCTGGCCGGACGGATCTTCGGTGAGGACGAGGTGACGTGGCTCGCCGCCTCATGGGACAGCACGCTCTCGGTCCTGACGCCGGAGGGCGATCTGCGGGCAAAGATCACTCTGCCGCGCACCGGGCACATGCCGGGCTGGGGACGCGCGCTCGCGCTGGCCGACCTCGATGGCGATGGGCGTCTCTGGCCGCTCGTCGGGACGGCCGCATGGTACGTGCATGCGATCAACCCGGACTGGACCTTCCGCTGGACCTTCCCGACCACCGCGCACTCGGTGACGCGGCTGGCGGTGGCCGACATCAACCGAGACGGGCGCGATGAGATCGCGGTCGCGACGGTCTACTTCTGCGTGCCCGCCGTCACGGCCGATGGCGCGCGCCTCTGGGCCGATGAGGACTACAACGACTACTGGATGGCCGGCCCGAACTTCACGGAGCTTGCGGTTGCGGACGTGGATGGCGACGGGCGCATCGAGACCCTCGCAGCGGGCGCCGACACGCTCATCCACTGCATCAGCGATGAGGGCGAGAAGCTCTGGACGCGCAGCATCGGCGATGACCCGGCGGGGATGGTCATCACACGCGCAGGCATCGCTGCCGCTTCACGCACAGGCGACCTGCACATGATCGACGGCGCTGGTGAGCGCGTCTGGCGCACGCAGCTTGGCAGCCCGTGCACCGCGCTTGCACTCGCTGGCGATACGCTGTATGTGGGTCTCGAGGATGGCCGAGTGGTACGCGTGGACCTCACGGGGAGGCCGCTACAGGTGACGGCGCTCGCGGCCGCCGCAACCCATCTCGTCGCCTGCGGAGAGCGTGTATTCGCGGCCACAGCGGACGGTGCGGTCAGTCTGCTCGCGGACTAGACGCCAAGCCTGTCGAGGCCCGCTCTCAGCCGCTCTACACGCCGGTCGGGGTCGTCGCCGAGCGCAAGTGAATCCGGGTGCGAGTAGATCGCACGGAAGCACTCGAGGTTGGCGCGGAGGATGCCGCAGTACTCGCGGAAGGTCATCCTCTGCCCATCCTCGGGCACTGCGACCGGTACGAGCAGGGACAGCATGCATAGTCTTCGCATGGCTACACCCACTCCGGATCGGGGCATTTGATCAGGCGCTCACTCCGCCAACCCATCCAGCCGTGTCATCACCTTGCGCATCGCGTCTGCGACCTGCCCGAGGCACTCCTGCCGCACGTCCGTGTAGGCGTGCATCGAGATCAGGCGCTGGTTGAGGTCCTCGGCAACGGGCAGCGAGGGGCGGGAGGGCGGGGCGATGCGCGTCGGATCGCAGAAGGCCCCTCCGAGGGCGCGCCGGCCCACGCTGGTGAAGAGTGGCGCGGCGTGCAGGAGACCGTAGGTGAAGTTCACGTCGGAGTGGCGATCGGCGCTGATCGGCGCGCCCTCAGCCTTCATCGCCTCAACGATGCGCTCGCGCGGCGCCACCGCGACAGCCTCTGGTGCGAGCTTGTGCTTGAACTCGAGGAAGCCGCCGCGTGTCGCGCCGGGCAGCGGATCGATGGCCTCCAGGCCCGGGCAGTCGCGGAGGCGGTCGTTGAGGAACGCGTAGTGCTCCGTGCGCTTGCGGTTCAGCTCAGGCAGCCGCCGCGCTCATCGAGCAGCCGTGTCACGGCCGCTTTCACATCGTCATTGACCCGAACCCAACCTTCGCGCGGCGGGTCGGTCACGGCCGGTGGGCCACCCAGCAGAGCCGGTTCGCTCATCATGCGCCTCCGTCGGTCTACGTTAGACGACGCCGGCTGGCAGCGATGCAACAGATGAGCCCGCTGCGCGCGAAGGTAGCTCGCGGCAGGCCACTATTCCTCCACTCGCGGAGGCCACGTCATCGGGATCGGCTCTCCGGTGGCGCGCCACTGCGCCTCCATCCGGTCAAGTTCCGCGAAGTAGTAGCCGATGTAGTCGTTCAGATCGGTCTCATTGAGCGGCCAGCCCGGATATGCCCAGCGGCAGCGACCGTTGAGGCTGAGCATCGTCTGAAGTTGCAGCTTGAGCGACGCGTGCTCCTCCGAGCCCCTTGCCGCCCGCATCTCATTGCCCTTAAGCGTGGCGATGGAGTTCGAGATGTTCTGCGTGTTCACCACATAGCGCAGGTACGGGTCGGCGGGGCCGTCGATGAACTGCGCCTCGGCGCGGAGCAGGAAGCTCGCGTAGCTGTCGATGAACGGGCAGTAGAGCTCCGACATGCGCACAGGCGGGTTGAGCGTGCAGTGCACGTAGATCGTGCCATCGCCTACCTGGTCGCGGATTACCCGCATCGCGCGGTAGCAGTCCATCCAGTCCTCGAGGTAGCCGTCGAAGTACCAGCCGTCGAAGCCGTACCAGTTCCTGTCGGCGTAGAGGTCCTCAACGAATGACGTCAGGGACAGGCCGATCGGCTCGTAGGTGGTCGGGGCGCGGTAGAGGACCGTCTCCATCCCGAGCTCATGCCCGAGGCCGATCATCGCCCGCAACCTGTCCGGGTCACCGATGTTGTACGGCGCCATGTAGGGCTCGCTGCCGGTGACGTGGTCGTAGATCCCGTTGAACAGCATGTGCACGCTGGCGTACTTCGCGTACTCCCGCAGCGCCTCATCGGGCACCTGATGGTTAGCCTGCTGAGTCACCGTGGTGCAGAAGATGCGGTCCTCGAAGGAGTCCTCCCAGCGGAACTCACGGCCCGGGAAGACCGCCAGCGCGAACATCTCGCGCGCGCCGATCTCCCACCGCGCGCTCCAGCCCGGCCTCCCCGTGCTCCGCTCAGGCGGCGTCATCGTCGTCCCGGGCGAGGCCAGCTTCGGCCGCGCCCATGGTGTCACACACCAGCCGCCATGCTCATCGATCGCCAGCAGGTGCGGCTCTGCCGTGCGGAACCACTCCGCCCCGATGGCCGAGGTGAGCGTGGCACTGAGCGGCCGGTTGGTCGCGATCGTCACCAGCGAGTCGCCCTG
The DNA here is from genome assembly GCA_002411015.1 of Armatimonadetes bacterium UBA5352. GTDB lineage: Bacteria > Armatimonadota > Zipacnadia > Zipacnadales > UBA5352 > UBA5352. The sequence goes on along the minus strand of DHPY01000061.1, from coordinate 30,353 downwards.
GAAGCCGATCGCGAGGCGCGGGCCCTGCAGCACGCACACCTCATCGTCCTGATAGGCGATCCGCATCCTGCCGAGGGAGCCGTCGAAGTCCGCGCTCACCACATCGCGCTCGACGCCGATCCGCTGGCGGCACTCCATCGTCCCCTCCGCCGCGTTGAGCGCGTACTGCGCACCAGTCGTGGTGATGGTGAAGCGCTGGCCGTCCTGCCGCACATCCTCCACCGCCATGCCGAAGCGGCTGGGATGCCCCTCGAAGACCACGGCGTCCGGCAGCGCCCACTGCGGCGCTTCCGGATACGCGAGTTCGCGGATGCTGGTATCATCGAGGCTGACGCGATCGGAGCCGCCGCGGATGAACATGACGACCTGCACGCCGCCCATGTCTGCACGCGTCGAGCGGAAGACCGCGGAGTACTCCTGCCAGTCACCGGTGCCCTCGCCGGTGCGCAGCGTGACCGGCTCCACCCGCCCGGCATGCCACTGCGGCGTACTCATCAGCCGCCGCCCGGGCTCGGCGAACCAGTTCAAGTGCACATAGAAGTAGCCTTCACCGGTCTCACGCCGCGCCGCCATGCGGAACTCGTAGTAGGTGTTCGGCTTGAGCGGAACGAAGTCCTGGATGATGACTTTGTCGGCGCCCGCTTCGGCGAGGTTGTCGACCGCACCGTACCGCGCTCCCTCGTGGGCTCCCTCGGTTACGATCTCCGGTGCCGGCGACCAGCCCTCACCGCCGGCCTCGAAGCCCCCGTTGACCACGAGGTTCTCGCCGATGACCCGCGGCTGCTCACCGATCGCGGACGCGATGGCGCACGACAGGAGCAGGGCGAGCGGGAGGAGCGTTGCTGGGCGCAGAAGTGTCAACATCACTCCGCCTCCAATCGTGAATGAGCACCGGCAACGGCTACAGCGACGCCGCGATGCCTACCGCGCTCCGCGAGAACGCGCTGAGGGTGTACGCCCGCAGCCGCGCCTGACACCGGGTTACGGCATGCGCACACCGTAGAGGAAGCCGTCCTCGCTGGAGGCCACGGCCTCTCCCGGCCCGAGCGGTGCGAGGTCGATCAGGCGCCCCTCAGTCTGGAACCGCCCCAGCAGTGAGCCGTCCGCAGCGCTCATCGTGTAGACTGAGCCGTCGTCGCAGCCGACCGCTACCCGCATCGGCTCGCCCTCAAGCAGCGTCAGTGTCCGGAGCTGATTGGGCAGCGCGGTGCGCCACTTGACGCTGCCATCGCCCTCCAGGCAATAGACGTTGAACGAGAGGCTGCTGACGAGGATCTCGTCCTGGCCATCGCCGTCCACGTCTGCGCAGGCGAGATCGGTGACCTCATCGCCGGTGTTGACGACCCACATGCGGCTGCCGTCGGGCGCGTAGACCTGCACCGTGGTGTCGGCGCCGCCGAAGATGACCTCCTGGCGGCCGTCGCCGTCGAGGTCGCCCGCGGCGGCTGCGTTCGCGCATGGACCGCCTGCGGTGCGCGTGCTGAAGAGGGCGCTCCCGTCCGGCTTGATCACGTGCCAGCTGTAGTACTCCGTGCCCGCGACTACCTCATCGAGGCCGTCGGCGTTCACGTCGGCGGCGGCCCCGGCGGTGGAGCCATGCACGCTTTCGTAGTGCCAGAGCGCGTTCCCCTGCGCGTCTATCGCGTAGAAGCGCCAGCTATCAGCGCCTGCGATGACAGTCTCGCGGCCCTCGCCGGAGAAGTCGGCGGGGAAGACCACCTGCACATGCGGCACGCGCTTGTAGTAGGGCACCTGGTATGTCCAGAGCTCCTGCCCGTCGGCGCCGAGGGCGACGACATAGCCCTGATTCGCGCCCGCGATGACCGCAGGCCGTCCGTTGCCGGCGAGATCCACGGTGGTGACTGAGTTCACTTCCGCGCCGCAGTCGTAGCTCCAGCGCAACGCGCCACTCGCGTCGAGGCAGTAGACCTTGCCGTTGGAGCTGCCGCCAAGCACCTCGCGCACCCCGTCACCGTCAATGTCGGCGGAGTGGACGGAGTTGAAGACATAGACGGCCTCGCCGCCGGCCGCCTGCTCGGCAGCCAGCCTGTCGAGGCCCTCGCCGGTACCCCAGATCTTCAGGTCGGCGAGATAGACGGCCGTGCCCGGCCGCGGCGTAAGGATCAGTCGCAGGTTCTGCGCATCCGCATCGAGGTCGAACTCATAGACCTCCGGCGCGTGGCCCGGGGCGCCCCAGTTCGCGCGCGCCTCGTCATCGGCGAAGTCCACCAGCGTCTGGTCGCCCGCGAGCAGCCGGATACGGCCGAGCTGGAAGAGCGCGCCCTTGCTCGAAGAGGTCGCGAACCACGCGCTCAGCGACATCCGGTCGAGGTGATAGGTACCGAGCAGCTCGAGGTCGATCGTGACCTCCTGGTCCGGTCCCCACATCGTGCTGTCGGTGGTGGCCTCCTCGCGGCCGTCGAAGATGTTGCTCAGCACGTTCGCGCCGGCCTGGCCTGAGAAGACATTCGCCTCAAGTGGCTCCGGTGCCCCGCGCACCGCGCGCACAGCCGGAACCGACGCCATCTCTCCGGGGTTCCCGGTGAGCAGGAAGTTGTCCGGGTGCTCGATGTAGGCCCACAGCTGCGCCATCAGCGGCAGGTCCTCAGCCATCGCCGGCGGCCCCTCAACAGGCCCTGCCGCCTCGATGATCGAGGTGATCAGCCCGCCGATCTGCTCGCCGGACTGGCGGTCGAATGCCTCGGTCGTGGTGAACTGCCTCGCGCCGATGCTGTTGACTGCGGGTGAGTAGATCCGCGCCTCGCCGGTCGTCAGGTCGGCCTCGATGTCCCCTTTGTTGCCAAGGTCATACAGCTCGCCGCCGGCATTGACCTGGCTCGCGCCGATCGCGTAGAGATGAGTGGGCGTGAGCGCCATGATCTCGCCATTGGCCGTGGCGGCGCCGGGGATGGCGGCCTGCGTGTTCGCGCCGCGTACCGAGACTATGATCGGCTCGTCCAGCCCGGTGATGGCGATGGACTCGCCGCTGAGGCGCCGGACCTGGAGATCGCCGGGCTCCTCACCGGAAGCGGCCATGACGGTGAAGAGCACAACCTGCTCGCCCGCGTCGAGGTCCGCGTCAACGATGCCCTGCATGGACTTCACCAGAGGCTCCTCGACGTGCGGGTAGCTGGCCCAGTTCTTGCCGGTGTACTCGTCCTCATTGAGGATGCAGTGCGTGCCGGGCGTCATGGCAATCGTCGCGTACTGGCCGGCCTGCTCGACCGACAGCCGCGCACCCTCCAGCTTCGTCTCGCCGATTGTCTGCCAGACGGCGCGGAAGCTGTAGTCGCCCGGCTCGTTCGCGACCATGCGATCCGCCACCACGAACACACCCGGCTTCACCCAGATCACGTTGCGGTGCCAGTCCACGCCCGCGTAGTTTCGCGAGACGGTCTGCGAGGCGCCGAAGGTCTCCAGGTCCGCCAGGTTCTCAAGCTCCGAATAGGACGGGATCGTGCCGGACTGGCCGTCGCGGAGCACCAGCATGGAGTTGTGATACTTGGGCAGCGACTTGATGTAGTCGGCATCCGCGAGCCAGATGCGGCCGTTGTCGGTCCACTGCAGGATCGAGTTGCCGTCCATGTGCCCATGGCCGCCGACGCTCAGGCCGTCGAGCAACAGGTAGGCTGCCTCAGGGTCGAAGCTGTCGCGGAAGGAGACCTTGTCCACCGCGTTCTCGAGCGGCACCCACTCGGAGCCTGCGAAGCTGTCGTAGAACATGGGGTCAACCGCCCAGCCCTTCGTCCCCAGCAGATCGGTGGGCTCAGTGGTCTCGCGGTCGGCGAGCGAGAAGCTGGAGAGCGCCGGACGCGGCTGGAGCTGCTCCTTGCGGTCGATCGCCCACTGGAAGCGGCCGTCACGGTAGAACCACTCCGCCATGCGCAGGATGCGCAGTTCGTTTCCGATCGGCCCCCAGCCACCGATATCGCCGTAGGCGACCTGGTAGCCGAGGTTGTTCATCGTCATGATGGCGTAGTCGGCGTTGCGGGCCGCGTTTCCGTTCTCGAAGTAGCGCAGGTCCGGGCGCGCCATGGAGTAGGTCATGACGTGATTCAGCGTCAGCCACTGATAGCTGTTGCAGTCGCAATGGGGCTTGCTGGCGTCGAGCTGGAACTGGAAGGTGCCGTCGGCGACCTCGATCCAGGCGTCACCCTCGACAGCATCGTAGTACCGGCTGAAGTACTGCCCGGCATAGAGGCAGCCGAGTGCGGGGAAGGTCTGGTGGTTGAAGCGCACCTTCGTGCTCGTGGGGCTGGCGGACTTCGCCGGGCCAAGCTCGCTGACCCATCGGAAGAGGATCTTCGTGACCTCCAGCCGGTCATCGTCGCTGACCGCAGGGCACTCCTCGACTGAATCCCAGAACGGGATGTTGCGGTAGATGTGGAAGTCCGAGTCCATCCCCCACGGGCCGCCGTAGGTGGTGGGGTTGGAGAGGTAGCTTTCGTAGGTGCGCTTGATCATCCACACATACATCTGCGCGTACTCCGGCCGGCCGCTGAGCGCGTAGTTCTGCCCCGGCCCCTCGGCCATCGAGAACAGGCCGCGGGTGCCGGCGCGGATGAGGTGATCCTCGCAGCTCTGCTTGAGCTGCTCTGCCCACGCATCGTCCAGCGTCTGGGTGAAGATGTTGCCGAAGTTCGCGAGCGCCGCGCCGGCCAGCTCGACCTCAAGCAGCGACGGCACCACGAGCGTATTCCCCTCGGTCAGATGCGGCCGCAAGACCTCCAGCGCCGCCCGGGCGCCCGCGAGATCCGAGGCGCCGATGGCGATGATGTTCTTCCCCGTGCCCCATGGATCGGGCACCGTGCGCAGCTCATAGCCGCCATCGCCGGGGTAGACACCGTCGGCGAAGGTGAGCTGGTGGGAGTAGGGGTAGAGCAGCGCCCTGTTGTTCCCGATGCTGCCGATCACGATCGCGTTCGTGGCGGCGAGTTGCTCGTCGGTCACGTCATCGGAGGTGACGATCGGCAGCGCGACGCCCGTGGCATCCTCGATGGCCGCGGCGACCTCGGCGGTGAAGGGAGCCCACTCGGCGTCACCCGGCGCGACGATGATCGCGCGCGCCTCGCCATCCTCCACCAGCGTCGTGTCCGGATACAGCGGCTTCGGCTCAGTTACGTCCAGGAATGACTTCTTGTCTGAGACCTCGGTGCGGATGTTGTCCAGGGTCATGTCGAACTCCACTCCCGCGTTGTGAGTACCGACGAAGAACACAAGGGTAGTGACCGCGGAAAGATCATCGCTCTTGAGCCCATCAGCCTCCCAGCTCAGGCCGCCGCTCGGCAGGCGTGGGTGCAGTGTGTAGGTCTGCGTGTCCTCCCGGAGTTGGCCGCTCCAGCTCGTCCAGCTCATCACGCGATCGCCGGCGGCGTTGGTCGCCCGCACGTAGAGCGCCTGCGATTCGGCGGGCGTGCTGGTTGAGGCGTCAAAGACCAGCGCCTTCCCGCGGAAGTCCGTCGGCGGGATCGGCACCACCACGCTCAGGTAGCTGTTGCCATCGTGCCCGGCGGGCGATGTCCCGTAGAGATGCAGGGCGCCGTCCACGATCTCGAAGCCCGAGCGCTCCCATCCCCTTCCCGAATCGAGGGCGACTCCTTCGAGCGTATCACCGGCATACAACAGCGCCGTCTCCTGAGCCAGAGCTGGCAGTGCGACGATAGTCAGCGCGATAACGATGAGCTTTCGCATGGCGTACCTCCACGCAGAGTTCGTGGGTTCATGATGGCGCGACAGTCAGCGAGCCTCAGCCCGCTCAATCGGCTCCCAGACAAGGAGCGTCGTATCTTCGCTTGAGGAGACCACGCGGCCGTCCCCGATGGGGGCCAGCGCAAGGATCGCGTCGGCGTGGCCCGACCGCGTCTCGAGCTTAGCCCCGGTAGCGGCGTCCCAGCAGGAGATCTCACTCCCGCCGCCCGCGTGGACCAGGCCACGATCCACGGCGAGGGCTGTGACGGCTCCTCCGTGCTCCATGGTGCGCCGCACTTCGCCGGTCGCGAGGTCCCAGACGATGATCGCTCCGTAGCCGTCGGCGCTCACCGCCGTCTCCCCATCGAGGAACCGCACGGCCTGCACCCAGCGCCTGTGGCCGGTCATTGTTCGGAGCAGCCGCCTGCCGCTGAGCGACCAGTAGCGCACGGTGCCGTCGCGCCCGGCGCTCAACGCGTAGTTGCCGTCGGCGGAGACGTCCAGCGCCAGCACCCCGCCGCGATGCTCGTGCAGCTCATGCACCGGGTCGGGGCCTGCTCCCCACGCGCAGATCCTGCCGTCATCGGCGCCCGAGATCAGGTGCGTGCCGGTTGGCGTGTAGGCGAGTGCGCGAATGTAACCGCGATGCCCCCGAAGCTCGCGCAGGAGCGCGCCGTCCGCCAGGCTGAACTCGCGTATGACGGCGTCCTTGCCGCCGGCGGCCACACGCTTGCCATCCGGCGACACCGCCAGCGCCCATGCGCCGAGGCTCGCGCCGCGGATCGTGCGCAGGCTCTCGCCCGTCCCGGTATCCCACACACGAAGCGTCTCGTCGCTCGAGCCGCTCACGACGAGGCTGCTGCCCGGGATCGCCGCTACCGCCGGGACGACGCCGCTGTGCCGCTCCCACGCGATGCGCGGCGTGCCATCCGCGATGCTGCGCTCATCCACGAGCCCTCCGCCGTAGGAGAGCGCCCACTGACCATCGGGCGAGACGCGAATGCGCGTCACATGCCCCTCATGCGGCCACCAGCGCAGCAGCACCTCGGGCGTGTGGCGGTTCCAGCGCCGGATCGAGCCATCGCGCGAGCCGGTGAGCAGCTCATCGGGGTTCGCGCAGTACGCGACCGCTGTTACCGCACCGCCGTGGTGGCCGGTGAACTTCGCCAGCATCTCGTAGCTCTTGACATCCCACTCCCGCGCGTCAATCCGCGTCCCCGACAGCAGACGCTCGCCATCGGGCGAGAGTTCGAGGCTGCGCGTGTGTGAGTAATACTGCTTGTGCCATTCGTGCAGCAGCTCGCCGCTGTGCAGGTCGTAGTGCGCGAGGATCGGGTCGGAGCCCGCGCCGCCATCCACGAACGCCGTGAGGCCGTCCGCAGCATAGATGCCCTGGCGGAAGTAGTGCATCCTGCCCTCGATGGCGACAAGCTCCTCGCCGGTCGCCAGGTCCCATTCCTTGAGGGTGAGTGTGCCCGTGGTGAGCGCCCGGGTCTCATCCGGAGAGTAGTGCGCCACCATCAGCCCCGGCTGGCCGGTGGGGATGGACCTGATGATTTCCTGAGCGTCCATGTCCCAGAGGTGAATCGAGCCCGCCGCGTCGGCGATGAGGAGAACGGTGCCCTCACGGTTGGGCTCGATCGAGCGGATCGTCCGCGATATCGGCTCGTCGGTGCGCTCGAGTGCGCCGGAGGACAGGTCCCAGGTCTCAACGCGTGCGCCGACGGCGATCAGCCCCCGGCCGTCGGGGAGGTAGCAGAGGTCGCCGATGCCGTCGGGATAGCGCATGACCAGCGTCCCGAGGCGCTGCAGGGCGCCCTCAGGCAGCGGCGTGCCGTAGCGATCGACCCGCGCGCCCGCCAGTGAGACGGCGGAGAGGCCAAGCGTGACGATGGTGGCGGCCATGATCGCGGTGCGCATGAACTCACTCCTCCAGCGCCTTCTCCGGACCGTAGACATTGCGGTAGACCTGCGTGTTGCCGCCACTCACGACCTGTTTGGCCGACTCGGCCGCGAACCAGTTGTGGTGGATGCTCGCGCCGTCGGAGGGTACGCCGCGGATCACCACATGCCGCTGCGGGCCCAGGAAGGTATTGTGGTGCACGTGCATCCAGTCGCCCGCGATGTCGGTGGCGTCTCCTCGGTCGCGGCCACCGTGCATGTCGAAGTGGTGGCTGGTCGAGTTCTCGAGCACGAGGTTCCAGGCCGCCTCGTAGCCCGAACCGGGCGTGCCGGAGGAGGCGATGTGATGGCGGCAGTAGTCAAAGATGTTCGCGATGATATGCACATCGCCGGAGCTGAGCGAGACGCCGTAGCCGAGGCCGCCAAGCTGGCAGTGGTGGATGTAGTTGTGGTGGATCTGGCAGTTCAGCGCGCCGGCACTGACCCCTATTCCTACCACGTTGAAGTTGAAGATCTCACAGTTGTCTATCTCGTTGCCCCAGTCATTGATGCCGATGAACTGCGAGGTGGTGGCGATTCGCTCGGCGCCCGCATAGTGCCCGCGAAAGCGCAGCCCGGTCACCCGCACGCTCTGGCCGCCGCTCCCCAGCAGCGTCTTCGGCTTGTCGGTGAACAGCAACGCCCCTGGTGACCCATCGCGCCCGCGGCTGCCCGCAAGCGTGACATCCGCCGGAACCGTCAGCCTGGGGACATCTGAGAGATCAATCTCCACGCCATGCGGGACGTAGACGACCTCACCCGGCTGAGCAGCGGCCAGCGCCTCAGCAAGCTCCGCGGCGGTGCTGACGACGTAGTCGCCGGTTTCGTAGACCGGCGAGTAGCCCTCTCCTCCGCCGATCGGGTTGCCGGTAGGGTTCGCCTCGCAGCCGAAACTCTCGGCCTCCTCCTGCTGCGCAGAGGCTGACTGCAGGCACGCCATCAGCACAAGCAGCAGCGTGAGCCCGAGCCAACGGAGCATCTCTGCCGACGACACACTCATGATGCGCACCTGCCGTGGGGCACGAAGGTGAGCGCTGCAGATCGGGGGGACATTCGCCTCTGACTGCACAGAGACCTGCGTAATGATTGTGCGATTGGAGGAGCATGCTGCCTCTCCGGCTAACACTGCGGCGATCGTGACTACTGCCATCGGAGGTTCTGCAGATGCTCACGCGCGTGCTCTCAGCAACCGCCTGTGCCACACTGCTCTTCGCTCTCGCGGACTCCGCCCCATGTGACGCCGCACAGCCGCAGGATGCCATCTACTCGTGCGCCTACGTGCCGGATGCCATCGACTTCGCGGGCAGCATCCTCCTTTACCTGCGCAACAGCGGCTCCGAGCCGCTGGCGATCAGCGAGATCGCGCTCGATGGCGCCCCGATCGGCACGATCTGGCCGAGCGACGAGAGCTTCCTCGCGGCCAATGTGCGCGAGCGGTACATCGGCATCGAGAACGATCGCCTCGCATGGTACCGCGCCTACCCGAACCCGATCCCGCCCGGAGGCATCGCCGAGGTAATCCTGCGGCTGAACCCGCTGCCATCCGAGGAGGAGCCGCAGCCGCAGAGTACGCTGGCAGTCACCTTCGCCGGCCATGAGCCCGTTGAGACCACTGTGGCAGTGGAGGCTCCGACTTCGGTCCTGGAGTACGTGGGCATCGAGCCGAACCTGCGCGTGCTGCATCTCTATGCACGGGCAAAGCCCGGTGTGGCGGCCGACCTCGGTCGCGTTGAGGTAGACGGCAGGCCGGTCGGCGCGGAGGTGCAGCCGGTCTACTCCGGCCTCTCGTATGCGCGCGTGACACTGCCGCAGGCATGGCGGGAGGCATCATACCACGCGGTGGCGGTCGGCAATGATGATGGCCTCAGCGCCACGCTGATCCGCGCGCTGCCTACGCCCGCGCCGCTCGGGATCATGGGCAACACGGGCGACGAGGTGCTGCAGCAGTATCGCAACAAGCTCTTCGAAGCCAGCCTCGCATTCACTCCCGCGCCGATGGATACCTACGATCGCCTCGCGCGATTCGGCATGGTGGGCTCGTACATCTACCGGCGGTACCTCAATCCGGAGGCCGAGACGCTCAAGGAGCCGGTGTACTACGATCAGCTTGACTACGGCGAGGACCGCAGTCTCGAAGCGATCAAGGAGCACCCGGCGCTCTGGGCGTGGTTCCTGGAGGACGAGCCGGACGGGCGCTACCACGCGACCGAGCTTCCGCGCGGCTCCATCTCCCGCGATGTCGAGCGCGCGAACCAGTTCTGCCGCGTCTTCGCCCCTGAGACACCTGTCTACCTGCAGATCGATCACGGGGGCTACCCGCGCAACCTCTACACCTTCGGGCAGATCCCCGACTACCTCTGCACGCACGCCTATGCGCTGGGGACGCAGAACGTTGTGAGCGCATCGCAGGAGCACGTCGCGCATACGCGCAACGCGACTCGCCCGCGCCCGTTCTACTACCTGAACACCGGCTACTGCGTGCGCGAGGGAACGCGCGTCTACGACCCGCGCGAGATGCAGCTTGAGGTCTACGCGGCCCTGGCGGAGGGCGCGAAGTCGCTGCAGTGGTACCCGGCGCACGGCGAGCGCGGGCTGCTGAACCACCCGGAGATGTGGGATGCGGTCGGCGCGATGAACGGCGTCCTGCACCAGGTGCTGCCGCTGCTGGCGATCGGCACGCCGGTGGCCGCGCCGAGCACCGATGGCGGCGATATCCTCGCCAGCGTGATCCTCTGCGGCGACCGGGCGATGGCGCTGGTGCTGGTGAACCGCAAATTCACCGCCGATGCTGAGCGCTTCGTGCTCAACCCGGCGCACACGAAGGTGCGGGTGCGCCTCCCGAGCTTCATGCGAGCGGCGGGCATCCTCGAGCCGCGCTTCCCGGAGGCGACGGTGCCTGTTGACGCGGACACCGCCGGCTCAGTCGTAGAGTTCGAGACGGATGTCGAGGCCGGGAAGGTGATCGTGATCTACGCCGACGAGTCGGTGCCGGAGCAGATGCGCCGCGAGCGCGCGCGGTGCCTGCGGCAGTACGCGGTAACGCCCGGCGTAGAGCAGTAGAGGTCGGCGGATCAGGTAGCTACGAAGGCAGCCGCTCGAACTCGATGCTCACCGGGCGCGGCAGCGCGAGTCCGGCCGTGACCTGCATCGCCTTGAAGAGGCCTGCGGGCACAGCGCACCCGCTGCAGCATCCTCGCATCTGCTCGCGCACGAGGCGCAGCAACTCGCCCTCAAAGCCCGCGCCTATCTCGCTGTAGGCGTCAAGTTCAGGCACCAGGGCAGCGAGGCGCTGGACCTTGTCGCAGTCACTTGTGATCGCCAGCGTAACATGCTGGCCGTCATCTGATGATCCGATGGCCTCGGTCACAAAGCCGCATACGCCGGCGTTGATAGTCCCCTTGATCTGCTTCATGCTACCGAGGGACCTCCTAAGGTACCTTCGTCCCGAAGACCTGCTCGGGCGTGAGCGAGAGCACCATCGGGATCGGCGGCTGCAGGTTGATGCTGTAGTCCTCGAGCGTGCCGGTCGCGGCGCGTCCCGCCTCCAGCGACCAGACCGCTCCCGCCTGCTCGCCGGGGCGGACCGTCACTGTGGAGGCCGTCTGCTCCGGCGTGGTCTCGCAGACCGCGACCTCCTGGCCATCCGGGCCCAGCACGCGCAGCCGCACGGTCTCTCCGCCGACGCCGCGCGCGGTAATCGAGAACTCCTCCACGCCCTCCGGCACCTGGAAGTACATGCCGCTGTTGGCGCTGAAGAGGCTGGCGGGCTCACCGGTCCAGATGCCGACCGGCACGTTCGCGCTCGCCACCGCCCACGCATTCGATCCGGCCACTGCGCCGAGGGTGTAGATGCCGGTCGTCTCAGGCGTGAAGCTGACAGTGGCAGGCGCATTGATCTCCCCCCGCCCGGTGGCCACTCGCGTATTCGATGGATCGCGCACCTCCCAGACCATCGGCTCCTCCCGCGCCCCGATCTGCAGGTTCGCGAGCACGATGCCGGCGGGCCGGCCGGCCTCGGCGGCGAACACCAGCAGGTTCTCGCGGCGGAGGCGGACGGTCGGGTACTCGACGCGCTCGCCGGTGATCGGCGGGGCAACCAGTGAGCTGATCCCCGCGCTGCCGAACAGGGTCAGGCCCATGTCCTCGGGCTCCTCGCGCGCACCGCGCCAGGCCTCCAGATTGCCCTCGGCGATCGCCTGGTTCGCCCAGGTGAACCAGCGGAAGTAGTCGCGATGGGTGGTCTCGTAGCTCGGGCCTTCGTAGAAGATCCAGTAGCCATCGGTGACGGAGCTGATCGCGACGGCGTTCTTGCCGGAGAACTCGGGATCGGCGCCGGTCACGGCCGGGTCTATGCCGCCGGTGTAGATGAACGGCACACCGGCGTCCACCGCCACCTGCTGCCGCTCGATGAGCCGCTGGCGGTTGATCTCCAGCCCCTCCTCCTGCTCCCGCAGGCGCGAGGGGCGGCCGTAGGTGGAGGCGTCGGCGAGGATGATCGGCGCGGCCTCGGTGGACCACTCCGGATAGCACGCGCGCACCATGAAGGGCGTCCCGGGTGCGGGGTAGATGCAGAACTGGAAGTTCGGGTCAAGCTCGTCCACCTGCTCGCGCAGCGTGCGGCAGCGCTCGCGCCAGTGCTCGACCTGGAATGCGTCGAACTCATCGTGCAGCCCCTGCTCATCGAGCCATGGCTTGCGCGCGTCCGCCGCAAGCTCCGGAAGCTCGATCCCCTGCGCCTCAGCGAAGCGAGCCATGATCTCATCATCGTACGAGAGGTCGTAGAGGTTGCCGGGCTTCGGCTTCGGGGCGTAGTTCTCGTAGTCGAGGAAGACGCCCATCAGGTGCTGGTCCTGTGCGCTGATGCGGGCATACTCGAGCACATACTGCGTGGTCCACTCCCAGAACTCGTCGGAGTTCGGGCTCCACAGCGGCTGCTCCTGGCCGTTCGCCCACAGCAGCAGCTTGCCCTCAGTCTCCGGCCCGGGCTCGGCGGCGAGGCTCCCGCGCATCCACGGGAGGTGGTAGATGCCGTACTTCGCGCACCACTCCGTCACCAGGCGCACCATCTCGAGGTCCTCGTAGCCTCGGCGCGGCGAGAACACGTTGAAGCCCCCCTCCGCCGCCTCGCGCACCATCCACTCCTCGGTCACCCAGTCGTTCACCGGCTGCATGACCTTGTCCACGAGGATCGTCAGCTTCACCTCGCGCCCAAGCTGCTCGCGCGTGATCTCGCCCTGCGCCCAGCAGCCGGCCGCGAGTGCAACTGTCAGGAAAACGCAGAATCCAATGCGCATCATCGAAAGCCCCTCCTCGGCACGCGATCGTGCGATCGCGTCGGCTGCTACATGAAGTGGATGCGGTCGGCGTTCTCGGCGAGCAAGCGAGCGTTGTGCGCATCGCCGCCAGGCATGTTCGCGCTGATGTAGACCGGCGGCTCGACGCCGCGCTCAACGAGGTCGGCGATCACCTGGCAGGCGATCGCGTTGACCACTGCGCATCCCAGCACCGACGAGAGGGGCCCGGTCTTCTGCTCGACACCGGGCACGGCCACTGCGGCATCGCCGAGCGGCGCGCAGTTGTCCACCACCACATCGCAAAGCTCCAGCATCCGCTTCCCGGACGGATGGCGGCTCGGGACGCTCGTGCTGTACTCGACGGAGGTGATGCCGATGATGCTGATGCCGCGCTCGCGAGCCGCAAGGGCCATGTCAATGACCACCGCGTTCCGGCCGGAGGTCGAGGCGATCAGCAGTGCGTCACCCTCGCGCGCGGCTGAGTTCTCCAGCAGCACGCGACCGTAGTCCGGGATGCGCTCGATCTGCGAGGTCATCGGCAGCGGGCGGACGCCGAGGTCCATCCCGTGCGGGTAGATCGGGTTGATGAGCATCAGGCCGCCGGTCCGGTAGCACAGCTCCATCGGCAGCATGAACGAGTGACTGGCGCCGAAGGCGAACACAGCCCGCCCCTCGGCGATCGTATCGGCCAGCAGCGTGGCGGCGGCCCGGATGTTCTCCATCTGCTCAGCGCGCAGCTTCGCCAGACCGGCCTCACAGGAGTCGAAGTAGGCTTCAGCGGACATCGGCACGCACTCCCTCAGTAGCCCTGGCGGTTGAACTGCTCGCGCATCTTCTGGTTGAACTCGCGCCCCTCAGGGCGATTGAGGCTCAGGAAGAAGCTCGGCTCGAGCCCCCGTGCCAGCAGCTTCTCCACCACCTGCGTGTGGATCATCCAGCATGTGGCGATCGTCGCCACGCCGGACATCGGCACGATCTTCTCCGGCAGCCCCTCGACCTCCAACCCCGCATCTCCGAACGGCGCGCAGTTGTCCACCACGAAATCGGCGACGTCCATCAGCCGCTTGCCTGAGGCATGCGTAGATGGCGTCTTCGAGCTGTACTCGATTGAGGTGATGCCGATGACTTTCGCGCCGATCTCCTGCGCGGCAATCGCCAGGGAGATCGGCCCGGCGCTCCGCCCCGAGACCGAGCCGGTGATCAGGAAGTCGCCGGCGCGCATGCGGCTGCTGCGCACGGCATGGCGCGCGTTCTCCTGCACGTCATCCCACGGCTCCGGCCGCTCGCGATCGCGCACGATGCCGTCAACGCGGTCGCGCACGCTGAAGCTGAAGCTGAACGGCTGGCTGGCGACGAGCCCGCCGGCGCGGTGGATGAAGTCGCCCTCCATCCCGTGGCCCATCGCGCTCACGTAGAGCTGGTTGCCCGCCACCAGCGCCTCAGTGACGGCCTCGGCGGCGGCGTCTGTGCTCTCGGCGCTCTTTCGCTCGATATCATCGAGCAGGGCGCGCACGCGGTTCAGGTAGTCGAGTTGCAGCACTTCCAGCACCTCCAGGTGCATCAGTCCTGTGATTGCAGCGTCGGCACGACCGACAGCGGGAATGCGGCCTGTGTCTGCATGATGCGCGACCGCACATCCTCCGTGACGGGCGCGCCCGCCCCCTTCATCGCGAGCATCGCGGCGCCCACGGCCATCTTGAACGGAGCGACCTCGGGCACGAGCGTCGGGTCGTGGGACAGGATCTTCCCTTTCAGCAGCCCCCAGTAGAGCGGCGAGTTCTGGATGACCCCTGCGGCCCCGATCAGCGGGTAGCCCTGGCCGACGACCTCCGTGTCATCGAGCAGGAGGATGCACATCTCAGCGAGCGAACTCGCCGCGTCATCCACGATCTGCATCGCCACCGCGTCGCCGGCGAGTGCCTCGCGGAAGACCACGGGGGCGATCGCGGCAATCTGCGCTCGCGTGATCTTCCCGCTCGTGATCGGGTGCCCCACCACCGCCTCGAGGAGGTTCACCACGCCCATCGCCTGCGGCACCGCGCGCGCCAGGCTGGTGCGCGTCTTCTTCGCCCACCCGGAGCGCAGAGCGGCCTTGATCCCGCGGAAGCCGATGTCCCAGCCGCTGCCCTCGTCACCCACGAAGGGACCCATCCCGCCGATGCGCGGGCGGAGGCCGTCCGGCGTGCGGATCTGCACCCACGAGCCGGTGCCTGCATGCACCGCGACGCCCCAGGTGCGGCCCGCGGTGAGGTAGGCGATCTCCCACTCCTGCACCCGCAGCGTGCCCTGCACCGCGATGCCGGCCCGTCCGAGCCACTCGCGCAGGCCCTGCGCCATCCATGTGTGCGCGACCCACAGTTCGCGCACCGGCGTCTCACCGACCGCCGCGGTCACCGCCTGGCAGACCGACGCCGCACAGTCCTCCCTCGGGCGATAGTT
The DNA here is from genome assembly GCA_002411015.1 of Armatimonadetes bacterium UBA5352. Lineage (GTDB taxonomy): Bacteria > Armatimonadota > Zipacnadia > Zipacnadales > UBA5352 > UBA5352. Next base: position 14,991 of record DHPY01000061.1, on the reverse strand, counting down.
GGTCGCGCCTCCGCGCCCCCAGCCGAGGACGGTCCCCTCTTCATCGAGCAACACGGCGTCACATTTCGAGCCGCCACCATCAATCCCAAGGAAGTAACGCAGCCGATATCCCGTCCTCATTCAGCAGCAGTGCGTTTCAGTCGGCGGGGCTTCTCCCCCGCGCCCGCTCTTACCTGCCGGTCAGTAGGCAGTGCGTGAGTTGATCTCGCCCTCGTACGCAGGCTCGTCGGCGAACTCCGGCTCGTAGCCGAACGCGTCCGGCGGCACCGAGCGCTCAAGTGGCAGGCGATCGAGAGCACCCGCCGCAAGCTCGGCCACGCTGCCGTTGAGGGCGACCGTGACGGCATCCGGGCCGAGGTTCTCCACGCAGACCTCCTGCGCCAGCACCGAGTGCAGCGCAAGCTCAAGCGTGCCATCGCGCCAACGAGCGCTCTGTAGGTTCACACGCCGGTCCATCGGGAGGACGAGCACGGAACCGAACCGATACGTGACCACGAACTCGTTGGCGGGCAGGAGGAACTCCGCGCTCTCCCGACCGTCCATCCACAGCCGCGCGGGCGCGGAGTAATCAGGATCGGTGTTCAGTAGATAGATGGCCTGCCCGCGGCCATCCTCCAGATCGTAGACCGCGTAGCGCACGCGGTCGCTGCCGATCAGCCGAAGCTCGCCCTGCTCGGCCGCGGAGACGACGCGCAGCAACTCGCGCGTCAGGCCGACTACCGCTTCATCGGCGGGATACTCCCGGAGCGTCACGAGGAGCACCGTGCCCTCGCCGAGGCGGTTCTCCACGAGCACCGGCTGCTGCGCGACCTTCTCCGCATCGCCGGTGAAGAGGACGTCCCACCCGGCCAGCACGCGCGCGGTGGTCAGCTCAACCTCAGCCGGCGTGAAGCTACCGAGGAAGCGCGGGTCGCAGTTCACATCCGCCACCGGGAGGCGGTAGCCGGGCAGTGATGAGTGCTCCAGGAACTTCACGCCGCGCACGCTCGTATCGAGCATTCCCGTCACCCGCACGCCGCAGAGGTCGCTGAAGTCGCCGCCGCGGAGAAGCTGCGGCTCTGCTCCGCGATCCGCGTCGGCCCGCAGGTGCGGCAGCGAGAGCACAAGCCGCCCGCCGCCCTCGACGTAGGCCTTCAGCTTGGCATACAACTCCTCGGTCATGGTGTTCCAGCCGAGGAGCACGAGGCAGCCGTAGCGCTGCAGCTTCTCCAGATCGGCCTCGATCGGCACGATGTCGTACTGGCCGTACGGCGGGTTGCCGGACCAGTCGCGCTCGCCCTGCACGGTGTAGTTCGACCACTCCTCGCGCCGGTGGAGTTGATCCACCAACTCCCACGCCTGCTCCGGCGGTCCGGCCAGCCACTTCTCACCGTGGAACTGCCCCCACGCCCACGGGTTCCACAGCCCCGGGGCGCCGTCGCCGTAGCCTGAGAGGATGCCGAGCGTCACCTTCGGCCCCCCTACCGGCCGCTGATGGACCAGTGAGAACTGCCAGGCCTCGCGCAGGATGCGGCGGGCGGCAAGCATCTCCGGACCTCGCGCCTCCACATGCCGCCCGGTCTGGTGCTCGGTGAGGGCGAGGTGGCCGCTCTCGGGGTAGATGAACTCCGAGCCCGTGAGGTAGCAGTGCCAGACGCTGGTTTTCCACCGCCGCATCCACAGCTCATCCACAGTCACTCCACCGTACCAGCCCATCGCGATATGCGTGCCCCAGGGCCGGTCATACGCCCGCGCCGCGCCGCGGATCGCCGCCTGCATCCGGTGCGGGTCGCCCGGCAGCGCCTCATGGCAGAGGATGTCTATGCCCGCCTCAGCGTGGTAGCGGAATGCGAGGCTTGAGTCCACGTCCATCAGCGGGCCGTCGCTCAGCTCCTCGCGCTCAAAGCGGATGAACTCGCGCAGGTACGCGAGGTAGGCCTCGCGCGCCTCCAGCATCGTATCGCAGGGCGGGAGGGCGCTGTAGGCGCCGACGGTGCCGCGGAAGAGGTAGTGCTTCGGCCAGTAGAGCACCCCGCCCGCCTCGCCGATGGTCATGCGTCCGCCGTAGAACTCGCCCGCCTCCGCGAGGATCGCGTTCAGCTCGTCCTTCGACCAGAACTCATCGCGCGCGATCCTCGTCTTCTCCGGCCGGTAGAGCTGCGTGCTGCCGCGATAGACCAGCTCCGAGAGGAAGAGCGTGATCTCGTGCTCGCGGCAGAAGCGCATCATCGCGACCGCCTCATCGCGATCGAAGGGCAGGTCAGCGAGCGCGCAGTTGCCGAGGCGCAGCGCAACGAAGGCCTGCAGGCCCTCGAGGCCCGGGCCTGTGCTGGCGCCGATCAGGACACGGTTGGTCATCAGAATGCCTCCCTGCGAATGAGCGCCCCGATGTGCGCGACTGCCTCCTGCGCCTCGGGGAGCAGCGGCTCGTGTGATTGGAAGACGTGGAACATGCCCTCCCAGATCTCCAGCGTGACCTCTACGCCCGCCTCGCGCGCGCGTTCGGCTACCCGCACGCTGTCGTCGCGGATGATCTCGTGCTCGCCGACCTGCACGAGCAGCGGCGGGAGCCCGCGGTAGTCGGCGAAGACCGGCGATGCGAGCGGATCGCGCGGGTCGGTCTCGCCGAGGTAGCGCGTGACGAAGTCCGGCAGGCAGCGCGGGTGCATGATCGGGTCGGCCTCGCCCTCGGAGCGGATCGACTCACCGCTGAGGGTCATGTTCGCGAAGGGCGAGATAGCGATGGCGGCCTGCGGCAGTGGGAGGCCCCGGTCGCGCAGCGCCAGTAGCGTGCTGAGCGCCAGGCCTCCGCCCGCGGAGTCGCCGGCGATGAAGGTCGCCCGCGCCACGCGTGGGCCATCGGAACCGTTGGCCCGCACCCATTCATGCGCCGCGACGCAGTCCTCCAGCGCCGCCGGGAAGGGGTCCTCGGGGGCCAGGCGGTAGTCAGGCAGCAGCACCGAGCAGCCGCCCGCCCGCGATAGATGCGCGGCCATCGCGAGGTAGAACGCGCCTGAGCCGGAGACGAAGCCGCCTCCGTGGAGGTAGAGCAGGCGCACGTCAGCGTCGGCGCCCGGCGCGAGCACCCACTCGCCGGTGACATCGCCCACCTCTGCGGGCACACACTGCACCTGCGGGTCGCCGGGCGGCCTCCGTGTGGCCATGCCTGTGCGCAGTCCGTCAAGGTCGAAGCCATTCGCGCCGAATGATGGGGTCGAGTGGATTCGCTCGTAGTACGCCTGTCCTTCTGGTGAGATCATGGTTACGGATGCCTCTCCGTTCACTATTGCGCTGAGTGTGCCTCGATCATGGCGGTGAGACGCTCTGCCACTGCGTGCGCGTCGAGGAGGAACTGCCGCTCGTCCTCATAGCCTGAGCGCGCCTGTGAAAGCTCGAGGTTGACCCACTTCCTGTAGTCGGATTGCGCGATCAGGCGCGTCAGCCGCTCCCAGTCCACTGTGCCGCTGAAGGGCATCCCGTGCAGGTCGCCGGAGCCATCGTTGTCGTGCAGGTGGATGCAGATCAGCCGGTCGAGCTGCTCCGCGAGCCGGTCGAGGCCATCGCCGGACATGTTCCCGTGGCCGCAGTCGTAGCAGAGGCCGATGAACTCCGGCGGGTACTCCGCGAAGACCTGCTGCACGGGCAGCCAGCTTGCCGGCTTCCCGCCGTTCTCGAGCGCGATGCGCACTCCGGTCCGGGCGCTGTGCGTCTGCAGCGCATCGAGCGAGCGGCGCACGCAGTCCCAGTAGGGCCCCACGGCCACCTCCTCCTCGGGCTGCAGCGGGATGTGCAGCACCGCCACGTCGCAGCCGAGGCGCGCGGACATCTCCAGCCGGTTCGCGACAAGCTCCACCCCGGCCAGCCGCTCATACTCAAGCGGCGATGCCCACGCCTTCTCCTTGCCCGCGGAGGCGTGCAGATCGGTCACGCCGAGGCCGAGTTCGCTGAGCCAGCTGTGGATCTGGTCGATCTCCGGCGCGGAGTAGAGGAAGTCGGTGCACCAGTGATGGCACCAATGCACGTGGGTGAAGCCCACCTCGGCGATTGCCTGCAGAAACGGCTGAGGGTAGCCTGTGTCCTGGCGATAGTCGGTCGCTATGGAGGTCATGGGCGCAGGTTTGGACAAGATGGCCCGAACCACCTCCTCCCACGGTCCTTCTGCAGGGCTTGCCGCACCCGTTGTCGAAGTCGCGCCACAAAAGCGAGCGCAATCGCCATGGACGAAAAGAGGCACTGTCATGCTGACTGCCGGGGCATCATGTGTTGACATCACGCCGCCGCTGGGCATCGGAATGCGAGGCTACTTCGAGGCCCGCACCGCGAGCACCATCCACGACCCGCTGTACGCGCGCAGCTTCGTCGTGGAGAGTTCAGGAGACGCGGCCGCGATCGCGATCTGCGATATCATCGGCCTGCGCCGGGAGTACCTCGACCAGGCGAAGGCGGTCATCACTGAGAGCACCGGCCTGCAGCCAGAGCAGGTGCTCATCGCCTGCACGCACACGCACACCGGCCCGCACACCGGCGACGACCCCTACACCGAGTGGCTCATCAAGCGGATCGCGGATGCAGTCAGCATCGCCTGGCAGGCCCGCAAGCCCGCACAGGTGGGCTGGGGCTCTACGGTGGAGGATCGGCTGGTCTTCAACCGCCGCTACCGGATGAAAGACGGGACGGTGCAGACGAACCCCGGCCTGAACAACCCGGATGTCGTGGAGCCCGCGGGGCCTGCCGACCCGGAGGTCGGCGTGATGGTGCTGCGCGACGATTGCGAGCGGACCATCGGTGCGCTCGGCAACTACGCGCTGCACTACGTAGGCATCCCCGACGATCACACGGCGCTCTCGGCCGACTACTTCGGCTACTTCTCGACGATGCTCCAGAGACTGCGCGGCGAGCAGTTCGTGGCGGCGCTCGCCAATGGCGCAGCCGGCGACATCAACAACTGGCAGGTCATGGGCGGCGCCCGCTACAGGAATGACCGCTACCAGCACGTCGAGCGCGCGGGAGCGATGGTCGCGGCCAACGCGTTCTGGGCGTGGAATGAGGCGGAGTTCACGGACGATGTGCGCATCGCCGGCGCGCTGAAGGAGCTCACTCTCGAGCCCCGTCCGCCTGCCACGGAGGAATATCTTGCGCAGACCGCCGAGATCGAGAAGCGGCTTGAGGAGGGCAAGCCGGTGCTGATGGGTGAGCGCTCCTTCGCACGGCGCGTGAGGCGCTTCGAGGAAGAGCCGCCGAAGGCCCGCACGACCGTCGTGCAGGCGCTCCGGATCGGTGATCTGGCGATCGTGGGCGCTCCCGGCGAGTTCTTCGTGGAGCTGGGAATGGAGATCAAGCGTCGCTCACCGTTCGCCCAGACGATGGTGATCGAACTTGCGAACGACAGCCTCGGCTACATCCCGACGATGAGAGCCTTCGAGGAGGGCGCCTACGAGCCGAACTCAAGCTCCTACGCGCCAGGCTTTGGTGAGGCGATCGTGGAGACGGCGGTCGGGCTGCTGGAGGAACTCAGCGAGTGACCCATCGTCAGAACGGTCGTCTGGGGGCGACGGGCGCTGAGGCAAAGGTGATGCGGGGTATCTGATGACGGTGGGTGGAAGTATGGAGAGAGATGACAGACCGGACGGTTCACGGCTGTCTGACAGCCAGTACCGGCGATTCTCAAGCTGCAGGTATGATTGGGAACTCGGGGTGGCGCCGGATGGCCTGATCCTGTACTGCTCCCCGTCGTCGGAGCGGATAACCGGGCGTACCGCAGATGAGTTCATGGAGAACGCGGACCTCATCGCACAGATCGTGCATCCGGAGGATCGTGAGGCATTCGTCGCATGGCATGCAAGCGTCCTGCAGTCGAGAGAGATGGGTCCGGAGTATGAGTACCGGATCATCAGGCGCGATGGTGCGGTCCGCTGGATCAGTCGCTGCGGAATGCCGGTCATGTCGGAGGAGGGCGAGTTCCTCGGCAGACACGTGAGCAGCCGCGATATCACGGACCGCAAGGGTGTTGAGGGGAAGCTTCGCGAGACTCGCGACTATCTGGAGAACCTGATCCGCTACGCCAACGCCCCGATCATCGTGTGGGACCCGCAGTTCCGCATTGTGCGCTTCAACGGCGCGTTCGAGCGGATCACCGGCCGCATGGCGGAGGAGGTCGTCGGAGAGCCTATAGACCTCCTCTTCCCCGACGCAGAGCGCGAGGACGGGCTGGAGCATATCCGCGAGGCCAGTGCGGGTGAGCGCTGGGAGAGCATCGAGATCCCCATCCAGCACGTGGACGGCTCGGTCCGCACCGTGCTCTGGAACTCCGCCTCGATCTCGGCGCCCAATGGCAGCGTTGAGGCTACAATCGCGCAGGGGCAGGACATCACGGAGCGCAAAGCAGTGGAAGAGGATCGCGCACGGCTGCTTCGGCAGGTACAGGAGGAGCGGGAGCGGCTCTTCTCGGTCCTGAGCATGTTCCCGGCCTACCTCGTCCTCCTCAATCCGCACCATGAAGCAGTCTTCGCCAACCAGCGATTCTCTGAGCTGTTCGGCGAGGGGCAGCCGGGCCAGAAGTGCTACGACCTCATCTTCGGCCGGGATGAGCCCTGCGAGAGCTGCCTCAGCTTCGACTGTCTGAAGACCGGCAAAGCGATGATCTGGGAGTGGAACGACCCCAATGGCAGGATCTTCGAGGTCTACGACTGTCCGTTTGTTGACACGGACGGGCAGCGCCTCGTGCTTGAGGTCGGCTTCGAGATCACGGAGCGCAAGCAGGCCGCCGAGGAGCTGCGCAGGCATCGTGATGCGCTCGAGGAGCTGGTGGCGGAGCGCAACGCCGAACTGGCCGCCAGCGAGCGCAAGTACCGGGGCATCATTGAGAACGCGCACAGTGCCATCATTCACTGGCTGCAGGATGGCACGGTGGCCTTCGTCAATGAGGCCACGGAGCGGCTTCTCGGCTACGAACCGGGAGAACTACTCAACCGTGACGTGCGGGTGCTCGTCGCTCCTGACGTCAGACCCGGGCCGGATGACACCGACCTGATCAGTGCCGTGGCCGCCGACCCGCAGCGCTTCGACGCGTATGAGAACGAGGTCGTCACAAAGCAGGGCGAGCGGCTGTTCATGGCGTGGTCCAACCGGGCGATTTTGGACGATCAGGGCAATCTCACGGGCGTCATGTCGGTGGGGATAGACCGCACGCGCCAGCGGCGGGCGGAGGAGGAGCTTCAGAGGCATCAGCAGCGCGCGCGTCTGCTGGCAACTGAGCTCGCGCTCACCGAGCAGCGTGAACGCCAGGCGATCGCAACCTGGCTGCACGATGACATCGCGCAGGTGCTCGCACTCGTCAGGATGCGGCTCGGCTTCCTGAGAGTCACGTCCGACGCTGAAGAGCAGAGACGCGCGATCGAGGAGATCGACAGCCTCCTCGCGGGCGCGATCCAGAGCACCCGCGACGTGAACCTCGAGCTCAGCCCGCCGATCCTCTTCGAGCAGGGCCTTCCGGAGGCGGTCAGTTGGGCCGCCTCCCGTGCGCGCGAGCACTACGGCTTCGAGGCCTCGACAGCCGTGGAAGGAGCAGCGCGGACACTGGACCGCGACACCGAGATGATCATCTTCCAGGCGGTCAAAGAACTTCTCAATAATGCGGGCAAGTATGCCGATGCTGAACATGTAACGGTGAACCTCTGCTACGAGGAAGGCAGTGTACGGGTGACGATAGAAGACGACGGTCGCGGCTTCGATCCTGATGCGGGACACTCGGGCGGGGGCGGCTTCGGTCTGCTCAATATCCGGGAGCGGACTGAGTACCTCGGCGGGCGCCTGGTGATCGAGAGCCGCCTCGGGGAAGGCAGCAAGCTCACACTTCACATCCCGGAGCCGCGTCGGGAACTGGGCTGATCTCAGGGGAAGGGGACGTTGATGACGCCAATCCGGCTTCTCATAGTGGATGACCATCAAATCATAAGAGAGGGCTTGAGATTCCTGTGCGCTCGCGAGCCGGACCTCACGATGGCGGGAGAGGCCGCCGACGGCAGCGAGGCTCTCCGGGAGTATGAACGCCTCCTGCCGGATGTCGTGGTCATGGACATCGGCATGCCGGTGATGGATGGCGTAAAGGCAACCGCCGAGCTGCTCGCCAGGTACCCGAAGGCACTGGTCGTGGCGCTCTCGATGCATGCGGACCCGTACTACATAGACCTGATGAAGCGCGCGGGAGCCGTCGGCTACGTGCTCAAAGACGAGGCCTCCGCGGCTCTCGCGGCGGCCGTCAGGAAGGTGATGGGCGGAGGGACCGCCTTCTCCGCCTGATTGGGGCCACCGACGGATCTGCGCCGTGCCTCAACACCGGACACAGAAACGGAGGCGTTGGTCGTGAGGTATCTTCGCGTGCTTGTCGCTGCGGGCGCCATCGGGATGATGGTGGCCGGTCTCCTCGGCTGCGGAAGCTACTCGCACTGCGGCGGCCCCCCGATCTACGTTCCCGCGGAGCCCGTGGAGGTCCCGCAGACCGCGGCCCCGACCGGTCTGCAGCATGACGAGGATCGCCCGTGAGCGGAGGCTCCTGAGCGATCCTCGCAGACTGCCGCGACAGCTACTGGCGCTGGAGATGCACCGCCCAGACATTGCGGAACGAGACGGGGTTGCCGCCATGGTCCTGCAGCATCAGCGGGCCTGGTGTCCCCTCGGCCATGTCCAGGTGGCCGCCGGTGGGGCCGGGAATCCCCGCGTTGTTCTGGATGATCATCCCGTTGTGGATGACCGTGATGCGGGCGTTCTCGGCCTTGTTGCCGCTTTCGTCCATCCGCGGCGCGCGGAAGATGATATCGAAGCTCTGCCACGTCTCCCGCGCCCCCGCGACCTTCTGCAGCGGCGCGTGGATGTCGTAGATCGAGCCGCACTCCTTCTTCTCGGGCAGATTCGGGTAGTCATGTGAGAGAACCTGGATCTCGTAGCGCCCCTGCAGGTAGACGCCGGAGTTGCCCGGGCCCTCAGCGGGAATGAAGAACTCCACATGCACGTAGCAGTCCTCGAACAGTTCGTTACTGATGATGTTCCCGGTGGCGTTGCAGCTCACGATCCCGTCATGCACCACCCACGTCGCCGGCTCATCACCCTTCTTGTGCCAGGCGCTCAGGTCGGCGCCGTCGAAGAGCACTACCGCGTTCTCTGAGGGCTTCTCGTAGATATCCATTGATCTTCTCCTGTCGCCGGATCCTGTGGCTTCGATGCCCGCGTGTGTTCCCGTATGTTCGCCCGCTCCTGCGCTGCGCCCTGCCGAGGCGCACAAGCTGAAACGGAATCGGCCCGGCAGGCGAAGAATACTGAGCAAACACGGTTCGCGGCACTGTCTCCAGGCCGGTCAGAGAGTGGATGAGAGGAGCAGGCAGATGAAGCGAATGATGGCAACATACCTGGCGGCGGTGCTCGTGGCGGCCGCTGCCCTGCCGGCGCGACCCGCATCCGCGGCGGCGTTCGAGGGCGCGGAGGGCTTCGGCGCACAGGTCACAGGCGGGACGGGGGCTGTGACCATACCCGTCACGCGGCTCGACGACCCGATTCCCGCTGAGACAGGAACGCTTCGGCATGCGCTTGAGATGAACATGCCACGCATCGTCATCTTCCGGGTAGGCGGCGTCATCAGGCTTCGCGAGCCGCTCCGCGCGGCCCCGAACGTGAGCATCGGAGGCCAGACGGCCCCAGGCAGCGGCATCGTGATCATGGGCAGTCTCGGCCTGAACCGCAACAGCATCATGCGCTACATCCGCATTCGTCAGGGCGCGGACGCCCATGGCGACTGCCTGGAGATCCTCGACACGGACGTGATCGTGGACCACTGCTCGTTCTCGTGGGCGTCGGATGAGTTGATCGGCTTCAAGCGCATGAACGAGGACCCGGAGCGGAATGTCACGATCCAGTGGTGCATCCTCAGCGAGGCGGAGAAGGGCGCGCTGGCATGGTACGCGCACAAGACGACCTTCCATCACAACCTCTTCGCGCACAACTACATCCGCAACCCCGTCTTCGCGGGCGATGGGTACCCGCACATCGGCGACATCCGAAACAACGTGATATATGACATCGGCAACAGCGCGGTCGGCCTGAAGGGAAATGTCGCGGTGAACGTGGTGGGTAACTACTTCAGGGTCGGCAATCCGGCGCGCGTGCACCGTTACTGCGTCAACATCGAGGGCGACCCGCCGATCCCGCAGACGAAGGTGTATCTCTACGACATCATCGGCCCCCGGACGGCGCAGGGCGAGCCTGGGTGGAACGAGGTCCAGTATCAGGACGTCTGGGGCGTGGCGAGTGAGGCCCTCCATCGTGTGGGTCAGCCATTCCCTGCTCCGCCGGTAACCACCCATACAGCCAGCCAGGCGTATGAGCTTGTCCTGCAGCAGGCCGGGGCGACACTCCCCGCGCGCGACAGCATCGATGAGCGGATCGTGCGCGAGGTTCGCGAGGGCCTGAACCCGGGCGGCTACCCGCGCGGCAACGCCGTGCGCAAGCTTGCCGCGCGCTGCTGGCAGACGCTGTACTACCCGGAGGCCACACGGTAGCGGCAAGCCGCAGTCGAAGGCCTGTGCAGTACGCAGACTCTCGCCCGACGCGGTCGTAACGGTGTCGTGGAGGGGCCGCTCCTCGCGCCGCTGTCGTTTGGCGGCGCG
>DHPY01000061.1:0-4218 GCA_002411015.1 Armatimonadetes bacterium UBA5352 | reverse complement strand
CCGCGTCGTTTGCGGACGCCGACGAAGCCGCTGTGCCGGCCCACCGTTTGAGACGGCAAACGACACGGCGGCACAGCGACGTGGGTAATGCGAAGTCGAAGGGTAACGGGGGCGACAGAGCGAAGCACGCCCTGCCGTCAACGTTCCTCTGCAGGGAGTGCCGACATGGACTTTGACCTCATCATCAGCGGTGGCACCATCTACGACGGGAGCGGCAGCGAGGGCTTTTGCGCGGATATTGGGATCGCGGGCGACCGCTTCAGCGCCATCGGCGATCTCTCAGACGCCACCGCCGCGCGCACAATCGACGCTACCGGCATGGCCGTGGCGCCCGGCTTCATCGATCCGCACACGCACTGCCACTCGGACGTGGCGAAGGACATCCTGCACAGCGACAACCTGCTGCGCCAGGGGATCACGACCGTCATAGCGGGGAACTGCGGCGGCTCCGGCTGGCCGGTCGGGGAGCATCTCGCGAAGGTCGAGACGCTCGGCTTCAAGAGCAACTACGCCATGCTGGTGGGGCACCACACGATCCGCAGCATCGCCATGGAGGGCAGCGAGAGCCCCTGGCCGAGCCATGAGCAGACGGTCGCGATGCAGGAGATGGTATGCCGGGGGCTGGATGAGGGCGCGATCGGCGTAACCGCCGGTTACGCGCAGCGCCACGAGACCTTCGAGGAGATCGTGGCGATCACGCGCCCGGCTGCCGAGGCCGGAACCATCTACGCCAGCCACATCCGCTCTGAGGGCAATGGCCTGCTGCAGGCGGTCGGCGAGGCGATCGAGGTGGCGCATGAGACCGGGATCGCGATACAGATCTCGCACCTGAAGACGAACGGCCCCTCGAACTGGAACAAGCTGGAGATCGTGCTGGCGATGATTGAGGACGCGGTTGACCACGGCCTCAACGTGGCCGCCGATCGCTATCCCTACATCGGCTGGCACGGCGGATCGACGAATGTCATGACGCGCTGGTGCTACGAGGAGGCGCAGAAGCGTGGCGGGCGCGAGCACCTGAAGGACACGGATATCATCGAGCAGTTCCGGCGCGAGGTGGCGGGCCTGCTGGCGGGCTACGGCGGGCCGGACAAGCTCATGTTCACCTCGCTGAGCGAGCCCGACCCGGAGGTAGACGGGAAGACGGTCGCCGACCTGATGGCGCAGTGGCAGGTTGAGGCGATTGATGTTGCGCTGGAGATTGAGCGCCGCAACGCGGAGCACAGGATCGGCGCTGTCGGCTTCACGATGAGCGAGGAGAACCTGAAGCGCATCCTCGCCCACCCGCTGGTGATGGTCGGGACCGACGCGCACCTTGAGGTCTTCGGCGTGCGCGCCACCCACCCGCGCAACTACGGGACCTATCCGCGGGTGCTCGGGAAATATGTGCGCGAAGAACGGATCATGTCGCTGGGTGAAGCGGTTAAGAAGATGACCACCATGCCCGCCGAACGGTACGCGCTGCGCGACCGCGGATGGCTCCGGCCGGGATACTTCGCGGATGCGGTCATCTTCGACCCGGCAACGGTCGCCGATACGGCCACCTTCGCGAATGCGCACCAGTACCCGGTCGGGATCCCGTATGTGCTCGTGAACGGGCAGGTGGCGGTGGATAACGAGGTCACGGCTGCCGAGCACTACGGACAGGTGCTGCGGCGATAGTGAGGCCGTGAAGCCGATCAGGAGGCCGACAATGCACACACGTCGCCCGGCGAGAGCGATCTGGAGCGCCGCCATCTGCCTGACACTCGTGCTCGGCGCGGGCACCCCGGCGCCGGCCTACGAGTTGGCGTTCGTCTCGCATCGGGACGGCCACGCCAATATCTACGTGGTCAACGACGATGGCACGAAGTTGCGCCGGCTGATCGCGAGCGAAGGAGAGGATACGTCACCGCTCTGGGCGCCGAACGGCGAGCAGCTTCTCTTCATCTCCGACCGCGATGGCGACCAGGATGTCTACGTCTCCGATGCGCGCGGTGAGCGAGTGCGTGACATCAGTGGCACAGACGCGTGGGAATCGGACGCTTCGTGGTCGCCGGATGGCTCGCAGGTGATCTACGTCTCTGACCGCGATGGTGATCTTGAGGTATACGTCGCCTCGGCGGATGGCAGCTCGCCCCGCACCATCGCCGCCGATGAGATCTGGGACGGCTTCCCCACGTGGTCACCGGCGGGCAACCTGATCGCGTGGGTCACCGACCGCGGTGAGAACCAGGACATCGCGATCGCCGCGCCTGATGGATCGGCGATGCAGGTTGTCGCGACGCACACAGCATGGGACGGCGACCCAGCGTTCTCGCCCGACGGGAAGCAGCTTGCATTCCGCACCCATCGCGACGGCAACATCAGCGTCTACGTCTACACGATCGAGGGCGGCGCGCTGCGCAGCATGAGCGGCCCGGACTGCTGGAACGAGCCGGCGACGTGGTCGCCGGATGGCACGCGCCTCGCGTGGGCGTCATCGCCTGCGGGAAACCGCGAGGTCGTGGTGTGCGATGTAGCCTCCGGAGAGGTGACGAACATCACGAACGCGTTGAGCAACGAGTGGTCGCCGCGCTGGTCGCCGGATGGCAAGAAGATCGCGTTCCTGTCCGATCGCAGCGGGGGTACTCGCCTCTACGTGATGAACGCGGACGGTACGGGTGTAGTGGAGGTCGGCGGCGGGCAGGTCAGCGATCAGCCCTGCGCGTGGCGTCCGGTCCGCTGAGGGACGCTACTGCCCGCCGCGCTCGCGCAGCCGCTGCCAGTGGGCGATGGCGTAGGTGAAGATGTTCACGCCCATGCGGAAGGCGGGCTCGCGGGCCTCCGGCCGCACCCATTCCCCCGTCCCCTCCCAGCAGTCCCCATAGTCGTTGCGGGAGAAGATCACGCCGGTGCGGTCGCCGACGGTGATGCCCTGCAGCGGGTAGCGCTCGCCCATGTCCCCGGCGGGCACGCGATCGAGCACGTAGTGCGCGCGGTAGAGATCGTGGTCGAGGCCCAGGTCCTGCAGCGACCCTCCGAAGGCCTTCGCCATCTCCCGCCGGAAGCACTCCCCGAAGGGCCCGTGAGAGTCCTCGCCGAAGATCGTGCCGCCCTGCGCCACGTACTGACGGAGCGTCTCGCGCTCCTCCTCGGTGAGGGTGAACGCGCGATGGCCGCGCAGATGCAGCACAGGCGAGTGCTGGATATTCTCGAGCGTCAGCGGCACGAAGCGCTCCTGCACCGTTACGTGCACGTTCGTCCGCCCGCGGACCTCGCTGAGAAGGTTGACCATGCCCTCCGCATCCGCCTGGTAGTCGGCGGTGGTGACGCCCATCGGCATGTCGAAGCTGCCGCTGATGTTCGTGTAGAGCCCGCCCGGCGTGCTCTTCGCTCCGCCCGCGTCCATGCCTGCCCACAGCCCCGCTGGACCCGGACCGTCGCCTGCTGCGCTGGCGATGAGCGTGCCCTCGCCGATCTGCGGCAGTGGCGGCAGGCCGAAGCCTCCGCCACCCGGCCCTGCGATGAGGCCGCCCACCGGACCGCCTGGTCCTGGCCCCGGACCCTCGCCCTCACCGGCGCCACCGGGCGCTCCAGGGCCTGCGCCAGTGCCGCCGAGGCCCATTCCGCCGGGGAGCGCGTGCGCGAGTTGCGGCACGAGCTTCCCATCCCAGAGGCCGCCCTCCCCCAGCGATCCGCCGCCCGGGGCGCCGAGACCTACTGCGCCGATGAGCGCCCCCCAGAGCGACTCCGGCACCGCGCCCTGCAGCGGCCCCGGAAGCTCCAGCGCGCCGATGCCCTCCTCCAGCGGCCCGACCGGACCTGCGCCGGGGCCAGTGTCCGCGCCGATGCCTCCGCCGACGCCGGTGCCGACCCCGCCAGCGCCGCCCTGTCCACCGCCAGGGCCCTCCCCACCCACTCCGGGCGCGGTCATGACGATCTGCCACTCGCGCGGAGCAGTCTTCACCAGCGCCCAACCGCCATCCCCGCCCCCGCCGGGCGCCTCTGATCCTGAGCCGCTACCGGTGTCTCCAGTGCCACGCCCGGAGCCTCCGCCGGGCGCCCCCGCGTGCCCCGGGCCACCGCCCGAGCCTGCTGCGATCGTGATCGGCCCGCCGCGGCCGATGCCGCCTGCCGGTGATGGACCGCCCCCTGTGCCCGCGCCAGCGCCGCCCGCCGCAGGTGCGCCCGCGATGCGAGTCGGAGCGGCCTTGTGCGCGCTGGAGCCATCGCCGCCGCCAGTCGCGGGGCCAGGCT
>DHPY01000063.1:3814-13547 GCA_002411015.1 Armatimonadetes bacterium UBA5352 | reverse complement strand
CGCGCCCCGCGAGGGGCTGTTGCGTCTTGGCTGAACGCATGACTCCCCGGCGAGGGCGCCGGGGCCACAACGACAACGGCTGACGAAGAACGGCTGACGGCAACGACGGCAGGCAGGAACGCCTGCCCGACGCGACGGCATGATGGTACCGCCCGGCAAGCCGTTCGCAGCCGTTCGCCGTCGTTCGCCGCCGTTCGCCGCCGTTCACACCACCCGTCCCGTCACCGTCCCCACACGCCAGCCCAGCACCGCCTCGCTCACCGCCCCGGCGACGGCGTCCGCCACATCCTTCGAGCCGCCGTGGCGGTGGTCCACCTTCGTCCCCCCCACAAGCTCCAGGCCCTTGCACTCCTGCAGCACCGGCTCGTAGCGATACCAGCGCAGGCGGCCCTCGTTCAGCATCTCCTTGAGCGTCTCGTAGGCCTCCATGTCGCGGTCCACTGACACCAGCTTCACGTTGAAGCCGCTGTCGCTCAGGATCTGGCGGCTGTCCGCGCTCTGGTAGCCGTCGAAGCTCACCTGCGCGATCTCGCAGCCGCGCCTGCGCAGCGCCATGATCAGCTCGCGCACCGACGCGATCTTGATCTCGCCAGTCTCCGGCGGCACGATCTGCAGCATCAGGTCCACCACCGCGGTCGGCTCATCCTGTCCCGGCGTCTTCTCCAGGTGCGCCATCGCCAGCCCGCACGCGTCCTTGCGCAGCGCCAGGTCCACGTGCACGTAGCGCGACCACCTGCCCTCCGGCCGCCAGTCATCGCGCAGCCGCCCACGCTCGTCCAGCGGCCGCGGCAGGCTTGAGTCGATCGCCCGGTCGAGCACCTCCGCGTGGCGGATGAACGGCTCGAAGGCCTCCGCCGGACGCGCGCCGAGATCGCGCATCGCCCGCAGCGGGTTACGCTCGAACTCCGGACGGAACTCCACCGGGATCGTCAGCCCGTCGCACTCGAAGGTCTCGCCGCAGAACAGGTGCGGCGGCTTGATCTCCCAGGTCGCGCGGCGTGAGGCGTAGATCGAGCCAATCCGCGTCGCCTCATCCAGCTTCCGCTCGAGGAAGTCGCCGCGGTGCCTCGGAGAGGAGATCATGATCAGCAGGCCCTTGTCGAGGAAGCGGCTGCGGATGCGCCGCTGCAGGGCGTTGTAGATCTCCTCCGCCGCGTCCACCCGCCCCCCGTCGGACTCCACGAGCCAGCTTGCCTCGTCGATCACCCCGCCGAGCACGTTGTAGCCGAGCGGGTAGGTCTCCGCCGAGTTGCCGCTGATCACCACCAGGTCCTTGGCGAAGCGCATCTCGCGGCTCATCATCTTGACCCTCTGGCCGCGGAACCACGGGGAACGCTCGATGCGACCCAGGATCTCGCCGAACACCACCCGCCGGGCCTGGTCTCCGTTCGTTGACATGTTGATGAAGCAGATCGTGCTGCCGGTGCCGAGGCCGTAGAACCGCTGCGGCTCCCGGAGGCAGAGCGTTCGGTGCAGCATGTAGGTGATCGCGAGGCTCGCCGCGTAGGACTTGCCCGCGCCGATCCCCCAGCACAGGGCCGCCTCCTGATAGCCGCCCTCGAAGACTGCCTCAAGCGTGTCCACGATCTGCGGGTAGGTCTCGTCTTTCAGTCCGAGGTACTCCGGCGCCTCGATGAAGCGGCGGATCGGCGCCGGCTGCTCCTCGTATGGTCCCTTGGTCCTGCCCATCTGTGACCGCCTCCCGCGTTGGTCGGTCGGGATGGGTGCGGTCGGTCTGCCTTGCGCCTCGTTCTCGCTGCGTCCATTAACGTAGCGCCCGGAGGGCCTCTCCTTTGCTATGTATTTTCCGCAGAGGACGATGTTTCTCGGAATCGCCGCAAAGACAACGCTGAAAGATCACGAACGCCGCGCAATACCATGAGCGTTCGCAGAGGTCACCTTGAGTATGATGGGAGGTCAGGCTGCTATAGTAGTGATGCCTCGAATCCGAACCGCCGCGGAGAGAGGGCCACCGGTTGGACGTCCTGCCTCCGAGCGCCTCCGGAAGGAAGTGGAGGGCGCACGGGGTATGCAAAGGGGATTGCTGTTGCCTGGCTGGACGCGCGGACACTACCTGGCCGTCCTCAGCCTGATCGTCGTCTTCGGAATGCTCGCACGCACCGCGCCCCCCGAAGACGGCGTCGCCGATCCTGTATCCTCCGACCGTTACCGCCCCGTTGCCGCCGCCATTGGACTCACCACCGAAGTCCCGAATGACGCGGCTCTGGCCACCTGGATGAACTCCGCGCTCTACGGCGCCGGGTACTGCCTGCGCACGCTGCTTGCGCCGGGCACGTCGTGCATCGACTTCTGCGCGAGCTTCCTCCGCGACCCCCAGCGCTTCTGCGCACCGGCAAGCCTCGCGGCCCTGCTCGCCTGCAGCCTGTCGGCTATCCTCGCATCCCTGCTCGTCAAGCGCCTCATGGACCCGGTAGCGGGCATCGCCGCCGCGTTCCTCATAGCCCTCCACCCCGCCTCGATCGCCTTCACCAGCGGCATCGGCTCCGGAGCATTCTCACTGCTCTTCCTCATCTGCGGCCTGTTGGTCGCCGCCACACTCAACTGGCGCGAGCCTGCCATCCCCGCCGTCGTCGCCATCGGCCTGTGCCTCGGCTTCGCGCTCGACGCCATCATCCTTGCCGCACCGCTGTTCATTCTCGTCATGATCCTGGGATGGCGCGCCATGCCCGACCATGGTAGATTGCGGCGCTGCGGCGAGTTCGCGCTCGCTCTCGCTGCCTTCACCTGGGCCGGCGCGGCGGTGATTCCGGAGGCAGTGGCCGCCGCCAAGGCACTGCAGATCCTCGGCCTCAGCGCAGCGATCGCGCTGCTGCTTGCGGTCGCCACGCATGCCCTGCGCTCATACCGGCTGATCGTTGGCGATCGCGCCTACTCCTCGACACTGCTTGGCGTCACTGTGGTCATCGGCATCGTAGGGCTGCTACGCGCGCCACAAACGCCACTGGAGGCCAATGAAGCCCCGGCCAGCCTGGCCGCCCTGTGGCTGATCACGAACGCCCCCGGCGACAGCACGATCGTCGTGGATACGCGGCTCTGCGACGCGGTCGCGCTGCCGCGAAGCGAGCGAAGCTGGCACCGCCAGCTCATGGCATCCCAGGACGCGCCGCGGCAGCTTCGCCTGCACGCACTCGCCGCGGCGCGGGCGGCCGCCCAACTCCCCGGCCCGAGCTTCGATGTCGTCTTCTCCCCCGCAGGCCCTGCTCATCAGGCACCGTCGCAGCCGCGCCTTCGGGCGACACCGGATTACATCGTCCTCCCTGACGGCGCCGACATGGCGGAATTCGAGCCCACGAGGCCGTGGCTGGTCGCGCGCTTCCGATCGCGCAGCACCGATGAACCCGGCGTCACGATCTGGGGCACCGAGGCATCACCGGAGGCCGAGCCGGTCCACGTGGAATGGCGCTATCAATCCGGCCACAGAATCGCCTGCGCCGGGCTGCCCGAGTGAGCAGTGAACTCCTTTACGGCTGTGTTGACCGGCCTGTTGCGCTTGTGGTAGACTGATCTCCCCGAGAGGGGACGCTGTACGCGTGCGGCACCGCCGCCGCACGTGAATACTCTGACGTACAAACGTCGGCGCTGCTCGGCCGTGCGCGCCCCCGTGGCGCGCGCGCTCCGAAGCGTTTTGACGTGCGGCCGCAACGCGCGGTCGTGGATCGGAGGATATCCAGACTTGGCACTCGTAACGATGAAGGAACTGCTCGAAGCCGGCGTCCACTTCGGCCACCAGACGCGCCGCTGGAACCCCAAGATGAAGCCGTTCATCTACCATGAGCGGAACGGCATCTACATCATCGACCTCCACGCAACGCTGCGCCTCGTCGAGATGGCCCATGAGTTCGTGAAGGGCGTCGCTGCCGAGGGCGGCACCGTCCTGTTCGTCGGCACCAAGCGCCAGGGCCAGGAATCCATCGAAGAGGCCGCGAACAAGGCCGGAATGCCCTACGTCACCCACCGGTGGCTCGGCGGCATGCTCACGAACTGGCAGACCATGAGCCAGCGGATCGCGCACATGCGCGAGCTGCAGGACGCCCGCGACCGCGGCGAGTGGAAGCGCCTCACGAAGAAAGAGGGCCTGCGACTCTCCCGCGAGCTGGAGAAGCTCGAGAGCTCCCTCGGCGGCATCAAGGACATGAACGGCGCGCCCCAGGCGCTGTTTGTCGTTGACACCAAGCGCGAGGAGACCGCGGTTGCCGAGGCCGTCAAGCTCGGCATCCCAATCATCGCCGTCATTGACACCAACTGCGACCCCGAGCCGATCGACTACCCGATCCCGGGCAACGACGACGCCATCCGCGCCATCCGGCTCTTCGCCAACCTCGTCGCCGAGGGCGTGCTTGAGGGGCGGCTTGACTACCAGCAGAAGCTCGTTGCAGGCGCCGATTCCCTCGAGCAGGCGGAGCAGATCGCGGCTCGCCAGGGAATCGAGCTTGACGAGAAGCTCGTCGCCCGCATGGTAGCCGAAGAGGAGAAGAAGATGGCCGCCGCAGCCGCCGAGCAGGCCGCGGAGGAAGAGGCGGTGGCCGAGGTCTTCGAGGGCGCCGTCGAGGATCAGTTCGTTGAGGAGCAACTCATCGAACTGATCGACGAGGAAGAGTAACCGAACCGGCACCGCACACCAGGAGGACGATCCATGTCAGTAAACGCTGAGACTGTAAAGAAACTGCGCGAGAAGACAGGCGCAGGGTTCATGGACTGCAAGAACGCCCTCGCCGAGGCCGGCGGCGACCTCCAGAAGGCCATCGACCTGCTCAGGCAGAAGGGCATTAACGTCGCAATGGCCCGCGAGGGCAAGGCCGCTCAGGAGGGCATCGTCGCCTCCTACATCCACGCCGGCAACCAGATCGGCGTGCTCGTGGACCTACGCTGCGAGACCGACTTCGTGGCCCGCACCGATGAATTCCGTGAGTTCGGCCGCGACATCGCGATGCAGGTGGCCGCAATGCACCCGCGCTGGGTCGCGCCCGAGGACGTGCCTGAGGAGGAGCTCGAGCACGAGCGCCAGGTCCTCAAGCAGCAGGCCCTCGAGGAGGGCAAGCCGGAGCACATCGTCGAGAAGATGATCGAGGGGCGCCTGCAGAAGTTCTACGCGGACGTCTGCCTGCTCAGGCAGCCCTCCATCCGCGATGACAGCCTCACGATCGAGGACAAACTCAACGAACTCATCTCCGCGACCGGCGAGCGCGTGCTCATCGCACGCTTCATCCGCTTCCAGGTCGGCGAAGAGAACGAGTAGAACGGACAGGTGGCAACCTTGGCTGATCTGAGATCGGCGCCATACCGGCGTGTGCTGCTCAAGCTCAGCGGCGCCGCGTTCAGCGGCCCCGATGCATCCGGGATCAACTGGCCGACGGTCGGCCGCATCGCCGGTGAACTGCGAGACGCACAGAACGCGGGCGCTGAGATCGCCGTCGTCGTCGGTGGCGGCAACATCTGGCGCGGCCACGACGCCGCCGCGCAGGGCATGGAGCGCGCCGCGGCCGACTACGCAGGGATGGTCGCGACCGTCATCAACGCCCTGGCTCTCCAGGATGCACTGGAGAGCCTCGGCGTCGACACCCGCGCCCAGACCGCGATCGAGATGCGCGAGGTCGCTGAGCCGTTCATCCGGCGACGCGCCACCCGCCACCTCGAGAAGGGACGCGTCGTCATCTTCGGCGCCGGCACCGGCAACCCGTTCTTCACAAGCGACACTGCGGGCGTGCTCCGCGCGCTGGAGATCAACGCCCACGTCATCATGAAGGCCACGAACGTGGACGGCGTCTACGATAGCGATCCGGGCAGCAACGCCGACGCGAAGCTGCTGACCGAGGTCTCCCACCTCGAGGTCCTCAACCGCGACCTCCGGGTGATGGACGCCACGGCGATCTCACTCGCCAAGGATAACTCGCTGCCAATCATCGTCTTCAACATGAACGTGCCGGGCAATATCGTCCGCTGCGTCACGGGAGAAGCGATCGGCACTATCGTTCGCTAGCACCCGGTGAACCCCCGCTTCACGGAGGGATGACCATGGACCGGCTCATCGCCAAAGCCAAAACAGACATGGACAAGACGGTGGAGGTCGTCGCGAAGGAGGTCGCGTCCTACAGGACCGGACGAGCCTCCCCCGCACTCGTCGACTCGCTGGAGGTTGAGTACTACGGCACGAAGGTGCCCCTCAATCAGATAGCCTCGATCCACGTCGCCGAGACTCGCCTGCTCGCGATCACACCGTGGGATAAGAACGCGCTCTCGGCCATCGAGAAGGCGATCATGACCTCCGAACTCGGCCTCATGCCAACGAACGATGGCAACATCGTCCGCCTCGAGCTCCCGGCCCTCACCGAGGAGCGCCGCGAGGAGCTCAGCAAGCAGGTGCGCAAGCGGATTGAGGACGGCAAGGTCGCCATCCGCAACATCCGCCGCTCCACCAACGAGTCCATCGACAAGATGGAGAAGGCGGAGGGGCTGTCCGAGGCTGAGGTGCGCGTCGGGAAGGACGAGGTGCAGGAGATCACCGACAAGCACACGAAGCGCATCGAGGAGATCGGCGAGCAGAAGATCGCGGAGATCATGGAGATATGAGCGCCGAGCCTCCCGACACGGTCGGCTTCCCGCTCGACCGCGCCCGAGAGCTTCTGCGGGCCGCGGGAGTGAAGCAGGTGAGCGTGGTGCAGGTGGGGATGCAGGAGGAGGCGAGCCCTCACAGGCGCGCGATGGCGATTCGCCAGCGATCCGGCGATGACGGCGCAGTGGAGCTGACAGCGGCGCTCGAATGGCGCACGCCAGCCCCGCAGGCTCAATGAGAACCCACAGGCCCGGAAGCAGAATCTGCTCCGGGCCTGTTTGATTCACGCCGACATTGGGAAAGGACATGCACAGATGGGCGAGGAGCAGCAGGCTGTCCCGCGACATGTCGCGGTGATCATGGATGGCAACGGTCGCTGGGCCGTGGAGCGAGGGCTCGAGCGGGAGGAGGGGCATCGAGCGGGCCGCCACGCCGCGCGTCGGTTCATGCGTGCCGCGCAGGCGCGTGATATCGAGGCGGTGTCACTCTACGCATTCAGCACCGAGAACTGGATGCGTCCCGGTCCGGAAGTGGACGCGCTGATGGAGCTCATCGAGACCGCGCTGCTCGTGGAGCTTGAGGAGTTGTGCCGGCACGGCGTAAAGCTGCGCGTCTCCGGGCGGCGCTGGGCGCTTCCGAAGCCGCTGCAGCGGGCACTGCTCAACGCTGAGGCAGCAACCACGGGGAATACGTCAATGATCCTCAACCTGTGCGTGAACTATGGCGGGCAGGTGGAGATCATCGATGCGGCGAAGGCTATTGCGAGAGAGATCCAGGCCGGGAAGCTCGGCATTGATGACATCGACGAAGAGGTCTTCGGGCAGCATCTCTACGTGCCCGACATCCCGCCGGTGGACCTGCTCATTCGCCCCGGCGGCGACCTGCGCGTCAGCAACTTCATGCTCTGGCAGATCGCCTACGCGGAGTTCTACTCGATGCCGAAGTACTGGCCGGACTTCCAGGCTGAGGACCTGGATGAGGCCATAGAGGAGTACTCCCGCCGGCAACGTCGCTTCGGCGGCCTGGTACTGGACGACTAGCGATGCGAACTCAGGGCGCACTCCGAGTTTGACAACCCAATGGGAGGCGAATGAAGATGACGAAGTTCCGGATGGCGGCGCTTATTGCGCTCGCGCTGCTGGTGATCGGCGGTATCATGCCGGCTGCGGCGCAGGACGACGTTGTGATCCTCGGCGACGAGGGAGCTAAGCCGGTGACTGATGCGGCGTATATCCCCGACGTGTTCGACATAGGCGTTGACGGGGAGATGTTCTTCCGCATCCGCAACAGCGCCGCCGGATTCACCGCGGCCGAGCGGGCGCGCATCATCAACGCCCGCCTCGTGCACATCGTCTCCTTCGCGCCGGTCGATCCCGCGTCCGTGAACATCAGAACGATCCGCGGGAAGCCCACCATCTACGTCGGCAACGTGCGGCTCGTCACCGTCTACCCGAGCGATGTCCAGGGCGCAGAGGCAGGCTCGATGGCGGCGCTGGCTCGAATCTGGGCCGACTCCACAGCCTGCTGCCTCGAGCGAGTCGCCACCTGGCCGAATGTCGCTCCGGTGGAGTAGCAGCGAGGCCCCTGCTCGCTACTGAGAACACGAAAGCGCCCCGGGATCCCCCGGGGCGCTTCTTTGTCGGATCATCCCCGCCCACGCTGCGTCAGAGCCCATCCATCATCCGGTGATACAGCGCGATCAGTTGCCGCGCCGCGACCGTCGGGTGGAAAGCCGCCATCGGATCGGCGGCGGCCTGGGCAGCACCGCAGCCCGGGCCCTGCGCCGCCTCCGCCTCGGTGCCTCCACGGTCGGCCCTCTCCCATGGCGCCTCGAGGTCGTAGAACTCCTTCGACACGAGCATCGAAACCGGAGCGCCGCCCGTCTCAGGCGCGACATCATGCAGCGGCTCCATCCGCTGCGCCGCAGCCTGCAGCCGGCGGATGATTGCCTCGCCGAGAGCGCCCGGACCGCCCCCCGGCGCCACCGTCACCCGCGGGCTCCCGCCGAGGATCTCCGCCACCTCGCTGTCCTCGGCCGCCACCACGCCGACGCTCGCCGCCAGCGCCTCAAGCGCCAGCAGCCCCGACGGCCAGCCGCGCTGCGGCGTCACCAGCACATTCAGCGCCGAGATCGCGCGCCGGAAGCGATCGTGCGGATCAACAAAGACCGTCGCGCCAAGCAGCCCCCGCTCATGCGCCATGTCATGGTAGCGCTCGCGATCCACCCGCCGCCCGATGAGCGCGAACTCCAGGCTCGGATAGTCCATGCAGATGCTCGCCGCGGCGTCGAGGAACTCGGCCAGCTCCTCGTCAGCAAGCGCGTCGATCACGCAGCCTACCACCACCGCGGCCTGCGTGATGCCAAGTAGCGCGCGCCGGCGACCGAGGTCGAGGGAGTCGGGCTGAGCGCCCGTCGGGCGGGCGTAGGGCGCGATCTCAGCGCGCTCCGCGGCGGCGG
Organism: Armatimonadetes bacterium UBA5352; assembly: GCA_002411015.1. Classification (GTDB taxonomy): domain Bacteria; phylum Armatimonadota; class Zipacnadia; order Zipacnadales; family UBA5352; genus UBA5352. The sequence goes on along the minus strand of DHPY01000063.1, from coordinate 4,518 downwards.
GATGCAGCTCAGCCAGCGTCTCGCGCTGGACCTCGGTGGGGATGACGATCGCATCAGCTCGGTCGAGCACCCACCGGTACGCCCCCGCCCGCAGACCGAAGCGCCGATCTTCGCGCAGCACCTGCGGGAGAAGGTGCGGCGAGAGCACCACCTTCGTCGGCTCTCTGCCACCGCCGCGGGCGAGCAGCGCGGCGAAGCCCGCGCTGAAGCCGTGCGCGTGGATCAGCGCAGGCTCCGCGCCCCGGATGGTCTGCGCCAGCGCGCGGGCCTCATTCCAGCGCCATCCCCCGGAGGACGCGGGCGCGGTGATCTCCTGTGCCTCAATCCCGGACGCGCGGAGCGTGCCACGCCCGCCGCGAGTGAACGGCCCGATCGCGCGGATCGCGTACCCCCACGAGTTCATGACCGCGCCGACGGATGCGATGTCTTCCTCGATCTGGGGAGATCGCCTCGCGACGACGTGAACGATCTCTTGTGCGCCGCGGGCCTCCGACAACGTGTCACCTCTCACCGGTCAGTACACAGAATAATAACATAGCCCGCCGGAGCAGGCAACGGCGCGAGGGAGCAGGAGGAGGCGCAGCCGGGGCTGTCCGGCCGCAGTAACCGGGCAGAAGAGCCATTCCGTGGGGCGGGCTTCCAGCCTGCCGCCGTAGACGTCGGTCGTCGCCCATGCCGTGCGCCGTATCCGTTCCGTAGCGGCG
>DHPY01000063.1:0-3671 GCA_002411015.1 Armatimonadetes bacterium UBA5352 | reverse complement strand
AGCGGCGGGCTTCCAGCCCGCCAGTCGTTGATCGAAGATGCGGAGCAATCAACACACTGACCGGCTACAAAGCCTGTCCCTCAGAACGACGAAGGCGAAACGACCGCAGGCTGGAAGCCTGCGCCACGGGGGTAAAGAAGCCAATCGGTGACGGGGGCAGAAGAGCCCTTCCGTGACGGGGGCAGAAGAGGCGTTCCGTGGGGCGGGCTCCCAGCCTGCACCACCAACTCGCGCAAGAAATCCGGGCTGAGTACTTGACACGCGCTCTATAGTGGAGTAAGGTGGTCCAGAATTAAGATGGAACTCATCAAGCGAAACACAGGATACGGTCTGCGCGCGCTGCTGCACATGGCGGCGCATCGTGATGTCGAGGCCTTTACTGCGGAGGAACTCGCGGAGACCGCCGACACCACGACCGATTTCATGCACAAGATCATGCGGTCGCTCAAGGACGCGGGCGTTGTGACCGCGCGTCGAGGACCGTCCGGCGGCTTCGCGTTCGAGCGCCCTCCCGAGGAGATCACCGTGCTGGATGTGGTCGATGCGGTCCAGGGGCCGTTTCAGGTGAACCGCTGCGTGATCGGCCTCGGCGTCTGCCCGCGCTCGGGCCACTGCCCCCTCCGCCCCACCTGGCTGCGCGTGCAGGAGGAGCTTGAGGCGGGCCTGGGCGCCCGCACGATCGCGCAGATCGCTGCCAACCTCTGTGACGACGAGGACACCGGAGCGCGCTCCGGCGATTGAGGAGAGGGACCATGCCGACGAAGACCCTGCGGAAGATCGTCCAGATCGACGAAGAGAAATGCAACGGCTGCGGACTGTGCGTGCCATCCTGCGAGGAGGGCGCGATCCAGATCATCGGCGGGAAGGCGAAGCTCGTGGCGGATACCCTCTGCGACGGCCTCGGGAACTGCCTGGGCGAGTGCCCGCAGGACGCTATCACGATCATAGAGCGCGAGGCTGAGGAGTTCGACGAGGGCGCGGTCTCCGAGCACCTGGGCGAGCCCCATGTGCCAGCCGCCAGCCCCTGCAGCGGTGGCGGCTGCCCCGGCGCGGCCGCGATGAAGTTCGCGGCAGGCCTGGCGCAGGAGACGCTCGCGGCCGATGCGCCGCAGCCCTCGCGGCTTGGTAACTGGCCGGTGCAGCTCACGCTGGTGCCGGTGCATGCCCCGTGGCTCGATGGCGCCGACCTGCTGATCTCCGCCGACTGCGTCCCCTACGCGATGGGCTCGTTCCACCGCGATCTGCTCGCGGGCAAGCAGGTCATCACCGCCTGCCCGAAGCTCGACGAGGTTGGGCCGTACCTGGAGAAGCTGACCGATATCTTCCGCGCCCACGACCTCAAGCGCGTAACGGTGGCGCGGATGGAGGTCCCCTGCTGCTCCGGGCTCGCGGCGCTGGTGCGCACGGCGCTGGAGCGGGCTGGCAGCGACGTCCCGTACGAGGAGCTGATCGTGAAGATCGCCGGATAGCGCAGGACGTTCGCTGAACCCGGGGGGAGAATCCGCAGCGCCGCCGAATCCATCTATGTTCCTGTTGTAAGAGAATCAAATGGGAGGCTGCCACTATGCCGGAGACAGTCAGTCTGCATCAGACGGTCAATCAGCAGTACGATGTCATGGCCGCGGACGAGGCCACGAACGTCGCGGATCGCTACGACGCGCAGGGCAATCGCTGCCCGTTCTGCGAGTCTGGGCTGCGCTGCTCGCTCTGCAGCCAGGGCCCGTGCCGCATTACCCCGAAGGCCCCGCGCGGCGTCTGCGGCATCGATGGCGCGGGCATGGTCATGCGCAACATGATGCACCTCAACCAGATGGGCCTCGCCGCCTACTCGCATCACACGACCGAGGTAGCGAACACCCTGATCGCGATCGGCGAGGGGAAGGCTCCCTTCAAGATCGCGGACGAGTCCAAGCTGGACATGCTCGCGGCGGTCCTCGACATCAACGAGCCCGACGTGAACGCCCGCGCGGTCGCGGTCGGCAAGGGCATCCTCGCCTCCATGGCGCAGCCCTTCGAGGAGGAGTCGATCTGGGTCGAGAAGCTCGCGCCGGAGAGCCGCAAGAAGCTCTGGCGGGAGCTTGGAATCTTCCCCGGCGGCCCCCTGTTCGTGCTGCAGGACGCGGTTACGCGCGGGATGACTAACATTGACGGCGACTACGTCTCGCTCGCGAAGACCTCGCTGCGGATGGGCATCGCGACCTTCTATGCCGTGCAGGTGCCGCTGGAGATGGGCCAGGACGCGATCTTCGGCACGCCGACCCCGCACACCGCGCACGTGGACCTCGGCATCCTCGACCCCGACTACGTGAACATCGTCCCGAACGGTCACGAGCCGTTCATCGGCTTCGCGCTCGTGCAGGCCGCCGAGGCTGAGGAGGTCCACCAGCGCGCGAAGGACGCCGGCGCGAAGGGCCTGCGCATCGTCGGCTCCATCGAGACCGGCCAGGAGATGATGCAGCGGCTGAACGAGAGCGAGGTCTTCGTCGGCCTCACCGGCAACTGGCTCTCGGAGGAGTATGCGATCGCGACCGGCGCGATCGACGTCTTCGCGATGGACATGAACTGCTCGGTCCCATCGCTCGGCGAAATCGCCGATCGCTACAACACGAAGCTCGTTGCGGTCTCGGAGCTCATCGGCGTGCCGGGCACCCATGAGCGGATCGAGTACGCGCCGGAGAAGGCCGCGGAGCAGGCACAGCAGCTCATCGACATCGCGATCGCGAACTTCAGCGAGCGCAAGGGCAAGGAGACGAACCCGGTCGAGCGACGCCAGGAGATCATGACCGGCTTCTCCACCGAGGCCGTGCTGAGCGCCCTCGGCGGCACCCTCGAGCCGCTGCTCGACGCGGTGACGGGCGGCGCGGTCCGCGGGATCGTCGCGATGGTGAGCTGCACCACCCTCAAGAACGGCCCGCAGGACAGCCTGACCGTGGGCGTCGTGAAGGAGCTCATCAAGCGCGACATCCTCGTGCTCTCGGCCGGCTGCGGGAACGCGGCGACGCAGGTTGCGGGCCTGAACTCGATCGAGGCGCAGTCGCTCGCCGGCGACAGCCTGCGCGGCGTCTGCGAGGCTCTGGGCGTGCCGCCGGTCCTGAGCTTCGGCACCTGCACGGACTGCGGCCGGATCGCGCTGCTGGTCGGCGCGGTCGCCGATGCGCTGGGCGTGGACCCGAGCCAGCTTCCGATCGCCGTCACCGCTCCGGAGTACATGGAGCAGAAGGCGACGATCGACGCGCTCGGGGCGCTGGCGCTTGGCCTCTACACGCACGTCTCCCCCACGCCCCAGGTCGGCGGCTCGCCGGAGGTCGTGAAGCTCCTGACCGAGGACCTCGAGGGCATCACCGGCGGCAAGGTCGCGCTCGGCGACGACCCGGTGGCGGTGGCTGAGGGCATCGCGGCGCACATCGACAAGAAGCGCGCGGCGCTGGGGATCTGACGCCCGCAAACTGACACGGAACACGGGGCGCGGCCGATGAAGGCCGCGCCCCGTTCGTGTACGTAACGCCTTTGCCGTTCGCCGTATCCGTTTCGTAGCGGCGGGCTTCCAGCCCGCCAGTCGTTGCCTTCCTCCCCCTCTCCCGCCAGCGAGCGCAGCGAGCAAGGGGGAGGGGGCCGGGGGGAGGGGCCGCCGTCCGACGTATCCGTTCCGTAGCGGCGGGGGTTCCCCCCCC
>DHPY01000074.1 GCA_002411015.1 Armatimonadetes bacterium UBA5352 | reverse complement strand
ATTTTATGGACGCTGCACTAGTGCTGACCACGAATGTACCCGGCGCGCTGGTTGTCCGGATACCGGTAGTCGTGAAGCGTACAGATCCATAGAGGGCATAGAACGCTGTGCATGAAGGAGTGACAGAGGATGAACATGGGCATGGTGTTCCGCGCGTTGGTCGTGGCAAGTCTCACGGTGGCATTCTCAACCCAGTCTCCTGCAATTGCCAACGAGACGTGCCAGGACCGATGCGGATAGCAGAAGGATGGGGCGATGACGATATCCTGGCAAGAAGGGGATATGAAGGTAACCTACACGGACTACAAGTACTACGGCTGTGCGGGAGAAGGCACTGCAAAGTGTGTGGGAAAGGTAGAGCCCAGGCTCAACCACATTTGGGTGATTGAGTACAAAGGCGGCGGGAGCTTCAGTGATACCGACGACTGCAACGTATGCGCGTGCGAGTGAGTTCAACATGCGAGTTCCGCCGGGCGCGCGTCGAAAGACGGATGAAGGTTGGACAGGAGGTCGGTGGGAGGATGAGAATGCGCACTCTGTCCCTCAGCGTGGTGGTCGCGACCATCGTGTCATCTGGGTTCTGCATTGCTCAGCCAACGGCGGAAGAGATCGTTGAGGCAGTCGCAAATCGCTGGAGCGAAGTGCAGGATGTTCTCGGCTCTTACGAGGGGTCGCGCTTGATCAATGCGAGATCCCCCCAGCAGCTGGGCGCAACCAGAGCCGCCCTGCGCCACGCATTCGACCAGATGCGCGAGAATGCCATTGACGCAACGCCGGCAGAGATAGACGAGATCGACCAGCAGTTCCTGATGCGCGTTACCGCGGAATCCAGCATTTCGCGCACGACGGCTCTACAGGGCTCCTTTCTCTACCTCAGCGGCGGACGCTACCGCATCGAGGAGACCACTGTCGTCACCGAGGGTGAAGTCACCAATGGCTACTCGCGCGTCGCGGTGAGCGATGGCGCCACTCTGACCGTCGAGCGTGCGGCGGAAGGCGAGGTCACGGTTCGGGAGAGCGCCTCCGCGGCAGATCGGTACATCTGTCCGCTGGGCTGGTTGCCGCGCCTGCTGAGCGGTACGACATTCGTTTCCTACGAACGAAGTGAGAGTATACGCGGTCACGAGTGTCACCTGCTCCAGGTCGATCTGCCGCCAGAGCTGGCGGAGGGGCTGTATCTACCGGGTTGTCCTGCCGTCACGAAGGTCCACATATGGGTTGATGCCGAAACATATGTCTGGCGACAGATCGAGGAGTATGGAACGGTGGCGCTTTTGGTAAGCGATGCCGGCCTCCCCCCGCGCCGGTTCTCCGCCACACCCGAATCCCCTGCCGCCCTGCGCGCGCGCCACGAGGCCCCTGAATGGTTGCCGTACGCCGATGGTGTACTCCTTCCGTCCCGCTATGTCAGCGAGTATCTCGATGGACGCGAAGAAGGGCAGCAGACGATTCTTACGTTCTCATACATTGCGGTCAATCAGGGCGCGACTGTCGAAGCCCTCACCACGCCTCTGCCTGCGACGCTCCCCTGGGCTTCTGACAGTGCCGATCCATGCAGGCCCCGGCGGTCGTGCGGTGAATCCTTCGGAAACGCGAACGGAATGCTCGCGCGACTCTTTGTGTGCGGGAGCATGAGGAGGACACTGCCATGGCCGTCGGAGCCAACGCTGAGCGTAGCGCTGCACCGCTCTCTGATGATGAACTGAAGTGGATGGATGCCTGGTGGAGGGCCGCGAACTACCTCTCCGTCGGGCAGATCTACCTCATGGACAACCCGCTGCTGGAGCAGCCGCTGGAGCCGGCGCATATCAAGCCCCGCCTGCTCGGGCACTTCGGCACTGTCCCCGGCCTCACGTTCATCTACGTGCACCTCAACCGGATCATCAAGGCGCGCGACCTGGATGTGATCTACATCACCGGACCGGGCCACGGTGCCCCGGGTATCGTCGCCGCCACCTGGCTCGAGGGCAGCTACTCGGAGCTGTATACGCACGTCACTCAGGACCGCGAGGGGATGAAGGAGCTCTTCAAGCAGTTCTCCTTCCCCTACGGTATCCCGAGCCACGCCGCCCCGCAGACGCCCGGCTCCATCCACGAGGGCGGCGAGCTGGGCTACTCGCTCTCACACGCCTACGGAGCCGCATTTGACAACCCGGAGCTGCTCGTCGCCTGCGTCATCGGCGATGGCGAGGCTGAGACCGGGCCGCTGGCGACCGCGTGGCACTCCAACAAGTTCCTGAACCCCGCGACCGACGGCGCGGTCCTGCCGATCCTGCATCTCAACGGCTACAAGATCGCGAACCCAACCGTGCTCGCGCGCATCCCGCATGCGGAGCTTGAGGCGCTGATGCGCGGGTACGGGCACGAGCCGCTCTTCGTGGAGGGCTCGGAGCCGACTGAGATGCACCAGAAGATGGCCGCGACGCTCGACTACGCGGCGGACAGGATCGCGGAGATCCAGCACGCCGCGCGCGAGGAGGGCTCGGCGGAACGTCCGCTGTGGCCGATGATCGTGCTGCGCAGCCCGAAGGGCTGGACGGGCCCCGAGAGCATTGACGGCGAGAAGATGGAGGGCCACTACCGCTCCCACCAGGTGCCGATGAAGAGCGTGCGCGACAACGCTGAGAACCGCGCGCGCCTGGCGGAGTGGATGGAGAGCTACCGGCCGGAGGAGCTGTTCGATGAGCGTGGGCGGCCGGTGCAGCAGATCCTCGACCTCGCGCCGAAGGGCGACCGGCGGATGGGCGCCAACCCGCACGCCAACGGCGGCCTGCTCCTGCGCGACCTGCGCCTGCCGGACTTCACGAGCTACGCGGTGGATGTGCCCTCACCGGGGGCGGTGGAGGCCGAATCCACTCGAGTGCTCGGGAAGTTCCTGCGCGATGTGATGACAGAGAACCAGGAGAGCCGCAACTTCCGCCTCTTCGGCCCGGATGAGACCTCCTCCAACCGCCTCGACGCAGTCTTCGAGGTGACCGACCGGCAGTGGATGGCACAGATGGACGAGTTCGACGTGGACCTCGCGCGCGAGGGCCGTGTGATGGAGATCCTCTCCGAGCACACCTGCCAGGGCTGGCTGGAGGGCTATCTGCTCACCGGCCGCCACGGCTTCTTCTCCTGCTACGAGGCCTTCATCCACATCGTCGACTCGATGTTCAACCAGCATGCGAAGTGGCTCGATGTGGCGCGCGATGAGGTGCCGTGGAGGCGCTCGATCGCCTCGCTCAACTACCTGCTGACCTCGCATGTCTGGCGGCAGGACCACAACGGCTTCAGCCACCAGGACCCCGGCTTCATCGACCTCGTGGTGAACAAGCAGGCGCGCGTGATCCGCGTGTACCTCCCGCCGGACGCCAACTGCCTGCTCTCGGTCGCCGATCACTGCCTGCGCAGCCGAGACTACGTGAACGTGATCGTCGCGGGGAAGCAGTTGCAGCCGCAATGGCTGGACATGGACGCGGCGGTCAAGCACTGCACCGCCGGCGTGGGCATCTGGCCGTGGGCGAGCAACGATCAGGAGGGCGAGACGGACGTGGTCATGGCATGCGCAGGGGATGTGCCGACGATGGAGACGCTGGCGGCGGTGAGCCTCATGCGCGAGCTTCTGCCGAACCTGCGCATCCGCGTGGTGAACGTGGTTAACCTGATGAAGCTGCAGCCCGAGAAGGAGCACCCGCACGGGCTCTCCGACCGCGAGTTCGACACGATCTTCACGAAGGACAAGCCGATCATCTTCAACTTCCATGGCTACCCGTGGCTGATCCACCGGCTGGCCTACCGCCGGACGAACCACCCGAACCTCCACGTGCGCGGCTTCAAGGAGGAGGGCACGACCACCACGCCGTTCGACATGGCGGTGCGCAACGACATCGACCGCTACCACCTCGTGATGGACGTGATCGACCGCGTCCCGGGCCTCGGCCAGACGGCGGCGCACGTCCGGCAGGAGATGCGCGACCGGCTGATCGACCACCGGGAGTACATCTCGCAATACGGGGACGAGACGCCGGAGATCCGCGACTGGAAGTGGGAGGGTAACGGCTGACGGGCAGGATGCCCGTCGCTACGGACGGATGCGGCGAACGGCTGACGGCAACGACTAACGGCCCCATGCCCGTCGCTACGGACGGATGCGGGGACGGCGACAGCCACGAGCGCGCGTGTTTGTTCGTGGCGCAGGCATTCGTGCCTGCGGTTGTTGCCACAGGCAGGTATCCGCCCGCGCTCGCCGAACCCCCTCGCCGCTAAGCGCGTCTTCCCGGGAGGTCTACGAGCATGAGCAGCGGCAGGCTGAAGGTTCTGGTCATCGGCGGTAGCGGCTTCGTCAGTGGCACAATCGCGCGGACGGCGCGTGATGCCGGTCATAGTGTCTGGACGGTCACACGCGGGCAGAAGCCGCTCACTGAGGGCGTGAACACGCTCATAGCGGATCGCAAGGAGCCTGAGGCTTTCGCGGCGGCTATCGAGGGCGCCGGAGTCGAGTGGGACCTCGCGGTAGACAGCATCGGCTACCAGGCGCCCGACGCGCAGCAGGATGTCGAGCTCCTCTCACCGCGCGTGGGGCACCTCGTGTTCATCTCCACCGACTTCGTCTTCGACCCGCTGAAGCGTGCCTTCCCGCAGCCTTTCGACAACCCGCACTTCCTCAAGGGCGAGGGCTACGGCCCCGGCAAGCGCGCCTGCGAGGAGGTGCTGCTCGGGGCTGACACCGGCGACATGCGCTGGACGGTCTTCCGCCCCTGCCACATCTACGGCCCCGGCTCGCAGCTTGGCTGCCTCCCGGAGCACGGGCGCGACCCGAAGCTCATCGAGCGGATGCGCGCGGGCGAGACCCTGAGGCTGATCGGCGGCGGCCACTTCCTCCAGCAGCCGATCTTCGTGCGCGACCTTGCGGAGCTGGCGCTGAGCGCCCACGGCTGCGACCTCGCGGACCGCGCGATCTACTGCTCTGTTGGCCCGGACATCATCGAGTCGGTGCGCTACTATGAGATCATCGCTGAGATCCTGGGCGTGGAGTTGCGCGTGGAGGAGGTCCCGGTGGCGCAGGCGCGCGCGGAGCACCCGGAGTGGCAGTCGTTCCTCTGCCACCGCATCTACGACCTCACGCCGCTACGTCTCGCGGGGCTGAAGGTGCCGAACACGCCGATCGGAGAGGGGCTGCGCGAGCACGTCGAGAGCCTGCTGTAGCGCTACCGCGGCTTGTCGAAGTGCTGGTAGTCCTTCATACTCGTCCAGTTCCCGCCCCAGCGCCAGCCGCGGCTGGTGAAGGCGTGCACGACTGAGCCATCGGGAGTGATCGAGTACGGGTCCTCGCCGGGCCGCCACTCCCCCGGCTCATACGGCGGCTCGTCGGGGTGGACGATCTTCCGGCCGCCCTCGATCATCGGGTTCTGCCGGCGATTGAGGTCTACCGCGCGCCCCGCCGCGTGGAAGGACAGGCGGTCCTCGGAGCCCGCGAGCGTACGGTAGTCGTAGCCGATCACCTCTGCGATCGGGAACTGCTCCTCGCGCTCGTAGATCTCGCGGAAGATCGCCCGCACCTCGTCCGCCAGTTCCTGTGCCACGACCACCCGCCGCTCCCGGGCGACCTTCCGGCTCTCCTCAAGCTCCCACGCGCGGAAGCTCACCACCGCCATCCCCTCGACTTCGGGGTGCGGTCTAGTGGCGAACGCATCCTCAGCGGCCGCGGTTGAGCGCTGCAGCCACAGCGGAGCGCCCTCGCCACCCGTCTGGTAGGTGGTCCCGAGCGACCCGGAGAGGGCACTGAGCCGCGAGATCATCCGCCGGCGGTCGCCGCCCTGCGCGGGCGCGGGGACGCCCGTGATGTGCTCCATACGCACCGGATGCCACGCGAGGCGCTTCCACCGCCCGTCCTCGATCTGCACGTTCAGCACCGCGGTGAACTGGTTGTTCACCCACGGAGTCGGGAACGCGAAGTTGCCGAGACTGTAGGCGATCGGGCATCCCTTGTAGATCTCCAGCCCCTGCAGCACGTGCGGGTGGTGGCCGATGACCATCTTCGCGCCCGAGTCGATCGCGAGGTGGGCGAGGTTGCGCTGGAGCGGGGCGGGATCGTCCTTGCCCTCCGTGCCCCAGTGGAAGGAGGCGATGACGAAGTCCGCCTGGCGGCTCGCCGCGCCGATGTCCTCACGCAGGAGCTTCACCGTCTGCGCGGTCGGTTGCCCGGAGCCGTCGCCGTGCACGAAGACCGTCCCGGGCGTGTCGTGCTTGGCGGCGAAGTGCGTGGTATCCGGGAGGGTGGCGGCGTCCACGTATGCCACGATCGCGATCCGTTCGCCCTTGAGCGTCGTTACCAGCGGCTCACGCGCCGCATCACGGTCCATCCCGGCACCGGTGTGCAGGATGCCCGCCTCATCCAGCGGGCGGAGCGTGTCCTCCAGCGCGTGATTCCCGTAGTCCATGATGTGGTTGTTCGCGAGGGTCACAGCATCAAAGCCGCCCTCGGCGAGCTTCGCAGCCTGGTGTGGCGGCGCGCGGAAGAAGTACTCGTTCGGCAGCGCGCGATCGTTCGGGTCGAGCTTCAGTTCGGTGCGCGAACCGCGCGAGGAGATCGGGCACTCGAGGTTGCAGATCGTCAAGTCCGCGGAGGTCAGCAGGGAACCCATGCGGCCCCAGTAGTCACGATCCGCCAGGGGAAGCACATCGCCGACGAAGGCGATCACCGGCGGCCACGGCCCATCGGCCTCCTCAGGCTCCGCGTCTGCGGATCGCAAAACCGCGCCCGCGAGCTCCGCGATCTTGCTCGCGGCCCCGTTCTGCTCCACCGACAACCAGGCGACAAGCCATGCGAGGAGAATAGTTACGGCGATGCCGACGAGCAACTTCCAGGTTCCGGACAACCTCATGACGGAATGATCTCCCGGCCGACCGAGTCTGTGTGCCCGGTGAAGCCTTCACTCCGCCAGTATCGGCGCCTACCTGAGATTCCTGAGCGAGATCACCCATTGCCCTGTGCTGCTGATTGCTGCGCCTCCAGTGTGATCGGAAGGTGCGTGGGCGGCCCCCAGTTCCCCGCGCCGTCGCATGCGCGCAGGTGGAAGACGTAGCGGCCGGGCGTAAGATCAGTATACGCCGTGCTGAGGTCCGAGCCGGTGATCTGCTCCGGCGGGACGGTGTCGTCGGCTGTATCAAGCACCCACGAGTAGCCCGCGATCCCGCTCGGGTCTACGGGGGCGGCCCAGCGGAAGCCGGCCTCGGTCGCCACGGCCGAGTACATCGCATAATCATCGACCAAAATGGCTCCATCGGGCGGCAGCGTAATGCTCAGGAAGATCCGGTGGATGTCGAGCGACGGGCTCGTTCGGCGCAGAACCTGTGCGACATCCAGCTCAGCGGTGAGCCACCCGTTGCCGAAGATCGGGAGCGTTCCGAGCGAGGTCCACTGGTCGCGCGAGCCGTCGAAGGTGGTGCCGAAGACCTCCAGCCGCGCGGGGCTCGGGCTGTCTGAGCGGTAGTGGAAGCGCACGATCGGATGATCGCGCCAGCCGTCGCCGAAGTCGCGCACGAGCACGAAGCCGTTGCCGCCGCCGAGGTGCCGAAGCTCCGCACAGCCCGGGCCGGTCGCGCCACCCCCGTCCAGCCGCAGGACCTGCCCGGCGATGAAGTTCCCCCAGCCGCCGGTGCCCGCCTCGAAGTCGTTGCTGTCAGCCACATTGGCGGGCACGTAGCTCGCGACCGGCGCCGGCGGAGGCGTCGTGTCGCTCGCGTCGTCCAGCGTGAAGCTCCACGCCAGCGGCTGGAGCGCGTTGCCGGCGAGATCCAGCGCCTCGAGGCGGCAGCGCACCTGCGCACCATCCGCTCCGAGAGAGACGCCCGGCGGAAGCCGCCAGGTGAGCAGGCCGGCCGCCGCATCCCAGGTGAGCGGCTCGTCGGAGACCGTCCAGCGGCGGTCGTTGATCGTCAGCGCGAGATCGGCCGGGCTCACACCGAGGCCCTCGTCGGTGACGCGCACGGAGATGCTGTCAGGGCATGCCTTCGCGCCTGCAGCGGGCGCCTCCACGGTAGCGACCGGAGGCGCAGTGTCCTCGTGCGCGACGGGCCGCAGGAGGATGTGCGCCGCCTCCGATCGGTTGCCGGCGGCGTCCACCGCAGCGGCATGGAGCCACGCTGGCCGCCCTGCGAGCGCGGCCAGCGCCTCCGAAGGGTGCCCCGCAGTGACTGTCTCAGGCGGCTCGGTGAAGGCGTTCTCGTCCACAGCCCACGCGAAGCCCGCCACTCCGCTCTCATCCCGCGACAGAAGCGCGAGCTTCTGCAGCGTGCCGAGGTCAGCCGCGGGCACGAGGCGCACGTTATCCAGCCACCAGCGCGTGTCCTCGCGGTTTCCGGGCCAGCCGCTGCTCGCGAAGGCGATCTGCGTGACCGGCAGCGGCGCACTGCGCCCGCAGGCGCGGGAGAGCATCGTCTGCAGATCGATCGTGGCCCGGTGCCAGTGGCCGTCAGCGACCGCACGGGCGCTTCCGATCGGCCGCCAGGTGCCGTCGTTGTCCGTGAACTTGATGATCCGCCGGCTGCCATCCACCTCCACGATCAGGTCCACACGGAGCTCCCGAGTGGCCCGGTAGTCAAACTCCAGCACGGGGAAACGCGAGGCGTCAAAGGGCGCTACACCAAGCGACAGCCCGAACAGCCCGCCCGGCTTCGTGCAGCGCGCCTCAAGGCACCACTGACCTCCGACGGGGTTGCCCGTGGCCGCATCGCGCGCGCGCCGCAACTCCACCGCGGCATCCACGCCCCAGGGCACGAGCGGCCCCGCATCGGCCTCGAAGTCGCAGTCCAGCGGCGAGGGCGGCAGTCCCGCCAGCGCGGGCCGATCGGGCGCGGCGCCATCGGCCCCGGTGTCCGGCGTGAAGGCATACTTCAGCGCCTTCGCGCGATTGCCCGCGCGGTCGGCCGCCTGCGCCTGAACGCTCACCTGTTTGCCGGGAGCCAGCGTCAGTCCGGCCTCGCGCAGGTCCAGCGCCAGCACGCCATCGCAGGCGCTCCAGCGCAGGCCACGGTCGACGAGGCGGAAGCGGCGATCGCCCACACGAAGCTCCAGTGAGCGCTCGTCGATGCCCGCGGGCCCCTCGTCGGCCACCCGCACCGAGAGGGTCCGGCCGAGCCAGCGCGCATCCGGCTGCGGCTCGGATGCCTCCAGCACAGGCGCCTGGCGGTCAGGCGCCGCCAGGTCGCGCACACCGCCGAGGGAGACGCTGTCGAGGCGCCAGGCGGCCCCCTTCGGGTTCCCGCCGATGCCCGCGCGCGCATACTCCGGCGCCGCGTACGCCGCGAACTCCAGCACCCCAAGCTCGACCGGCCCGTCAGCCGGGACGAACGGCAGCAGCAGCCCGAGCAGGTCCACCAGCGCCTGGCGCCACTGCCCGTCGGCCTGCACGTCGCGGACCCGGCCGGCGTCCTCGATGCCGGGCGCGGGCTCGTCCGGACCCGTCAACGCAATGCGGTAGCGCTGGCCACGCACCGTCGCGAAGAGGTCCATGATCACGTCATCGGGGATGGCGTACTCAAACGCCAGCAGCGGATGCTCGCGCAGGTCCACGCCTGCGAGAGGCGTCGCGAGGGCGAAGCGGCCACCTGCGACTGGGTTGCTGACCGCGAGGCAGCGTCCGCCCTCGCGCTCCTCCAGGGCCACAGCGCAACTGCCGGGGACCGCAGGCCCCCAGCCGCCCGCGCCCGCCTCGAAGGTGGCCGTGGGCTGCCCGGGCCGAACCTCAGCGGGAGGCTCCGTCACCACCGCCGGCTCCGGGCGCGCCCCCGGGGCTACGCGCTCGTACTGCTGGTAGTAGATGCGCGCACGGGCGACGGTCATCGCCTGGTCGAGCGTCCAGATGCCCACCGCGCCGCCGGGGAGGGGTTCGGGGTCCTCAAAGGTCGCGGCGAGCTTGCCGTCCAACAGCAGACGCACGGTCGCGCCGGTCCTCTCGACGCGGATGCGCCACCACTCGTTGTGCAGCTTGTGCGCGTCCTCGCGGCCGGTGGTGCCGCCGAGGGAATCCAGGACGTCGGGCAGCACGAACCCGGGCGACTGCGCGACAAGCTCGCCCTTGCGGAAGATGCCTGCGGCGGTGTTGCCCCAGCCGCCGACGATGAACGAGTAGCCGCTGCCGGGGGTGTCGTTCGAGCCGCCAAGCGTGACGCAGAGGTTGCCGGGATGGCGATAGAAGGGCGCCCACGGCTGGTCCATGGAGATGCCTGCAAAGAACTCGATGATCATGTCGCCGCTGAAGCTGCGGCGCGTCCAGACGGAGGCGAGGTCCTCCGAGCGACCCTGGAACCACGACCAGCGCGGCGTGCAGTCCCAGCGGCTGGAGACGCCCCACTCGCCGGAGCCGATGTGCCAGTCAGTGGGCGCGGAGCGGAAGGTATCATCAACCACGTTGTGCGAGACGATGCGCAGGCCCGATGCCTGCATCCGTGCGGCGCCGCCGGTCATGCCGACCTTGCCCGCAGCGGGGAGGCCCGTCTCGAAGCTCGCGACTACCTCGTCGCCGACCAGCGCCTCGACAGCGTTCGCGCGCCGCCGCAGGGTGATCGTCACAGGGCTTTCCGGCGACTCGACCGTCGCCTCCGCGCGGACCTCCGTGCCCTCGCGCAGCGTCAGCGCGAGCTTCCCGTCGGCCTGCTCGATGGAGAGGTGACAGCCGGGCTGCGGGTCGGAGGGCGGGTTGAAGGCCACCTCACCCGCGGGCACGCAGATGTGCAGTTCGCCGGCCCCCTGGTACCTGCGCCCGGTCATCTCCCACGCAAGCTCCACGTCGCCCCAGTAGTAGCCGCTGTGCCAGAGGCCGCCGGTGCCCGAGCGCCACTGGTCGCGCTCATCGGCCCACTCCTGCATGTACTGATCGTTGATGAACACCTGCGCGTTCGGGTCGGCCGCCTCCTGCTGGTAGGAGAGCGTGACGGGCGGGTCGTCGCGGCGCGGGCCGGAGTAAGCTACCACGTCATCGAACGCCACAGGGTCGCTGCCTCGCACCAAGAGGGCGATCTGCCCGTGGGCAAGCTCGGGGACGTCCGCCGAGAGAAGCTCCAGGCCGTCCAGTGCGCCGGTCAGTCGCCCGCCGACGCCGCTGATGGCCAGGCGGTGCCACTCATCCGGGTGCGCCACCGCCGGCGCCTCCGCCAGCACGCGCTCCTCCATGCCCTGCACGCGGAGAAGCTGCAGGACGCCCCGGGCGCCGCTCTCCGGTAGGAAGCGCATCAGGTAGCCGCTGCCATCAGGCTGGCATGCGAGTCCAATGCCGAAGCCACCAGTCTCCGAGGTTGCCTGCACCGATGCCTCGGCGGTCATATCCTCCCAGAACCAGTACCCGCCCTGCGCCAGAGCGGGCCGGTCGTCCGTACTGCTGCCCACCAGCGTGAAGGCGTTCGTGCTGAACTTCGCCGGTTCAAGCTGCGCGACGCGCCACTCGCCCGAGAGGTGCTCCCAGTCGTCCGGCTGGTCCGGCACGCGCATGAAGTCGTCGCCGAAGACGATCGCGTCCACCGGCTGGAACATGATCTGATCGAGGGCTTCCTCCGATCCGCCGGTAATCCCCCAGCGCCCGCCATCAGGCAGATCGGCCTCCGCGCGCAGGACCGTCGCGTCGTCGTAGGCGATCGCCACGCCGCCGGGCTTGCGCTTGAGCAGGATCTGGGCGTCATCGCCCGCGGGAAGCGGCGCCTCCGCCCGGCCAAGCTCACGCGCACCGTTCGTACCCTGCTGCGTCACGGAGCAGCCTTGAGGGCCGACAGTGAAGCTGAGCCTTGTGCCCGCGCCGTCGTCATGCGCGACCACGGTCACTCCGCCCGGATCGCGGGCGAGCTCGGCGGGCAGGAGCAGTACGAAGGGCGCCTGGCAGTCGCCCTCGGCGAACAGAATCGCAGGCTCCTCGGCGGCGGACGCAGCCGTAAGGCGCAGCAGTGCGACGAGCAGCACGGCGGGAATGATGGATCGCGTCATGAGAGCCTCTCAATTGGGCGAGGAGAGTATGAAGCTGCGTTCGGCTGTTCGCCGCTGCATGCGCTGCACCCTTCCGCGGAGTGAGTCCGCAGGAAGACCCGGAGGGGCCACACGAGCCTCGCAAGCCTGCGAGCGAGGCGAGGTTGGCCCTGTAGTGGGACGGGTGCCGCGACGAAATGGGCCGACCTCGCGATACGCGCTGCGCGCGCATCGCTCGTGCGGCCCCTCCTCCAAGCGGTCTCGCCTACTCACGCGCCATCTGGCAGGCGAAGGCCCCCACGGGCCTCCCGGCGAAATGATCGTTCCGCATCAGGAAGAGCGTTGGAGGGCGAGTGTGAGCCCCGGAGCAAGGGACGCATCCTCAAGCACAAAGGTTCCTGTCATTGAGTTCGTCCATGGAGGGGCGCTGGCGCAACACCTGCGTTCGGAGGCCGTGCAGGGATTGATGCGCGGCCGCGTGGACTTCGTCGAGATCAAGTGCGTGAAGAGCTACATCGGCCAGGCATCACTGCAGGACGGCCTGCGCCGGATCCGCTTCTCGGTGCACCCGCCGCTGGACGAGGAGACGCTGAGCTTCATCGTCTGCCACGAGCTTGCACACCACGTCGTCGGCCCGCGCGAGAAGCACTCAGACGTCTGGCGGGAGGCGTGCGCGGAGCTTGTGCGCGAGGCGGGCGAGCGAGGGCTGCTCTCAGCCGAGCGCGTGGAGCAGGCGCTCGCGATGACGCTCAACGGGAGCGCGACGAAGTTCCGTGGTTGGCCGGACCAGGCGCAGGAGCAACGCGCACTCCGTGAGAAGCGCTGCGAGTCGCGCCTCGCTCAGCTTCGCGAGGCCGGCCTGTGCTGCGGCGGGCAGGTCTACTTCCGCTACCGGGGCACGCTTTACCACGCGGAGGTCATGCGCGTGAACCAGAAGACGGTCAGCGTCGGCGCGCCCGGCTCCGGGCAGATCTCCCTGCGCGTGCCCTTCGGCCGCGTGCTCGGCGTCAAGCAGGACTGAGGGCGCTCAGAGGTCGAGGCTCGCGAGCGGGAAATGCTGGCCGCAGCCGTAGACGTCGCGGTCGCCGGGCGCGCCCGAGCTGATCTGCCGGGGCAGCGTCACCTTGATCGTCAGGATGCGCTCGAAGGGGATGACGCGCACCTCCCCGGCGGGAGCCTCGTAGAGCGCCGCGATCCGCTCGGGCCGCATCGCCTCCGCCGCGAGCACCCGCGCGAAGGCAGTCGCGTCGGGCAGCACGAGGTCGATCGTCAGCCGGAACGGGCCGGCGTTCTTGCTGCGGATGGTCGTCGCGAGGTCATACAGGCGCATCAGCCCACCTCCTCGAACGCCACCGGGAAGAGCGCGCGTGGATCGGCGACGCGCATGAGGTGGTAGACCGAGAACTCGTAGACCGCTCCGCCGCTGAAGTCGCTCGGTGAGAACGGGAACGCGAGGTTGCCGGCGGTGGTCTTGCGGCCGTCAAAGTGCTGGTGCAGGGCCGTCGAGCGCGCGAGCTTCAGCACGCGATCGGCAAGCTCCTGCGTGGGCGCGAGGGCGTCGATGACCAGCCCCACCTCGCGCGGCAGCGGCTCCGGAGGCGGCTCGATCCCGCCCGTGACGCCGTCGAGGCCGTAGCGGATGAAGCGCACGCTGAACTCCTCGGCCGCGAGCGTGCCGGCCATCGCGGACGCGACCGCAGCTCGCACGGAGCGCTCGATCTCGCCCAGGCGCTCGATGATCAGCGGGTCGCGCAACCCGGCGATGGTGATCGCGCGGAAGCCGCACGCGCGCGCGCCCTCGAGCTTCACGGTCTGCTCCTGCGCGGGCACCAGCCGCGAGCCCGTCACTCGCACCGCGCGCTCGCCAACCTGCTCGAACTCGCAGCCGGAGAGGTCAACCATGCCCTCGGGCTCGTAGAAGCAGTTCGGGTCGGGCTGCTCGTAGAGCGAGTGCGCGGCGACCGACTCGGGCGTGCAGCGCTTCGCGGGGTTGGCGGGCTCGACCTCGAACCAGTCGGGGCCGATCGTGCCAACGAGCACATCGTTCGCCCCGGCAGGTCGCGCGGCCAGCGTCCCGCACTCCAGGATCTTCCCCATGTGCAACGCGAGCCCCGGGTCGAAGCCCCGGCGGATCGGCTCCGCGGCGAAGATCCCGGCATCGCAGCAGCGCCCGGCGATGATGACCTGCGCCCCGCCGTTGAGCGCTTCGATCAGCGGCTCCGTGCCCATCTGCCCGACGATCCGCGTGCAGGCCCGCACATGCTCCTCAGTCAGCCCATGCGACGGGCCGCAGGAGGTCACGCGGCCCTCCCGCAGCGCCTGCAGGACGGTCGCCTGCGGCACCTCCGCCGGGATCACCGCCATGCGGAAGCGCAGGCCGTGGCGCGCCGAGATCTCCCGGACGATGGCCAGCAGGCCCTCAAGGTGCGGCTGCGCGCCCGATCCGCCCGCGGTGCCAACGATCAGCGGCAGGCCGTGCTCGACGGCCGCGCAGAGGGCGGGCTCGAGGTCACTGCGCACCTGTGCGTCGCTGACGAAGCTCTCCCCCGCGCCAAGGTAGTAGGGGCCAGGGTCGGTGGAGCCTGCATCCACGCCCAGCAGATCCGGCTGCATGGCCAGCGCCCGCTGCAGGCTCTCCCGCGGGTAGCCGTAGCCGAGGAGGCCGTTGAGCGAGGCGATCCGCAGCGTGGTCTCGCTCACGGGTTGACCTCCGTGTAGGCGAAGTCCTCGGGGATGCCGAGTTCGCCGCGCATGGCGGCCAGGCGCTCGCGGCTGTGGGCGTCAAGCTCGGCGAAGTAGTTGCGGCCGGTCGCGTCAATGTCCACGAAGAACGGGCCGAAGCGCTCGACCTCGAACACCCAGGTGGCCTCGGTCTTGCCGAGTTCCTCGAGGAAGTGCACCTCAACCACGCGCTTCACCTGGCGGCGGAGGAGGTTGCCGCAGACGCCGATCTTGCTCAGATGCACCCCGCCAACCTCACGCAGTGCCTCGGCGGTGCCGGGGCCCATCGTGGTCTTGCCGATGAGCGTGCGCAGGCCGAGCTTGCGCACCAGCGCGGGCGAGTAGCGTTCGAAGCGGATGCTGGAGGTTGGCTCGATGCTCACGACCTCCCAGCCGGGTTCGGTCTGGCGCATCACCGGGCCGACGTGGAAGAAGCAGTTGATCGCGCTGAAGTCGAGCGGCGGGAGGATGCCCTGCTCGATCGCGCGGATGTGCAGGCGGCTGCGGCCGGTGAAGACGAGGCCGCTGACGGTCAAGGTCTCGCCAAGCTCGAGGCCTCGCGCATCATCCTCGGAGAGCGGAAGCGTGAGGTCGCGGACGGTCTCATTCATGCCGGATCACCCGTGAAGCTGACATCGCCACTGGCTGAGATGCTCGCGCGCCAGCGCCGGCCGACGAGGCACTGGGCGTTGACGGCGACCGGGAGGGCGGCCGTGTGCGTGACCGCGGTCTCGACGTTGACGGCCATCACCGCGCTCGTGCCTGCCGCGCCCATCGCGCCGATGCCGAGGTTGCGTGCTGCGTCGAAGAGCTTGCGCTCGAGCGCAGCCACGTTCGGGTCGGGGTTCGCCACGCCGATCGGACGGAGCACCGCGGCCTCCTTCGCGAGCGCCATGCACAGGTCGGCGGTGCCACCGATCCCGACGCCGACGATCGCGGGCGGGCAGATCTTCCCGGCGTAGCAGCCCTCGCGGATGGCGTCGAGCACGAAGCTCAGGATGCCGGCCTCGCCATCCGAGGGGTACATCATGCGGTAGAACGTGCCGAAGATCTCACTGCCGCCGCCCTTGGGCGCGGCGGTGATCTCCAGCCCGTCGCCATCGCCCTCGAAGCTCAGCAGCACCCGCGGCATGCCGGGGCCGATGTTGTCGCCGGGGTTCGCGCGGGTGAGCGGGTCCACCATCGTCGGTCGGAGGTAGGCATCCGCGGTGGCGCGGCCGGTCGCCTCGGCGGCAGCGTCATGCAGCGCGCCGAAGCCGCCCTCGATCTGCGTGCGGCTGCCCGCGGTGATGAAGAAGAGCGGGAAGCCGGTGTCCGCGCAGACGAGCCCCTCGCCCTCGGCGGCCGCGCGGGCGTTCTCGAGGCTCACCTCGATGTGCCTGCGCGCGAGCGGATCGCTCTCCGCCTCCAGCGCGGCCACCAGCGCGGCATCGACATCCGGTGGCAGTTGTGTCGCCGCCAGCCGCATGGCCTCGTACATCGCGGATGAGATCACGTCGCGGTCGATCATCATCCCGCCTCCCCGGGGAGCGCGAAGTCGGCCTCGACGGGCTCAGCATGAGGCGCGAGCGACTCGTACATCTGCGAGCGGATCTCTCCCGCCTCGTCCCGCCAGACGCTGATCGTTCCCTGCGCGGGAAGCGTCAGCACGGTCTCGCCGTCGATGCTAAGCTGCGTCCCGCCCTGGAGGTAGAGCGTGCTCCAGCCGCCATCCGCGAGCGTGACCGCCGCGAAGGCGCCGTCATGAGCGATGGTCGCGCCGCCGATCTCGACGGGCCCGCCGGCCGTGACGACCGCCAGCCGCTCATCGCCGACCGTCGCCGCGATCCCGCGCGCCCCCTCTTCGAGTGGCGTGACACCGCTCAGCGGCGCGCGCACCACGACGTCGCGCTCGATGTCCGCCTCAAGCACCACGTCATCCCACCAGACGACGCCTGTGGGATCGGTGAAGTAGAGGCCGATGTCGGCGCCCGTCGCGCCCTCGGGCGCAGCTCCCGTGACCTCGACCTGCGTCCAGTCCTCGGGGGCCAGGTCGCCGGTGCCCTCGGTGGCGAAGCACTTGCTCTGCGCGTTCCACCAGTGGATGCGGAGGCTCGCTCCCTTCTCGGAGACCCCCTGCGTCCGCAGCCACGCGCTGGCATGGACGGTGTCGCCGGGCTTTACCTCGATGCGGCCGGAGTAGTAGTAGCCGGAGCGGTCTATGCGCCCGGAAGCGTCTCCGGAGTGCGCGACCTGCTCATCGATCACGTGGTTCGGCAGGTCCTCGTTCGCGCGCGGCTTCCAGCCGACCATCCCGTTCTCGAAGCCCGGGTTCGCGAGCAGCCCGCCCTCAGCGTAGACATCCGGGTAGAGCAGCGTGACGATCCGGGCATTGCGCGTGCGGTCGGTGGTGGCGGCGATGTAGCTGCCGTAGGACTCCGCGCCGGGGTAGGTGAGCGCCTCAGTCGCCAGTCCCTGCGGGCTCGCAAGGAAGCAGTCGAGCCTCGCGACCGAGCCGGAGATCGTCCAGTTGTGGCCCTCCGTCTGCCGGATGATCCCGTTCGTGGGCGCCTGGAGCGTCACTGTGTAGGCGTGCTCCTCGGGTGCCGCGATGTCATCCACGATCACGTAGAGGTGGGGCTTGAGGTAGAACACCTGCCGCGCGAAGCGATCCAGCACGTGCAGGTCGTCGGTGTTGTAGGTCGCGGCCGCCTCGCCGCGCACGTAGTCGGTCGCGTCGGAGGAGAAGAACTCCTCGATTCGACCGCCGGTGCGGGAGATCTGTTCATGTCCCGGCGCGGGGCTCGTCACGTCCTGCCTGTAGGTCTCATCGGCATCGAGCACGAGCGTCGAGTGGCCCATCGAGCCCCGCGTGAACTTCTCAGCGGGCGGATTGTACCGGGCGGCGTAGCCGCGGTCGGAGATCAACCACTCGCCAATGAAGCTCAGCACAATCGCGTTCGAGTCAAAGTGCGCGTGCCCGACGCTGGTCTCCGGCGGGCCGGACTTCATGCTCAGGTAGGGCGTGTGAGGCTCGTAGCCCGTCTTCAGCGAGACGAGGCCTAGGTCCACGAGCACCCGTGAGGGGTTGAACTGCGGCTGCTCGGGCTGCAGCGCCTCTGGATCGAAGCGCATGAACTGGTGGATCGTGTAGGGCCGAAGCTGCCCTATCCGCTCGAGGTACCACGCGGCGGCGCGGCTCCCGTTGTTCGCGAGGACGGACATGGTCTCGGGGTAGAAGCGCCCGGGGCTGCCATCGCCGAAGACCGGCATCTGGTAGCTGCCGGGCGCCATCTGCGAGATGACGTACTCCTCCATCGTGGCGAGGAACGGGTGCTGCATGAGGTCCGTCTCGACGCGCGCCGCGACCACCGCATCGAGCACATGCGCGAGGCTGTCGAGCAGGTAGGTCCCGTACATCGGCCCCTCGAAGAGCCCGCCGTCCTCGCCGGAGAGGTCCAGCGAGGTCGCGGTGGCGTCAATCGCTCGCTGGAGGTAGACGCCGCCGCGCGAGTCCTCGGGGCGGATCGCCAGCCCTCCAGCGCCAAGGCCCGCGGCCAGCACCGCGTAGCCGTTCGTCTCCGGCGGGTAGCGGTCGATGCCGGCCATGATGGTGTCGCAGCCCTTGACCGCGATCGACTCGCGGATGTTCGCACGCTCATCGTCGCTGAGGGTGTCGTAGCACCAGTCATAGAAGATGCCCATGCACTTGGTGATGTGCCCGGTGTCGAGGCAGGCGATACCGCCGCCGTAGTCCGGGTCGGTCCAGTAATCCCACGCCGCCAGGTTCAGCGCGATCTGCTTCGCAGCCTCCGCGTAGCGCTGCTCCTGCGTGATGAGGTAGGCGAAGGAGAGCGCCTTCAGGCGCACGGTGATGGCGTCATCGCGCTGCTCCTGGGTCATCGCGGTCCAGGGCGGGTAGTTGATGCCCGGGTGGCGGGGCGGCTCCTCATCGCTGAGCGTGTACTCCCACGGCACGCCTGGCTGCCCGGTGCCGGTCGGAAGCTCGACGCTGTAGCGGTACGGCGCCGCGTTCAGGAAGCGATCAGCCAGAGCGAGGTGCTCCTGCCAGACCTCCGTGGTGGAGAAGCCGAAGCGGTTGATCTCTGCATCCGCCGCGCGCTGGCGCAGGCCCTCCACCATCTCCGGGTTGACCAGCACGCAAGGGTGCGCCATCAGCCCGGTCATGTTCGTCTCCTGGGCGAGCCCTGTGCCGGCCGCCATCACGGTCACTCCCGCAATCAGTGCGACAACGTGCATCGCGCGGTTCATTGGCGTCTCCCTGTGTGTCAGTCTCCCGCCGGACGCAGCGCGATGCTGTGCCAGGCGATGAAGTAGTCGCTCCCAAGCTCGTTCTTCCCGACAACCTCCAGCCGCAGCCGGTGGGGGCCTGCCGCCAGATCGTGCGTTCCCAGCGTCGCCACGACGCCAGTGGTGTCGAGCGAAGCACGGTAGCAGTCGACCGGCTCGCCCAGCGCCTGCCCGTCGAGGCTCGGCTGGATGGTCGCGTAGCTCGGGTTACCGGAGGCTATCAGCGTCAGATCGTAGCGCCCGCTCTCCGGTACATAGAGGTCATACTCAATGAAGTCGCCCGGCGCCTCCGCGCGGTAGAACTGTGTGCCGAGCTCCTCGAGCGGCTTGCTGACCTTGCCGGAGCTGCCGGCGACCCGCAGCTCCCCCGCCATGGAGACCAGGCCGCGAGTGTTGAAGCGCAGTGCCAGCTTCGCCTCGTTCGCCGCGCGGTCAAATGCCGTCAGGCGCAGATCGTACTGCCCCTCAGGAAGGTCGCGCAGACGGATCAGCGCGGTCGCGCGTCGCGGATCGTTGCGGTCGGGCACGATCCTCACGGTGTAGCGCGCATCGGCGCCGAGCAGGGCGACGACCGGGTCGCCGTGGAGCGTGTTCGCGGCATCGCGCAGCTCCACCGCGATCGTCCGGGGTTCGGAGACGAAGCCGAGGTCGGCGACGCCCGGCTGCAGCGCGGTCGGGCATGGGACGCCATCGATGAGCACGCGCTCCACCGCGGGCGGCGTACTGTCACTGAGGTCGACGTCTCCGTTGGTGAGCAGCAGGATCGCCGGGCCGCCGTGCAGGCCGGATGCGGGGATGCGGAAGCCGACGGCGCCGTTGGTGCGCTCGTGCGGCAACTCCGTCCAGCCCGCGCCGGAGCGGAGCATCACGCGCGAGTTGAAGGTCGCCGGGCGCGGCAGCTCCGTCTCCACGTCGCAGTCGGCGCGGACACTCCACGTCCCGTCCTCGAGGCGTGAGACCTCCACGACGCTCGGCACGCTGAAGGTGTCGCCGGCCTCCACGCGGATGATCGGCTCATCTGCAAGGTGCACGAGGCTCCCGGCGGCCGTGCGCTCGACGCGATCGATCGCATACGCGCCATCCACGCGGCCCGCCACGATGAGTTGCTGACCGCGCAGCGCTTCGCCCTCTGGCAGAAGCACCTCGGTGGTGAAGGTATCCGCCGCGTCATCGAAGGCGGCGATCGCGCCCTGCATGGCGCCCGCGCGGCTCAGCTTCAGGTCGCCCAGAGTCAGGCTCGTGCCCTCAACCAGCCGCGCGAAGACCGGCTGCCCATCGCGGATGCTGACGATCGCCTGGCGGCCCGCGAACTGCAGACCGGCGGGCTCGGTGGCGGTCACGGGCTCGGTGGTGTCGCTGACGAAGACGTAGTCGGCGGCGCCATCGCGCTCCACGCGGACGCCGGTCGCGATCGGGCTGGAGGTCGCGATGCGCTCGATGCTGCGCAGCCGCGGCGAGCCATTGACCGCCTCGATGACTGAGACGAAGCGCGAGGTCGGGCCGGGCTGCTCCCAGAGCAGTCCGTGGAAGGTCGTGTCGCCCCAGGTGTTCGAGCGATCCCGCAGGCCGGGCGCCGTGATGTGCCAGGCGGCCGCGGCGTCATCGAGCACTGTCAGGCGCACGCCGGGGCTATCCTCGGCGGCGATGCGCCAGTCTGCGGTGAATGAGCCATCGGGAGTCGCGCGCTCCTGTGAGCGGATCCAGTCGCCCGACTCGGCTTTCGTGGTGATGAACTCCGTCTCGTCTGGCGCGAACTCAAGCGGCGAACTGAAGCTCTCGCCATCGCCATGGAAGGCCATGAGGTGGCGCTCGCCGCCGCTCACGTCGAAGACGTCTACGAGGTAGGCCGGCCCCCCGGGCGGCGCGACCATCGTGAGCGTGCGCTCGTAGCGCTCAACCTGATCGTAGACCGCCGGTGCGGCGGCGCGAATGCTCTGCGCGAACTCACCCGGCGCGAAGCTCTGCAACTCGCCCGCGGCCATCTTCGGCGCATCGCCATCCACCAGCAGCTCGTTGTGCGCGGCGGGGGCGCGCAGCCACGGCTGGTAGTGATGCCGCGCGCCGAGGTAGCCGAGGTCAGTGACCAGCTCGCGCCCGTGCGCCCAGAAGGCGAAGTTCAGCTTGTCCGCGTGTGCGTGGCCGCGTACCGGGCCGAAGTCGAGCAGCGTCATGACCTGTTCGGCGCCCTCGCCGGCGCGCAGGATCGCCCAGCCGAGGCCCGGCCGCACGAGGCTCTCGGCCGCGGCGTCCAGCGGCTCCACATCATCGAAACTCAGCCCCGGATCGCGGCGGAAAAGCGAGTAGTCCGAGCCGGTGTCACTGGCATTGCCCCTGTATGCGTGCGCCATGAGGCGGAGGTTGCGCTCAGTCGGGAACCAGAAGTAGTTCTCCTCAGCATGCCGGGCGGGGTAGTTCGCGCCGAAGGTGGAGTCGTTGTTCGCGGGCTGATGGCCGTCGGGGGAGGTGACGTACATCCCGGCAACGAGCACCTTGCTGAGCAGCGGGTTCGCGAGCATGTCCAGGTTCTCGTAGCGGTCGCGGCCCTCGTAGCTCGGAGGATCGGTGTAGCCCTGCATGATCTCGGGCAGCACGTAGAACTTGTTCAGCGCCATCAGTTCGTACGAGGGCGAGCCATCCTCCCAGTGCCCGTCGCGCCAGAAGTTCTCCTCGATGAAGCCGAAGAAGCCGTTCGGCGGCTCAATCGCCCAGGCGACGTAGTCATGCTCGCCCAGCAGCTTGCCGATGTAGCCTCCGGCGGCCATCAGGAACGGGCCGTCGTTGACGCAGTAGCCGCGCGGGGAGGTGCTGGTGAGCAGCCGCCCGGCCTCCCGGAAGGCGCCCTCCTCAATCAGCGAGCGGTCCTCGTCGGAGTAGACGCCGCTCTCCACCGTAAGATCATAGGCGAGGCATAGCTCGATGAAGGTCGTCGCGTCGTGGAGCTTCCAGCCGGACATCTTCCCGGACTGCAGGTTGCTGTAGTCGGGGTAGATGTTGTACCAGTCATGGGCGATGTAGGCCGGGTAGACCTCCGCGAGGCGCAGGAGGACATTGCGGACCTTCTCCGCGTAGGCCGTGTCGCCGGTGAGCGCATACGCCCGCCCGAGCCAGCCGAGGTTGCCGAGCTTGTTGATCCGCCCGTACTTGCGCAGGCCCTCCAGCCTGAAGCGCTTGCCATCGGCGTCCACGTAGGAGTTGATCTGCTCGCGCTGTCCGAGAGGGTTGACGTGCTCTTCGACGCCCGTCTCCGGGAACTTCTCGTTCGGGTAGATGGTGTCGCAGCGCTTGCACTGCGTGCGCCCGTCGGAGAGGAAGGTCCAGGGCCCCACGCCCCATGCCGCGCCGCAGTTCGGGCAGTCGCAGACGCGGAACGGAGTGCCCTCAGGGATCCAGGTCGCGATCTCCTCATCGGGCAGGTTCATCCACCACTCGCAGCGGCTCTTGATCGCGTCGAACTCGCGCTGCGCCCACTCGTGCCGCTCGATGTTCTGCTTTGCGCGCTGGATGTCAGCATCTGTATAAAGCCCCACGGGATGATCGACCTCCGCAGGCGGCTGCGGTGTTCGGTCGAAGAGGACCGGGACGCCCACCCCGAACTCGACTGCGTCGAAGTAGCCGTCGGTGGTCACGGTAGAGGATGAGTAGAGCAGGACGGTTGCCGCCACGGCGCCCTCCGGCGCCACGGACGAGGTCAGGAGGCGCGACCAGCGGCCGGTGCCGCTGACGCCGTAGGAGCGCACATGCTCCTGCATGCGCGTACCCGTCGCATCCCAGTACTCGATGTAGACTGAGGCGTTATTGCCCGCGTCGCCGAGCCACCAGGCGCGCACCCAGTACGCGGAACCCGGCTCCACCTGCATCCTCGGGCTGCGCAGGCCGGTGCTCGCTGTCTGCGAGCTGTCCACGAGGTGCAGCGAGCGGTCACCCTCATATGCCTCTGCGCCGGTGACGGCAACATCCTCTTCGCGGCCGAACTCGACGCTCCAGCCCTCGGGCAATGCACCGACGGCGGCGGCCTCGAAGCTCTCCGCGCCCAGCAACTCCAGGTTCGGCTCGGTCTGCCCCTGCGCCAATGAGATGCAGCCGACTGCGGCGAAGACGGACAGAATCAGCGTCAGGGATCTCACGGTTCCCACCGTTCCTCTCAAGATGCATTGTCCGCGCCCCCGAACTACTCGTAGTTCACGGTCACGAGCATGTCCCTGCAGGCCTGCCCGGCGAAGCGCGCGCGGACGCTCCGCCAGAGCGCCTCACCGACGTCGGTGCTGTTCGCCGCGCCGAAGGCAAGCTGCTTCGCGCCGGTGCCGCCCTTCACGAAGCGGCCGGTGGCGTCGAGGCGAAGCTCCCCGTCCACGTAGACCTTCAGGTCCTCGCCCTCACTGACGATCCTGTAGCTGTGGAAGTTGTCGGTGGTGTCCATGTCGTAGCGGATGTCGGTGTTGAAGAAGAGCTCGATGTGGTCGGGGTAGAGCGCCAGGCGCTCCTGCGCCTTGCCGTTCGTCACGATGACGAAGCTCCCGCCGGAGATGACCTTCGCCTGCGCCTCGACCACGGTCTGCTCCTCGGGCGCAATCGCCCAGTCGTAGCGGAAGAAGTGGTAGTCGCCGGAGACGGTGCCGCGGTCGGCGATGAGCATCGCGCCATCCTGCAGCGCGTCCTCAGTGCGCGCGGAGCCCGGATCGCGATGCCACGGCGCCTGCGGCCGCTCCGTCGCCTCCCACACGAGCCTCCACTCATCCTTGGCGGGAGCGGCGCTTTCGTCCAGGCTGACCTCCACAGAGTTCCTGCCCCGCTCGATCCACTCGACCTGCAGCGGGAGATCAAGCCACCCGTCCGCCATCGTGCCGCCCTCCAGCGGATGGCCGTTGAAGCCGGCATGCACGGAACCAGGATCGCTGACGCCGGGCAGCTCAAGCGACAGCGTGACAGTCGGCTCGCCGCCCTGCTCGCGGGCGAGGGCGAAGTCCTCACCGATCATGATGTCCATCCGCACAGGTGCGCCGGGGCTGATGCTTGCGGGCTGGCTGGGCGCGAGCATCCTCAGCGTGCGATGGCGCTCCCCGCCAACGAGCCAGCGGTCGGCCAGGCCATCCACCGCAGTCGCGTAGTAGAGCTTGTCAAGGGTGGCCATGGAGGCCGGGTCGCCCACCTGCCGGAAGATCTCCGAGGTCGGGTTGAAGAGGTTGAAGGTGTGCATGCCGTCGGCGCCTGCCGCCCAGGCGTTCATCGCGCGCCCGCGGTAGCTCGCCGCAGACTTGCGCCGGTAGCGCGTCTCGCCGGTCACCCGCGAGTCGGTCAGGCACGGGTAGACCGCTACGCCGTAGCGTTGGCCAAGCTCGACGCTGTACTCCCACGGGTTCAGGCGGAAGTAGTCGCTGGTGATGAGGATATCCAGCAGCCCCTCTTCCAGCCACCGCTCGATGTCCAGCCCGCACTCGCGCGACATCTCGACCGAGTCCGGCACGCGCATGGAGACGAGGATCGGCCGCCCGCGCTCCAGGCCCACCTCTTCGGTCATCGCGCGGACGCGGCGCATCAACCCGGTCATCGCCTCGACCTCTTCCTCCGTGGCAACGCCGCCGCTCGCGACGCTCGCGAAGTAGCAGAGGTGGCGGAGGAAGTCGAGCTCAATGCCATCCACGTCGTAGTTGCGGCAGACCTCCTCGAGGTAGCCGAATGCGAGATCCCGGACCTCTTCGAGGGCGTAGTTCACGGAGCTCCACCGGCCGACCGGCCCGCGGCGATCCGGAGCGCCGACGAGCCACTCCGGGTGCTCCTCCTTCAGTGGCGGGTAGAGAAGGTAGGGCTTGTCCGGCGCCCACGCGACATCATGCGTGTCGTTCATGCGCATCGACCAGAAGCACTCCATGCCGTTGGCGTGGCAGAAGTCCAGCACGCTCTTCAGGCAATCGGAGCCGAGGTCGATGAGCGGCTGCGTGGCGTTGCGCGTGTTCGGGAGAAGGCCGAAGTCCTCCGGCTCGCGCGTGAGCACCGTGCCGACATTCGTGTCGTGCGTGAAGAAGCTGAAGCCGGAGCTGATCGTGGTGTAGGCGACGCTGGAGACCTGCGAGTCCGCGAGTGCAGTCGTGCGGAGGTCGAGGAAGTTCTGGACGCTGATCTCCCGGTCCTTCGGGTAGTAGAGGCAGTCGCAGCCGTCGTTGTTCGCGATGATCCCGCGCGGCTGGTGCGCAAGCTCCCGCCGCACCTCGCGAAGCTGCTCCAGGGGGAGTTGCTGTGCCTCGGCCTGACCGACCACGAGTGACGATGCCGCCGCTGCCAGCAGCAGACTGCACTGGATCATTGCCATCACGCACCTCATCTTCCGTCCTCCGGCGAGAGAGACATGAACTCGGATCGGCTGATCTGTGCGCGGCTGGTGAGCGCGCCGCCTACGTCTTCTGCCACCTCAGCACCGGCTTACGAGCCGCGTTGACCTCGTCCACGCGCCGGACCGGCGTCGTGTGAGGCGCCTCGTGCAGCAGATCAGGCTGCTCGGCCGCGTCGCGCAGTATCTCGCGCATGGCCGCGATGAACTGGTCGAGCGTCGCCTTCGACTCGGTCTCGGTCGGCTCGATCATCAGCGCCTCCTCGACGATCAGCGGGAAGTACATCGTCGGCGGATGGATGCCGTAGTCGAGCAGGCGCTTCGCGATATCCGCCGCGTGGACGCCACGCTCATCGGCAAGCGTCTTCGCGGAGAACACGCATTCGTGCATGCAGGTCGCCGGGTAGGGCAGGTCAAGCTCGCCCTCCAGCGCCCGGCGGATGTAGTTGGCGGCCAGCACCGCGTCCTCGGTGGCCTGCCGCAGGCCCTCCGCGCCCATCGAGCGGATGTAGGCCCACGCGCGCACCGCCACGAGGAAGTTGCCGAACCACGCCTGCACCTTGCCGATGCTCTGCGGCCGGTCCCAGTCCCACTCCAGCGCACCCTCGCCACCCGTGGTGCGGGTGCCCTCGCCCGCACGCCGTACTCGCGGAGCCGGCAGGAAGGGCTCGAGCTTCGCGACCACCGCGATTGGCCCTGAGCCGGGCCCGCCGCCTCCGTGGGGCGTGGAGAAGGTCTTGTGCAGATTCACGTGCACGGCGTCGAAGCCCATGTCGCCGGGGCGCGCGTGGCCGAGGAGCGCGTTGAGGTTCGCGCCATCGCAGTACATGAGCGCGCCGGCCTCATGTGCCATCTCGGCGATCTCCAGCACATGCGTCTCGAACAGCCCCAGGGTGTTCGGGTTGGTGAGCATGATCGCCGCGACGTCGTCGCCCAGCACGTCTCTCAGCGCGTCGGGCGAGACTCGCCCCTCCTCATCGGAGGTCAGCACCGTGACGTCCCAACCGCAGCGCGCGACTGATGCGGGGTTGGTGCCATGCGCGGTGTCGGGCACGATCACGCGCCTCCTCGCGGTGTCGCCGTGCGAATCGTGCCATGCGCGGAAGACGCGCAGCGATGTGAACTCGCCCGCGGCGCCGGCGGGGGGCTGGAGGGAGACCGCGTCCATCCCGAGGATCGCGGCGAGCCACGTCTCCAGGTCGCGCATGAGCCGCAGCGCCCCCTGCATGCACTCCTCCGGGGTCGCCGGGTGCAGCCGCGCCCAGCCGGGCTCAGCGGCGATCGCCTCGCTCGCGCGCGGGTTGTACTTCATCGTACAGGAGCCGAGCGGGTAGAAGTTGCGGTCCACGTTGAAGTTCCACGCGGCGAGGCGCGCGTAGTGTCGCGCGATCTCCGGCTCGCTCACCTCCGGCAGCGCCGGCGGCTCCGCGCGCAGTTGCCCCTCGGGCAGATACTGCTCCGGCGCCCGCGCAGGCTGCGGCATCGTGATGCAGCGCTTCCCGGGCTGTGACAGGTCGAACAGCGTCGGCTCAGCCATCGGTCAATCCTCCGGACGGGCCGCGCGCTGGAGCGCCTCGGCGAGGCCCGCGATCTCCTCACGCGTGCGCCGCTCCGTGGCGGCGACGAGCACGCAGTCGCTCAACTCCGGGTAGTCGCGGCCGAGCGTCGGCCCGACCAGCCAACCGTCTTCGCAGAGCGCGCGCACGGTGGCCTCGGCATCGCCCGGCAGGCGCAGGGCGAACTCGTTCAGGAACGCGCCACCAAAGCGCGGCTGCAGGCCGGAATCGGCCATCGCCTCCTGCAGTTCATGCGCGCGCTCTGCGCCGAGCAGCGCCGCCTCGCGCAGCCCCTGTGGGCCCATCGCGGCGAGGTAGACCGACGCGGCCAGCGCGCACAGGCCCTCATTCGTGCAGATGTTGCTGGTCGCGCGTGCGCGGCGGATGTGCTGCTCGCGCGTCTGCAGCGTCAGGCAATACGCGACCTTGCCGTCCGCGTCAACGCTCCGCCCGACGACGCGCCCGGGCATCCGCCGCAGGTGCTGCTCGGTGCAGGCGAACATGCCGAGCAGCGGTCCGCCGAAGCCTGGCGGCAGCCCGAGCGGCTGCCCCTCACCCACCGCGATGTCGGCGGCATACTCCCCCGGAGGCGCCAGCACGCCCAGCGAGATCGGCTCAACCATCGCGATGAACAGCGCCCCCGCCTCGTGTGCCAGCCAGGATGCTTCCGCCATCTCCTCGAGGCAGCCGAAGTAGTTCGGCTGCTGCAGCGCGACGCAGGCGACGTCATCGCCCAGCATCTCCGCGAGCGCGCCAAGGTCGGTCTGGCCGCTCGCGTCATCCCACGGGACCTCGGCGATCTGCACGCCGCTGGCCTCGGCGTAGGTGCGCGTGGCCTGGCGTGCGGCCGGGGCGAGTGCGCCCGCCATCAGCGCTCGTGAGCGGCCGGTGGCGTCGGCAGCCATCAGCACCGCCTCGCCCATCGCGGTCGCGCCATCGTAGAGCGACGCATTCGCCACCGGCAGCGCCGTGAGCTCGCTGATCATCGTCTGGTACTCGAAGATCGCCTCGAGGGTGCCCTGCGAGGCCTCCGGCTGGTAGGGCGTGTAGGGCGTGACGAACTCCGGCCGGCTCGCGACGCTGCCGACGATCGCCGGGATGAAGCGATCGTAGATCCCGCCTCCCGCGAAGCAGACCAGGTCATCGAGGTTGCGGTTGAGGTCGCTGACCCGTCGCGCCTCGTCGCGCAGCTCCATCTCCGTGAGCGGCGGCGGCAGCTCCGGCATCGCCGTCGCGCGAAGGCTCTGCGGGATGTCCGCGAAGAGCGCATCGGCCGCGTCGATGCCGAGCGCCGCCAGCATCTCCCGCCGGTCGCGGTCTGAGTGCGGCGTTCCTGGCATCGTCACGCCTCCTCAGCCTTGGCAGCGTAGCCATCGGCGTCGAGCAGGCCATCCAGCTCCGACGGGTCCTCCGGCGCCACCACGATCATCCACCCGGCCTCCCACGGGTCGTCGGCGAAGGCGTCGAGGTCGTCCATCAGCTTCTCATTGACCTCGCGCACCTCTCCGGTCACTGGCGAGATCAGGTCGGAGACAGCCTTGACGCTCTCGATCTCACCGAACGCGGCGCCCGCGCGGACCGCGGTGCCGACCTCCGGAAGGTCGAGGAAGATGATGTCACCGAGCTGCTCCACTGCGAATTCCGTGATCCCCACGCGCACCACATCGCCGTCCAGCTTCGCCCACTCATGCGACTGCGTATACCTGCGATCGTTCGGAAGCTCCATCTGAGTTCCTCCTCTATCTGCGGAAACGTGTCAGGACCGTCGCCGTCTCGTGCATCGGAAGGTGATCGCCCGGCTTCAACGCCGCGACATCACGCGTGTCGGCCGCGCGCTCAAGGTGCCGCGCGGGGTAGAGCAGCAGCTCCGAGCCCTCGCGCGCGAGCTTGCGGTCGATCCATGCCATCCCGCACTGCAGCTCTCCCGCCAGCGCACAGCTTGTCACCCAGCCGATCATCTGCCCGCGGCCTGAGCCGACCGGATCGTCCGCGCGGATCGCCCGGGCGCCGGGTTCGTTGAGGCTGAAGCGGATGACCTCGAAGCCGCGGCTTTCTTCGCGCGCCAACAGCGCCTCGCCGCCGACGAAGAAGGGCTTGTCGGCCTCAAGGAAGCGCCCGTAGCCCGCGCCGAAGGGCGTGATCTCATGCCGCCCCACCAGCTCATGCCCGAAGAGCGGCAGGCCCGCCTCAATGCGCAGCGAATCGCGTGCCGCAAGGCCCGCCGGGGTTGCGCCGGCCTCCAGCAACGCCCGCCAGACGCGCACGGCCTCCCCTGCCGGCACAAACAACTCGAAGCCGATCGCCTCGCCGGTGTAGCCTGTGCGTGAGAGCAGCGCGGGCGCGCCCAGCATGGTCGCCTCGGTCATCATGAAGCGCGACATCGCGTCCAGTGCCACCGGCGCCTCCACCAGCCCCGCCAGCAGCCGGCGCGAGTCCGGGCCCTGGAGCGCCATCCCGGTCAGGCGCTCGTCGCCAAGCGCCTGAGCGGTCAACTCGCGCAGCGTGAGATCGAACTCGCGCGCGCTCGCAGGATCGTGGACCCCGAGCGGTGTGCGCCCCTGCGCGAGACCGGACAGCCACTCGCGCGCGGCATCGGCGTTCGAGGCGTTGACGACCATCACGAAGCGCTCGGGCGCCATCGGGCAGATGATGACGTCGTCTATCGGGAGGCCATCGTGGCCGAGCAGGAAGGTGTAACGGCAGCGCCCAACCTCAAGCTGCGAGGCCCGCGCGGTCGTCACGTCGTCGAGGAACTCCGCGGCATCCTCCCCCGCAATCTCCAGCACGCCCATGTGCCCTATGTCGAAGAGACCGGCGGCCTGTCGGACTGCCGTGTGCTCCTGCGACGCTCCCGCGTACCACAGCGGCATCTCCCAGCCCGCAAACTCAGCCAACCGCGCACCGAGGGCGCGGTGCTCATCAGTCAGAACCGTTGCTTTCATCATCTCATCTGCCTTGCACGGCTATGCTCATCGCCACAGGGCTCTTCTTCGCCCGCTGCGTCTATCCCTCGCTCTATTCCATGCGGGGGCGCGCGGAACCTGCCACCCGGGAGTGCGGGCCGCGTGGTGCACGAGCGGGAGGGGCCGCACGAGCGGTCGCGACGAAGGAGCGAGCCGCGAGGTCGGCCCATGCCGAGGAGGATGCGCGGGCGCCGTCAGGGAAGAGCCACCCCGAACTCAGACGCAGGGAACGGAGTGATTGCTCGTGCGGGCAGCGCGGCTTCATGCTGCAAGGGATGTGCACGTGGATGAGGCGCCGACACCGGAGGCAGGGCCGGGGGAGGTGCTCGTGCGCGTGCGCGCGGTGGCAATCTGCCCCTCCGACCTGCGCCTCTACCAGGACGGTCACGCCAGCGGCGTGGCGCCCGATCACCCGATGATCCAGGGCCACGAGTTCTCCGGGGAGGTCGCGGCGCTCGGCAAGGGCGTGATAGGCCCCGCGGTCGGCACGCCCGTCGCCGTGGAGCCAAGCTGGCACTGCGGGGAGTGCGACCTCTGCCGTGGCGGCCACGAGAACCTCTGCCGCAACGTGATCTTCCCGAGCTTCCCGCAGCGCGACGGGGCCCTGGCGGAGTACATCGCCTGCCCGGCGTTCGCCGTGCGCGCGCTGCCTGCGGGCGCGAGCTTCATCGAGGGCGCGCTGATCGAGCCGCTCGGAGTGGGCATCCACGCCGCCCGTCTCTCCGCCGCGAGGCCCGGCGATCGGGTCGCGATCCTCGGAGCGGGCACGATCGGGATGTGCACGCTGCTCGCGGTGATGGCGCGCGGCGTCACGGAGATCGCGCTCGCGGAGCCGATCGCGGCGAGGCGCGAGTGGCCCGCGAGCCTCGGCGCAGCGCCGCTCGGCGCATCGTACGAGGAGTTGCTGGAGCAGGGGGTGGAGGCGGATGTGACCTTCGAGTGCTCCGGCGACAGCGCCGCGGTCGAGCAGGGGATGCGGCTCACGCGCCCCGCCGGACGGGTGGTCGTGGTCGGCATCCCGCACCCGGATGAGGTGCGTTTTGACTCGACGATCCCACGCCGCCGGGAGCTGACCGTCATCTTCTCCCGCCGCTCGCGGGACACGCTCGATGAAGCGCTCGGCCTGATCGCGTCGGGCAGGGCGGACCTGCGCGCGCTGCCTGTGCGGCGCTACTCGCTGGAGCAGACTGCCGAGGCGATGGAGGCCACCGCGTCGCGCCCGGAGGATATGCTGCGCGCGATCGTGGAGCCGTGAGGGATCGCGCCATTCGCTGCCGGTCCTGCGGCAGTGAGTGCGGCGTGCATGTCAGCTGCCGCTATCGCGGGGCCAACGGCACGGTGAAGTGGAAGCGACTCCCCTCGCCGAGGGTGCTCTCCACCCAGAGCCGCCCACCGTGCGCGGAGATCAGCTCCCGGCAGATCGGCAGGCCGAGCCCTGCCCCGCGGGTCTTGAGCGCAAGCTCATCGCCCGCGCGCACAAAGCGGTCGAAGATCATCTCGGTCTGCTCCGGAGCGATGCCGGGGCCGGTGTCGCAGACACTCACCAGCGCCATGCCATCACCGTCTGGTCCGGCGGCGGCGCTGACAGTGATCGCGCCACCCGGCGGTGTGAACTTCACGGCGTTCTCGATGAGGTTGTAGATCACGCGCACCAGCCGGTCGCGGTCACCGCGGACGAGAGGCAGTGTCTTGGCGATCTCGTCCTTCAGCTCGATCCCGCGCGCCTGCGCGTCCCAGCGCGTCGCGTCGACCACGGATGAGACCACCTCCCCGAGGTCCACCTCCTCCACGTTCAGTTCGAGCGTCCCGGCCTCAACCCGCGCGGCATCGAGCATCTCCCGCGTGAGGCGGATCAGCCGGTCCATGTGCTCCTCGATGGAGTGCAGCATCCGTTCGTTCTCAGCGTCGAGAGAGGGTTGGGCGTGCATCCGGAAGACCCGCAGGATCGTCTTCACCGTGTGCAGCGGATTGCACAGGTCGTGCGTGAGCGCCGACATGAACTCCGAGCGCAGCCGGTCGAGTTCCTTGAGGTTGGTCACATCGTGGATGACCTTCATCTCCCCCGGGCCCACCCCGTCATCGTCAAGGCAGGGCACCGTGTAGACTCGCAGAACGCGCTGGCGCGACTCCCCGAGCACCACCTCGTGGGAGCGGATCGAGGTCGCATCATCCACCAGCGTCTCCTCCGCGGGCGCCACGAGCGTGCGCAGCGGCGCGAGGCTGGCGGGCGCAGCGTCGTCGGCTATCCGCCTGTTCAGCGCATCGGCCTGCGCCACGCCGAGCAGTTCCGTTGAGCGAGGGTTCATCAGCAGCACCCGGCCCTCACGGTCGAGCACCACCACGCCGTCCGTGAGGTCGCGCATGGCGCTCTCGAGCCGCGAGTAGACGGAATTCAACTCGTGTGAGCTCATATGCGCCAGCCACGCGACGAAGCCGAAGATGGTGGCGCGCATGAGGAAGGCGTAGATCATCTGACCGGTGGGGGCATCCTTGAGGAAGACCGCTACGGCGTATGACGCGACCACGATGACCCACAGCCAGAAGTGCTCGCGCGTGCCGGGGTACATCGCGATCCACACGACCAGCATCAGGTAGACGATGTACATGTTGCTGCTGATGCCACCGGTGGTGTAGACCACGATCCCCATGCAGATCGTGTCGGCGACCACGTAGGGGATGGCGATCAGGTTGCCCCGCCCCTCCTCCTCGAAGCGCTTCCACGGAATGACCCACAGCGCGAGGTTGTAGAGCGAGGCGAAGGCGATCATCGCGTACATGAGGTGGGCCTGCGCGCGCTCCTCCGGGCTGCCCCAGGTCACAATCCCTGCGGCGACCGCGAGGACCACCCACCGCATGTGATGGCCAAGCAGGTACAGCCTCATCCGGTACTCAAGCACACTCGGTCAACTCACTCCGCCGCGAACAGATCCGGCAGCAGGTCCAGTGCATTCACGATGCCGAGCCCCCTGAAGTGGCGGGCCAGCTCAGCGCCGATTGCGTTGTCGGGATAGTACTCCAGCCGCCTTCCCGGGCCGATGCTGATCGACGGCACTCTGTCTGAGCCATCGCGCGGCGCCGCCCCAAGGCCTGCGATGCGACTCTGCGTCTCCAGGCGGAACAGGAAGTGCACGAAGCCGATGCTGCTGTCCTGACAAAGCTCTACCCACGCCTCCGGTAGCGGGCTGTCCGCCTGAATTCCCATCAGCACGATGCGCGAGACGTTGCCGTCGAGGATGTTCACGAGCACGCCGGTGGAGCCGCTCTGCAGCACGAACCGCAGCGGCGAGCCGAGCAGCGAGAGCGTCCAGCGCAGTGTGCGCAGCAGGGCGGGCGCCTCCTTCCGGAAGGGACGCATCGCCGCACGCAGCACGCCGCCCGCGATGCCCGGCGCGTCAAGGCTGAGGCCGCCGTAGGGCATCTCCAGCGCGATGACGCGCGCAAGCTGATCCGCCGCGTCATGCAGACTGCGCACGTTCGAGAGCACGTCCGCGATCTCAAGCAGCAGCGCCTCAGTGATCGTGACGTTGATCGACGAGTGCAGGTCAACCCGCAGCATACCCTCCGGCGTTCGTATCCAGATGTTCGGCAGCAGCGACGTCAGTGGCAGCCCCCACTTCTTCCCCCCGGACTGCGCTTCGGGCTCACGAACCTCGATGTCGTTGAGTGCGGCGAGCACACCCACCAACACGTGCGGCATCGGCTCGATGATCAGGTGCGGGTTCCGCCCCGCGTCCTGGGCAATGATCACCTCCTGCTGCGCCACCTTGCGCTGCGCGCTGGAGCGCGCAGCGAGTTCGTCGCACCCCTCACCTGCCTCAGGCGCGGGCCGGTTTGAGATGAACCACTTCACCACGCTCGCCGTGTGTTTGGCACGGTCACCATCGAGCGCGAATTGCCTGTCAGCGGCCCAGATACCCTTGAGGCACTGGAGGGTGGCCCGCTTCACGTAGGAGACAGGTCGCCCCTCTGCCGCAAGGAGCAGTCGCACCTGCTGCTCGGTCTCGCCCTTGTAGAGCCGGCGGAAGTGGAAGACGCCCTCGCTGATCTGCTCGTAGAAGATGATCGGCGTAAGCTGACCATCCTCGATGACGGTCAGCATGGATGCGTCCGGACCCATCGCGCGCCGCAGCACGTTCCCTACGAGGCCCGCCAGCACCCGGCCGTCGAAGCGCAGCCACGGGAAGAAGTACGGCAGCGAGAGCTTCTCATACGGCACGGGGCACTCGCGCCCGCGGCTGCAGTTCTCCGCGATCTCATCCCACGCCTGGTACTGGCCCCGCAGCCAGAGGTAGAACTGCTCGCTCTCGCGATCACCCGCCCGGAAGTACCGCCGCGCACGGTTGAGGATCTGGTAGAGGTCATGGTAGATCTCATCCAGCGGCCGCAGTACGCTCATCCAGCCGACGATGGCGCTGATCCGGGTGACATCAAGTTCGACCGTCCAGGGGCTGTCACGCCGCTCGATGACCGGACTGCCCTTGAGCCGCCGGACGACCAGCGAGGAGCGCTCGATCACCTCAAGCTGCCGGCAGGCGTGCTCACCCCACAGCGTTCCCTCCTTGGCCTGGCCGGCGACGCTGCGGAGACTCTGGAACGTGGGAGGGGGCCACGGCATCTGCTGTCGCGTCACCGGCCGCAGGGAGTCAAAGAAACCCGAAACCGCATAGCGTAGCGCGTCGGACGCCGGGTCGCTCACAGGTAATCCCCCTTCGTGCGCAGAAGCGCCGTCGAGATGATCTTGAGCACCGCTAGATCGCCCCCGATGGCGATCTGGCTCATCGCCGCGAGGTAGCGGTTCGGGATGCTCCCCTTCACCTGCCAGACCATCGGGGCGTAGACCATCTGCCGCGAGGCTATCGCGCGATCGCCGAACAGCAGCGCCGCCTCGGCCTCCACCGGCCGCTTCACCTCACCGTAGACGATGGTCATCCCGCGCAGCTTGGCCCACTCCCCCGGCATGTAGACCTCCGCCAGCGGCCTGATGAGCGAGAGCACGCCGTAGAGCGTGGACCAGGGGCCCGCTCGCAGCTCCGGCGGGTCCTGGGAGATCAGCGTCAGCGGCCCGATCTGCGCAATCTCTCCCTGCGGCGCTTCCTGCGGAGGGGCGAAGTCGTGGATGAGCGGCTCAAGGGCCTCGGGAAGCGGCGCGAGCGGCCCGTCCTCGCTCACCACCCCAATCCGCGACCAGTCGCTGTTCCCGAGGCCAAGCTCACTGCCGATGTTGCAGGTGGCGATCTCCGCGGGATCCCGGCCCATCAGTGCGGCGCCCACGCAATCGGCAGCCACCGGATCGGTGCTGGCGATGATGAACTGCGTATCTACGCGCGTGCCGATGAACGGCCCGTCGCCCTCCAGGCCATCGAAGCCGTCGATGATCACCAGGTCCGGCGGTCGCGCGCGCATGATCCGAACCAGCTTGCGCGCCAGCCTGTGCACGTCGTAGCAGCCGCAGTGCTCGATCCACTTCTCCTCGTCGAGCACCAGCCCGAGCGAGTTCTTGATCGCCAGCGTCACCCCGGTGATGTAGTGGGTCTTGAGCTTGCTCACGTTGATGTAGCTACCACACTCCACCAGCGACCGTGGCAGGTAGCCGAACGGCTCCGGGTCCTCCGCGGTACCCGTGTCAACCGGCAGCCACTGTGTCTCATCGAGCAGCTCAACCTTGATCCGGCCTTCGTCATCCGCGCTCTCCCAGTACTCCTTGAAGCCCGTCGAGACCAGGGTCTGCCGCGCGGTGAACTCCGAGAGCGAGGTCTCGCCGATGACCACCCGGGAGGCCCCGCCCTGCACGCAGCGCCCGGCCAGGTCATGGATCAGCTCAGGCAGCACCGTGCATGGCGAGTAGAGCGGCAGGACCACGTTCGGCTTGATGAAGACGCTCTCGCCCGCGCCGATGTAGCGCGAGATCGAGGCCGCGCCGGCTTCGCCGCTCTGATCGAGCATCCGCAGCGCGCGGCCGAGGCAGGCCGAGGAGCGCTGCGCGCGCGTACCGCCGTCGTCATCACGCGCCACGGCCAGCGCAACGACCGACCTCGCCGGTGGAGGCACTGCAGCAGGCGGCGTATAGGCGGGGCCGGTCAGGAGCTTCGGCCCCTCCTGCGGCACACGGTTCTGCGCGCTGCCCGACCAGGTGCCCGATGCGGTGCAGGCTGCCATCAGAAGCAGTGGGGCCAGCCCGATCGCCAGGTACCACGGGAAGCCGCCGTCGTGCGCGATCAGGCCCGCCCCCCAGGCGCCCCGGAGGATGATCACGCACAGGCCGATGGCGGCGACCGCGAAGCCGAAGAGCGTGCGCGTGCGGATCTCCACGATGCTCTTGTAGCACAGGTGCGCGGCGGCGGAGACGAAGAGCAGCACGGAGAGAAGCTGCGACGCATACATCATCTTCCCGGGGGAGAACAGAAAGCCGATGCCCAGCAGCAGCACGGGGATGGCGGTGGCGAGCCCTGCCAGTGCCGCGGCCAGCACCGCCAGCGCGGTCACCAGCACGACCGCCGGCAGTAATGATCCGCTCGACGCGCCGCCAACCAGGTCTGTGCTGATCCCAAAGCCAATAGCGATCAGGAGCACGACGGCCACAACGAGCACGGGAACATGGCCAGGACGGTCGAGGGATGTCCACTCCCCGCCCTCCCAGAGCCAGCCCGCGAGCCCGGCACCGATGCCGTACGCCGCCACCGCCGCCATCCCCCAGACCGGGAGCATGAAGAGGTGCCTCCCAGTGCCGGTCTCCCATTTCAGCAACTGGCAGAGTGAGAGCGCATAGCCAAGTGCCATGCCTGCTCCGAAGAGCCACACGATACGTACCCAGTAGGCTCTCTCGGAGGTCACCACCGCGATCGTGAAGAGCAGCGCCGGTACCAGGGCGAAACGCCACTGCTCGGGCGCGTACAGGGCGCCTTCATAGACCATGCCGGCGATAGCAGCCGAGAGCGCGATCGCCATCAGGTAGGAAGCCTGCTGCATGGTCGACTCGGCGATCTTGTCGAGCGACCCGCGCGCCAGTGTCAGGAGCTCCTGCCCGTCCCGGCGCAGTCGCGAGGCGATATACGCGCTCCCGAAGGCGCCGAGGCTGTACCAGACCAGGACCTCGAGAGGCCACGCCGCGAACAGGAGGAAGTGCGGGCATTTTGCCCCTTCGGTGAAGCGCCAGAGGCCGGCCTCCGCCCCGAGGTGGTTGCCCGCGAGGCAGATCAGGCCGCCGGCGGTGAGCAGGCTGAGAAGCCGCCCGGTGCGGGCGATAGAGGCGAAGTACCAGGCGAGCAGGACGATCGTCGTGTAGAAGACGATGACGCCGGGGGAGCCTGCCGCCGCACGGCCGGGGATGCCGTGGTCCTCCACGGAGAGCAGGCGGATGAGAGTCACGAAGGCCACGAAGATGATCGCGGAGTTGAGGTAGAGGCTCATGCCGCGCAAGGCGCGGCGAAGCCGGAGCAGGTGATCCAGCGCCTCCGCGACCGAGAACGCCGCGATGGAGGAGAAGCCGAAGATGAAGGCGACGTACAGGGCGGGCCGCCCTGAGCCGTCAAAGGGCGGGTAATCCCAGACCCGGGCAACGCCGGCTACGTACTCGATGAGGTAACCCAGCGCCGCGGCCACGATCAGAGAAACCACGAGGCGCAGGGTCGAGATGCGGCAGGCGTAGAAGCAGGCCAGCGGGGCCCCGCCGATCAACACGACGTAGAAGCGGCTGTGCGCGGGATCGCCCGCGCGAGACCATGAGATGAGCCAGACCGTGACTGCGACCCAGGCCAGCATCAGGCCGATATTGATGATGGCCTCGCGCGCTGCGCGCCCCGACGGTACCGTCTCCACCGGTAGCACCTCCCTGCTCGCATTCCACGATGCAGCGGGCAAACGGCGTTACCGACGCGTGCGCCCCCACGATCTCGTTGCTGTAGCGTGTCATCCTCGCCATATTCTTCCACATGAAGA
This sequence comes from Armatimonadetes bacterium UBA5352, assembly GCA_002411015.1. Lineage (GTDB taxonomy): Bacteria > Armatimonadota > Zipacnadia > Zipacnadales > UBA5352 > UBA5352. The sequence goes on along the minus strand of DHPY01000074.1, from coordinate 42,872 downwards.
CATCCTTCCCTGCAATCTGACGTTTTTTCTGATCGGTACCGGGCGTGAGCGCTCTGAGGGTGCGGCGAGATCGCGGGTTCATCCTGAGTGCAAACGGGTATACCGACGGCCCGGTATCCGGGGGAAGTACGGATGTGCACGATGCCCTCAGTTCCGCTACCATCGTGCCTGTGACTACGAGAGCTGCAGAGAGGGAGGTCTGTCATGTCCATGGAGGAGATCCGGCAGGAGCCTGCAAGCACCGGCTATGAGGTCGTCCGCAAGGACCCCAGGGGCGGCGTAGCTATCCTTGCGGATCGTGGCGGCCGCTATGAACTGTGGGAGCGCGTAGACGGCTATCGCGGCGATATCCTGGTCATCGACTGCGAAGAGTACCGCTTCGGGCGGACCTGGCGAGGCGCGCCGACCGGGAACTGATCGGCCACGTGCACTGATGAAAAGAGGCCCGCCCGACGAACTCGGGCGGGCCTCCTGCTTCGTATTCAGTTGTGCCGGCGTTTGGTCTAAGCTGGTGCCACCTCCGAGTATGAATGCTCTGTGATGCGGCCTGTCTCGGGTAGCAGCTACAGGTCAATCATAGGCCTCACTCCAACCTGCTTCCTGTAGCACCTTGTGGCACAAGGATTATACCCGATCCGTGCGCAGAGAAACATAAAGGGAAAGCAAATCATGGGGGCGAAATGCCTTCTTTGGGTCCGGAGCAGCGAGCAAGGCGCACCCGACTACGGAGGACGGCGCTATGGCGACACTGCCCGAGCAGTGCATGAACTACGCGATCAACTTGCAGATGTGCCCGTGCACATCGGAGAACTGCGGCAACCGTGGGATCTGCTGTGAGTGCATCCAGGCGCACGCCGCGAAGGGTGGTAAGAGCGCCTGCATGCGGGGCGCCATGCGCGATGCGGCCACCATGGCCCTCGTGAGCCAGGCGCAGAAGGCATGCGCCACCAACCAGCAGCGCAACCTCGACTTCTGCGTCTGCACCTGGGACCCGTGCGGCAACAAAGGCGTCTGCTGCAACTGCGTGCGCAACCACTTCAGCACGGACGGCAGTGGCCGCGTCGCCTGCATGAAGTGAAAGGCGGGGCCGGATGCCGGCCCCGCCATCGGCTTCAGTCCTTCTTCACCCGCCGCACGCGCAGGTACTCCACCGCCACGATTGTCTCCGGCACATCGGAGAGGGTGGCGATGCGCGTGATGTTGCGGTTGAGCTGCTCCTCATGGAACTGCTGCGCCTCCGGCTCCTGCTCGATGGCCCGCGTCTCGGCATCGCGCACCGCGAGCAGTGCCTTCGCGAACATCTGCGCTCGCACCATCGGGAAGCGGCGCTCCCGCACAGTGCCGAAGAGCTGGCCCAGCTCCTCATAGAGTGAGCCCCAGATCGCGCGCGCGCCCGCCGTCTCGCGCATCGCCTGCTCCTGCCGAGCCGCCATCTGCTCGCGAACCTCGCGCCGCTTCTTCTCCCGCTCCCACGCCTCCGGACCGATGCCCTCAACAAGCTCGACCTTGATCGGCCGCCCCACGACCTGCTCCACCACCTGCCGCACCAGCGGGCCGTTGGCGGTGCTGGTGAGATGGCTGCCCAGCCCCATCTTCCCGGGCTCGATGCCGAGGACGAAGGTTTCCTCGTCGAGCATCAGCGCCTGCGCGGCGTTCGCGGCGTCCCAGAGACTCCGGTTGAAGTCTCCCATCTCGTCAAGCAGCTTCTCACGCGCCTGTTGCCAGATCGCATCAAGGTCCCGCTGTTCGCTCATCTCCACCCTCCTGCGGGCGATTCGCTCGAGCCCGTGCGCGGACTACGGCTGATGGCTCTTTCCCCCCGGAACGATGAAGCTGTCCGTCCATTCCGGCCGCGGCGGCGCCTGCCCGCTCTTGAGCATCGCCTGCCACTTCTCGTCAGTCAGCCGATCAGAGGCGGGCCAGTGGAACTCGAAGTAGCTGAAGCAGCCGCCCTTTGCGATCTGAAGACCGCCGTCCGGGTGCGGCACCACGACGTAGATCCTGTAGGCCGGCCCCACGCCCACCTGCAGCACCTGGTCGAAGAAGCTGTGCACATCGGCGATCGCGGCCATGTTCCGGTCGGTCTCGTTCTCGATCGAATACCAGGTGTTCGCGCCCTCGCCGCCCTCGATCACGCTGAGCGTGAGCCGCTCAAGCTCTCCGCCAAAGTACTGGATGCGGTCGTACTCCTCGGTCGTCAGGGCAGCGTTCGTAAGCTCCTTCTCCGCGATGCCCTTCAGGAAGAGCAGCGTGCCCTCAAACCGGCGGTAGGGCTCGTCGAGCCGCTCCGGCAGCAGATCCTGCGCCGCCAGCATCTCGCGCGAATGCCACGCCAGCCACGCGAGCCGCGCGTAGACCTCCGGGTACGGCTCGACGTAGCCCTTCGGCGCGCCCGTCGGCCCCGCGCCCATCTCCGCGCCGGATTGCTTCGCGTACAGCACCGTGTCATGCCGCAGCTCCGCCCAGCTTGCGAGCGAGGTGCTCAGCTCCTTGTCGAGCCATTCGACCGACTGCATGAAGGTCGGATAGCCCGCGCCGGGCACCTCCAGCAGCGGACGAAGCGCGTAGAGCCACCCCCTGTACATGTTCGAGCGCCAGGTGGCCTCGTCCGTCCCCTCCATCTCCGCGGTCACCAGATGAAGCTGCGTCTCGTAGTTCGCGAAGCGGTCCTGATGGTATTGCTCGGTCAGGATCCCTCGCGCGCGCTCTGAGCCAAGGGCCGCCATCACGTCGAGGCCCATCGGCACATCGCGCGCGGTCTCCGGCCCCGGTTCGCCCACCAGCGGCGAGACGAGTTGCTGCATCACCCACGAGTCGGGGATGAAGCGCTGACCGAGCAGGCGGAGCTGTCGCCCCTGCGCCTTCGGCCGGCCAACGAGCTTGCCTGATGCATCGGCCTCGTAGAAGAATGGCGCGATCGCCGGCTCGGGGAGTTCGGCGCGCGCGCGGGCCATGAACTGGTCCAGCCTGCCCTCATCCGCGATCTCCTCGAGGGGCAGCGCGTCGCCGAAGACGGCGCGGGCGATCGGCAGGTACTGCTCGAAGCCAAGGTCATCGGCGCCGCCGACGAAGAAGTCGATCGGCCGCGCGAGCCGCTCCCAGGCCGCGCGCGCCGCCGTGTCTTCAGCCAGGAGCTTCGTGAGCAGCAGCGCCTGCAGCGTGTGCGCGCGATTGCGCTGCTCGTTGGTGCTGTCGAGATCGAAGCCAACCAGCCCGTACCACATCATCGTGCGGAAGTAGCGCCCAAGCCCATCGCTGCGGGTGTAGTGCCCGCGCGGGACAAACTGCGAGTAGTGGATGGTGCTGCCGAGAAGCGGCGATTCGGCGCGACCCTCGTGCGCCTCGATCAGCGCAAGCTCCTCCTCGACCACGGCGCGCACGGAATCGGGCGCCGCGGCCGATGGGTTGAGCAGCTTCTGCGCGACCGCGAGGTAGGCGAGGTTGCGGCTCGCAGCCTCGCGCACCGCCCCCTGAGGGGCTGCCTCAAGCTGCGCCCCGGCATCCTGCAGCTGCGCCCCGGCATCCTGCAGCAGCGCCCCGGTCATCTGCTCCGCGAGGGGCGCGAGCTTCTCGCTCTCCACGGTGCGCAAGCTGAAGTCGTAGAAGACATGCCACGCCTGCAGCAGCGAATCGACAGTGATGAAGTTCGCCGCATCGTCGGTCTCGGCGTAGCTCTCGTAGAGCATGAACATCTGCTCGGCCTCGTCAGGCGCCACGACAAAGCCGACCCGAGCAAGCTGGCGCTTCTGCTGCTCAGTGAGGTCGCGATGATAGGCGAGGTTGCGGACGGTGCCGAGGTCGCGGGGGATCTCGTAGGTCTCAGCAGAGGGAGTGATCGTCACCAGGAAGCGCTCGGGAACGGTCGGGACCGCCTGCGCCGGCCGGGCGGCGTCAACATTCCGAGCCGGCTCAGGCTCATTTCTCTCCTGCCCGTTGCAGCCGGTGAACGCCAACAGAGCCGCGAGGGTCACTGCAATGATGGACCGCAGGATGGAAGACATCTCTCTGCGCCTCCTTTGGCGGGGTGCGCGCGCACATGATCCCTGAACTGAGAGCACATGTATGAGCGTATTCCTCGCGCCGTGTGGGATTCCTGCGTCGGACGGTGCCCGTCAGGCCTCCAAGTCGTCACGCCCGCGTTCGTCGGAGGAGTTGAGGTCGATCAGGTCCTGGGCCTTGCGCTCGCTGCCGCTGGCGTTGCGCGCACCGCGGGGGCTTTGAGGCTCCTCGGAGTAGTCCGAGTAGTAATAGTAGTAGTAGTGGTAGTCACCGCCGGTTATCCGCAGCTTGTTGAGCACGATGCCGAGGATGTCCGCACGCGCGTGCCGGAACAGCCGCTCCACGTCGGCGAGGGCGCGCTCGGTGATCTGGCCCGACTCGGCGACGACGATGGTGCGGTCAAGCTTCGCCGCGAGCACCGTCGCATCGGTGAGCATGACCGCGGGCGGCGAGTCGAAGATCACCAGGTCCGCCAGCTGCGTCAACTCCTGGATCACCGCAGTCATCTGCTCGGATTCCAGCAGCTCAGCCGGGTTCGGCGGCACCGGCCCCGAGGTGAGCAGCCTGAGGCCGGGGACCTCGGTGGGTGTCAGCGCCTCGGCAACGCTCATGTCGCCGACTACGACGTTCGTGACGCCGACCTCAGAGGGGACGCCGAAGAGCTTGTGCTGGACGGGGCGCCGCAGGTCGGCATCCACCAGGATGACTGACAGGCCGCTGTGCGCCTGCGCGACAGCGAGATTGGCCGTGGTAACCGACTTCCCCTCCCCGGAGCCTGCGCTGGTGATGAGGAAAGTCCTCGCCGGGCGATCGAACAGGGAGAAACGGATGTTGCTGCGCAGCGTGCGGTAGGCTTCCGCCGACGGGCTCTTCGGTGCGTCCACGGTGACGAGCGGCCCGGCGTCATCCATGTGCAGCGGGACGACGCCCAGCAGGTACAGGTCGCTTACCCGCTGGAGGTCGTCCACGGAGTAGATTGTGTCGTCGAGCGCCTCGAGCAGGATGGACAGGCCGACCCCGATGAAGAGGCCGATGGCCAGCGCGAAGAGCAGTGAGTGCAGCAGAGATGTCTGTATCTCGCGGGGCTCCTGCGCCTGGTCAACGACCCGCGCGTTGCCCTTCTTGACCGCCTCTGAGAGGCGCGCCTGACGCAGTTCGCCCTGCAGGCTCAGGTAGGCCTCACGTGCGGCGTCGAGTCGATCGGTCAGCCCCTGCCACTGCTGCCGCGCATCCGGCAGATCCTTGATGCGCTCCTGTACCCCTCCGAGCACGCCCTGCGCGGCGGCGACCCGCGCCCGCGCCTCCTGCACCGCCACCCCGGCGGCCTTGATCTCGCCCTCAATCCCGGTGGTGGCCGGGTTCGCGCGAGTCGATTCCGCGCGAACAAGCTGCGGCGTGTCGGCAAGCCGCGCCGCAAGCTCCTCCACCAGGGCTTGCTGGTCGAGGACCAGCGGATTGCCGCCCGTGTACTGCGACTGCAGCTTCTCGAGCCCTATACGCGCCTCAGTGAGGCTCGCCTGGAGGGTCGTCCACTCGGGGTTTGGCGCCGGCGCCTCGCCCACGAGGTAGTCGCCCTGGCTGCCGCGGACCTGCCGAAGCTCCGCCAGGCGCGCCTCGGCCGCCATGAGTTCGCGCTGAGCCTGCCGTTCCTCGTTCTCATAGGCCGCGAGGCTCTGCACCGCCTGGCCGATCTCCGAGTCGATGTCCACGAAGCCCGAATCGCGCGCGAAGGCGGTCATCTCCTCGATGATGGACTCGACCTCCGTACCGTACTGCGCCACCTGGCGCTCAAGGAACTCGCGGGCGTCGCGGCTCTCCCGCTGCCGGTCCTCGAGGTTCCTCTCCACGAACGCGAACGCGGTGTAATTGGCGAACAGGAGCGCCCTGCGGCGGTCGGGGGAGGTCGCGTCAATGCGTAGAAGGTCCGGCTCGATGACGCTGACATTCAGCGCGTCCTGGATCTCAGTGGAGGTGGCGATGACCCGGGAATCGGTCGGGAGTTGCTGCAGCTTCTCGGAGGCAAGCTGGGTGACGTCGCTGCTGCGCACGATGCGCGCGTGGGTCTCCATCGCGACGTTGGGAGGCATCCCGGCCTCTTCGCCGGTGACCCAGAAGAAGCCCTGCGGGCGCTGCTGGATGATGACGAGGGAGGTCGCCTCGTACAGCCGTTCACTTGAGAGGGCGAGCAGCCCTCCCACGAGCATCCCCACAGCGGTGACAATGAGGATGAACCACTTGCGCTTGGACAGGATCCGGATGTAGTCCGGCAGGCCCAGATGTCGAGGCCTGGATTCTTCAGCCGCCACGTGCTCCACCCGAGACTCTTAGTGCGTGGTCGGAACGCCGGGGGCAGACCCCCTCGGCGCGGGCAATCATAGCACTGGAGAGACTCAGGTGTCAATGAAAGACGGGCCGTGGGCGTGCCGGGGAGGTGAGGCATCTGACTGCAACGAATGGTCGCTCCCTTCATAGCCACTGGACCATCAACACCATCATGGGCACATCAACCTGGCATCGATCCCCGGAGACAGAGGCCTGGAAACGGGTGCGCGAACTCTACGCGCAGCCCGACCCGTCTCCACGCGAGGTGGTCGCGCGTATCGTGGCCGCGCTGGAGCCCGAGACGCGCGGCGGGATGAGCGACGCCGCAAGCGCGACCAGTCTCGGCACGCTGGTGGAGGGTGTGCGCAGCGTTGAGCTGACCGGCCTGCCGGGAGCGCTCACCGCGCTTGGCGCCGGTGCTGAGCCTGCCGCGCTGCAGTGGGCGGCGGGCCTGCGCGCGCGGGCCGAGCGCACGATCGCGGCCGAGGGCTACGCGTCACGCTTCGGTGACTTGGCGCTGGACGCTGTCGGGAACTCGGCGATCGCCGTCGCCACCCGCTCCACCACCGGCGCTGGCGTCATCTCCCTGCCCCTCGCCGAGGCTGAGGCGAGCATCACGCGGCTTGGCCGCGAGCGCGGCCTGCAGGAGGCGATGGCCCTCTTCGTCGGCCACCATCTGGACCGGACCTTCCGCTACCTCGTCGCGCGGGACCTCGGCGACTTCATCGGCGGAGCCGGGCTCCCCTCGGTGAGCCACGCCAACCGCTTCGAGGACGCCGTCGCGGCCCACTGTCGCGCGACATGGGAGCAGCTGCGGCTCGACCGGTTCGAGGCCGACCTGGGCGCAGTGCCCGAGCTTGCCCCGCGAGACCGTGTCGCCATGCTCTCGCCCATCCTCGCGGCGGGCATCGGGCAGGGCCTCGACCTGCTCGGCGCAGGGGGGCTCTGAGCATGCCGCTGCGCCTCGTAGCGACAAATGGCCCCGGCGCCGATCTCTCCGCGGACCTGCTGCTTGCATGGCGCGGGGCGCAGGCGAACATCACCGCCCGCCTCGGTGCGCTCTGCAGCCCTGCCGACACCGAGCTTCCCCCTCCCGCGCTTGACCTGCTGGACATAGCGGTGGCACTCTATGCCGCGGACATCGCAGTCAAACGTGGTGAACGCGAGCGCTGGCCCAGGTCATTTGAGCTGACCGTCACCGTCCGCGACGCGGCATCGTGGCGCTCGCTGACCCCGGAGCTGCACAGGCTGGTCCACGAGCTTGCGCGCGACACGATCCGCCTGAGCTTCCGGGAGGGTGATCAGGCGCCTCCCGCGATCGCGCCTGCCGCGGACGCGCTGCCCCCGACTCTCCGCCCCGACTGCGTCAGCACGCTCTCAGGCGGCCTCGACTCCCTCGCGGGCGCAGTCATGCTCCAGCAAACGGGGCGCTCACCGCTGTACGTGCTGCACCGCTCGGGCAACCCGGCGGTTCGCACGGCGCAGCAGGGCGCGCTCGGGGCGCTGGACAGGCAGTGGCCGGGGGAGTGGGCTGCTCGCGCCTGTGAGATCGAGCCGAAGCCGCCGGCCGAGGGCGCCCTGCCCTACCCGCCGCCCAGGGAGCGCGAGCCATCGCGCCGCTGCCGGTCGCTGCTGTTCATGGCGCTCGCGCTGGCGGCTGCTGAGGCGGCGCAGGTCGATGAGGCGTACCTCTGCGAGAACGGGATGCTGACTGCCGGGCTGCCCTTCTCTGCCGCGAGGGCGGGGAGTATGTCCACTCACTCCACGCATCCGCTCGCGGTGGCGCTGATGAACCGCGTCGCGGAGGCCTGCGGGCTGCGGGCCCGCCTCGTGAACCCGTTCATGTACCAAACCAAGTCCGAGTTGATCCGCGACGTCCTGGCCCCGCGCCTCTCACCGCGCGAGATCCAGAGCACGGTCTCATGCTGGGCGGTCGGGAGGACCAACCGCCAGTGCGGAGGCTGCGTCCCGTGCATCCTGCGGCAGATCGGGATGGCATGGGCGGAGCTGCCGGAAGAGGCCTACATGACGAACGTGATGGAGCGCCCGGAGCAGTACGTCGGCGCCAACGCCTACGGGAACCTCGTGGATGTGCTGCGGCAGGCGGAGCAGGTCGCGCGCCAGAGTGACGAGGAGGTGCTGCTCTCCCAGCCGGGGCTGCTCTCACTTCAGGTGGCCGGAGTGGACATCGGGGCGGTCGTGGCAATGCTCAGGCGGCATGCCGAGCAGACACTCACCGTGGTGCGTGAGCGCTACCGGCATGCCGCCCGTCTCATTGAGTAGTGCGGCGCGGGAGAGGGTCAGTCCAGCCGCCGCGTGTACATGCGGTACTCGATCACGGGCTCGAAGCCCGCTCGCTCGTACATCCGGCGCGCCGGGGCGTGGCCCTCATTGAGGCCGGTCCCGACGCACGCGATCTTCACCCCGGCGGCGCGCATGATCTCCAGCGCGCGCTCAAGCTGCCGGCCACCGACTCCCCGCCCCTGGTAGTCCTCGGCGACCGCGTTGTAGTGGATCGTCCCCACGCCGCGTCCGCGGTCGATCGCGTAGCTGATGAATCCCGCGATCGCGCCATCTATCTCCGTGACCAGGACGCTCCCGAGTTCGGCCCACAGTCGCGACATGACCTTCGGCACCAGCCACCGGTCCCACCGCTCGTCGCCGACGCTGCCGTACATCTCTTCAAGGGCGAAGTCTGAGCCAATCGCCCAGACTTCCTCGACGATCTGCTGCAAGCGCGGCATGTCCTTCAGCGTCGCAGGACGCATCGCTTCCATCGCCACCACTCCTCCCGCGTGCGTCAGTTGCCGATGAGCTGCTCGGGGTCAATCTGGTGCTCAATTCGAGCGTTCTGCATGATCTCCGCCCGCTTCTGGCCGATGAGCACCAGCAACTTCTGACTCTCCATCTGATCCTTGATCTGCTCCTTGACCTCATCGTATGTCGGTGTGGAGGCGGGCAGATACTCCTCACGGCGGATGATGTGCCAACCCATCTGTGTCTGCACCGGCTCGGTCATCTGCTTATCACCGGTGAGCGCAAAAGCCGCGTTCTGGAAGGGTGTGTTGCCGCGGGTGATCACGCCGAACGCGCCGCCCTGATCGCGGGTGTACGGGTCGGTCGAGTACTCCCTCGCGGCCTGCTCGAAGGGCTTCCCGTCGAGGATCTCCTTGCGAATGCGCGCGGCTTCCGCCTTGTCGTTCACACAGATGTGGCTGACCCGCATCCGCTCCGGCTGCTGGAACTGCTCCTGATGCCCCTGGTAGAACGCAGCGACCTCTTCCTCGGGCACATCCGCGGCACTGCCGATGAGCTTCTCGAGCAGAAGCTCCGTGCGGATCCACTGCCGGAAGGCGTAGGGTGTCATCTTCTGCTGCGCCAGCCACTGTGCGAAGCCCTGGCCGGGGGCGCCACTGCGCGCGTCGATGTTCCCCTGGAACATGTCGCGCCGCTCGTCAACCTCTTCAGGCGTGACCGAGATCCCGGCATTCTGTGCGGCCTGCTCGACGGCAAGCTCCTGTATCAGCGCTGCGAGGCCGATGTCGCCCCAGCGGCGGATGAGTTCATCCTCAAGCTCGCTGGCCATGATCGGCTGCCCGTTGACGGTCGTGACGGCGACGTCATCCTGAGCCTGAGCCGTGCCGGCGCCGATCATCAGAATGAGCACCGTGACTACTGCGAAGATGCCATGGGTGCGCTGCATGTATTCTCTCCTTACGCGGTCCGCAGACCGGCAGATGGGTTACTCAGCCGCCGGACACTCCGGCGGCTTGCGGATCATGAGACGCGGGCGCGGCCGTCGCCGTCGTGGCTGGCACCTCCGGCGCGACCGTCACCTTCCCCTCGGTGCCTTGGACAGCCACCGGCACCCCAAGGTTCGACGAAAGTGTCGCCAGCCGCGTGATGATCGTCTGCGCGCGGCTGCTCTCGGGATAGATCGGGCCGCATCGGGAGATCGGAATCCAGACGGGAACCATCCGGATCTTCCAGCCCTCACCCTCCGTCCACGCGAGGTGGAAGATCGCGCTCTCCATCCGCTCGCCCTCGCGCTGATCGAAGACGAAATTCCCTGCGCTGTAGAGGATCGGAGTGCCCTGACGCTCCCCCACTCCCTGCAGCGTGTGTGGATGATGGCCGATAACCAGGTCCGCACCGGCCTCCACCGCCGCAGTTGCCACTTTCTTCTGCCGCTGGGTTGGCTCGCTCTGATACTCATTCCCCCAGTGCAGCGTGACCACCAGCAGGTCACAACGCTCCTTCGCCGCCCGCAGGCGCCCGGCGAACTCCGTCAGCTCCGCGTCCACCTTCGTCCAGCCGCCGTGGGAGAAGCTCAGGTCGGTGCCGCCCACGAAGCCGACAATGACGCCATTCGCCTCCACGAGACATGGCTCCCACGCCCGCTCCCGTTCGCGCGCCACGCCGCAGTAGGCGATGCCGGCCTCCTCCAGGTTGTCCAGCGTCTCCATGAGAGCGCTCGTGCCCGCATCGAAGGTGTGGTTGTTCGCCAGCGTAACGACATCAATGCCGCCATCGAGCAGCACATTGACGCCCCTCGGATGCGCGCGGAAGATGCAGTCCGAGGGCGCGTGCGCGCCCTCCGCGGCAAGAGGACACTCCAGGTTCGCGAAGGTGATATCCGCGCCTCGCAGGTCGCCTCGAACCTTCTCCAGAATGCTCTGCGCGCCATTCGACTCAATGCGCCTGCCGACGGTGCGGTCCAGCATGATGTCACCCACCGCCACCATCGTGAAGCTGCGCGGCTCGGGCTCCGGCGGCGGTGCGGGCTCGGCGACCTCGGCCGCCGGGGCCGGGGCCGGCTGCGCGCTGTACAGCCATGCGCAGCCACCCACGAATGCCGTGGCGACCGCGAGAACGAGCGCGACGCACAGATACAGGCTTCTGAGTAGCACGGTGGGATCCTCTGCTCGCAGAAGTGTGTGCGCTTCCCCCGCAAGTGGCTCTATCCACCCCACAGGATAGGGCATGCATGGCCGAAAGTCAACGCGCGGACTCACTGAGATGCGGTGCAGGTCAGGCGTGCGCTCCGGGGGAATAGTCGTCCCGTGGAGGTGGCCATGAAACCCGCAGGCGGCTACGAGACGGTCGAGCACACCGCCGACCTCGCGCTGCGCGTCTGGGCGCCCGATCTGCGCGGGCTCATCGAGCAGGCGGCGCGCGGGATGCTCGACCTGATGCTCGACGAGCATCCCGCCGCAGCTGAGCGGCGGGAGGTCGTGGCCTCGGGCCCTGACGCGGAGGAGATGCTGGTCGATTCGCTGCGCGAGGTACTTGCCCTGCTGAACATCCGCGGCGCGATTCCGGTCTCGATAGATGCGGTGCAGGTCGAGGCCGACCGAGTCCGTCTCGTGGTGGGCGCCACGCAATTCGACACAGGACGCCACGCACTCGTGCAGGAGATCAAAGCCGTCACCTACCATGGTCTTGAGGTTGTGCAGACCGAAGAGGGGCTGGCGGTGACGGTTGTTTTCGATGTGTGATCGCCCCGGTAGCCCGGCAGTCCTGTAACATTGAGCTTCCAGAGAGCCAAGCTATACCATGGAGGTCGCTGAATGTCCGGCTTCGACACTCCGCGGAGCGAAGCGAGTGAGGACGGCTCCGCTTTCGGAGACCGTCACCTCGTCGCCCTGGCCTGCGGAGGCAGTTCCGAGGCCTTTGACCTGCTGATCGAGCGCTACCTGCCCTCGATCCAGCGGCTCTGCTGGTCCATGCTTTGTGACCGATCTGACGCCGAGGACGCGGCGCAGGAGACCTTCGTGCGATCCTATCGCTCTCTCAACCGGTACGACGCTGAGCGTCCCTTCGCTCCGTGGTTGAGGGGCATTGCAGCGAAGGTCTGCCTCCAGACGCTGCGCAGGCGCGGGCGGAGGAACAGCCGGGAGCTGTCGCTTGAGGACAGCTTCCATGAGCCCGTCGCACCCGAGGATGAGGGACCATCACAGCAGGCCATTGAGGCTGTGCGCGCGCTGTCACAGCTCAAGGACACATACCGGCTGCCGCTCGCGCTCTTCTACCTGGAGGACGCATCGGTGGCCGAGGTCGCCGAGGCCCTCGGGATCAGCCAGGGCGCGGCGCGAGTGAGGCTGCACCGCGGAAGAGAGCAACTTCGTGAGATACTGATGGCGGAACGTGAAGTGAGCGATGTCCAGGCTTGATTGCGAAGAAGCGAAGCGCCTGATCCATCTCCGGCTCGATGGCGAGCTCGGAGAAGATGACGCACGCCTGCTCGACGAGCATCTCGGCGACTGCGGGAAGTGCCGCGCGCTGAGCGGCCGGCTTGCAGGCGTAGACACGGCTTTGCGTGAGGCATTCGCCGCGATCCCGCTGCCGGAGCCGTCCACCGCGAGAGTGCGCCTGGCCGTCGCACAGGCGCGCGGCCGGAGATCCGTCTGGACCACCTGGCTGCCCGCGGCGGCAGTATTGCTGCTGGTGTCCGTGGCGCTGGTGAGCGCCATCCACGGGCGGCAGGAGCCGGCGGCCACCCCCGCCGCCCCGGCGATCGTGATCGCGGGCGGCGACGCGGTGCATGTCTTCGAACCGAACGAGAAGACCGCCCAGCCCGGCCGAACCGGTACCGCCTTGCAGGAGAGCGCGGTCGCCTGGGGCCTCGGCGAGGACCCGATCACGCTCGAGTTCGCCAACGGCGCGCAGGTTGAGCTCAATGACGAGGCGGTCGTGCGCATCGGGCGAGACTCGCTGGACCTCTATAAGGGCGACCTGCGCGCCGATCTGACCGGGGCGGAGGGCGTCTTCAGCGTGGTCACTCCCTGGGGCGAGTTCTCGGCGACTGATGCGGTCTTCACAGTCTACTCGAACAACGACGGGACCTCATCGCGGTTGACCGTGCTTGAGGGCGAGGTCGAGCTGAGCCAGCGAGGGACCACACGCACGATGGGACCGGGTGAGACGGTCAAGCTCCAGCCGGACCCGCAGCGGATCATGCCGGTAGGCGCGTAGAGTATCGTTAGCAGCATCGGCAGGCGCGGCGCTCGCGCCTGAAGAGAGTGATGGAGATGTTCGGGAACCGCGGGCACAGGGCAATACTGACAGCGGGCCTTATTGCACTTGTCACAACCATCGGACAGGCGGCCACGGTGAGCGTGTCCGTTTACAGCAAGGACTCCGGCGCGGCGCTCTCCGGGGCGGTGGTCGCCGTTGTCTCCGGAGAGACGGTCCTGGCCTCCGGACGCACGAGTGCCCAGGGCGCCTGGAGCGCTAACGTTGCCGACGGCCGCGTCACCGTGCTGGCGGCGAAAGACCTTCATGTGACGCAGGCGCGCGCGGTGACGATGAGCGGAGCCACCTCTGTGCGCTTCGACCTTCTGCAGCACAAGCAGGAGGACTTCAAGCGCCTCGGGCGGATCGTCGGCTTCGTGCGCAGCACGACCGGAGTGCCGCTCGCCAACGCGACGCTCGTGCTCCTGAAGGGTAGCGCGTCTGTTGGTGTTACGCAACCTGAGAACGCGAGCGGCGTCTACGACCTTGAATGGTTCGCGCCGGGGAGCTATAGTGTACTGGCCACCGCGCCGGGGCACAGCGCGAGGAAGTTCACCGGGCAGAGCATCTCGGCCGGCGAGAGCCTCTGGCTCGATGTCACGCTGCAGCCGAAGTAAGCTGCTCAGGTGGCGGCAAATCCCAGGTCCCGGTTCGGAACAGTCCACCTGCGAGGCACGTCTGAGAGTCTGATGAAACTCACACGCGGCGTCATCTTGATCGCGCTCCTCGCCGCCCTGTTCGCAGGGGCGGGTGCCTGCGCGTACGCGGCCGGCAAGCCGCCGTTCAGCGAGGAGTTCGAGAAGAAGATCGGCGCCGAGGCCGCGGCCCAGGTCGAGAAGGAGTACAAGCGGTACGAGGACGAGGAGGCGCACACGCGCCTTGTGGCGATGGTCAACGAGATCGCCGCGGCCAGTTCGCGCCCCAACGTGGTCTACGATGTGCGGCTGCTCGACACCGAGGACGTCAACGCCTTCAGCCTCCCCGGCGGCATCGTCTACGTGACGAAGGGCCTGCTCGAAGAGGCGGGCTCGGACCACGAGATCGCGGGCGTCCTCGCGCACGAGATCGCGCACAACTGCACGTACGACGCGCTCCGGCAGGCCGAGAAGAACGAGGAGATGTTCACCACGAACATCGCCGCGCTCATCACGGGCATCCTCCTCGGCGCCAACAACGACATGGTCTCCACGATCATGGTGGCGGGCGAGTACGTCCGCCGCGGCATCCTCGGAGGCTACTCCATCAAGATGGAGACCGCCGCCGATGCGCACGCGATGGAGTACATCATGCGCACCTCATACAACCCCGTGGGCCTCGTGACCTTCATGGAGCGCCTTGCGGCGGAGTACCGCCGGAAGCCGCAGCTTGAGCTCGGCTTCCTGAAGACGCACCCGGACTCCCCCGACCGCGTCGTGGCCCTCAAGGAGCTTCTCCTGCACGCGGGCGTTGACCTCAACCGGCGCGCCGCGACGGAGTGGGAGAGGCCGATCGCCGAGGAAGTGCACAGCGGCGGTTCGAGCTACGCGCATGTCACCCTGCGCGGGATCGAGATCGTGCGGATGCTCAATGCCGGCCCGGCTCACGAGACGCCGCTGGCGCGGGCGGAGGAGGCTGCGGGGCGGCTCACTGAGGTCATGCAGGCCGGCCTGCAGCGCTTCCAGGTCGGCGTTGGCCAGAGCGGCGGCAACCCCACGCTCGTCGGCGACGGCACAATCATCTTCGTAGTCTACCCCGAGGATGCCCAGGCGCTTGGCGTGGACCAGGGTGAGGTGGCGCAGGCCGCGCGGGTCGCCCTGCTTGAGGCTATGCACAAGGAGCAACTCGAGCGCCTGATGGGCACCATCGACCGCCCGACAGAGGGCGCTCCCGAGGTCCCCGCCGCGGAGGCCGGGGCCGCTGGATAGCCGCTAGCCCAGCACCCGATCCATCTGATAGCCCAGCCCGGTCCCCCGCAGCGATGACGTGTCCGCCTCACCGCCATGGACACGGAAGATCCCCTCATGCACCCGCTTCTCGCCCTCAGAGGTGGCGTTCGGGAAGAACTGCCGCGAGTTCGCCTCCACACCCATGATCGTGTTCAGCCGCGCGCCGAGGCCCACCGAGTGGATCAGCGCGATCGACGGGTTCGTCAGGTCCTGCACCGCGTACGGGATCCCCAGCCGCGTCGCCTTCGCAACGAAGAGCAGATCGGATGACTGGCCCTTGCAGGTCTTCAGCGCAATCCCCGACCAGCCAAGCTCCATCGCGCGGTCGAGGCTCTCGATCGTGGTCAGGCTCTCGTCGACGATCACGGGCTTCAGCGCCGCGATTGCGCGCATGTCGTGCGCGTCCTCGTCCAGGTCCCGCCCGGTTGGCTGCTCGATGTAGAGCGTGCGGTCGAAGGTCTCAGGGGACCGCTCGCGCACGCGCTGGAGCATCTCCACGATGTACTGCGGGCTCTCACACATCTCGTTGGTGTCCGCGGTGAGGTGCATCTGCGACGTCCCGAGACGGTCAAGCTCCTCGCGGCCCACGTCATGGACCGCAATCATCCGCTCGACGTCCCAGTCGAGATCGTTCCCTCGCAGCTTAACCTTCAGGCAGTACATGCCCTCATACGCGATCCAGTCCGCGAGGCAGTTCGGCAGGCCGTCGGCGGGGTCGCTGTCGTCCAGTCCATCGCGCGTGAGCTTGTCCAGCCCGCCCACGAGGTGGAAGATGGGCACCTTAGGCTTGTAGGCGCTGCGCACGAAGTCGCCCGCGTAGAGGTTCACGAACTCCGGCCCGAGCCAGCGGCTCAGGTCATCCATGAACAGCGACCCGTAGCCCTCGTAGGTGTCGATCCCGTTCACGTTGCCGAAGGCATCATGCAGCGCGGCATCCACCGCGGAGACGCAGACGAGGGCGCTCAGGAACGGCTGCTCGACCGCCACGCCCTCCTCGGCCGAGACGCGGCGGTTGATGCGCACGAGATCGTCCTCGAGCTCCATGAACAGGTCGATCGGGTGGAACATGCCGACATGCGAGGTGACGAGGTGGATGTACTCATCGAGAACCCGCTGCATGACGCGCTGCTTGGCGTCGCGCGGGACCTCGGGCGTGGGCCAGCCCCACTGGTCCATCAGGAAGATCCCACCCCAGCCATCGGCGATGTCATGGCGCCCGTTCTGGACGGTCGCGCGGATCGTGCAGAAGGGAACGCTCTCCACGACCTCGCCGCCGAACTTCAGCGGTGTGCGCGCCTGCTTCTGCTCGACATTGATCTCCAGCGCCTCGACGGCGATGTCGGAGTGTCTGATGGATGACATGGGGTGCCCTCCCCGACTGGTCTCGTGGGTGGCTCGTCAGAGGAAGCTTCACCGCGGGACGGCGCAAGTCCTGCGTGCCGCCGGCGGATGGCTCGGCAGGGAAACGAGAGAGAGCGGGGAATGCTGCGGCAGCGACCCGTGGCGCAGGGTCCCAGCACAGGGATGCAACGACGGACGGGCAGGATGCCCGTCACTACGAACGACAAGGCGAACGACAAGGCGAACGACGGAGGCCCCCCGTGGCGCGGGCTTCCAGCCTGCGGTTGTCTCGCCGATAGGTCCCTGTACATCGGCGGCGCCCACCGCGGTGGTGGGCGCCGCCCTGTGTCCGTCAGCACTCGCAAAACCTGGAGGGAGAGGTTGCCGACGGACTGCGCAGCCCAACGCTGCGCTCCTTCTCGATGCGCTCGCTCATGGCGTCGCATCTAGTGGTTACCCGCGTCTCATTGAAGCCAAACCTTGAATTGAGCACAATATGCGCATCCCTGAACTGAGGCCGATTCCAGCGAGCGCCTACCTCCAGCCAACGCGCACCGTCGCGCGGGAGCTGCTGGGCTGTCTGCTCGTGCGCCACCTCGAGGGCGAGACGCTGATCGCCCGGATCGTCGAGACCGAGGCGTACCTCGCGCAGGATGATCCCGGCTGCCACGCAGCGCGCGGCCGGACCGAGCGCAATTCCGTGATGTTCGGGCCGCCCGGCTCGCTCTACGTCTACCTGATCTACGGGATGCACCTGTGCATGAACCTCGTCACGCAGCCGGAGGGCGTCCCGGAGGCGGTCCTGCTGCGTGCCGCCGAGCCGCTCGCGGGCATTGAGGCCATGCGCAGGCGGCGCGGCCGGCATGCGCTGAAGGACCTCTGCAGCGGTCCGGCGAAACTCGCGCAGGCATTCGGGCTCACGCTGGCCGACAACGGAGGCGACGTCACGCGCGGGGGCTTCTTCGTCGCACCGGCCCCTGAGCCGCCCGAAAGCATCGCGATCACGACGCGCATCGGCCTCGGCGAGGGATGCGGCGAGAAGATGCCGCTGCGCTACATGATCGCCGATTCCCCGTGGCTCTCGCGGCCTCCGAGGCCTGACGCACCTGTCATCATTGAGGAAAGGTGAGTTCGCAATGAAGATCAGCTTCATGACCTTTGTCGCGCCGGAATGGTCGCTGGAGGAGCATCTGACCGCCGCCATCCGCTACGGCTACGACGCGATCGAGCCGCGCTGTGAGGCCAATCAGAAGCACGGCGTTGAGCTGGAGACCACGAAGAAGCAGCGCAGGGAGATCGCCGACCAGTTCGAGAGCTGCGGCGTCGCTCTGACCACCATCGCCACCTCACGCCGCTACGCCCTCGCCACCGACCACGAGCGCCGTGAGACCATCGACCTCACGAAGCAGTATTGCGACCTGTGCGCGGACCTCGGCGCGCAGAACATCCGCGTCTTCGGCGGCATGACGCCCGAGGGGATGGAGTTCTCGGAGGCGAAGAAGATAGTGGCCGAGTCGCTGCACGAGTGCGGCGAGTACGCGAAGAAGCGCGGCGTCTACCTCTGCCTCGAGACGCACGATGCCTACTGCCACACCGCTGATGTGCTGGAGGTTGTGCGCAATGCCGACAGCGCGGGGGTCGCGATCAACTGGGACATCATGCACCCCTACCGCTGGGGCGAGAGCATGGAGACCTCGTTCAATAACGTGAAGGACTACGTGCGGCACTGCCACATCCACGATGGCGTCCGGCCGGAGGAGGGCGGCCTCGGCCAGGGCTGGCCGATCGCGCTGATGGGCGAGGGCGACATCCCGCACGACGAGGCGATCAAGCTGCTCGCGACGATCGACTACCAGGGCTCGCTCTCGGGCGAGTGGATCAAGTGCTTCGAGCCCGAGGTCATCCTCCCGCACGACGCGCAGGTGCTGCGCGAGTACATCGCAGCGGCCAAGTAGCTCTCGCCGGGCAGAGGAGCCGCATGGAGTCGCCGGGTAGCTATGCCGTTGGAGGGGCCGCCGCTCGCGGACGCGCCAGCGTCCGCGCGCGGTCAGATCACTGTGAGCGTGAGCGAACGGTGATCTGAGCCGCTGTGCCGGCCCCCGTCGTTTGCCGCTCCAGACGGAGGCAACACGGGAATGGACGATGGGGTAATGACGGAGAGCATCCTCACAGTCGAAGAAGCGGCCTCAGTCTGCAGCCGGATAGCGGATAACGTGGAGCGCGTGATCATCGGGAAGCGTGAGGCGATCGAGCGCACGCTCGTCGCGATGGTCGCCCGCGGCCATGTGCTGCTTGAAGACGTTCCCGGCGTCGGGAAGACTATGCTCGCTCGCTCGCTGGCGGCCTCCATCGGCGGGGAGTTCCGCCGCATCCAGTTCACCCCCGACCTCCTCCCCACCGACGTCACCGGCGTCTCGATCTTCGATCAGCGCGTGAGCGAGTTCAGCTTCCGCCATGGCCCCGTCTTCGCGAACATCGTGCTGGCCGACGAGATCAACCGCGCCTCGCCCCGCACACAGTCGTCGCTGCTCGAGGCGATGGAGGAGCGGCAGGTCACTGTGGACGGCATCACCCACGACCTCCCGCGCCCCTTCATGGTCATCGCCACCGAGAACCCGATCGAGTACGAGGGCGTCTATCCACTACCGGAGTCGCAGCTTGATCGCTTCCTCCTGCGCTTCAGCATCGGCTACCCCCTGCGCGGCGAGGAGATGCAGATCGTGCGCGAGCAGCTTGAGGGCCACCCGGTGGAGACGCTGGAGCCGGTCGCTGCCGCGGCGGAGATGGCGGCGGTCCAGCAGACGGCCGCGCGTTGCCATGTGGCCCCGGCGATCTACGAGTACGTGCTCGACCTGATCGAGGCCACGCGCGCATCCGATCAGCTCTACCTTGGCGCGGGTCCGCGCGGCAGCCTCGCGCTGATCCGCTGCGCGCAGGCGCTGGCGACCATCGCCGGCCGCGACTTCGTCGGCCCCGATGACATCAAGGCGATCGCCGTGCAGGCGCTCGCGCACCGGGTCATCCCGCGCTCCGAGGCGCGCGTGAGCGGCATCACCGGAACGGAGGTCATCCAGGGCCTGCTGGCGAGCACTCCCGTGCCTTCCTGAGCACCGCAAGAGGTCTGCCTCATGAGCCGCAACCTGCGCATCTTCAGCTTCGCCGCGGTGATCTTCGCCACCGTCGGGCTGATGAATGACGCCACCGTCATGTACGTGCTGGCCGGCGTCTGCGCAGCAGTCATCCTCGCCGCATTCCTGCTCTCGCAGCTCGCGATGACGCGCCTGCAGGTGGAGATGCACCTGCCCGCCCGCCGCTCAGTGGCCGGCGCCGCCATCCGCCCCTCCCTGACCGTCACCTCCGTCGGCAGCATTACCGTCGGCGCCGTGGTCGAATTGACCGCGACCAACCTGACGGTGCCCGGCGTGGAGGTTGCGCAGCGGCTGCTGCTGCCGCCGCTTCCGCCCGCTTCCAGCGTGGGGCTGGAGGTCGAGCTGCGCCCGCCGGCGCGCGGCCGCTACAGGCTTGGTCCGGCGTTGCTGATTGACAGCGATCCGCTCGGCATGTTCCAGAGCCGTTCAGCGCGCGGTGAGGCGTTTGACCTCGTCGTCTTCCCGCGCACCTACGATGTCCCACGGGTCGGCGCGTGGGAGACCGGGTTCGGCCGCTTCTTCTCCCGCGGGCGCGACGCGAGGCGCGATCGCGGCGAGTTCCGCGGCATTCGTGAGCACACCCCCGGCGATGACCTGCGCCATGTCCACTGGAAAGTCACCGCGCACGTCGGCGAGCTTGCGGTCAAGGAGTACGAGCCGATCCGCCACGACGTCATCTCGATCCACCTCGATCTTGGCGCCGACGCGCACTACGGCGCAGGCGCCACCTCCACGCTGGAGACCGCCATCTCAGCCGCCGCCTCGCTGGCGCGCGCGGGTCTTGCCGAGCAGCGCTCAGTGGCGGTGATCGGCCGGGGCCTGCCGCCGGGTGTCGCTCGCCCGGGCGTCGGGCAGGCGCACCTGCAGCGGATCATGGTCGCACTCGCGGAGGCGCAGCCCTCGCGGGAGCTTTTCATCGCCTCACTGCCCGCCGGGCTTCGCCAGGTGCCGCGCGGCGCCTCGGTCTTCATCATTACCACCGGTGCCGAGGAGGGCCTCGTACAGGCCATCTCCAGCGTCAGGTCCGGAGCGGGTTCGGTGACGCTGCTGATCGTGGAGGGCGACCTGCAGAGCGCGGACCAGCGCTTTGTGGAGCGTCCGCGCGCCACCATGCAGGCCGCGCGAGCCGCGGGGATGGCAGTGGGATTGCTGCGCTCTCCGGCAAGCCTCAAGGAAGCGCTCGCTGCGGCCTCCGGTCCCGGGGCCGCTGATCGAGCGGGGGTGGCCTGATGGCCGCCACCGAGCGTCTCCGACAGCCGTTGCTCAGTCGTCTGAGGCACCGACTTGAGCAGCGTCGCGCCCTCCCGCACCCGCACTCGCCGCCGAAGGCTACCCCTGAGGAGCGGCGTCGCTGGCTCCTGCTCATGGGCGCCTGCTGGCTCACGATGGCGGGCGCGCTGCTCGCCGCCTCCGCCCTGCTCAGCAGCGAGTTCCTGCTGCTGGAGATGATAGTGCTCGTCGCGTTCGCATTCCCGGTTGTCTGGCGGCTGCACTTCAGCACCTTCCCGCGCTTCTGGGTGAACCAGGCGAGCTTCCTCCTGGCCCTGATACTCGGCATCATCGAGTGGCGGATGGGCATCTTCACCGGCGGGCGGGCCGCCTCAGGTCTCGTGCTGAGCTACCGCACCCTCGTCGGCCTGTTCTACTGGGTGATGGTCTTCCGCGCTTTCGCAATTCGCAGCGTACGCGACCTTACCCTGACCGCGCTTCCCGCCATCTCTGGCCTGCTGCTGCTGCTGATCGCCGCCCCGACGCCGATCGCCTTCGTCGGCACCGCCCTCGTGGTGGCCGGCACGCTTGCGATGCTGGCGGGCGAGCATGCCACCCACCGCGCCGATGACATAGACGAGGTGATCGCTCCAGCAAGCGTCAGCGGCGGACGCTGGCGGCCCAGGCTCAACTCATGGGTCAGCCTGCTCGTCGCGGCTGCCATCACGGCCACGATCATCGCGGGCGTGGCAGCCCGGATCGAGCCATCGAACCCCGTCGGCCAGTGGATGCGCAGGCAGCTCGCGTGGCGAATCGCCCGACTCATGATCGGCGAACGCTACATGCCATACGGCCTCACCCGCTCCCTGAGCCTGACTGAGGGCGCGCCCGAGCCGCGCGACCAGCTCATGCTGATCGTCGAAAGTGAGAGCCCGCTGAAGATCCGGACAACCGCGTACGACATCTACCTCGGACGCGAGTGGGAGCAGAGCAAGCGTGAGTGGGTGCGGCTGCGCAGGCCGCCGGGGCCGTGGGAACTGCCGCCGCCGGAGACCTTCGGGCTCTCGAGCCTCGTCACCGAGGAGATGCGCGTCCGCATCACACCGCGATACAGCTTCATCGGGACGCTGCCGGTACCGTGGTGTCCGCGGGAACTGACGCTGAGCACCCCGTCGATCCGCTACGACCGCTCGGGGATGGTGCTCTTCAACGGCTACCTCGGCCCCGGCGACACCTACGAGGTGCTCGCCGCCACACCATCGGCACTCACGGCTCCCGAGGGCGCCCCGCCGCCTCCGAGAGTGGACCTTGAGCACGCCCTGCAGCTTCCCGACGATGTCACAGACCGCGTGCGACATCTCACCGAGCGGATTGTCGCCGATACCTCCGGACGCCCGGTGGAGATCGCCATCGCCATCGAGAACTACCTGCGCACCACCTACGAGTACGACCTCGAGACCCCGCCGCTGCCCGAGGGCGTGGACTACGTGGACCACTTCCTCTTCGTGGGCAGGCGCGGCTGGTGCAACCACTACGCCTCCGCGATGGTCGTCATGATGCGCATCGCGGGCGTGCCCTCGCGCCTCGCCACGGGCTTCACCGCGGGCGAGTGGATCCCTGAGGAGCAGCACTTCGAGATCCGCGATCAGGACGCCCACGCCTGGGCCGAGGTCTACCTGCCCGACAGCGGCTGGGTGGACTTCGACCCCACGCCATCGGACACTGAGCCGGAGACCGTCACCGAGGGTCTGACCGACGCCCTCGGCCGAATCGGCACGGGGCTGCTGAAGGCCGGACGCTGGCTTCGGGCGAACCTCCTCCTCAGTCTGGCCATGGCACTGCTGCTTGCAGCCGCGGTGGCAGGAGGGTTGCTCGGCTACCGCTGGTATCGCAGGCGCCTCCGCCCGCTGCGCTCCGGCGCGGGCGCTGAGGAGCGCGTCATCTACGCCTACCGCCAGGCACTCCGCTGGCTGGCGGGTGAGGGCATCGAGCGACCGCAGGTGGCCGCGCCATGGGAGTTCCACCGATTGGTGGCGCAGGAGCGCCCGCTGCTCGCGGAGGATCTCTCGTTGCTCACCAGCGCCTATGCGCAGGCACGTTTCGGCGCACAGCCGCCGCCTGAGACGATGGCGGATCGCACCGAGCAGGCTCTTGCGCGCCTGAGGGACCTGATCTTCGCGCCGGGCGACAGACAGGAAGGGGCCGTCGGATGAGTCGTGCCCGACTGATCGCCAGCAGCCTGCTGGCCCTGTGCATAGCGCTCGCATTGCCGGCGGTAAGCACTGCTGAGGGCATCGTGCGGGTCGTGCAGTACCGCTCGCCGATCGACGACTCGCTGCAGGCCTACGGGGCTTACCTGCCCTCGACGCCTCCCGCGAGCGAAGCGGGCTTCCCGGCCGTCCTCCACGGCCACGGCTACGGCTGGTCGGTCGGCACGCGCTTCAGCGAGTTCCAGACGCAGTGGGCCGACGCGCATGGATGGGTGCTGATCCACCTCAACGCGCGCGGGCCAACGTTCTACGAGGGCGTGGGCGACTACGAGACGCTGCGGGTGGTCGAGGACGCCTGCGAGCGCTTCGGCCTCGACCGCGATCGCATCTACATGACCGGCGGCTCGATGGGCGGCACCGGCGCGCTCCGCCACGGCCTCCGCCACCCGGACGTCTTCGCGGCGGTCATGGGCGTGGACGGCTGGACCGACTTCCGCCTCTGGCACAAGCACTGGTACGCGCGCACCGACGCGGTCGAGCAGATCGAGGAGTTCCGCCGACCGCTCCTGCAGGCATCGTCGCCGCTCTACTGGGCCGAGCGCGGCGAGCTTGGCGCCACCGGGCACATCGTTGACGGCAGCGACACCACAGTCTGGCCCGAGAACGGCTTTCGCCTCTACGAGCGCCTCCGCGAGCTGAGCCTGGCCGCGCCGCCCGGCTACGATCAGCGCATCATCTCAAATCCCACCCTCGGCCACGGCGCGGGCACGGACTATGAGGCGATCTACGACTTCTTCCGCGGCCGCCGGCGCGTGCGCGAGCCGCGGACCTTCACCATCCAGACGACGATCCTGCCGCACGGTGAGCTCTACTGGGCCCGCATAGAGGACTTCCACGTTGACGGCATGAGCGGCACTCTGCGTGTGACCGCCAGCGATGACGTGGTCGCGACCACCACCGGCAACCTATCCGGCTTCACGCTCTTCCTCACCGCCAGCCCACTGGCCGAGCGCGAGAGCGTGCGCATCTACGCCGACGGCTTCCCATGCTATGAAGGCCCGCCTGTCACGCTCGCCCTGAGCGCCGAGCGCGACCAGTCCGGCGCGCTGATCGGCTGGCATGCCGAGCCCGCGGCTAACGCCACCTGCAGCGGGCTCGTGAAGCGCCCGGGGCTCTCCGGCCCGATCGGCGACGCCTTCTTGCGGCCCTTCACGGTCGTCTGGGGCAGCGACGGTCCGCCCGAGGAGGTTGCCCGCCATCGCCTTGAGGCCGAGCAGTTCGCGAAGGACTGGAACGCCTTCTTCGTGCATGGCACAGGGATCGTCGCGCAGCCGGAGGGCGACCTGCATCCCGATGATCTCGAATCGCACACGCTCGTGGTCTTCGGCACTCTCGACACAAGCTCACTCCTGCGCCTCGCCGACTCTATCCGGCCTTTCCCTGTCCGGGTGCTGAGCGACGGCGTCATCGTGAGCGATCAGCTGAGCGGCGACCGCCGCTACATGGGTGAGCAGTTCGGCGCGATGCTCTGCGTCCCGAACCCGCTCACCGACTTCACCACGCACCTGATCATCGCCAACCGCCGTGTCTTCACGCAACCCGAGAGCCAGGTGCCGCAACTCCTCGCGTACGACCTCGAGAAGCTCCCGTGGGGCTACCCGGATTACCTGATCTTCAACAATGACCAGGCGCAGCTCCCGTTCGTCCTGAACGTCAACAACAAGCCGCCAGTGACCTGCTACGAGGCTGCCTACTTCGTCGAGGCCGACTATTTCGACGATCGGTGGGAGCTGGACCGCCTCGGTGAGCTTCGCCGGGTGCGTCTGCAGAAGCCCGAGGAGCACCGCCTCGCGCACATCTCCGAGCTTGCGTTGGAGACGCGCGAGGGCATCACGGGCGCCTCGGTGCGTGTTGTTGACTCGACCGGCGAGCCGGTCCCTACCGCCCGCGTCACCGGCCGCTGGTGGGGCGACCGGGAGGTCGTGCGATCCGCCTCCGCCGATGAGGAGGGCCGCGCCTGGTTCGCCGCTCCCGAGGACGCGCTGCTGGAGCGGCAGGCGTTCGAGGTCGTCAGTGTGATGGCCACCGGCTGCACCTGGGACTGGCCCGCCGATACGCGCCGGAAGCTCGCGACCTCGGCGCAGTCGCCCGAGCAGTTCGATCTGAGCGTCCTGAGCGACCGCCCGGTAGTCCTGCCCGGGGGCTGTGTGACCCTCAAGTTCCGGGCGTGCAACTCCGGTCCGGTCGAGCGCCGCGCGCAGGTGCGTCCGCTCGCGCCCTCGGGCCGTATAGCGCCGGAGTCGCACGAGGTGACGGTGCCGGCCGAGGGCAACCGCGAGCTGTCGTTCATCTGGTGGCCGCAGGATCGTGCGGCAGGCCCGGCGGAGTTACGGGCATCGCTCCGGGCGCTGGATGGCGATGCGAGCCGCCAGGTCGAGCGGCCGCTGCCCGTCACGGTGCTGCCGGACGCGGGCCTGCCCGTGGCGCTGATGTCGGTGAAGCCGGTGGATCAGGACTACGGTGCGCCGTGGCGGGTCAATGCTACGCTGCGCAACCTCGACCCCGAACGCGCCGTCGAGACGCGCGTTCACTGCGCGATCATGGAGGCGGGGGCCTATCCGGCGGCGAAGACAGCGCTGCTCGAGCCGGGCGGCGAGGCTGTGGTGACGTGGGAGGAGTCCGGGCCGCTGCCGAAGGGCGATCATCTCGTCCGGGTCACCGTGGAGGGTGCGCGTGGCGCGACCCTTACAGGCAGGCTGGCCGTGCGCTGATCCAGGCGAGTTCATCCGGGTTCGGAGACTGGAGCGGGAATGATGATGGGACGACTGTCGTGGACCTGCGTCGTCGCGCTGGCGCTCGTCGGGCTCACCTCAGGGATGGCGCTGTGCGCGCCAATGCTCCAGCAGATCGCGCAACCGGGCCCGACCGAGGTGACCATCTACAGGGACTCCGCGCAGGCGGTCGTGAAGCAGCAGTCCGCGGTGCGACTGAGCCAGGGCGCCAACACCGTCGCGTTCCAGTGGGCGACCGACAGCCTCGATGCAGCCTCGATTCGCCTCCAGGGCGATCGCGGGCTCACAATCGGCGAAGTCAGCCAGCCCGCGGGCCAGCCGAAGACATACCAGTGGAGCGTGACCGCGCCGCGCGATGGCGTCTACCCGCTCACCACCAGCTTCATGCTCTCCGGGCTGAAGTGGGTGCCCGACTACCGCCTCGTGACCAACGCCGACCGCCCCTCCGCGCTGCTCAGCGGCTGGGTGACGATCACGAACGGGACGGGCATGGACCTGCGCAACATGACAGTCTCCCTGATCCTCGGCCGTCCAGGCGCGAGCACGGACGGGCTGGAGCAGGCCACGCACCCGCTGCCCGAGCTGACCGACCTCCCGAAGACTGCGTCGCTCCGCCTGATGTTCCTGCGACCGACGGAGCTTCCGGTCTGGACGATCCATCGCATTGATGGTGAGGCCGCGCCCGAGAAGGTGGCGCGGCTGCTGGAGGTCCAGCCGCCCTCCGAGGGCGCGCTGGCGCGGACCGCGCTACCGAGCGGCGCGCTCAGCGTCATCTCTCCCCGTGGGATCGTGCGCACCACGCTCACCTACAAGCCCGGCGAGGCGTTCGAGATCGCGATGGGCGAGGAGCGCGACATCGTGGTGAAGCGCCGGCTGCTGGAGCGTCAGAAGACCCGCATCGAATTCGACCGCGTGGGCGCGGTGAGCGGCTTCGACGCGATTGAGCGCTACTCGATCGAGCTTCGCAGCCACGTGGACGAGGCGCTTGAGGTGGAGCTGCAGGAGGCGGTCCTGAAGACGTGGGAGATCGACACTGCTGCGGAGTATGAGCTGAAGGATGGGCGCGCGCACATCCCGCTGGCTCTTCCCGCGCAGGGCGAGTGCGCCCTCGAGTTCACGCTCACCAAGCACTCCGGCACGCGAATTCCGTAGGCCGTGGGTAGGACGGGCGTCCTCGCCTGTCAGTCGTCGCTGTAGGACGGGCGTCCTCGCCTGTCAGTCGTCGCGATAGCACATGGTTTCCACTCACCATCCACAATCGGCGGGTGGCCTGAGGCGCTGGCGCGCCTTACCCCACGGCAATGAGAAACGACTGACGGGCAGGATGCCCGTCGCTACGAACGACACGGCTTACGGCAGATGGCTCACGACTCATGCAATCGGCGGGCAGGGAAGCCTCCCTGCCCGCCCGTGGTTCCTCGAGCCTGAAGCTCCTACGACATCCCGATCTTCACATCATTCGCCACGGCGCCGAGGATCGTGTAGTCCGTCCGCGCCTCCTGCAGGATGGAGCCCGGGATGAACTTGCTGACCGGGCCATGCGCCACCAGCCGGGCGATGAACCGCTGCCAGCTCATCGTCGTCGCCGGGCCGCACATGCCATCCAGCCAGAAGCTGCGGTGCTTCGCGCCGAGGATGTCCGCCGGAGCGATCGTTGCGGCCTTCGGCGGCACCCACGACCAGTCCCCGCCGAAGCTGTGCAGCGCGTTCTGCATGATCGTCATCGGGGTGAGCTCTACGATCCGCGCGGTTGCGGCCTTGTAGTCCTCGATCGTGTCGAACTCATGCCCCAGGCTCGACTCCCAGAAGGCGATATGCCCGCACCAGCCGATGCCGCCGTAGCAGCAGTCGGCGCCGCCGGTGTCGGCGATCATCCTCGAGTAGTCGTTGATGTTGTCGCTGTTCGGGAAGTGAATGTTCTCCTGCTTCGGTCGCAGGTCCTCATTGATGCGCCCGAAGAGGTTGGCCCACATCGCTGTCACGAACGAGCCCTCCCACTCAGCCGGAGCGGTCTTGCCGTTCTCGTCCGCGTACTCGTCCATGTTGAAGGTGATCACATGGCCGCAGTCCACTTCCAGGCGGTTGATGATCTCCGCGGCGATCGCGTACTGCGGCACGGGGCCGACCGGGAGAATCAGGACGCACTGCCGCCCCTCCTCCGCCGCGTCCACGATGCGGCTGACGATATCGGTGGCAAAGCGGCCGTAGAACTCGGAGAGGTCCTCAACGATTCGAATCTGAAACTCCGGGTTCTTGTGCTTCGTGATCTCTTCCTTTGTGATGGCGCGGACGCGCGCGCACTCCTTCGCGTCCTGGAAGTCAATGAACTTCGCCGGCGTCGGCATGAAAGCCATCGGTATGCCCTCCTTGTAGCTATCCTGAAACCACGTCATGCAAAGGGACTTCGCCCCGGGCGGCGAAAGACCTCCCTGGATAGCCCACCACAGACCGAGGGAGCGCCCTCAGTGTTCGTTGTCCGCAAGCGCCAGAGCGCCGACCTGATCGAGCGCCTCGACCCCGGCTACTGGCACCCCGCATACGATCGGCTGCTCGCCCGGTGCCGGCCGCCGCTGGAGCCGCTGGGAGAGTTCATCGAGCAGATCACCTACGGCGCGATCGTCACCGGCCGCGAGCCGCCTCCCGACCCGCACGGGCCCTTCCTGCTCGGCCAGGGGGCGCTGCGGCACGGCGGCGTGGACCTTGGCGAGTGCCCTCGCATCGCCCCGAACTCGCCCTGGGCGCGGGAGCGCTGCATGGTGCGGCGGGGCGACCTGCTGATCGCGCGCTCGGGCAGCGGCTCGCTGGAGAGGAACCGACTGGCGGTCTACCACGCCGACGAGCCCGCGGTGGTTGACTGCTGGGTGGACCTCGTGCGCCTGCGGGGGATCGAGCCGGACTATGTCGCAGTCTTCCTGAAGACGCGCTTCGGCTGGGGGCAGATCCACCGGCTGATCAACGGCGTCGGCCCCCCGAACCTGAGCTTCGACGAGATCCGCTCGCTGCGCGTGCCCACCTCAGAGGCCGATCTGCAGCGCGAGATCGCCGGGCGCTACGCAGCGGAGGTGCTGCCTCTGCACCAGGCCGCGGAGTACGAAGGCGCGTTGCGGGCCATGCGGGCGATTGTGCGGGACCTCGAGACGAGGCTGACCGACGGCTGACGACAACGGCTTTGACTGTCGCCCGTGCGGACCTCCCCCGGGCAACGGCGCACGGGCGAGACGCCCGTGCCACGAGCGACGCGGAGCGTCGTTCTCCCCCTCATCCGGAACGGAGAGGGGGCCGGGGGAGAGGTCAATGCAGGTCTCCGCGGCCGCGTTGCGAACTACCCCGCAGTCATCAGACCGGACCGCACGCGCGGCTCCGGACGCAGGAGAGGGAGGACCAACCATGGCCGTGAAGATAGGCTTCGTCGGATGTGGCGGAATCGCCAACGCGCACATGAACAACCTCGTGAAGATCCCGAACGCTGAGATGGTCGCATTCAGCGATATCGCGATGGAGAAGGCCGAGGCTGCCGCGGAGAAGTTCGGCGGCAAGGCCTACGGCGACTACCGTGAGATGTACGAGAAGGCGGGCCTCGACGCCGTCTATGTCTGCCTGCCGCCGTTCGCGCATGAGGACCAGGAGCTTCTCGCGGTCCAGGCCGGCCTGAACATCTTCGTCGAGAAGCCCATCGCGCTCTCCATGGAGAAAGCGCGCGAGATCGAGGCCGCCATCGCCGCCGCGGGCGTCATCAACTGCTCTGCCTACCACTGGCGCACGCACGACACCGCGAGGTGGGCGCTGGAGGCGCTTGAGGGCGAGACGATCGGCCTCGTCCTCGGCTGGTGGATGGGCGGGCTGCCCGGCGTCATGTGGTGGCGCCAGCAGGACATGTCCGGCGGCCAGATCCTTGAGCAGACCACGCACATCGTGGACATGGCGCGCTACATCGCCGGTGAGGTCGAGCGCGTCTCGGCCGAGATGGCTCTGCGCGTCATGACCGACGTCGAGAAGATCTCGGTGCCGGACGTCGGCACCGTCAACCTGCGCTTCGAGAGCGGCGCGATCGGGAACATCACCAACTCCTGCATCCCGCCCGGGTGGAAGAACGGGCTCGTCATCATCGGCGAGAAGAAGACGGTCATCTTCGACCAGTTCAACTTCGAGCTGCGCACGCCGTCGGGCACGGAGACGAAGACCTTCCAGCCGATCGCCGCGCACTTCCGCGAGAGCGTGCTGTTCGTGGACGCGGTGGAGAAGCAGGATCAGTCGCTGATCCTCTCGGACTACTCGAACGGCGTGAAGTCGCTGGCGGTCAGCATCGCCGCCAACGAGTCGG
This sequence comes from Armatimonadetes bacterium UBA5352, assembly GCA_002411015.1. GTDB lineage: Bacteria > Armatimonadota > Zipacnadia > Zipacnadales > UBA5352 > UBA5352. The sequence goes on along the minus strand of DHPY01000074.1, from coordinate 12,590 downwards.
CCGCGAGCGGGCAGCCGGTCATGCTGAGCGACATCTAAGCCGACCGACGAAACGAGACGGAACGCTGTCCGGTGAGACTGGATTCTCGTCCAGTCTCACTGGACTCGAGGGAGCAGCCATGGCGACGGAAAGTGAACTGCGAGAGGCTATCTGCGAGGTCGGGCGAAGGCTCTGGGTGCGCTCGCAGGTGGCCGCGAATGATGGCAATATCAGCGTGCGGATGGAGGACGGGAGCATCCTCTGCACGCCGACGATGGTGTCGAAGGGCTTCATGGCATGCGAGGAGCTTGTGAAGCTCACTCCCGACGGGCGGCTGATCGGGCCGGGCAGGCCGTCCTCCGAGGCGCTGCTGCACCTGGCATGCTTCTGCGCCCGCAGCGACATCAACGCGGTGGTGCACGCTCATCCGCCCTACGCCACGGCTTTCGCGGCGCTGGGGCGGCCGGTGCCGACGCGCTACCTCACGGAGATCGCGGTGGCGCTGTGGGAGGTGCCGTGCGCGGAGTATGCCACGCCCGGAACGATGGAGGTGCCAGAGAGCGCGCTGCCGATGCTGGCGACCGCGGACGCGTTCCTGCTGCGCAACCACGGCGTGGTGACCGTCGGGCGCGATCTCTGGGAGGCCTACTATCGGATGGAGACGGTTGAACAGGGGGCGAAGGTGGCGACGGTCATCGCGCAGCTCGGCGGCGCCCCCGCGTTCGATGAGGAGCAACTCCGCGATCTGGCGGCGATCCGCCGCGACAGCGGGCTCGGGGTGAGGCCGGATGACTACAACCCGGGCGGCTGCATTGAGCGCACCGTCCAGGGCTGGGGGAAAACAGCAAGCCACGACAACGGCGGGAATGGGCAGTAGGGAATTGGCAATTGGGAAACGGCCGCAAACGGCAACGGCTGAACGGTTGACCCGCGAGTGATGTGCAGAGGGAGGTAGGGCATATGCGTAACTTCGGGCTGATCGCACTCACTCTCTGCGCTGCGACGGCGTATGCGCAGGGGCCGTTTGAGCCTGATGAGCAGACGCTGCTGCTCGCGCACTTCGACGAGGATGCCTACCAGGCCGACTACGCCAACGGCAGCGAAGCCTTCGCCGGCACCGGCGCCGGGCTTACTGACGGCTACTGGGGCCTGGCCGTTGATACGCGTGGCATCCAGTTCAACGAGCAGTTCATGACTGACAGCAGCGCGCGTCTGCCGCGGAATGTCCTCTGGGGCTTCCTTCCGCGCGGGAATGTCGACTTCTACCAGGGCACGCTCGAGTTCTGGTTCCGCGTCTCGCCCTTGGATATGCCGCAGAATCACGCGCGGCAGAACATCTTCTTCACGAACTGGTACCAGGCGATCCAGGGGAAGATGACCTCCAGCCTCCTCACCACCGACACCCTCGCCTGGCAGTGGGCCACGCTCAACTCCGAGCACTTCAGCGGCCAGATCACCTTCGATCCGCCGCTCTCCCCCGATGACTGGCATCACTACGCGATGTGCTGGTCGCAGGGCGAGTTCGTCATCTACATTGACGGCCGCGCACTGGACGCGCGCGACATGACCGGGCAGTTCGGCCTCGCGCTCGTGGCGATGACGCACACGCCCGTGATGATGAACGGGTCGGCGATAGACGAGCTGCGCATCTCCTCGAGCGTGCGCTATGCCGAGGACTTCGAGCCCGCGTGGCACGGTGGCGAGCGGCCGGCGTACGCCGTCGAGCGCCCGGGTGATATCGAGCGCTTCGACCCGAAGATCGAGGAGCCGTATGTTCCCGCTGCGCTTCCTGCGCCGGAGTGGGACGAGGCTACGCGGGTCGGATACGACATCGGCGACTGGACGTTGCGCTTTGACCAGGCCACCGGCGTGCTGGCGGAGGAGCCTTTGGGGCGCAATGGGCTGCTGCTCTGGCGCGGGGTGGAGCGGGAGGCGCTCGCCAACACGACCGCCACTGGCTGGGAGCAGGCGGCGGATGGAACGGTGCGCTTCACGCAGGAGTTTGGCGATGCCGCGCGCGCAGAGCATGCGCTGGCCGAGGTGAACGGCGCACTGACCTGGGAGGTCACGCTGACGAACACCTCCGCCGATGACCTCTGGCTGGAGGCTCTGCTCAGCCTGCCCCTGATGGGCGAGCGCGCTGACGACTACTACGACATGGCGCACATGCACGATGACCCGTCCCAGCCCATGCGCCGCGACGAGTACATCTTTTCGCTGCCGCTTGCCGCAGTGTCTGAGGGCGGGCAGGCGCTGGGTGTCGGGATCGACCCGCATCGGGAACTGAGCGCGCTGGTGTCGGAGTATGTCCCGGGAGGAGATGGCGGCTACGTCCTCCGGCAGGGCACGAAGCTCGCGCTGGGGCCGGCCGAGAGCTTCACTATCCCGTTCGTGATCGTCGAGATGCCTGCCAAGTTCGGCGCGCTGGATGCCATCGCCGCCTACCACGGGGTGTACGCGGACCTCTACCGGCAGCGGCCGGAGGTGCCGATCTACAGCTACCTCCCCGTCTGCCGCTACGAGTCCTACCAGCGCCTCCCGGATATCTGGCGGCAGACCTACATGGGCAACCTCTGGGGCCATGGACCGGCCTTCGCGAAGGGTGCCGAGTGGGGCACCGAGGAGCTGTGGGAGATTCCGTACGACCAGACGGATCGCGCGGACTACAACTACGTCGCGCGGCTCAAGACCGTCTGGCAGAGCCTCGAGCGGATGCGGCAACTCATCGTGGAGCGCTCGGAGTCAGTCCACAACGAGGACTACACGCTGCGGCGGAGCCACTACTGCCCGAACTGGCCGAACAAGTTCCTGCCGGAGATGTTCTGGCCGGAGGGGATGCTCGGTGGCGATCCGCTGACCGCCGGGCAGTACTACGATCCGACCTACTGGCACGTGAACGAGTTCAACACGCCGATGGGCGAGCGCTACAAGTGGCACACGCAGCAGATCATGGACGCCATCGCTGGGACCACGCCCGGCTTCATCAACGACATGTGCCAGACCTCGCCGTGGCGTTTCCAGGATGATATCGCGCGCCAGACGCCGGGCCGGGCATGGGCGCGAGATCGCGGCGAGTACCTCGTGGCGGCATTCGGACACGCCGACCGCTACCGGATGATCAACGACTACCGCGATGAGCGCGGCTTCGCGCAGAGCATCTGGTCGGACGGCGGCACCGTCTCCTACACGCTCTCGGCGCTCTCGGCGGCGGATGCGCTGGAGAGCGGCGTGCCGGATGTGCAGCTTCTGCACCAGGAGCTTGGCTGGCGCTCCGGGCGAATGCTGCTTGGCGAGAAGCCCTACACGCTGCACTACTCCAAGGAGGACGAGTGGATCGGGCGCTACCTCGACCCCGCCGATCTCACCGCGCAGGAGCTTCGCGACTACTACCGCTACTTCTTCGCGCAGATGCACCTGATGGCGCTCAAGCACGGCGTCCAGCTCCCGTTCGACTGCGCGATCGGCCAGCAGGCGGCGATGGAGACGCAACCGATCGTGGTGGAGAGCATCGCGAGGGGGCGCAAGACCGTGCCTGGTGTGCGGGTGGGCGGGCGAACCGACATCTTCGACCACGTCTTCGCGCGCCGCGCCGGGACGCGGCTCGATAGCTTCGTGGTGATCGGCAATGAGCTGCCGCAGGCGGTCACGGAGGACGTGACCTGCTACCCGGCCTACTTCGGCGGGACCCCGCTCTTCGGCGCCTACTACGGCGGCGAGATCCGCCACTCCTGCGGCGAGCAGACGGTGCTCCGAGAGGTGACGGTGGAGCCACGCTCGATGACCGCACTGCGCTGCATCGGGCTGCTGACGGGCGGCGGGGAGATCACCACCCAGATGGAGGGCGACGGGATCGCGATGAGCGCGACGATCACCGGCGGCGACGCAGGAGCGCTGCTGCAGGTTGCGCCGATGGGGCCGCTGTATGAGATCGCGAGCGTCACGCGCGACGGGCAACCGGTGGAGCTTGCAGACGGCCAGGTTGCGCTCGGTGGCACGGTGCGTGTCACCTGGCGCAACCGCGCGCTCGACTTCAGCGCGCAGGACTGGACGCAGATGGAGCTTCTGCGCGACGGGGCGACCAACTTCTGCGTGGTGGCAGACTGCTCGACGCCCTACCGAGCAGGCACCGCGGGGATGCTGAACCAGTTCCTCGAGCAGTACGACGAGGAGGACGGGGTGCTCGGCAACCTGGCCCCCGCGGCGATTGGCGAGGCTGCTCCGCAGGGCTTCGCTGGCTGGCAGATCGTGATTGACGACTCAGCGGCGGTCGATCCGGCCCGGGCGCGGATTGACGTTGCCGGGCGGCGGGTGGTCGTGGAGGGCTCGAGTCCGGGCGAGGCGCGGCGGGCGCTGGTGGTGCTGCTGCGGATGGTGGACCGCAAGTACCCGCACGTCGGGCGCTTCTACCCGCTGAAGTACTACGGTGGAGACGAGCCTTGGACGAATCTGGGCGATGAGCAGACGCAAAGCTTCTTCGCAGCGTTCGAGGACCCGAAGTTCCTCGTGAAGCCGATCCTCGCCCGGGAGTATGAGGAGCTCTATGCGGACGGGAACGTGGACTTCGCGGGGGCCTACAGCCTGCGGGAGCCGGTCTGCATCTACGAGCCGACGTACCCGGATGACTACGTCTACGGGCGCGAGGAGTGACCGCAGTTCGATGGACGACTGGGACGATGACGAGCCGATCAAGCTGACGACCGTGACCTTCGTCGGGACCGCAAGCTGCACGCCCACCGATGACACCGACACCGCGTGCTTCCTCATCAACGGGCACGTGCTGGTAGACTGTGGCTGGGCCGCCGCGCTGACGATGCTCAGCAGGCCGGAGTACGATGCGACGATGCTCACGCACGTGCTCCTTACGCACTGCCACCAGGACCACTACATGGGCCTCGCGAGCGTGCTCTTCTACCGCGCGATGCAATCGGCGCGGATCGAGAGCGACCGGCCGCTGATCGTCGCGGGCCCCGCGGAGGATGTCGAGCGGATCGTGGACCTGACGCTGGCGTTCATCATGGCTGAGCGCCTGGGCGAGCGCTGCCCGAGGCCGGAGATCTTGCCGCTGAGCGCCGGCGACGGCCTGCGCGCAGGAGAGCTGGACATCCAGACCGCCGCGACGCGCCATCCGGTGCCGAGCCTCGCCTACCGCTTCCTCGACATGGACACGGGCGTGGCCGTCGGCATCACCGGAGACACGGCGTATATGCCGGAGCTCGCGAGGTTCTTCAGCGGCGTGGACCTGCTGGTGACCGAGGGCTCCACCGGCCTGACCGATCCTCCGCAGGAGAGGGCGGCGGGCCACCAGAGCATCCGCCAGGCAGCGATGCTGGCAAAGGCCGCGGGCGCGGAGACGCTCACGATCGTGCACACGGACATGCGGCGGCGCGAGGAGTTCGAGCGCGTGGCAGGAGAGATCTTCCCGGGCGTGCATGTCCCGTGGCCGGGCGAGCAGTGCAACCCGGAGGACCGGTCAGTCGAGGATTACTGAGCGCAGCATGCACTGAGGAGCCCCCCATGACCACGCGAGAGCGCTTTCTGGCGATCGTGCACTTCGAGGAGCCCGACTACGTGCCATACTGGTACGCGCCCGGGATCGGCATCGCGCATGTCGAGACCGTGGACCGCTGGCGGGCGGAGGAGGGCTACCCGAGCGACTATGAGTCGCTGGTGGAGTTCTGGGGCGCGGAGAAGTACTACCAGGTCGCGCTGCACACCGGCTTCGTGCCGGGTTTCGAGGTCGAACGGGTGGACCTCGGCGATGGCTACGTTGAGGTGCGGCAGCATCGGGCCCGCACGCGCGAGCGAGCCGACAACGCCTCGAAGTACACGATGCCGCAGTTCGAGTCGCCGATGTTCAACGGGCGGGAGGACTGGGAGCTGGAGATGCGGCCGCGGCTGGACCCGGCGCATCCGGAGCGCGGGCGACCGGCGCTGCCCGCAACGCAGCCTGATGAGCCGCTGCACGTGGCGGCGCCGAGCTACTGGGGGAGGCTGCGCGACTGGTTCGGGATCGACCGGATCAGCTACATCATGGAGGACGACCCGGCGCTCGTGCATGAGATCAACCGCGCGACCACGGACCTCTTCCTCGAGCAGGCCTCATGGGTGGCCGAAAGGGTGCAGATCGACGCGATCGGCGGCTGGGAGGACATGTGCTACCGCGGCGGGATGCTGATCTCGCCGGACGCCTTCCGCGAGTTCTGCACGCCCTACTACCGTGAGGTAGCACAGCTCGCGCGCAGCGTGGGCGCGGCGGTGGTGGATATCGACTGCGACGGTGACGTGAGCGAGTTCGCGCGCTGCCTCTGGGAGGCGGGGGTGAACATGTGCCACGCCTTCGAGCCGACGCACGGTGGCTCGGACATCATCCGCATCGGGCGCGAGCTACCGGAGTTCATCGTGTGCGGCGGCCTCGACAAGCACTCAACCATGGACCCGACCGGCGAGACGGCGCTCGCGGAGATAGACGTGAAGGTCCCGCCAATGCTGGAGCGCGGCGGGTATCTCCCGAGCATAGACCACGGTCTGCCGCCGATCTGCCACTACGGGGCGTTCTGGCAGTTCATGAACCGCATTCGCGAGCACTGCGGCGCGCCGGAGGCGCCCTTCCAGCGGGTGGGGCCGCCGGGGTGATGGAGGGCCGGGCGCCGACGCGACGAACTGTGTATCAAGTCTATCGGCAATCAGAGGGAGGCGCGGAGGATGGAATACCGCAACCTTGGCAAGTGGGGCGTGAAGCTCAGCACGATCGGACTGGGGAGCTACCTGACGATCGGGATGCATGTGGATGACGAGACCGCCGCGGAGTGCATCAAGGTCGCGTTCGATGGCGGCATCAACTGGATCGACACCGCGAACGCCTACAACCGCGGGCAGGCGGAGATCGCGCTCGGGAAGCTTCTGCAGGACTACGATCGCGACGACTACGTGCTCGCGACGAAGGTCTGGGCGCCGATGGGCGACGGGCCCAACGACCGCGGGCTCTCCGCCAAGCACATCTTCGAGCAGTGCCACGCGTCGCTCAAGCGCCTGCAGACCGACTACATCGATCTCTACCAGTGCCACCGGCCGGACCCGAGCACGCCGCTCGAGGAGACCATCCGCATCATGGACGACCTCGCGCTACAGGGGAAGATCATCTACTGGGGCACCAGCGAGTGGCCCGCGGCGCTGCTGCAGGAGGCCTGCGACCTCGCGAGGATGATGGGCTGCCGACCGCCCGCATCGAACCAGCCCCGCTACTCACTGCTCTACCGCGAGCCGGAGGAGCAGGTCTACCCCACCTGCCTGCACAACGGCATCGGGAACGTAGTCTTTTCGCCACTCGCGCATGGTGTGCTGACGGGGAAGTATGAGCCGGGGCAGGCGCCGCCTGAGGGCACGCGCGCGGCCGACAGCACGCAGAACAAGATCATGATGGACATGTACTTCAACGACGAGCAGCTTCGCCGCGCGCAGCGGATGAAGGAGATGGCCGGCGACCTCGGCCTCACCTGCGCGCAGCTTGCGATGGCGTGGTGCCTGCGGCATCCGGCGGTCACCAGCGTCATCAGCGGCGTCACGAAGGTCAGCCAGCTTCAGGACAACCTCGGCGCGGCGGAGGCGAAGCTCCCGGATGACGTGAAGGCGAAGCTCAACGAGCTCTTCCCGGGGAAGGCGGGGAGTTCGGCGCCGTGAGCGTTTGACAGGCTGGACAGCCTGTCTACCGCACCGGGACGAACTCGGTGGTGATGGCGTCTTCGGTGCAGTGGAACAGGCGGTAGCCACGTACGGTCGTGCCGTCGTGATTGCTGCGCGTGGTTGCGAGACAGGCGGTCTTCGTGTACAGCACCCCGTCCACGACCTCCTCGTGGTTACCGTGGTGGTGCGCTCCGAGGACCGCCTTCAGGTTGTGCCCTGCAAAGAGCGCGAGGATCTCGTCGGCTCCGGCGAGACGAAGCGTGACCCCCGGCGCGAGCGGGTGATGTGTGCAGAGCACGAGTGGCTGCCGCGGGTCGGTCTGCGCGATGACCTCGCGCAGCCACTGCATGCGCGCCTGGTCAACTGGCGTCCTATCGCCGGGATTCGTGTCGAGCATGATGAACTTCCAGCCCGCGTGCTCGAAGGTGTAGCTCAACTCGGTGAACTCGCGCTCGTAGAAGTCGCCCAGTTGGTCGTGACTGCCGCGCAGCGCGTGGCGCGGGCGCTGCAGGCGGTCGAGGCCCATCCGCGCAGGGGACCGGGTAACCGCCGGCGAACTGCTCGCGATGGCTGCAGACTGAGGAGATGATCGGCATGTCTCTGCGCGTATCATACATCGGAGCGGGCGGTTTTTCCAGCCGCTTCATCCACCCGCAGCTTGGGCGGCACGGAGTGGTGCTGAGCGCCATCTGCGACCTCGACGAGGCGCGCGCTCGATATGCGGCCGCATGCCACGGCTTCGAGCGCGTCTACACTGATTTCCACGAGATGCTCGAGCGCGAGGAGCCGGACGCAGTCTTCTGCGTGGGCCCGCAGGCGATGCAGTATGCGGTCGGGCTGGAGGTGCTGCGCGCGGGCTTCCCTCTCTACGTGCAGAAGCCCGCGGCAATCTCCAGCGAGCAGACCCGCGAGATGGCCGAGGCGGCGCGCGAAGCGGGCGTCATCTGCCACGTCGGCTTCAACCTCCGCTCGGCCCCGGCGGCACGGCGCACACGCGAGGCGATCCTCAGCGGCGAGTTCGGCACGCCGACCCTCGGAATCTTCCGCTACGGGCTGATGAGTCGCCCGAACTGGCGCGAGGCGATCCTCGACCAGCACGTGCACGCGATCGACCTGCTGCTGCATCTGCTCGGACACTGGCGCGCGGCGCAGGTCACGCCGATCCTGCAGGAGGGCACGCGGGGCTACGTGGCCGGGCTGGCGCTTGAGAGCGGCTGCGCGGCGGCACTGTGCACGACGCACGAGATGGACGCGAGCGATGAGTTCATCGCGTTCGAGATCACCGGGCGCGCCGGTCATACGGTCTTCTGCCACGACGGCGATCTGCGCTACCACCGGCCCGGAGCGGATGACGTCATGATGCGCATGGGCACGTGGAACCAGCAGCGGCTGATTGACTGGTGGGGCTACTTCGACGATGTCGCGAGCTTCTTCGCGGCGGTGCGCGGGGAGGCGGAGGACATCTGCCCGATCGCCGACACCATCCGCACGATGGAGCTTGGCGAGGAGATCGCCCGGCTCTGTTACGAGGGAGGCGCGAGCGAGTGAAGTTCTCAGCGATCATCCATGCCATGACCGCCGCCGGACAGGACACGCTGCCTCTGCCGACCGCCTGCGCGACGCTCCACGACTGCGGCTTCCGTGGGGTGATGCTCATGTCCATCCCCGGCGGGAAGGTGCTGAAGGCCGGGAGTATCCCGGACGCCTGCCTGCTTGACCTCGCGAACTCCGACCTCGATGAGGTGCGGCGGATCGTGCGCGAGGCGGGGCTGGAGATCGTGGGCCTCTACTGCTCGGGGATCAACCCCTCCTCGCCCGAGGGCTTTGACGCGAGCGTGGTGAACCTTCGCGATGGCGCCCGCGTCGCACGTGAGCTTGGCTGCCACCACCTCGGGCACAGCGGTGGGGCCGCTCCCGAGGCCGGGATGGCGGTCGAGGAGAAGCGTCCGCTCATCGAGCGCCTCGCGGCGATCGTGGACGCGGTGGCGGGCGGGTTCGACGAGATGCTCTTCGCGGTAGACGCGCACTACCACGGGGTGATCGAGAGCCTGGCGGATTGCGGGGCCTACATCGCCGCGCTCAACTCGCCGCAGGCGGGAGTGCTGCTGAACACCGGGCACATGACGACCTGCGGCCAGCGTGGCTGGGAACTGATCGACCAGCATCCCGAGCGGGTGCCGGTCATTGGCTGGAAAGACCACCGGCCCGATCCCGAGGGCAAACGGGCGTTCCTGTCGGTCGAGCTTGGGACAGGCGAGACGCGCCTCGACTGCTACATCGAGTCCGCACGCGGGCAGTACGTGGATCGAGTTCACGTGATCAACGTGGAGAGCGTCGCGATGGAGGAGAAGCCGGCTGCGCTGACTGCGAGCCTGCGGCACATGATGAGGCTGCGACAGGGCCTCTGACGGCCAACGTAGGACAGGCTTTCCAGCCTGTCAGTCATCGTTGTATCCGCAGGTATTGACAGCCTGGAAAGCCTGCCTACCAATCGATTTTGACAGGCGAGGACGCCTGTCCCGCGATCAAGAGAGGAGCAATCTCTGTGCAGTATCGAGAGTTCTGTGGTGAGCAGGTGTCTGCGCTGGGGTTCGGCTGCATGCGCCTGCCGGTGAGTGAGGGCAAGATAGATGAGGGCGCGGCGATCGCGCTGATTCACCATGCGATTGATCGCGGCGTGAACTACCTCGATACCGCCTGGGGCTACCATGGCGGCGCGAGTGAGCCGCTCGTCGGGAAGGCCGTGCGCAACGGCCTGCGCGAGAACGTCTTCCTGGCGACGAAGCTGCCGCCGTGGGAGGTGAAGACGCTCGATGATTGCGATCGCGTGCTCAACGAGCAGCTCCGGCGGCTGGAGACCGACTACCTCGACTTCTACCTGCTGCACAGTCTGACCCGACCGAGCTGGGACGCGATGCGCGACCTCGGCGTGCTCGGGTTCCTCGAGCGCGCACTCGCGGACGGTCGCGTGCGGCATGTTGGCTTCTCCTTCCATGATGACGTTGACTGCTTCAAGGAGATCGTGGACGGCTGGGGTTGGGAGTTCTGCCAGATCCAGTACAACTACATGGATGAGCGCGTGCAGGCGGGCACCGAGGGCCTGCTCTACGCCGCCGAACGTGGCCTCGACATCGCGATCATGGAGCCACTGCGCGGCGGGACGCTCGGGGAGCCGCTGCCCGAGGACCTCGAGGCGGTGCGCAGGGAGCTTGGCGTCGAGTGGTCGCCTGCGCAGCTTGCGCTCCGGTGGGTCCTCGACCACCCTGAGGCCGCGGTCACCCTCAGCGGCATGAACCGGATGGACCACCTCGAGGAGAACATCGCGGTCGCGGAGGCGACTGAGCCCGGCTCGCTCACCGATATCGAGAAGGAACTGGTCGGCGCGATCAAGGGCCGGTACCACGAGAAGATCCTCGTGGACTGCACGGCCTGCCGCTACTGCCTGCCCTGCCCGCAGGGCGTGAACATCCCGCGCACTTTCTTCCTCTATAACGACATGTCCATGTTCAATGCGGCGCGTGCGCGCTTCGGCTACCAGAAGATGACCAGCCCCGACGAGTGGGCATCGCACTGCGCCGAGTGTGGCATCTGCGAGGAGCGCTGCCCGCAGCACATCCCGATCATCGAGAAACTGGCGGAGGCGCATGAGGCGCTCACCGCCGAGGAATGACGCACATCCAGTCACAGGAGGACATGATGGCACCAATCAGGCTCGCACTCCTCGGCACCGGTGGCCGGGGGCAGATCTACGTTGATGTGATGAACCGCATGGAGCCGGGGCGCGCGGAGTGGGCGGCGATGGTCGGACGCACACCGGCTACCGTCGAGACCTTCTGCACCGAGAACAACCTCAGTTGCCCGCAAGTGATCGGGCCGGAGAAGTTGCGCGAGATGGACGACGTGGACGCGGTGCTCGTCTGCACCCCCGACTACGCCCATCGCGAGCCAGCGGTGGCCTGCTTCGAGGCCGGGAAGCACTGCCTCGTGGAGAAGCCGCTGGCGACGAACAAGGATGACGCGGCCGCGATCTGCTACGCCGCCCGCGATGCCGGGAAGATCCTGCACCTCGGCTTCGTGCTGCGCTACGACCCGCTGGCGATCAGGCTGCGCGAGCTTGTCCAGAGCGGGGCGATCGGCAAGCCGATCACCGCGATCGTGCACGAGGCAGTGGGCTGGTTCCACGGTTCGACCTACATGCGGCGCTGGAACCGCTTCAAAGAGATGTCCGGCGACATGCTCCTGCACAAGGGCTGCCACACGCTCGACATCATCAACTTCATCCTCGACAGCTACCCGACGCGCGTGGCGGCGATGGGCGGACTGGACTGCTTCGTCCCGCGCGAGGACGCCGCCGACTACTGCCACGAGTGCGCGCTGACCGACGAGTGCGCCTACTACGCCGATCAGGGCGACGCCTACCGCAAGCGCTTCTACGAGACCGCCGGCCCGCAGGTGCTGCCGGACGCGCACTGCGTCTTCAACGTGGACAAGGACACCACGGACAACACCTCGCTGATCGCGCAGTTCGAGAACGGGATGCGCGTCTCGTACACGATGACGATGGTCGCCCCGCGCGGCGACCGGCGGCTGATCATCATGGGCACCGACGGCGAGCTGCGCACAGACATGCACAGCTACAAGATCGACTACCTGCCGGGTGGCGATCGCGAGCCGGAGACGATCGACGTAAGGCCGCCGGAGGGCTGGGGGCATCAGCATCACGACATGGCGCTGCTGCTGCACTTCCTCGACCGCATCGAGCAGGGCGACGATCCGGAGTCGGGCATTCAGGACGCGTGGATGTCGGGCGCGATCGCCTTCGCGGCGCTGGAGTCCATGGAGACCGGGCAGTTCGTGGATATCAAGCGGATCTAAGGCGAGCGAGCGCTCAGGCAAACAAAACGCCGCCCCCGCGTGTCCAGGGGCGGCGT
>DHPY01000053.1:8508-11084 GCA_002411015.1 Armatimonadetes bacterium UBA5352 | reverse complement strand
GGCCGGGAGGGGGCCGGGGGGGAGGGGCCGCCGTCCTCACCCCACCCACCGCGCCGTCACCCGCGTCACTGCCGCAGCCGCATCATCCCGCCGCCGATCGAGCCTGTGCCGCACCGCCGTCACCCGGTAGAGCCGCCCATCCGCCCCTACGCTCTCCCCGCCCGCGACCTCCACCACCTGCCCGATCCGCACCTCCGGCAGCAGTGGCGTGAAGACCTCGATCTGCTCCGGCCGCCGCCCGAGCGATGCGATCCGCTCCAGGCACAGCCGCTGCGCCGTCTCCTCGTCGAGCGCCCCCTTCGGAGCATCCACGTGCATCCGCCGCCAGCCCACGTAGCGGTCGCTCCGCGGATCGTAGAGCGAGGCCGTGTCGCACGCGCTCGCCTCCACCGGCCGGCCGTCCGCTCCAAGGCCGGTCACCACCACATAGTTCGCGAACTCCCGCTCGGCGGAGAGGCTGCGGCGTGGCCGGCGGATCTGCAGCACCTCGCCCGATGCGTCCGGCTCAGCCGCCTCCTCCGCGCGCGTGTAGAGCCGCCAGTTCACCTCGGCCGGACAGGCGCCCGTGAGGCCGCCATCGTGCAGCGCCACGTCAAGCTCCGTGCGCGCCACGCGGCAGTGCGGGCAGGCCTTCGTGAAGCGCCCGTGCTCGTCGAAGAACAGCCCCGCGCCGTGGTCGAAGGCCGCCATCTCGCGCAGGAACTCCAGCCAGTCAGTCCCCGGCCGCGCGTGCCAGAGCGGCTCCTCCGGCTGCCCCGCGCTGAGGATCGTGCCGGTATCCTCCAGCACCTGCTCCGAGCGGTCGAAGCCGCAGCGGTCGAGCACCCACTCGAACGCGTCCCTGACCGGCAGGCCGTCGAAGACCGGGGTGCGCCCGTCGGCCTTCTCATCACGCAGGCGCAGGGTCGGGTCGAGCAGCGTCAGCGGCAGCTCGCTCTCGCCGCCGCCCGCGGTCATCGGCGGCGGCTCCACGAGGTAGCCCGAGAGCACCGCGGCGGCCTCCACGCTCGCGTCCGCCATCTGCCACCCGAGCCGCACCTCCACCCGCCGGTGCTCCTCGATCTCCGTGTAGGCCCCGAGCTGGTTGTCCATCTCCAGCTCGCAGAGCACCGCGCGGCCGTCGCCGGGATGGTCGCTCTCCAGCGCGATCACGTCATCCGCGATCTGCTCAGTCACCGGTGCGCCATTGTCCAGCAGCTCCGCGTACTGCCCGATCTGCACCGTGTAGAGCTCGGGGGAGACGCAGGTGGTGAAGCTGACCGGATCGCCGGTATCCGGGTCGGTGCCCACGTTCGCCTGCGTGTAGACGTAGGGCGCGATGGTCGCCCGCCAGGCGCGCTGGGTGGCGGTGAGGTCGCCCCGGGAGGTGGTCGTGTCCTCCGCGAGCGCCATCGCGAGCACGGTGTCGCTGTTGTCGAGCACCGGCCGCCGCTGCATTCCCAGCATCAACTCGCCACTGCTCAGGCCGCTCTCGTAGCCGGCCTCCATGCCGCAGGAATCGATCACGGCAGTCGGCATCGCGATGCCGAACATGGACATCATCCACTGCCCTCCGGTGTGCTCGAGGCGGATCGGGCCGCCGGGGATGCGCAGCGACTGCCCGGGCTGCTCGTAGATCCACACGTCCTCAGCGAAGCCCTCGGTGGACATGATGATGCGGTCGCGAATGCAGGTGATCCACAGCAGCATCCGCTGGCCCGCGCCGAAGCCCTCGAGCGTCGGCACCACGATGCTGCGCTCGGTCTCGGAGACGCGGCGCCAGCCCACCTCGGGATCGTTGTACATCAGGTAGAGCGGCCCCGCGTATGGCAGCACGAGCGCCCAGTTCTCGCGCCCGGCGATGCCGAAGTGGATCTCCGTTCGCGGCGGGTAGGCGGCCCAGTCGTGCTCGGGCGCGGGCTCGGCGCGGTAGAGCGACAGGCAGATGACCGGGTCGCGTGGGAGGTCGAAGCGGCTGACGATCCCGGTGGTGAGGTTCGGGCGGCCGTCGGACTGGTAGAGCTTGACCTCGCCGGGGAGGCCGAGGTTCTTGAGCGCCTGCCAGGTGCCGGCGAGGGGCTCGAAGTGCCCGAGGCCGATCTCCTGTGTGAGGTCGAGGAACGGGCGGGCGATGACGGCGTTGAGGCTGCCGCGGGCAACGACGCGGGCGGCGCTGTGGTGCGCGGCGCCGCCGATGATGGTCTGGCCGAGCCAGTCCACGTAGTTGCTGCACGCGCGCCCGTTGGCGAGCATCTCGGCGACGAGATCGATGCGCGCGAAGCCATCGTACTTGACTTGATAGCGCTGACCGGGAGCGTGAAGCGAGACCTCAGCCACCGGCGCGACTCGTGTGGGCATAGGGTGTTACCTCCTTAGTAGGACAGGTTTTCCAGCTTGTCAGTGACGTATGTAGGACAGGTTTTCCGGCCTGTCAGTCACGTGTGTAGGACAGGCTTTCCCAGCCTGTCGCTAACGTGCCTGGGACAGGCATCATCAGTACCCGTGGGGCAGGCATCCTGCCCGCCGCCGTTCGTGGCTCAGGCATTCCTGCCTGCGGTCGTCGTCGTCAGCCGTAGCTGTTGTGGCCCTCGCGCCCC
>DHPY01000053.1:8122-8245 GCA_002411015.1 Armatimonadetes bacterium UBA5352 | reverse complement strand
GCCACAACGACAACGGCTGACGACGTTCTCCCCTCTCCCGCCAGCGACGCGTCGTTTGCGTCGCAAGGGGGAGGGGGCCGGGGGGAGGGGCCTGCCGTTCTCCCCCGGCGAGGGCGCCGGGGC
>DHPY01000053.1:2396-7985 GCA_002411015.1 Armatimonadetes bacterium UBA5352 | reverse complement strand
GGCCGGGGGGAGGGGCCGCCGTTCTCCCCCGGCGAGGGCGCCGGGGCCACAACGACAACGGCTGACGACGTCCCCCCCTCGTCCCGATGGATCATGTCGTTTATGATCCGAGGGAGAGGGGGGCCGGGGGGAGGGGCCGCCGTTCGGCGAGTCGGCGTGCGGGTGAGGGCACCCGCACCACGGGTGAACTCCGCCATCACGCCGTCCACGTCTCCCCATCGTCCTGCGACACATAGACCTCGATGGCCGGGTAGCGGCTCACGCCCACCACCAGCGCCCGCCCCTGGCTCGCCATCTTCACGAACGCCACCCGCTGCTCATCGGCGGGCATCGCCACCAGCCTCTCCTCGCTCGCATCGGCGAACGGCAGCCATGTCTTCCCACCATCCGCGCTGCGCCGCAGATGCTGCCCCCCCGCCCGGTATCCGATCACGTAGAGCAGCCCGTTGTACTCAAAGGCCATCGCATGTGACAGTCCGCTGATCGTCGCCACAAACCCACTCCTCCCAGCCGTCGCCGTACACCTTCCCAGCCGTCGCCGTTGCCGTTGCCGTTCGCCGTATCCTGTGCCGTTGCCGTCAATCCTGTCCGGCGCAGCCGGAATCCTGTTGCCTTTTGCCTTACACGCCGTCCCGCACGTCCTCCCAGCTCCGCCCGTCATCCAGCGACCGCAGCACGCTCAGCCGCCCGCCCGCGCGCGAGCAGACCACCGTCAACTCCCCGCGATCGCTCTTCCCCGCCCACGGCTCCTGGGCGTCGCCGCCGTCCGTGAGCCGCCGCTCGGCGCTCCACTCGCCCGGCAGGCCCGGCCGCGTGCGCATGAAGAGGTCGCCGCCGCGCGCGTAGCAGAGGAAGAGTTGCCCCACCGCGTCGTCGAGGATGTGCGGTGCCCCCCACTCCCCGGTGAGCTGCACCGCAACGGGCGTCGCGCGCTCGGCCTCCACCGGCACCCCGTCGGCGCTCGCGAGCCACGGGGCGTCGTTCACGATCGTGAAGCGGCAGCCCGGCGCGCTGGCGGGCTCCACGAGCCGCACGCCCGCCACGCCGCGGTAGAGGCCGACCTCCCGCCACGGGTAGCCGACCGTCTCCGCGATGAGCTTCGCATCGTCCGCGACAGGCACCGCGTCGCCGAAGTCGTCGCCGGAGCCGGGGCCGTGCGTGCCCACCTCAACGAGCACCGTGCGCGTCTCGGTCTGCCCGTCCGCGCGCAGGCAGTCCACCTCCACCGTGTAGCTCATCGGCGTCGTGTAGTCCGGCGCGAAGACCAGCTTCAGCGCGCAGACGCCGAGGTCCCGCGCGATCTCCGGCAGCGCCTCGTACCAGGCGACGTTGTGCCCGGGCGTCCACTGCTGCTGCGCGTCGCCGTCGAAGCTCCCGAAGCCCGCGGTGTCGCCGAGGGCGTTCACGTGCTTCGCGACCCAGCGCGGCGCGTTCGTCGGCTGGCCCGGGCCGCTCTGCGTGAGGAACTCGGCGCGCTCATCGTAGAGGTCCGGCCGCCAGTGCGCGCCGACCCGCCGCGCGAAGCTCCCGTCGCGCTCGCTGATGCGCACGAAGCGCAGTGCGTAGCGGCCGCCGGTCCCCGCGAGCGTCGGCGTCTCGAAGTAGCTCCGGCAGTCCATCGCATCCGCGCGCCCGAATGCGTCTGCGCACTGCATGCAGAACCCGCGCACGTAGGCGCCGTCGGGGTCGCGCCACGCGGGGCCGCCGCAGTAGGGGCAGATGGTGTCGGCGATGGCCGCTCGCACCGCGCCCTGGCCGATCGCCCGCGCCTCCACGAACGCCCGGTGCTCGCCGAACTCCAGGCCCACGCGCGCGGCTTCGGGGAGGTTCGCGCCGATCGGCTCCGCATCGCCGAGCACCACGTTCCCGTGGATCTTCCCGCCGAGGAGCATCTTCTGCTCGGGGGAGTAGCCTGCGGCGCGGAAGATCCCGTCACCGCCGCCCGTGTCGTCGAAGGGCTGCCCTAGCAGCTCGAAGGGCGCCAGCGTATCCTCGCCATCAACGAGGATGCGGTAGGTGTGCTCCTGCGCGCCGAAGCTCACAAGCTCCTGGATATCCGCGATGTAGCGAAACCTCGGCAGCGTCGCCTCCGTCAGCCAGCCGCCGTAGGGGCATTGGATCGTCGCGAGCCGCTCGCTCGTCGCGACGTTCTCGACCACCACGCTGCCGGGGATGTACTGGAAGTTCTTGTGCCCGCGCAGCGGCTTTCGCCACGCCTCCGGCTTGTAGTCCTCATCGATCGCGGAGTAGGCGCGCGCGCCCAGCACCACGTCGGAGTAGGGCATCCCGAGCACCGGCACCGATCCCCACTCGGGGTCGTGGATCGCGGGCTGTCCGCCGAGGCCCTGAGCGGGTATCCGCGCCTCCCACCAGCCATCGCCATCGGTGGTCGCGATCGTCCCGACGACCGTGCAGCCGATGACGTCGATCGCCACGATCTCCACGCCACTCGCGGGCACTCCGGAGCGCTCGTAGACCCGCCCGCGGAGGACGTCCGGGTCGGTGTAGTGCTCCAGCGCGCCCATGTTGAGGGTGGTGGTCGCGCCGCGCGTCACCTGCGCGATCCGCCGGGCGCAGCCGTAGCTTTGATCCCACGTCCCCCACGCGGTCAGCCGATACGCGACCACGTGATGCTCGCCCTCGGGCAGGCCGCTCACGCTCACCACGCCGCTTGGGGGGACGGTGTGTGCCTGGCCGGGATCATCCAGCGTCCCCACGCGCAGCGTCGCGCCCGGCTCGGCCGTGATCACCAGCGCCCCGCTGAGGATGTCCAGCACAGACTCCACGCCCTCGACCACCTCCGCCCTCCGCCCGCGCCATGCCTGCCGCACCGCGACGAGGTGCCGCTCGAGCCCGCGCGCGGCAGTCTCAGGCGTGCCGTCGCGCAGGTCGCCCGCGCGCTGGTAGATCGCCCCGTGGCCGCTCGGGGCGAGCCACTCCCAGCGCCCCTGCGCATCGGCCACGATCGGCGCCCGCACGGTCGCGCTCTCCACGAAGCTGTCAAGCTGCGAGTCCCACGCAAGGCCGTTGTACTCCACGCTGTCCCAGGCGATCACGCAGCCGTCATGCACACTCGTCAGCTCAAGCTCGAGCGAGAGGTTCTCACCCGCGGCGGGAGTGCCGTTCTCGAGCAGCCGCCCGGTCAGCCGGTAGCCCATCGTGATCTGCGTGGCGAGCGGCGCCTCGGCGAACTGCGCGGGCGCGATCCGCCGCCCCCACCACGGATCGTCCACCATCAGCGCATAGCGACCGGTCGGCTCCGCGGCGCCGTCGTCGGGCAGCATCTCCAGCAGGTAGACCCACGCGCCCTCGAGCGGCACATCCGGGTTGCGCGCCTTGTGGACGGACGCGCTCACGCTCCCGCCGGGCGTGCTGAAGCTCGCCACGCCGCCCACGGTCTGCGCGCGCTCGATGGTCATGCCGCGCGCGGCGCCGAGCCGCACGATCTCCCGCCGCCAGGTGGTGTCCTCGGTGGTGGTCAGGTCGCTGAGGATCGCCTGCAGTTCCGCGACCTCCGGCCACGTCCGCACGGGCTCTGAGCCGAGCCGCGCTACCAGGCTCGCGATCAGACCGACGATGGCGCGCTTGCACTGCCCCTCCCACGCGCTCCGGTCGGCGTCCTCGTAGTCGAGCGCATTGGTGCCATCGCCGCGATCGAGCGCGGCGGCGTAGGCAAGCACACTTCGGCAGAGGATGGCCTTGATCACGGCGCCGGAGACGGTGTCATCCCCGGCGGCATTCCCGCGCGCCTGAACATCGGTCACGCACTCAATCAACGCATCCCCAAGACCGGGATTGATAAGAGCCACAGGCATCCACTCCTTTGAGGCGGCATCATCCCCGCCGTTCGCCGTGTCGTTCGTAGCGGCGGGCTTCCAGCCCGCCGTCGTTGTCGTCAGCCGTTGTCGTCAGCCGTAGCTCTTGTGGCCCTCGCGCCCCGCGAGGGGCCGTTCCGCCCTCACTGAACGAACGTCCCCCGGCGAGGGCGCCGGGGCCACAACGACAATGGCTAACGCCGCCCCGCCCTCACCTCCACCCCTCAACCCGCGCCCGCTGCGCCGCCCTCGGATCCTCCAGCAGCCGCCCACGCCTCGGCGCCCGCACCGCAGCACCCTCCGCCTCAAGGCGCCCCACGCCCGCACTGCAGCCGGCCTCCAGGCTCGCACTCCGCTCGCTCCCGACCACCGTCGCCTCACCGGTCGCCCGCACTCCCGCAGGCCGCGTTGCATCGCCAGCCGCCACCACGCGCACCCTCGCGCGCTCCCCCACCGCCTCGCCAGGCGCGATCACGGGACTGCCCGCCAGGCGTGCGGTGTGCTCCTCCGCAGCAACCAGCCGCTCCGGCAATCCCGCCTCTCCCGCAGCCTCACGCGCAGCGATCGCGCGCTCGGGCCTCTCCGCCCGCACGACTACCCGCCGCCGCGGCGGCTCGCGCAGACCGATCCGCCGCATCCACAGCCACGGCGCATTGCGCAAATCCATCGGCCATCACCTCATCAGGCTCTCCAGCATCTCCGCGCGCTGCTGCTCGGAGACCAGGTGCTCCCACAGCCCCACGCGCCACGCGGGCTGCGCGTCCCACGGCGCCCCACCGGGCAGCGTCCCGGTCCGCATCAGCCACCGCACCTCCAGCGCGACGGCCTCGGCCAGCCGCTCCCCGGCGCTCACCTCCACCGTCCGCGCAGGCGCGTCGCCGGTCAGCCCGCGCAGCTCCTCCGCGCTCGCGAAGTCATGCCCCTCGCGGAGCAGCGGCCCGGCCGGCGCAGGCGCCTCCACCGGGCAGCCCGCCAGTGCGCTCAAGCAGCTTTTCCCTCGGCCAACACCCCTGCGCCCTCGGGCGTGCGGAGGTTCACCGCATCGAGGCAGCCCATCAGCCACTCCATCAGCCGCACCGGCAGCCGGTCGAGCAGCTCCTCCCGTGGCAGCAGCTCCGGACTCGCCGGCACGAGGTCTCCGCCGACCCGCATCGGCAGCTCGTAGTCGAGCAGGCAGCACTGCAGCTCGAACCCGACCATCGCTGCCTGGTCGTACTCGCGGCGCATCGCGATCGGCGTGCCGTCGGGGCCGAGGTCGTAGCGCTCGGTGAGCCCGAGGGCCTCCCGCTGGAGGGCCTCGCGGGCCGTCAGCGGCCGCACGCGCACCCACAGCGGCGTCTCGGCGAGATCCTCCGGTACATCGAACCGCCGCGTGGCGTCTTCACCCGCGGCGGCGATGATCCAGGCCTGGTACGCGCGCTCGCTCATCCTACCGCCCACTCTCGGCGGCGACGGCGATGGCACGGCGCATCTTCGCGGCGACCTCATTGCGCCTGCGGGCGAACTCCCCGGCCTCGACGAGCAGGCATCCGGCGCGGTAGGTCTCGGTGATGCGCGCGAACTCCTCTTCGTCGACGGAGTAGCCGACGACGAAGGTGGCCCAGCCCTCCTTGATCTCGATCGTGTGCAGCGGATGCCCCAGCGACCACAGCGCCGCGGCCTCGGTCAGATCCGTCGTCCTGTGCAGCCGAACAATGATCTCATCGCTCATGTGAGCGCCTCCTGGCAAATCGGTACGTGGGTGAGTTGGGTCGCCAGCCGTAGCTGTTGTGGC
>DHPY01000053.1:901-2262 GCA_002411015.1 Armatimonadetes bacterium UBA5352 | reverse complement strand
CGTAGCTGTTGTGGCCCTCGCGCCCCCGCGAGGGGTCGTTCTATCTGCTGTGAGCGAACAACACACGGGCGAGACGCCCGTGCCACGAAGGATGCTGTCGTTGTCGTTCTGGAGGGGAGGCGCTTGAGCGGCTCCCACGCATTCCCCGTACGCGTCCGGCTCATCCATCGGAGCGGCTAAAGCCCCTCCGCTCCGTACGGCTGGACAAACGGCGGCAGGCTGGAAGCCCGCCCCACGGAACGACAGGGGGGAGCCTTCAGACCAGCGCCACCGGCGGCGTCGCGCCATCCGCGCTCCCGAGTGCCGTGAACTCCACGCGCTCGATGATCCGCCGGTCGTGCGCGCCGGGCAGGCCCATCTCGCTGCCGGTGTAGAGCACGCGTGGGAGGGTGATCGCCGCGCTCGCCACGCCGCGCGTGAGCGTCACCGCCAGCGCCGCCTCCTGCCCCTCAGCGAAGTCCGTGTAGAGCGCGTTATCCACGAAGTCGCGACTGAGCGCGCCCCAGCAGCGCACGCCGCCGAGGTTGTACATCTGCCGCGGCCAGGCGCCGGGCGCGAGCCGCATCCCCTCCGCAATCTCCTCGACGGCATTGTCTATCACAATCTGGATCCGCTCGCAGTTGATGTCCTCGGCAAGGCTCCCGCCACCCGTTGCAAGCTGCACGGTGGCCTCGCGGAAGATGTACGGCGCGGTGACCGGCATGTTCGGCGTGAGCGCAATGCCGCTCTCGATCTTCAGGCCGCCGAGGTCGAGGCGGCAGATGACCGGCTGGCCCTTCACGAGGTCGATCGTGGCGCGCCGCACCTTCACGTCGGTGAGCTTCTTCACTTCGTTGACGCAGTCGATGAGCACCGAGGCCCACTTGCCCTGGTTGTTCGCGTCGCGATCCTGGATCCACGAGATGAGGGCGCTCAGCGACCCGGGGATCATCGGGATGGCGACCTCGCCCTCGGCCCACTCGCCCGCGGAGTAGTAGCGGCTCTCATAGTCATTGCTGTCGGCGAGGTCGAGGAGGGCGTAGTTCTTGTGCAGCCTAACGCTCTCCCCCGCTCCCCCGCTGCGCTTCATCAGTGGCAGCCACACGCTCGGTGGCTCGTACGTCCCTTTCGCGCTCTGCAGCGCGAACCCGAAACTTCCCTCATGCGCCAGTGCTACAGCCATCTATCGCACCACCTTAAGAGTGAAGGGTGACAGG
Source organism: Armatimonadetes bacterium UBA5352 (assembly GCA_002411015.1). Lineage (GTDB taxonomy): Bacteria > Armatimonadota > Zipacnadia > Zipacnadales > UBA5352 > UBA5352. Next base: position 1,066 of record DHPY01000053.1, on the reverse strand, counting down.
TGAAAGGTGAACGGCAAAGGCAAACAGCAAGCGGCCTGTGGCAGGAAGCTCCATCTTCTGTCGTTCGTGGCGCAGGCATTCCTGCCTGCGGTCGTTGTCGTATACGTTCGTAGTGGCGGGCTTCCAGCCCGCCGTCGTTGCCGTCAGTCGTAGCTGTTGTGGCCC
>DHPY01000053.1:0-640 GCA_002411015.1 Armatimonadetes bacterium UBA5352 | reverse complement strand
CCGCGCCAGCACCGTCATCTCCACCACCCGCAGCGGGCGCTCCGCCTCGCGCAGGCGCGACTGCACCGCAGGCTCCGGGTCCACCTCGAGCACCTGGCTGTGCCAGCAGCTTCCGCCCAGATACGGGTCGTCCATGAGCGCGTCGAAGATCGCCCCCGCGCGCTCCAGCACCCCGATCTCCGCCTGCTGCCCCTCCTCGTAGCGCTCCACGTAGTAGACGCGGAAGCGGTAGTCCTGCTGCACTGTGCGGTTCGAGCCCTCGTTGAGCGGCTGGAGCACCTGCGCGGGCTTCACCAGCACGCACGGGTAGCGGTCGGCGGGGGAGCGCGGCATCAGCTCCGGCGAGCCCTGCGCGACCCACTGAAGCTCCGGCAGGGCGCCGTCCGCGCGCTCCAGCCGCGCCCCGCGGGCCAGGAGGTACTCGCCCTCGACCTCCTCCGCGAGCAGCACGGTCGTCAGCCCGGCGGTCTGCAGCACGGTGGCCTCCTCCTCGCCCGCCGAGTCCCGCAGGCGCACCTGCTGACCGGGCTCGAAGAGGCGATTGCTCCCGACGGTGACGGTCGTGCCGCCGGAGATGTCATTCGTGAGTGCGACAGCGCCCTGGCAGACGAGCCGAATCGCCCGGGCGATCTCGTTACAG
>DHPY01000028.1:60768-98516 GCA_002411015.1 Armatimonadetes bacterium UBA5352 | reverse complement strand
TGCCTGCCGCTATCGTCGCATACGTCCAACACCTGTCCGTCGACGTTCCAGAGCAACCACCGGCAGACGCGGACACGGGTGCCCGGGCGGAGTCAACAGTAGAGTCAATCATCAGCTTTCTACGCCGCGAACATGCTGCCGATTTTGGCTACTACAAGCGAACGACGATAGCCCGCCGAATCCAGCGACGGATGGGCATCTGTCAGATAGAGAGCGTCGAGGAGTACCACCGCCATATCCAGGAGCATCCTGAAGAAGCCGAACAACTGGCCCGTGACATGCTGGTGGGCGTGACCAGCTTCTTCAGGGACCCGGAGGCTTTCGAGGAACTGCGTGAGACGGTGATCCGGCCGCTCGTGGAAGGCAAGGGCCCGGACGAGAGCATCCGTATCTGGGTCCCCGGCGCGGCCACCGGTGAGGAAGCGTATTCGATCGCGATCCTCGTTCATGAGGTTATGGCTGAGTTGGGGAAGCACCTCCCGCTGCAGGTGTTCGCCTGCGACCTCAACCCGGAGGCGGTGGAGCTTGCCCGCCAGGGCAGCTACCCCGAGAGCATCCGCGCCGATGTGCCGGAGGCACTGCTCGAGAAGTTACTTCAGCTGGCACGATCATACCTATCGCGTCCGCGACAGGCTGCGCGAGGGCATGGTCTTCGCGACCCACAACATGCTCACCGATCCCCCGTTTTCACGCCTCGACCTGGTGAGCTGCCGGAATGTCCTGATCTATCTCACCCCACAGGCAGAGGACCTGGCCTACCGCGTTTTTGCCTTCGCCCTCCGGAGGAGCGGTTACCTCTTCCTCGGCAGTTCAGACGCCGCGCCGAGTTCTCAGGACATGTTCGCCCGCGTTGAGGGCGACGCCCGTGTTCTCCGACGCACCGCGAAGAAGGCATCCATCTCCCGTCTTCCGATCCGCGCGCGCGTGCGCGGCCTTGAGCCGGTTCAGGCACGATCACGGGGAGGGATGAACAGCGAGCTTGCGCGGATCAGCCGTGACGTACTGCTGGACCATTTCGCCGCTGCGGTTGTGTTGACGACTGAGGCCGGGGAGGTCCTGCACTTCTTTGGTCCCACGAGCAATTACCTCGAGCACACTACGGGACAGCCGACTCTCAATGTATTCGATATGGTGACAGAGCCCGTGTCAACGCGCATGCGAGCCGCCACGCGCGAGGCCAGGGATCAGGACCGGGAGCAGAAGCTTGACGGGGTGAGGCTTGGGGAGGGGCGGCGGGACACTGCGACAGACGTCAGCATCATTCCGGCCGGGCGCCCGGGTGATGAGGACCGCGTGTTCGCCTTCATCTTCGAGAACGCATTGCGGCGCACCGAAGGGACCCGTGACGCCGAGGAAGCGGCGGGTCCTGGCGGCGAGCGCAGTGTGCAGGAGCTCACGACAGACCTGGAGACCACTCGCCATGACCTGCAGGCGGTTGTCGCCGAGTTGCAGCGAAGCAACGAGGACCTCGTTGTCGCTAACGAAGAAGTCATGTCGATGAACGAAGAGCTGCAGTCAGCCAACGAGGAACTTCAGATCTCCGCGGAGGAACTGCGGTCGGTCAACGAGGAACTCATCACAGTCAACCAGCAACTCAGCGAGAAGGTCGACCTGATTGCACAGGCCAATGCCGACCTCGAGACCCTGTTCAAGTCGGCGGACATCATGGCCGTCTTCATCGCTGAAGACCTCAGCATCCGCCGCTTCTCTCCGGCAGCGGCGCGCCTCCTGAACCTCCTCCCCACAGACGTCGGCCGGCCGGTCTCATATGTGACCCATAACCTCAGAGACGTGGACCTGCCATCTCTGGTTGAGCACGTGATCAACACCGGGGAGGGTGTGGAGGAACAACTTCAAGACACTGAAGGCAACTGGTACATCATGGGCATCGCCCCCTGTGCCATGCATGACCATCTGGAGGGAGTGGTGGTGAACTTCGCCAACGTGACGCGTGTCAAGATGGCGGAGCAGCTCGCCGCCCGGCGCACGGAGAAGCTGCGCGAACTGGCCCGGGAGATTACTGAGGCAGAGCAGTCGGAGCGCCACCGCATCGCCGGACTGATCCACGATGAGACTCAGCAGATGCTCGCGGCAGCGAAGATGAAAGTGCATGCTATCGCCAGAGCCACGGAGGAGCCGGAGGTTGCCGACCGCGTCCGCCAGGCGGTTGAACTGCTCGATTCAGCCACTGCGACCTCCCGCACTCTCACGACTTCGCTCAGCCCGCCTGTGCTGCGCGACGTCGGGTTCATCGCCGGGCTCAACTGGATCGCGGCCGAATTCAAGCGAACCCACGGCCTGCGCGTCACCGTGGAGGTTGTTAACCGAACCGAGCCGCCCTCGGATGCCCTCGGCCTCTTCCTGATGAACGCGGTGCGGGAGCTGCTCTTCAACGTGGTGAAGCACGCGGAAACGAATGAAGCTGAGCTGCGCCTATCGCGGGCCGACGAACAGGTCACCATCGACGTGACAGACCGCGGCGTGGGCTTCGACGTCTGCGCGGTGAGGGACGGGCAGAGTCTCAGCTTCGGCCTCGTGGGTATCATACGACGCATGGAGCTCCTGGGCGGGGAGTTCGATCTCACCAGCGCCACCGGCGGCGGCTGTCACGCGGCGTTGCGGCTGCCGGCGGCGATCTTCGACAGGCCCGGCTCGGCCCTCTCCCGACTCGACGACTACAAGAAAGATGCTCGCAAGCAGACCGGCGAAGCGGAGCCGCTGCGCGTGTTGATCGTGGATGACCATGAGATCATACGGGACGGCCTGGCCGGTATGCTGGCCTCCGGTGACGGGGTGGAGGTGGTCGGCACGGCGGCGGACGGTCACGAGGCTATCGAACTCGCGATCGGTCTGCAGCCTGATGTTATCCTGATGGACATCGGCATGAAGCCCATGAACGGGATCGAGGCAACGCGGATCATCATGGAGCAGCACCCCGGGATGCGCATCATCGGCCTGAGCGTTCACGAGGAGGGCGAACTCTCGCGGGAGATCCGTGAGGCGGGCGCTGCCGACTTCCTCACCAAGGGTGCCCCCATCGAGGAGATCATCGCCGCCATCCGGGGGAAGGCCGAGGAGCCATCGGCGGGGAACGAGCCGCCTGCGACATCCTGACGAGCCACGGCGGCCGCCAGCCATGTACCGGATAGCTCCACGCAACGTGTTCGTCCACGAGAGCGTGCTCTCTGACAAGCGCTGTGTCGCGCGGATGGAGCGCATGATGGGCGGCATCACCCCCGACCAACCGCTCACGATCGTGAACGACGCGACCCTCAGCGAGATCGCGCGCGAACGCCAGTGGGGCCTCGTTCGCGAGTGGCGCACCGGTCAGTACAAGCGCACGCGCGACCCGGACATCATCTTCCACCGCTACGCGTGGCGGTCAGCGCAGGAGCAGGCGGCCTTCGATGAGCGCTATCCGGAGCTTCGGGTGGGGCTCCTCAGAGGCGCGGGCTTCACCGGCTTCCGCGACGGGCGGGCGCTGCTTGAGAGGCGCAACGGCATCTGCCAGAACGCACACGATCTGCACTCGGCGTGGGGCTGCCTGCACGCCTGCGACTACTGCAACATCGGCACCTTCCTCACGATCCACCTCAACCTCGAGGAGATGGCCGAGCGCCTGCCCGCGATCCTCGACCAACACCGCTGGTGCCGCCTCTGGAAGTACGACAACCAGACCGACACGATCACCTTTGAGCCGGAGTACGGGGCCTCAGAGGCGATGATCGGAGCATTCGCGCGACGCGCAACACCTTCGGAGCGCGACGATCAGTTCCTGATGCTCTACACGAAGTCGGACAACGTGGAACATCTCCTCGACCTCGACCACCGGCGACGGACCATCATCTCCTGGACAACCTCAACCGAGACGGTGGCGCGGGAGATCGAGAAGAACTCTCCGAGTACCTCCGCGCGCATCGAGGCCGCGCGCAAGTGCCAGGAAGCCGGCTACCACGTGCGCGCACGCTTCTCGCCGATCGTGCCGGTCATCGGCTGGCGCGATGAGGCCACGCGGATGATCGAGGAGTACCTCACGCGCGTGCGTCCCGACGTGATCACGATGGACGCACTCGCGCTGCTGGGCTACGACCGCCTCTGCGGCTGCTTCGACATGGAGCTGCTCGACCCGGTCTATGTGGAGGCCTGCCGGGCGATCTACGAGGCAAAGGAGCATCCCGGCAAGCCCTACTGGCCTGCGGGCAAGCAGATGTTCCCTCATGAGCTGCGCCTGGACATCCTCCGGCACTACGTCGAGCAGATCCGGCGCCACGATGCAGGGGTGCCGATCTCATTCTGCGACGAGACGCCGGAGATGTGGGCGGAGTTCAGCCGCGAGGAGCTCGGGCATGGGCCGGATGACTACGTCTGCACCTGCGACCCGGACTCGGTGCCCGGGAACCCGCTGCTGCGGACCGTGTGAGGGCGCGCGTCAGGCATCGCCGCGGATCTCGACGCGCCGGATCTTCCCGGAGATCGTCTTCGGCAGTTCGGACACGAATTCGATCTTCCGCGGGTACTTGTAGGGCGCAGTCACGCGCTTCACGTGCTCCTGCAGCTCCGTCACGAGTGCGTCCGATGGCTGATAGCCCGCAGCCAGCACGACGGTCGCCTTCACGATCGCGCCACGATCCGGATCGGGCTCGCCGGTCACCGCACACTCCAGCACCGCCGGGTGCTCCATCAGCGCGCTTTCGACCTCAAAAGGCCCGATGCGGTAGCCGGAGGACTTGATGACATCGTCCGAGCGGCCGACGAACCAGTAGTAGCCGTCCTCATCGCGCCAAGCCATGTCGCCGGTGTGGTAGACGCCATCCTTCCAGACGCGCTCATTAAGCTCGGTATCGGCGTGGTAGTCGCCGAACATGCCGGTCGGTCGCTCGCCCGGGACGCGGATGACGATCTGGCCGCCCTCCCCCACCTCGCAACTGCGGCCCTCCTCGTTCATCAGGTCGACCTCCCAGCCCGCTGATGGCAGGCCCATCGAGCCTGGCCGAGGCTCCATCCAGGGCCACGTGGCCACAATGACCACCGTCTCTGTCTGCCCGTAGCCCTCCATGATGCGCAGTCCGGTGCCCTCGAGGAAGCGGTTGAAGACCTCCGGGTTCAGCGGCTCTCCGGCTGTCACGACATGGTGCAGACCCGAGAGGTCCCACGCCGAGAGGTCCTCCTTGATGAGGAACCGGAAGATGGTCGGCGGCGCGCAGAAGGTGGTTACCGGGTAGTCCTGCAGCACGCGCAGCAGGTCCTGCGGCACGAAGCGCTCGAACTCATACACGAAGACCGCGCTGCCAACGATCCACTGGCCGTAGATCTTCCCCCAAGAAGCCTTGGCCCACCCGGTATCGGAGACCGTCAGGTGCAATCCGCCGTCCTCGCAGCCCTGCCAGAGCGCGGTCAGGATATGCCCGAGCGGGTAGGTGAAGTCCTGTCGGACCATCTTCGGCATGCCTGTGGTGCCCGAGGTGAAGTAGAGCAGCATCGTGTCATCGTTGCGCGTGGCCTGATCGCCAGTGGGACGCGTGAACGCACGCTCGACCCCCATCTCGGCATCGAAGCTGGTCCAGCCCTCACGCTCTCCCCCGACCACGACGCGATGCTCCAGCGTCCCGGCCTCAAAAGTGGCCGCGTCCACGGCATCCGTCACGCGGTCCTCGTTCACCGTCACGATCATCTTCACATCGGCTGCGTTGCACCGGTAGACGATGTCCTTCGCGGTGAGCAGGTGCGTGGCAGGGATGCCGATGGCGCCAAGCTTGTGCAGCGCCACGAGGCAGAACCAGTACTCGTAGTGCCGGCGGAGGATCAGCATCACGGCGTCGCCCCGGCGGATGCCCATCTCGGCAAACAGCGCCGCCGCCTGATCGGTGCGCCGCTTCATCTCCGCGAAGGTGAAGCTCGCCTCACCCCCCGACTCGTCGACCCAGACGAGAGCAGGGCGATCGGGTTCACACTCGGCGATTCCGTCAACAACATCATAGCCAAAGTTGAAGTTCTCGGGGACAATGATGCGGAAGTTTTCGCGGAAGTCATCATATGTGTCGAACTCTGTCTGCGGAACCAGGTTCCTTAGCACGACTATCCACCTTCTTGTGGCCGGCGATTAGACGATAACGGCGATGAACTTGGCAGGCTTGTCATCCAGCGCGCGCATGGCGTGCGGCTGCGAGGCGTCGAAGTAGATGCAATCGTTGGCGCCAAGCTGGACGGAGTGGCTGCCGATGACGATCTCCATGCGGCCTTCGAGCATGTAATCGAACTCCTGGCCGGGATGGGCGTTCAGCGATGGCTCGCCCCCGGGCTCAACCGTGACGAGGAATGGCTCACAGGCCTTGTTCGCGAAGTTGTATGCGAGCGCCTCGTAGTCGTAATCGCGCCGGCGTTCCACGCCCACTCCGTGTCCGGCTCGCGTAACACTGAAGCTGCGCAGGCGGGGATCGGCGCCGGTCAGCAGCGCCGTGAGCTCCACGCCAAAGCCCTGGGCTATCTGGAAGAGCAGCCCCACGGGTATGTCCTCGTCTCCGGTCTCGTAGCGCCTATACAGGTCGAGCGGACAGCCGATCTGCCGCGCGAGTGCCTCCTGTGAAAGCCCCTTGATCTCGCGCAGTTCCGCAACGCGGCGTCCGATTGCGGCGAGTTGCTCATTCATCGTCCAGTCTCCTCAGATGCGCATCGCTCTGCCGTGCGCAAGGCGCGACAGGCCTCGGGCGGCTGTTCTTCTCGGCATCCGCCCGCTCCACCTCCTCACTCCCACAATACGTTGCGCCGGCAACGATGATGCGGTATACTGGAGATGTAAGCTGCTGCCGGCACCCGGTGCCGGCGGCATTTTCCATCATTGGGACACATCTTCTACATCCACTCCGGGAGAGAGCCGTGGCAGAAACACCCGACTACGCAACAGCGACTGAGGAGACTGATGCTGAAGCCACCGAGCAACGTCGCTCGGCATCACGCCGAGTCGATCTGACGCAAGGCAACCTGCTGGTGGGCATCGCCCGGCTCTCATGGCCGATCGTGGCAGGCTCGTTCCTCCAATGGTTCCTCGGCATCGCCGACATGAAGATGGTCGGCCTGATGGGCCCGGAATCGTCCGTCGGGCGAGACGCAATCGCCGCGGTCGGCACCGCCAATGGCGTCATCATGACCGTCATGACCGCGGTGCTCGCGGTCTCCACCGGCACCCAGGTCCTCGTCGCCCGCTACACCGGCCAGGGCCGTCGCGAACGCGTCGAGGCCGTCACTCGCCAGGCAATCATCCTCGCCGTGCTGATCGGCGTCATCTTCATCCCACTCGGTTGGTTCACCGCTGAGCCGCTCATGGCGTCTCTCGGCGCCACCGACCTGGTGCTGAGATTCGCGATGGACTACACCCGTGTCTTCTTCCTCGGCGCCATCGCGCTCATGATCAACTTCATGCTCACCTCGGCGCTCAACGGCGCGGGAGATACCCTCACGCCGCTGATCCTGCTCGCGATCATGAACGCCATCAACGTCTTCTTCGACTGGCTCCTCATCTTCGGCATCGGCCCGTTCCCGGAGCTTCAGGTCGCCGGCGCCGCCTGGGGCCTCGTGATCTCACGCGTAGTCGGCGCCATTGTACTGTTGTGGATGCTCTCCAGCGGCCGCTACGCCATCCACCTGCACCTGCTGGATCACTGGCTGTTCGATCTCAAGATCTGGAAGAAGATGTTCTACATTGGCATTCCGTCCTCTCTTCAGGGCGTCACGCGCAACTTCTCGTACATGATCCTCCTGTGGATCCTCTACCAGACCGACGCGGGGCGCCTCGCGGTGGCCGGCCACACCGTCTCCCAGCAGATGGGCATGGTCATGGTCATGTTCGGCCTCGCCCTGATGAGCGCCGCAATGACCACCGTCGGGCAGAACCTCGGGGCGGGCCGGCCGGACAGGGCCGAGCGCAGCGGCTGGACCGTCGTCGGGATCAGCGTGGCCGCGATAGGTGTCCTTTCGGTGCTGGCGATCATCTTCGCCCGGCCGCTGATCGGCTTCTTCACCGACGACCCGGACGCCGTTGGCTGGGGCGTGATCGCGCTTAGGATCATCGCGGTGGTGCAGCCCATCGTGGCCGGCTCGATGGCATTCTCAGGCGCTCTGCGCGGCGCGGGCGACACGCTCTCGCCGCTCTACGCAAGCCTGATCTTCACCATGGTTGTCGGGCCGGCCCTCGCCTGGACGCTCTCCTCAGCCTTTGGGATGGGCCCCTCCGGCGTCTGGCTTGGGCTCGCGATCGCGTGGGTGTTGCAGGCGATCATGGTCGCGTGGATCTTCAGGCTCGGCAGATGGAAGCAGATCGAGCTGTGAGGCCGACTGTACCGCCGGAAGGCTGATGCGCCCATGCCTGGAAGGATCGCACAGTCCGACCGCCGTGTTCTTCGTGACCTCGCTCGCCGCGTGGCGGAGATAGCCGCCGACCCGGTGCAGGAGCAGCGCCGAGCCATCTGGTACGCTCAGAACTGCCCGCACCCGATCCGCCCGCCGGTCTTCGTCTCCCCCGAGGGCGCGTGGATCGAGATGATTCCGCATGGCTCCCTGCGCTGCGATGGCCAGCCCCCGCGTCATATGGAGCTTGCCCTGCGCCACCGTATCTATGCCGACGAGCATTCCGGCGATGATCAGGTTGTGGACGCCCCGACCAGGGCAACCCGCATGTGCGACTGGCCGACCTCTGGGGCTTCTGCGAGGCGCAGACGATGTCCGAGGTCTCACCGGCCATGCACGAGGAGTTCGTCCTCCCCTACCAGCTGCCGATCCTCCAGCGTTTCGGGCTCAACAGCTACGGCTGCTGCGAGCCGCTGGACCGCAAGCCTGAGTTCCTCATGGCGCGCGTCGCTCGCCTCCGCCGGGTGTCCATCAGCCCGTGGGCCGATGTCCGGCGAAGCGCGGAGCAGCTTCAGGGCGACGCGATCTTCTCCTGGAAGCCCAATCCGGCATTGCCCGCAGGAGTATCCTTTGATGAAGATGCAGTCCGACGGGACCTGCGTGAGACGCTCAAGGTCGCCTCAGAACATGGCTGCGCGATCGAGATCATCCTCAAGGATACGCACACCTGCAACTGCGACACTCAGCGTTTCGACCGCTGGGCGCTGATAGCTCGTAGCGAAGCCGAGGACTTCGCAGGTTCTTGAGGTCGGCAACAGAATCCTAAGGTGTTTCATCTATAGCCTTGCTCTTTCTGCCGTATGTGCGTATACTCCAGAGGAGTATTACGTGCTGTGCTGTTGTTCGCGGCGCTGAAGGGTTCTGTCCCGTTGCGCCAGAACACCGCACGAATCTGCGGGAGGTACCCGTAATGGCCACCGGGACCGTCAAGTGGTTCGACGACGCGAAGGGCTACGGCTTCATCGAGCGCGCCGATGGTGAGGATGTGTTCGTTCACTACTCATCCATCGCGGGCGAGGGTTACAAGACCCTGACCGAGGGCTCCGAGGTCGAGTTCGATGTCGAAAGCGATGCCAAGGGCCCTCGCGCCGCCAACGTCGTCGTGACCAAGGCCGCGCCGTCCAGCGACAGCACCACCAGGTGGTAGTGGCGACCTCGTGAACAACCGCAACGCCCGGTTCCCGCCGGGCGTTGTGCATTGTGTGACCGCTGTTACGCATCTGATCTGATCGCGGGCGTCTCTTTGCGCCTGGCGGCTGTCTCTACGCCAACGCCCCAACGCCCCCTCCGGTTGCGCCCATCCCTTGCCCTGTGCTATCATTGAGTATGAGAGCACTTCCGGCGTGAACGCACCGCCGCCCTGAGAGCTGTTCGGGACGCACACTGTCGTGGCGCGGCCGGGGCACACGGGGAATACTCGGATGGAGGGTGTCTGCATGGCAACTGGCAAAGTGAAATGGTTCGATGACGAGAAGGGCTACGGCTTCATAGCGCAATCGGATGGCGAGGACGTGTTCGTTCACTACTCCGCCATCGTTGGCGAGGGCTACCGAAGCCTCGCTGAGGGCTCAGAGGTCGAGTTCGACGTCGAAGAAGATACCAAGGGACCTCGCGCGACAAATGTTGTGGTGACGAAGGCCGCGCCAAGCAGCGACTCGCCGTTCGTCTGGTAGCTTCTTCCTGCACGCGCGACAGCGCCCCGGCCCAACAGGCGGCCGGGGGCTGTCTTTCTACAGGCGCCGCGGCGCCATGGAGGACCGGTAGCAATGAGCGCTCCTGTCACTGCCGTCATCGTAGGCGCCGGACACCGTGGCGTTGGATACGCGAGTCTCGCGCTGCACAAGCCGGATATGCTGAAGATCGTCGGAGTCGCCGATCCGGACGAACTGCGCCGCATGAAGGCTGCGGAGAAGTTTGGCGTTCCTGGGGAGAACCTCTACGAAACCGCGCAGGAGATGGCGCGGGTCCCGCAGTTCGCCGACGCAGTCATCAATGGCACCATGGACCTCGACCACGTCCCGACCGCCCTCCCGCTCCTCGAGGCCGGCTACGATATGCTCCTCGAGAAACCCATCTGCCCCACTCGCGAGGAATTGCTGGCGCTGCTGGAGACCACCCGCCGCACCGGCCGCAAGCTCATGATCGGCCACGTCCTCCGCTACGCGCCATTCTACGTGGCGATCAAGCAGCGCATCCTCTCCGGCGACATCGGCGATGTCTACGCCATGCACTCCACCGAGGCGGTCAGCTACCACCACATGGCCGTGGCCTTCATCCGCGGCCGCTGGGCGCACCGCAGCACGAACCCGATGCTCCTCGCGAAGTGCTGCCACGATCTCGATCTGATCGCCTGGTACTACTCCGGCATCCGCCCCGCCCACGTCTCCAGCTTCGGCTCCCGCACTGTCTTCTGCGAGGCCGCGGCACCCGAGGGCTCAGGCACCCGCTGCCTCGTGGACTGTCAGATTGAGCCCGACTGCCCGTACTCCGCGAGAAAGAACTACCTCGAGCAGCGGCGCTGGGGCATGTATGCCTTTGAGCCGATCGAGCACATCCAGGACGCCACGGACGAGGATCGCGAACGCTCACTGCGCGAGGACAGCCCATTCGGCCGCTGCGTCTACCGCACGGACGGTGACGTGGCAGATCACCAGTCCGTGATCATCGAGTTCGAGAATGGCGCGACCGCCAGCCACGATATGATCACCGGGACCGCTCAGCCCGGCCGCCACGTTCACATCTGGGGCACGAAGGGCGAGATTCAGGGCTTCATGGAGAACGGTTCATTCATCCTACGCCACCCGGATGCCCGCGCGGGCTGCGAGTACTCTGAGGAGACCGTGGACGTCAACGTGACCATGGACGGCCATGGCGGCGGCGACCTGCGGCTGGTCGAGGACTTCGTCCGCGCGGTTCGCGGCGAGGAGCGCTCAATCAGTTCCACCGATATCCTCGACTCCGTCTACGGCCACCATACCGCCTACGCGGCTGATGACGCGATGGTGGAACGCAGGGTCGTAGAGATCGAAGACCTGGGGGAGGGCAGTGGTCACTGATCGGTGTCCATGTTCGGATGTGGCGCGCTGCCAGAAAGCTGCATTGTACGAGACTTTCCGCTCACAGTGTTGACTTTCACTGCAAAGTGGTGGTAATTGCCCCTGACGACGGCACATTCAGCCAATAGCACGGCGCGTTCCAGCGGTCGTCATGTCAGGGACCCACAGATCGCTACGGTACTACTCGCGCCTGCAATGGCCCTGTTCGTCCAGCTGGCGTTCGCGCAGGCAGGACCATTTCTGAGGTACGTTGGTGAGACTGCCGACACGGGCAGCGCATGGTACACCGGCCCGGAGAATCGGGGGGCTGGTTACTGGGACTACGTCCATGAGCTTTCCGGGACCGACTCGTGGTCGCCGCAACTCCCATACTACCTCTCGGTGTGGTGGGAGACTCCCCCGTATGGTGGGATGATACCCAATCCCTGGAGAATCGAGACATTCGGAGGAGTACTTGACCATCGGGCCGGCGCTCTCCAGGGGAAAGTGGGAATGATGTTCGAACTCATGGGTCCCCCTCAGCCGACCCTCATCACCTTCTGGATCCCAACGTCTTCAGGCCCTCCCGGACCGGACTGGACCCCGGCCACCGGCTGGGGCCAGAGTGGCGATGACATCACCTTTGTGCCCGCAGAGGCGGCAGTTCCCGAGCCCGCGAGCATGGCCCTATCCGGCCTGTGCCTCCTCGGCGTAGCGGCGTGGAAACGCAGCAAGGCCCGCTGAACGCCCGCAACGCGTAGCCGGGAGCGCGAGCCGCCAATGTCGGCCTTGCGGCACTGCCTCTGATCTGTCAGGGGGGCCAGCACCACAAGCGCTACTCCCTCGGCACGATCTGCAGGTCATCCACGTATGCGATCACCCGCGCGGCATTGAAGCTGTGGATCCACAGGTCCATGCTCGCCGTGCTCTCGGGTAGATCGAACGCGAACTCGAAGGGCGCCCACTCCCCCACCGGCCCCTCCAGCGTCCCGATCGGAGCGATGTCGCCGCGCTCGTTGGTCGCCGCGTTGAGGCGCGCTCCGGTCGCGTCGAAGAACCGCACGTACATCCCGATTCCCGAGCCGCTCTCATGATAGACCTGCCCCCGCAACACCCACCGGCCCGCGCCCTCGACCGGGATGCGCGCCGAAGTGATGCTCGACCCCGCCGCGTCCCCCTCGTCCGTGATCTTCAGCGACCTCTCCCCCACCGCCGCGCGCTCGTTGCTGATGCTGCCGAGCGAGTTCGCGGGGATCGTCCAGCCATCCGCGCCCAGCGCGAAATCGCCGTTGAAGAGCACGCTCTCGCCCTTCAGGCCGAAGTCGCGGATCGGGGTGACCGTCACGGTCACCGTCGCCTCCAAGACCGGCTCGCTCAGGCGGATGCCCAGCCGGGTCGGCTGCGCGTGCGCGTCCTCCTCGATCTCGTCCACCACCAACTCCCAGGGCGCGCCCGCGGTGTCCACGCGCACGTTCGCCGCCCGGTTGCCGTCGCGCACGAGCAGCGTGCTCTCATCCACGCGCTCCCACGAGCCGTCGGTGATCAGCGCAGTCTCGAAGCTTTGCGGCGAGGCGAAAGCGACGGTGTCCGTGATCGTGAGCGAGCCATCGCCGGTGCGGTCGTAGACGAACGCCCGCTCCAGCTTCGTCAGCTCTGGGACGTCGTATGCTGATCGGATGTCCAGCTTGAGGGTGTCGCGCTCCTCGCCGAAGTCGCTTGCGAGCACGAGCCCCTGCGCGTCGCGCCCGGTACGCTGCAGTTGCCCGGCGACCACCGGCACCGAATGCCCCCATGAGTTCAGGATGTCGCTCTCGTAGCGCTGTGCGCTGAAGGTGCGGGCTGTGTAGACCTCGCTCCCCGGGTCCATCAGCACCGCGCGATCCTGCACCACCGCCACGTATGAGCCCACATCATTGTGGTTGTGGTGCTCGGCGTTGTTCCCGCCCTTGAGCGCCACGCCGAGCAGGCAATCATTCTCGGGAAGGGGCCGGCTCACGAGGATGCCCGCGTCGCTGAACCAGGCGCGCTCGGGTGTTCCAAGCTCGGCGCCTGAGAGCGTGGCGCCCTGCGCGGCGGAGTTCGGGAAGGCGAAGATGAGGCCCGCGGTGAGGTCCGTGCCAAGCGCTGCGGCGGGCGCCAGTTCCGTGTATCCTTCGAGATCAAGCCCGTAGCGGCGGCTGATGTAGTGCATCCAGCGTGTGTCGGGGCGGACGCCGATAGCGCAGTCGGCGAAGGATGGCGCGACGCCGCCGATAATCTGGATGCGCGCGCCGAAGGTCGCGGGCGCTGCCACGCCAGGCCGCGCCATGAAGTCCACCGCGCCATCGGTCGCCTGATAGATCAGTTCAGCGAGCAGAATGTAGTGGCCGAAGCCGTAGTTCCAGTAGCCAAGCCCCTCGGAGCAATACCCATCGGGCGGGAATCCGTTGAGGAAATTCTGTGATGACTTCTCGGCGGCCGCGATGAATTCGGCCCGCACCTCTCGGTCCTCGATCTGCGCCAGCGCCGCGCCGACCACACAGGCGAGGCAGACCGCGTTCCAGTTGTTGGTCACGTGCATCCAACTGTTCGGTTCGCGCTCGCCGGAGTACATCGCTCGGAACGGCTCGAGCACCCGCTCCGATACGTTGCTGCGGAGCGTCTCGCGGATCGCGGGGCTCAGGCGATCGCCCAGCAGCCAGTTCACGGTGGCAAGCTGCCAGGCATACTCGGAGGAGAAGAGGTCGATGTCTATGCGTTCACCGTTGAAGTTGGCGAGGCTCCGATCATGCGCCGGAAGCACCCAGGTCCGCTCTGCGCAGGTGGCGGCGATGACCTCCTCAATCGCCGGGGTGAACCGCCCCCGATCCTCCAGGCACTCCGCCAGCACAAGCGTGTTGAAGCGCGTTCGCCTGCGCCCGAAGGCCACGTCCTGATAGCGGGTGCGATTACCGTTCTGCGAGAACTCCAGGTAAAGCTCATCGGGCTGCTCGGCAAGAGGCTCAGCGAGCAGCCGCTCAGCGCGCGACACGATTGCCTGGCACTCGGGCGCGGCGGCCAGTGCAGTCCAGGCCTCGCGGTCGCTAGTCGGCCGCCCGACGCCCTCCGGGACCTCCGGCAGCAGCGGCGCGACCTCCGCCACACGCGCGGGATCAGGCGCATCGTCGGCCGCGACGTCCGCCATCATCAGCAGAACACCCATTGCCGCCAGCGTCAGCATAACCGGAAGCACGTTCATGGCAAGACACCTCGCGTGCTGAGCCCTAGTCACGCGCGCTCAGTTCACCGAAGCCCTGGCCGACTCCTTGCAGCCCGTACATGAGAACGGCAACGACCGCAGCCGTTGCCGTTCCCCTTTGCCCGATCCCCCATCCCCCGCCGTTATCCGAACCAGACGCCGTAGCGGCGGTACATGTCGTTGTAGAGCGAGATCGAGCCCCAGACCACACCCGCTGTGAAGAAGTGTCCGATGACCAGTCCAAGGAAGAATGGGATCGCCTTGCGGTACGCGCCCATGCCGCCGATGCGCAGGATCAGGCTCTTGATGACCCAGACGATCAGGAACGGTCCCCAGATCGCGTTCATCATCGAGGTGACCATCACGAAGCCCAGCGGATGGAGCGGGAAGCGCAGGAAGAGAGTGCGCATGATGATCAGCAGCAGAGTGATCGTGAAGCCTGAGATCGCACCGCCCGTCTGCTTCCAGTCCATCGGCTCGTGAGCCTTCACGTCCGCGGAGAGTGCGTTCCAGGCGATCGCCGCGGACTGCACCCGCGAGCCGCCCTGCGTCGTGCCGCCCTCCAGTACGTTGGCGCCGTAGGCGTAGTAGGCGTGCAGGTGAATCACGTAGGCGCCCGCGAGACCCACCAGTAGCGCGATGATCAGCGTGTAGACCATCGTGCGCTGCTTGATCCCCGCCTCCTCTGCGATCTTGAAGCCCTCGATCTGATAGCCGCTCATCGAGGGGAAGTAGCCGCGGGAGACCCAGAAGAACAGGCCCAGCGCGCCCATGTTCTTCCAGCTTGTGCCTCGCTGGTAGATGGACGAGCCTGTGAAGTTGAACATGAACTCCCATGCCTGGGAGATCGGGAAGAGCCAGATCAGCGGCGCCCCGGCCTCCGCCCGCGCGCGGGCATACACAACCGAGAAGAGCACGCAGATGCCGAAGTAGATGATCGCCACCCACCACCACAGCCCTGCGGCGATGCCGAAGATCACCATCCCCGCAAAGCCCGCAATGGCCGCGATCACCGCCGTGCGATAGCTGAACGGTTCATCACTGTCGTCCACGTCAGGCGCGCCGGTGAATGCCTTCCGCAGGACGGCCTTGATGTGGTCGCGCCCGACCCACAGGAGGATCAGGCCGAACGCGATGTAACCGCCGTATGTCTGCTGGCGGTCGAACGGGAAGCCCGCGATGTCCCAGCCCGCCGCAATCTGGAAGACGTTCGCGAAGCGTGTCAGGAGCGCGAACACCCAGACCGAAAGCAGGATGTCCGTAGGCACGAGGTAGCCGAGGCCGAAGTTCTCAGGCCGCCACGCGATCTGCAGCCCGCCAAGTCCGCTCCATGGGCGCTCGGTGAAGATCGTGCCGAAGTTGAACGACTTCCCGAGCGCCGGGATGGATGGGTTGTAGGCGTTAAGCATGTTCATGAGGTTGTAGATCGCAGCGAGGGCGAAGCCCATCCACATGACGGGATTGCGGAGGAATCCGCCCGCCACGCGGTGCCCGGTCTGGTCAGCCATGTCCAGGACAAGCCGCACGATCGGGAAGGTGAGGTGTTCCTTCTCGATCCACTGCCGCCGGAAGATCATCATCAGCGCGTAGATCGTGATGAAGAGCGCCAGCATGAAGACCGTCCATGCCAGCAGCGGAGTCGTCCACGCGCCCCACGGGATCAGCCCCGTATCGCTGCCCTCATACATCGTCTGGATGACCGCCGGGTCCGGGACAACCCACGACGGGATGTCCTCAGTCAGCGTGGAGTACTGGTTCTCCGGCCCCGCGAAGTAGTAGGGGACGGTGAGCTGCGGGAGAATCTGGCGCACCACGCCCACAGAGGGCATGGAGACCGCGATCACAAGAAAAGAGTAGACCAGCAGCACCTGGTGCTCGGGCATCCGTGCGAAACGTGGCAGGCGCCGGAGCAGCGGGCTCACCATGGTGAGCAAGAGCACCGCGGCGATCGCGGGAATGACCGGCACACTTTCGCCGATCTGCGCGCCGAGGGCGATGAGTCCGGCCTTCAGCATCCAGTAGAGCGAGATAACGAAGAACACGAGCGCGAGGATTGCGGCGCGGATTGTGAGGCCATGGGCCTCACGCAGCGCCTCCTCGTCACTCGAATGCGGACCATGCATCTGCGCGTCCGTTGCCATGGGAACTGCCTCCGTGGGTTCCGCGGCGCAGCATGATACGCCGAGGGAGGCCTGCGGCGATGACATTCCTGCATGCCGGCAGACGTACTAAAGCAGCGGCGGGACACAATCGCATCCGCGCCGGCAGTCGGCAGGTATTATAGCAGTCGCGGGCGAACTCGTATAGCCCCCAGCGGGATTACGACATGGACCACTCGTCCGGAGGCATGCTCCAATGCGCATCTACCTGCCAGTCCTGGCCCTCGTCACCGCAGTCACGCCCTGCCTCGCCGAGTTCACCGTCGTGCGCAGTGGCCAACCCGCAGCCACAATCCACTACCTCGATCAGCCCGGCACGGCCGCGATCGCCGCCGAACTCCAGCACTACCTCCAGGCCGTCTCCGGCGCCACGGTCCGAATCCAGCAGATCTCCCCGATCCAGCTCAGCGAAGGCGTCGGCGGCAGCTCACTGCTCCTGCTCTACGGCGAAGACGCGATCGGCGCCGCTTCGCTGCAGCAGCGCGGGATGCCCGTCGCACAACTTGAGCAGGATGGCTTCCTCCAGGCCTCCGACGGCGAGCGTGACCTCGTGATCGCCGCTCTCAACGAGGCCGGCCTCCGCTACGGCGTATGCGACCTCCTCGAGCAGATCGGTGTGCGCTGGTACATGCCCGCGGAGCTTGGCGAGGAAATCCCGCAGCAGGAGACGATCGCCTTCGAGGAGTTCACGAACCTGGAGAACCCCGACTTCATCCTGCGCGACATGTGGCTGGCCTACGGCACCCGCCCCGGCACCGAGAACGCCGACTACGCGCTCTGGCGCATGCACAATAAGATGGGCGGCGTGAAGGCGAAGATGGGCCACGCGCTCGGGTCGATCATCAGCATGGACGAGTTCGGCGAGACGCGCCCTGAGTGCTTCCCGCTCATCAATGGCGAGCGCACCGTGTCCAGCGGCAGCGGCTGGCAGCCCTGCACCTCGAACCCCGAGGTCATCCAGATCGCCGCCGCCAAAGCCCGTGCCGCCTTCGACGCGGACCCGGACCTCTGGTCCTTCTCGCTCTCCCCCAACGATGGCTGGGGCGGATGGTGCGAGTGCGACGAGTGCACCGCGCTCGACCCGCCCGAGTTCCTGGGCGACACCCGCCACGGGAAGGCCCGCCGCATGCTCGTTTTCGCCAACGCCGTGGCCGAGCTGCTCGAGGAGACCCATCCCGACCGCCGCGTCGCGCTCTATGCATACGCGCCCACCGTCGAGCCGCCGACCGACCTGAAGGCCCACCCGAACGTGATCATCGCGGTCGCACACTACGGCTCAGTCTCAGACAAGTACCGCCCCATCACCGACCCCACCTCTCCGCGCAACGCCGGCTACATCCCCCTCGTCGAGGGCTGGGGACGCGTCACCGACCAGGTCTTCGCGCGCGAGTACTACACCGGCCTCGTGAGCGAGAGCGACGGCCTCTCGCGTGTGGCCGCCGCATATGCGCTCGCGGAGGACATCCCGTGGTATCACGAGCACAACGTGATCGGCATCAACTCCGAAGCGCTCGGCATGTGGGGCACCGTCGGCCTCAACTTCTACCTCGCAGGCAAGCTTATGTGGGACGTTGACACAGACGTCCCCGCGGCGCTCGATGACTACTTCGCGGGCATGTATGGCCCGGCCGCCGCTCCCATGCGCAGCTACTTCGAGACCCTCCGCGACATCGCTCGCGAGCGCTACATCGTCCAGGGCAACCTCTTCACCGAGGACGACTTCCCGCCCCTGCGCGCCCTCCTCGACGAGGCCATGCAGCTTGCGCAGACCGACAAGCAGCGCGGCCGCATCCAGCTCTCGATCGACCACTTCGAGTATGTGCAGCTCATCCGCAGGATGTACGAGTATGCCGACGCGGACTCGATCGCGGCCGTTGCGGAGTTCGTCGCCGCCCACCCCGACAGCCTCGGCTTCGACCGGAAGATGCACCAGAGCTCCATGCGCCCGCCCGACCGCACTGAGGTCCCCGCCGACCTGCGCTACGAGGGACCCGCGGTAGTACCTGCGTCGGACGCGATGCTTGCAGCAGACGCGCTCGGCCTCTCCCCCGCCGTGCGCGGCGCGTCGGTATGGCTGGTCGTGCCGGAGCCGGGCGAGGCCTTTGAGGTCGGCATCACCCCGCGCCAGATGGGCCGCTACCTGGAGCCCACGGCCGCCGACCTCATCGCGCCCTCCGGAGCAACCGTCGAGACGCTGAATGTCGGCGTCAAGACCACCGGCACGATCGCCGTGCCCGAAGCCGAGGATGGCATGTACGTCCTGCGCATGAACCCCGGGCGGATGGCGGCGCTCGCCACCTCCACCGCGCGCAGCTTTGTCCTCACCGGCAACACGCAGAACTTCGTCGGGCCCACGCCGCGGCTCTACATCCTCCCGGCGCCGGATGCCGAGGAGATCACGATCATCCTCGAGAGCACGCCGCCGGGCGAGACCGCTGCGATCACCATCTGGGACCCGACGGGCGCCGAGGTCTTCTCGGGCTTCACCCACGACAACGTGAGCGTCGTCCGCCAGACCTACCCGCTCACCGATGCCAATCGCGGCGCCTGGTCGTTTAAGATCGACCAGGTTCCCGGCGGCTACATTGAGGACGCCCTCGTCACCATCCGCGGCGCGCTCCCCTACTTCGCCACCGACCCCGCGCGGCTTGTGCGGATCGCGGGGGACTGAGCGCGCGCATGGAGGAATCTCAGGACCAGGTCGCCAATAGCCACGTGTTCCGCATCACGTTCTGCAGGTGAGATCGCCATGACCGAGAGCTTCGACCTCCCTCTGGTATGTGTGCGCGCAGAGAACCTCGCTGAGGGCTGGGAGCGCTCTGTACTGGCCTGCTGGGAGCAGGGCGTGCGCATCCCCACTCAGTATGACCGCGAGGGCGATCCCGCCAGTCGCGATGTCTCGCTTGCGCTGGCGATCCGTGACCCGTTCGCAGAGCCGCGCATCCACCGCGCACTGCCCGGCGGCATATACGACTTGGAGGTCTACCGCCAGGAGGTCGTCTACGGCATCCACGACCACTGGATCGACCCGGCGGCCGGAAAGTGGCAGTACACCTATCACGAGCGCCTGGAGGCATACTCGCTGCCGGATGGGCGCGTGCTCAACCAGCTCGACTACGTGGTGAATGCCCTTGCCGACGCTCCCCACACCCGCCGGGCGCAGGCGGTGGTCTGGAAGGCGTGGGAGGACGCAGGCATCGATGACCCGGCCTGCCTCCAGCGGATGTGGTTCCGCGTCTACAACGACCGCCTGGTGCTCTCCTGCCACATGCGCAGCAATGATGCCTTCAAAGCGTCATATATGAACATGTACGCCTTCACCGACCTGCAGCGCGAGGTCGCCGAGCGTCTGTCCGACCGCCTCCACCGTGAGATCGCGGTCGGCCAGTACAACCACATGGTCGACTCCTATCACATCTACGGCTCCTACTTCGAGGACTTCGAGAAGTTCCTTCAGACCGTGGAGGCCCGCGAGTGGGAGCAGCGCACCTGGACGATGGCCGAGATGCAGCCGCTGATCGATGAGGCACGAGTGCGCGTGGAGCAGTCGCTCGAGCGCGACAAGGAAAGGCGAGGGTGAGCCACGTTCGAGAGGAGCCGCCGGTTGGGGACGCATCGCTACATTCGGGAGATCCTGATCACATGCCTGATCCTGCTCGCTGCTCCTGCATGGGCGCAACAGAACAGAAGCAGCGATCCGATCGCGCGGTGGCTCAATGACCACTCCGACGAGGTCGTGCAGGGCACGCTTGGCGCCATGATGATCGTGGGCGACTACCGCACCGAAGACGCGGCGGCCCTCACCCTCGACGGCACGGTCGCCGCGGCTGCCGCGGCCGAGGCGCTCAAGCTCGTCATAGACCAGCCGCGACCGCGCGACCCAAGTGCCCACGACGGGTTCCCGAGCTCCCATGCCGCCGGCGCGTTCGCATTCGCCCACGGCATAAGTCAGTGGCGCCCGAGCTGGACGCCCGCGGTCTACGCCTTCGCGGCGGGAGTGGGCTGGGCCCGTGTGGAGGGTGGCTACCACACTCTCGAGCAGGTCGCCGCCGGGGCGGCTCTCGGCGTCTGGATCGCGGGCATCTCACACAGCCAGGACGGCTTCCTGATCCATGGCGGCAGCGAGCACTCAGCCAGATCGTTCAGCGGACAAAGCGGAACACCGTCGGCAGGCGGGTTTGGAGCACCCGCTACGGTGGTATTGTGGACTGGCGAGTGGTAGAGCTTCATCACCCTCACCTCCGGCCAAAAAAGTTCCATGCGGTCGTTGACAGGAGAGAATCGCACTGCTATACTCAAACTGTAGGGTGTAGTTCCTCTCTTGATTCTTCCGAACGGTCACATGCTGTCTACGCCCTGTTCTCCTCGGTCGAGAAACGCAGGCATCGGTACTACAGCCTGACATGGAGAGCGAGGGGTTAGCCGGATGCAACGGAGCGCCGCCATCAAACCGCATTACGACAGCACAGGCTGCCTCTTCTTCGCGTGTCCCATCAACGCCCCTGAACGCCGCATGCACAGACGTCGGGAGTCGCATGACTGAGCAATCGCATTCGAATGAAGCCCCCTCACGGCGCGAGAAGGTCCTCGTACTGGACTTCGGCGCGCAGTACGTCCAACTGATCGTCCGCAGGATACGCGAGCACAACGTATACGCTGAGGTCGTGCCCAGCGACACGCCGGCCGATACCCTTCTTGCGATGGGCGCGACCGCGCTCGTGCTCTCCGGCGGGCCGTCCAGCGTCTACGAGCCCGATGCGCCGGGCTACGACCCCGCCATATTCGCCTGCGGCCTGCCCGTCCTTGGCATCTGCTACGGCTGCCAGCTCATGGCGCAGACACTCGGCGGCGTCGTCGCCGGCGGCGAGAGGCGCGAGTTCGGACGCACAGAGCTTCACGTGACCGAACCTGACGTGCTCCTGGCGGGCGTGCCTGAGCGCACCACCTGCTGGATGAGCCATGGCGACCGGATCGAGGAGCCGCCCGCGGGCTTCAAGGTCCTCGCTTCCACCGAGCAGAGCCCCGTGGCTGCCATGGCGGACCTCGAGCGCAAGCTCTGCGCGGTGCAGTTCCATCCGGAGGTGCAGCACACCCCGGAGGGGCAGGCAATCCTGCGCAACTTCCTGCACGACGTGGCAGGCTGCTCCGGCGACTGGCGCACCGAATCGTTCATCGAGCAGGCCGTGGAGGAGATCCGCGAGCAGGTCGGCGATGAGCGGATCCTCTGCACGCTCTCCGGAGGCGTCGACTCCTCCGTCGTCGCAATGCTCCTTGACCGCGCCGTCGGTGATCAGCTCACCTGCATGTTCATCGACCACGGCCTCCTGCGCAAGAACGAGGCCGAGCAGGTCTGCGACACCTTCCGCCCGAGGCTGGGCGATCGCTTCATCTTCGTGGATGCCTCCGACTACTTCATCGAGAAGCTCGCAGGCGTCGAGGACCCTGAGCAGAAGCGCCGGATCATCGGCGAGGCCTTCATCCGCACCTTCGAGCGCGAGGCCGCGAAGCTCGGGGAGTTCAAGTTCATCGCGCATGGCACGCTCTACCCGGATGTTATCGAGAGCGGCGGCAGCGCCACCGCCACCATCAAGACGCACCACAACGTCGGCGGCCTGCCCGATGACATGCTCTTCGAGAACGTGGAGCCGCTCCGCCTGCTGTTCAAGGACGAGGTGCGCCGCGTCGGCCGAGAGCTCGGTCTACCCGACAGTATCGTGAACCGCCAGCCGTTCCCTGGACCGGGCCTCGCGGTGCGCATCATCGGCGATGTCACTCGCGAGCGCCTCGACACCGTCCGCGAGGCAGACGCCATCCTTCGCGAGGAGATCGACGCCGCGGGAATCAAGGGCCTCGCGCAGTGGTTTGCCGTGCTCTCGAGCATGCGCAGCGTCGGCGTCATGGGCGACGGGCGCACCTATGAGCACCCGATCATCCTCCGCTGCGTCACAACCGACGACTTCATGACCGCGGACTGGGCGGATCTGCCACACGAGCTTCTCGGCCGCATCTCCAACCGTATCGTCAATGAGGTGCGCGGCGTGAACCGTGTAGTCTACGACATCACCTCCAAGCCTCCGGGCACGATCGAGTGGGAATAGGATGCCCGACGACGCGGGGCACTGCGACTCTCCATGCAATGACATCGCGCTGGTGCTCCTGAGTGAGCAGCAGATCGAGGAGGCTCTCTGCCGGCTCGCGGAGAGGCTGACAGAGGACCTGCAGGACGACTGCCCTGTCCTCATCGGTGTGCTGACCGGCTCCTTCATCTTCATAGCCGATCTCGTGCGCAGGCTCGACTTCCCGCTTCAGGTGGAGTTTGTGGCAGCCCGCAGCTACCGGGACGGCACCACTGCGGGCGAGTTGCAGATCGCGTGCGACCTGACGTGCGAGATCGCCGGCAGGCACATCGTCATCGTTGATGACATCGCCGACAGCGGTGAGACGCTCAGCAAGCTGGTCCGGATATTGCAGGATCGCGGGGCGGCGAGCGTACGCACCTGCTGCCTCCTGGACAAGCCCGATCGCCGCACCTGCAACTTCGAGGCCGACTACGTCGGCGCCACCATTCCCGATCAGTTCGTGGTCGGCTATGGTCTCGATTTCGCAGGAAAACACCGGAATCTACGCTTTGTGGGTGTACTCCGCCCCGAACTCTATCATACTGAGCCGTAGTGCCACCGAGCGCAGACGCGCGCAATCCTACGAGGTGCGATCCACCGATGGACCTCCCAGAACTGAAGAAGAAGACCGTACAGGAACTCCGTAAGATGGCCGAGGAACTCGGCATCGAGAAGACCTCAGGGCTCAAGAAGCACGATCTGGCCCTCAAGATCCTCGTTGCCCTAAGTGAGCAGAATGGCCATCGGTATGGCTACGGCATCCTCGAGATCATGGCCGATGGCAGGGGCTTCCTGCGTGTGGATGAGCGCAAGCAAAAGCCGCTGACCGACATCTACGTCGCCGATACCCAGGTGAAGCGCTTCAACCTGCGCGGCGGCGACCTCGTGTCCGGGCCGGTTCGCCCACCGAAGGAGAACGAGCGCTACTGGTCGCTGCTGCGCGTGCAGACCATCAATGAGCGCGAGCCCGAGGAGGCGCGCAACCGTCCGAACTTCGAAGACCTCGTCCCGATCTACCCCAACGAGCGCCTGCGCCTTGAGATCCCCGGCCCCGACGGCGTCACCGGCCGCTTCATGGACCTGATAACGCCCATCGGCCGCGGCCAGCGTGGCCTGATCATCGCCCCGCCCAAGGCCGGTAAGACCACGATCATCAAGAAGATCGCCAACTCGCTCACCCAGAACTACGACGACCTCCGCCTGATCGTCCTGCTCGTTGACGAGCGCCCGGAGGAAGTCACCGATATCGACCGCTCCGTGGATGGCGAGGTCGTCGCCTCCACCTTCGACCGCATGCCCGAGGACCATATGCAGGTCATGGAGATGGTCCAGTCGCGCTGCAAGCGCCTCGTGGAGCATGGTGAGCACGTTGTCGTGCTGATGGACTCCATCACCCGCCTCGCCCGCGCCTCGAACCTCACCGTGGACCCGAGCGGCCGTACCCTCTCCGGCGGTCTCGACCCCACCGCCCTCTATCGGCCCAAGCGCTTCTTCGGCTCCGCGCGCAATATCGAGGGCGGCGGCTCGCTCACCATCCTCGCAACGATCCTCATCGAGACCGGTAGCCGCATGGATGACATGATCTTCGAGGAGTTCAAGGCCACCGGTAACATGGACCTCGTGCTCTCCCGCCAGCTCGCCGACCGCGGCATCTTCCCGGCAATCAACATCGAGCTCTCCTCCACGCGTCACCAAGAGCTGCTCTTCAACGATGACGAACTGCAGTCTATCTGGCAGCTCCGCAAGGCCCTCCATGCCATGGATACTGAGCCCGCGACCGACACGCTGATCAATGGCCTCCGGAAGACCAAGACCAACGCCGACTTCCTCGCGATGGCGAAGCAGACATTCCGCGGAAGCTGAGGACAGCCGTCCGCCGTATCCGTTCATAGCGACAGGCTTCCAGCCCGCCCGTCGTATCCGTTCGTGGCGACGGGCTTCCGGCCCGTCAATCGTCCGCCGTCCGCCGTATCCGTTCAGGAGGGGCGAGCTTCCTTGCTCGCCCGGCCCTTCGGAAGAGGCCCAAACCAGCTGGCGGGCTTCCAGCCCGTCCGTCGTTCGCCGTCTCCGTTTTCGCGAATCCTCTTCATCGCAAAGGTGTATTGCGCATCACGTGGAACTATGCACGTGACGGGCCGCTGCATCACCCGAGCGCCGCGGATCGTCTGGCTGGCCATCGCGCGGTGCCGAACGGGACGGTGAGTCTCGATGCAGTTCCTGCGATCGGGTCCTGGCGAAGACGTGCAGGCCAGCCATCAGGGAGCCACCCTCGGCCAGACCCCAACGGGTCTGCAGGACGCCTTCGGGCGCCGCTGGCTCACGGCGGCGAAGTTCCTGGTGGCCCCCGCCATCATCCTGCTAACGGTTGCGGTCCTGCTGCCCGTGCTTACCCGGGCGCGCATGCCCAGCTACGAGATGCGCTGCACCGCGCAACTCAGACAGACCGCAGGCGCTGTCGACATGTATCAGCAGGACTTCGGCGACTACCCGCTCTCCTCCAACTGGCATGAGGCGATTCGAATCTACATCGATGACCCGACGGACCCGGAGGGACGCGTCGTACCGGGGTCGCTTCGGGATCCGCTCAAGTGCCGCATGGACAAAACCGATGCCGTGGTCTCATATCTGTACCTCAACCGCGACCTGCTTGACTACACTAAGGCCCATTTCTCCGATACAATCACGCCTCTGGCCGTGGATGAATACTTCCACGCGAACGCCATCGTCGCGTACTACGACGGCCACGTGGAGAGAGTTGACAAGCAACAGTGGCTGCATACGCGCAACAATCAGTGGGAGATCAGGCGCAACCTTGATGACATGGACAGCTTTGCCTACGAGCCGGTCCCGGGCACAGTGCTCGGTCCTCAGGGGCCGCAGCCGCATTACGACCGCACAACCACCTACGTCTGGCCGAAGCTCTGATACTGAACCGCCTTCCCTGCAATCCTCTCCCCCAGCTGGAGGAGTTGCCTCGTGACCGCCGGCAGATCAGGCGACGGACACAAGCGTATCGTCATTCTCGGATCCACAGGCTCCATCGGCGAGCAGGCGCTTGAGATGGTCCGCGCGCACCCCGACCGCCTCACCGTCGCCGCACTTGCGGCCGGCTCCAACGCCGCGCGGCTCGCCGACCAGTCAGTTGAGTTCGGCGTCGAACTGCTCGCAATCGCCGATGAATCCGCGGCAGGTGGCCTCTCAGTCGACGGCGCACGCGTGTTCACCGGCCCCGATGGTATCTGCGACCTGAT
Source organism: Armatimonadetes bacterium UBA5352 (assembly GCA_002411015.1). GTDB lineage: Bacteria > Armatimonadota > Zipacnadia > Zipacnadales > UBA5352 > UBA5352. The sequence goes on along the minus strand of DHPY01000028.1, from coordinate 72,335 downwards.
CTCCGCCGCTGAGGCCGACCTCGTCGTCGGCGCGATCTCCGGCGTGGCCGGCCTGCGCCCGCTCATGGTCGCGCTTGAGGGAGGCGTGGACTGCGCGCTCGCCAACAAAGAGCCGCTCGTAGCCGCCGGCGGCCTCGTGATCGAGACTGCCCGGAAAGCCGGCGCGCAACTGCTGCCGGTGGACAGCGAGATCTCCGCCATCTTCCAGTGCATGCGCGGCGAGCGGTCCTCTGAGGTCGAGCGCATTCTCCTCACCGCGTCCGGAGGGCCCTTCTCACGCCTCTCGGAGGACGAACTGCAGCAGGTCACACCCGACCGCGCGCTCGATCACCCGACCTGGCGGATGGGGCGCAAGGTCACCATCGACTCCGCCACCCTCGCGAACAAAGGCTTCGAGGTCTTCGAGGTCAAGTGGATGTTCGGCGTGGATGTGCGCCAGATCGAGGTCGTCATCCACCATCAGAGCATCATCCACTCGATGGTCCAGTTCCACGATGGCTCCGTTATGGCGCAGATGGGTCCGCCCGACATGCGACTCCCGATCGGCTTCGCGCTCTTCTACCCGGACCGCGTGCAGAACGATCTCCCGCGCCTCTCGCTGCCGGATGTCGCCTCGCTCACCTTCGCGCGGCCGGACACGCAGCGCTTCCCGTGCCTGAGGCTAGCCATCTCGGCCGCACGAGCGGGTCGGAGCTACCCGGTCGTGCTCAACGCCGCCGATGAGGTGGCGGTAGACGCCTTCCTGGGCGGGCGCATCCCGTTCATGCGCATCCCTGAGCTCATCGAGCGCGCGCTTGAGGAGCACCAGGCTTTCGACATTGACGCGCTGGGCGATGTCGAGGAGGCCGATGCATGGGCTCGGCAGTACGCGCACAGCCTCCTCTGAATCGCACTCAACGCGCGGCTCTTGCCAACAGAGGGCCGTTGGAGGTAGACTGAGGAAGCTATCTGCCCCGCTGCCGCATCCCGGCTGCGGGGCTTCTGCTGAGTGGAGTGGCTGGTTGAATGATCGAGACCATCGGCAGTGCGTTCAACGGCGTCATCGCGGTCGTGCTGGTCCTCGGCGCCTGCGTCTTCTTCCACGAACTGGGCCACTTCGTGCTCGCGAAGCTCATCGGCATGAAGGTCGAGGAGTTCGCTCTGGGCTTCGGGCGCGCCCTGTGGGGCACAACCCGCGGTGAAACGACCTACCGCCTGAACCTCATCCCGCTGGGTGGCTACGTGAGGATCGCGGGTATGGAGCCCGGCGGCGAGCAGACGGAGCGAGGCTTCTACACATTTGCGCGCTGGAAGGGTGCCCTCGTCCTCTTCGCGGGAGCTTTCATGAACGTCGTGCTCGCGGCACTCGCGTTCATCGCCGTGACGCTGGCGTCCGGAATGGGGGTCTTCCCGAGCACGGAGATCAACATTCGGAAGGTCCTGCCCGACACGCCCTCCGCGAAAGTGGATATCCGGCCCGGCGACCAGCTCATCGCTCTCGATGGCGCCAACGACAGTCTGCTGATTACCGAGGTCGAGTCCGGCGGCCTCGCCGACCGTGCGGGCCTGAAGGCCTACACACGCATCTACGAGGCCGATGGCGACCCTGTTGACCTGCCTCACCAGCTTCTCGCGACCATGCGGAACCCGCAGAACCCACCTGCTGAGGCGGCCGCTCCCCGTGATGGCAAGCCTGCAGAGGTGGAGAAGCCGGCGCCCGCGTCAAGTCTCGAGCTGAAGGTCCTGCCCTTCACGGAGAACGGCCGGCCGCTGGAGGAGAAGACGGTGGACCTCCCGCTTCCCGGGGAGTTGCCCGCGAAGGTCTCGGCCGCTGAGGCCGGTCCCCTGCTGGAGCGCACCCTCGGTGTCACGCTATCGGCGATCGGCCCAAACGAATCCATTGCATACATCTCCGAGAAACCCGAGCAGCCGGTTGTGCTCACGCTGCTGCGCGACGGTCGCGAAGTCAAGACCACGGTCGTCCCCGACAAGAAGTGGGAGCGCGTGCCCTCCACCGACGAGGCCGGCCGCATGACCGCAGCGCACAAGGCAGTCGGCCGGATCGGCGTCGTCCTGAACGGCGCCACCCGCCCCGCGACCTTCGTTGAGGCGGTGCAGAACGGTGTCGCCCGCTCCATCGGCGCGGTTGTGCTGACGGCGCAGTGGCTCTACATGATGGTCACCGGTGAGGTCGCCCCACAGGCCTCAGGACCGATCGGGATCGCGGCCGTGACCGCCGATCAGGCGCGGATAGGATGGACCGCTGTCGCATCAATCGCAGGCCTGATCAGCGCTAACCTGGCGATCATCAACCTCCTCCCGTGGCCGCCCTTCGATGGCTTCAGAATCGTGCTGCTCGGCATTGAGGGCGTCATCCGCCGCCGCGTAAACCAGAAGGTCGAGATGGCCTTGACCATCGCGGGCGTCGCAGTGCTGCTCGCCCTCTTCCTAATCATCACCTTCCGCGACATCTTCAATCTCGTCATTTTCCAGTCACCTTGAGGTCGCCAAGAGCCATGCACGCCGGCGAAGAGGCCGCATCATCCTGGCCGCGACGTGAGACCCGCCCTGTGTCCGTGGGAACGGTCCAGATCGGTGGCGGGGCGCCCGTCAGCATCCAGACAATGACGAAGACCGACACCCGCGATGTCGCCGCGACGCTCACGCAGGTGCGCTCCGCCGCTGCAGCCGGGGCCGAGATCGTGCGCATTGCCGTCCCGTCGCTGGACGCGGTGGACGCCTTCGCGCAGATCGCGGCGGATGCCCCCGTGCCGATCGTGGCCGACGTGCATTTCGACTACCGCATCGCCGTCGAATGCGCTCGGGCGGGCGCTGCCAAGCTGCGCGTCAACCCGGGCAACATCGGCGACGACGCGCGCCTCGCGGCGGTGATCGAGGCCGCCACCGACGCCGGCATCCCGATCCGCGTCGGCGTGAACTCCGGCTCGCTCGAGAAGGACCTGCTCAGCCCCGAAGGCCGCGCGACCGCCGAGGGCCTCGCTGAGAGCGCCGTCCGCACCGTCGCACGCATGAACCGCCTCGGCTTTGAGGACCTCGTGGTCGCCATCAAGGCCGCGGAGGTGCCGCTGACCATCGCGGCGAACCGCGAGTTCGCCCGCCGGAGCGACCTCCCGCTGCACATCGGGATTACCGAGGCCGGCTTCGGCCGCGCGGCGGCAGTCAAGTCCGCCGCAGGCCTCGCGATCCTGCTCGCGGACGGCATCGGCGACACGCTCCGCATCTCGATGACCGATCCGCCCGAGGATGAGGTCGAGGTTGGCCTGTTGCTGCTGCGCTCGCTCGACCTGCGCAGCGGGCCGTGGCTGACCTCCTGCCCCACCTGCGGGCGCTGCAAGGTGGATCTCTCCGCCATCGCGCGCGAAGTCGCCGGGCGCCTGCGCGAGCTTGACGCGCCGCTCGTGGTCGCGGTCATGGGCTGCGAGGTCAACGGTCCCGGCGAGGCCCGCCAGGCCCATGTCGGCCTCGCCGCCGGACGCGGCCGCGCCGTCATCTTCGCCCGCGGCGAGCAGCTTCGCACCGTGCCGATCGAGTGCGCGGTGGATGAACTCATGGCTGAGGCGCGCCGCGTCGCACAGGAGCTTCAGTAGACGCTACGATCTCTCCCGGCGGCCCCCCCGCCGGTCATGTTGGAGGAGGACTGTCCGTGCTGGCATCACAGTATTACATCCGCACGCTCCGTGAGGCGCCCGCTGAGGCGGAGATCGCGAGCCATCGTCTGTTGCTTCGCGGCGGCTACATCAGGCCCGTCGGGGCCGGCATCTTCAGCTGGCTGCCCCTCGGCCTGCGCGTGCTGCAGCGTGTTGAGCAGGTCATTCGCGAGGAGATGAACGTCGCCGGCGCGCATGAGGTCCTCATGCCCGTCCTGCATCCGCGCGAGCTCTGGGAGCGCTCCGGCCGCTGGGATATCTTCGCGCCCACCCCCCTGCGCGTCAAGGACCGCGCCGACCGCGAGTTCTGCCTCGGGCCCACGCACGAGGAGGTCGTCACCGACCTCGTTGCGATGGACCTCGACTCATACCGCGACATCCCCGCCACCCTCTATCAAATTCAGGTCAAGTTCCGCGATGAACTCCGGCCCCGCGGCGGGCTTATCCGCTGCAAGGAGTTCATCATGAAGGACGCCTACAGCTTCGACCGCGATCGCGACGGCCTCGATCGCTCCTACAATGCCATGTATGACGCGTACGTCCGCATCTTCGAGCGCCTGAACCTGCCCGTCGTCACCGTCGAGGCCGAGGCCGGCTCCATCGGCGGCACCGACACGCGCGAGTTCATGCTGCTCAGCGAGAACGGTGAAGACACCGTCTACATGTGCGATTCCTGCGACTACGCCTCCAACGCCGAGTGCGCCACCTCCCGCGCGCCGGACGCCATCGAGCCGCTCGCCGAGAGCCGCCGCGAGCTCGTCAGCACCCCCGACACCCGCACCGTCGAGCAGGTGACCGGCTTGCTCGGCGTGACGCCCGACCGGCTCGTCAAGACGCTCCTCTTCCGCGCGGGAGACGGCTTCATCGCCGCCCTCGTCCGCGGCGACCGCGCGCTCAATGAGTTCAAGCTCGCCCGCTTCGTGAAGGGCGAGGAGCTGCGCATGGCGAACGATGCCGAGGTCCAGAGCCTCACCGGCGCGCGCGTCGGCTTCGCGGGCCCGGTCGGGCTGCCGGCTGATGTCCGAATCATCGCCGACCACGAGGTCCGCGCCATGCGCGACTTCGTCACCGGCGCCAATCAGGACGACGCGCACTTTGTCAACGTGAACCTGGCGGCCGACTTCGGTGTCGATGAGTGGGTTGACCTGCGCGAGGCCTGCCACGGGGACACCTGCGCGCAGTGCGCGACCGGCACGCTCCAGGCGCATCGCTGCATCGAGCTTGCCCACGTCTTCAAGCTCGGCACGAAGTACTCGTCCGCTCTGGATGCCACCTTCCGCGACGCCGAGGGGAACGAACTTCCGTCCATCATGGGCTGCTACGGCATCGGTGTGAGCCGCATAGTCGCCGCGCTCGTGGAGCAGCACCATGGCAAGTCGGGCATCATGTGGCCCCGAGAGGCCGCGCCCTTCGACGCCACAATCCTGCTGCTTTCGCCGGATGACGAGGAACTGCGGGCGATCGCGGACAATCTCTATACACAGTTGCAGGATTGCGGCCTCGACGTGCTCTACGATGAGCGAGATGCCTCGCCCGGGGTGAAGTTTGCCGAGGCAGATCTGATCGGCTGCCCGGTGCGGGTCGTCGTCGGGCGCACCACGCGCAATGAGGGCAAGGTTGAAATCCGCCGCCGTGCCGACGGCCATGAGGAGCTGGCATCGCTTGATGAGGCGGTCGCGGCGGTCCTGCGACTGCGAGAAAGCAGTTGATCGCGAGAGCGAGGAGAGGATCATAGATGCCTGAGATGATCCGACTGCCGGTTGTAGCCGGTCAGTTCTACCCTGCAGGGGAGCTTGCACTGGCGAGACAGCTCGAGCAATGCTTCATGCATTCGCTCGGCCCGGGGCACATGCCGGAGGTGCTGCAGAAGGGGCCGCGCACGGTACTTGGCCTGATCTGCCCGCACGCGGGCTACGCTTTCTCCGGACACACCGCAGCCCATGCCTACGCGGCGTTGGCCGCCGACGGGCACCCGGAGGTCGCGGTCGTCGTCGGCCTCAACCACGGCCGCGGCGGCTTCGAATCCGCCGTCCAGACATCCGGCGCCTGGCGCACGCCGCTTGGCGACACCGTCATAGCCACGGACGTCGCGGAGGACATAGCCGAGGCGCTTCCCGGGTTCACGACCGATCCGCGGGCATTCCGCGCCGAACACAGCATTGAGGTGCAGCTCCCGTTCCTGCAGTACATCTACGACGAGGCGCTGCTCTTCGTGCCGGTGATGATGAGCGCGCAGGATATCGACAGCGCCCGCGCCGTCGGCTCCGCCATCGCCGGCACCTTGCAGGGCCGCAACGCAGTCGTCATCGCGAGCACCGACATGACGCACTATGAGCCTGCGGCGGTCGCCCGCAGGCAGGATCAACTGCTCATAAAGCGAATAGAGCAGCTTGACCCTGACGGCCTGATCGCCGAACGCGCGGCGCGGCAGATCTCGATGTGCGGCGCCGGACCTGTGGCGGCAGCACTTGTCGCCGCGGAGGAACTGGGAGCGACATCGGCGAAATCATTGGCCTACTCGACATCCGGAGATGTCATGCCGTCTCCCGAAGTCGTAGGGTACTACGCTGCGGTGCTTCAGTAGGACGGGCGTCCTCGCCTGTCAAAGACGCACGCCAAACTTTGCGGTTGACCCGCTGCGACGCAGGGCGGTATACTGGCATCTCGCAGCCTTCAGGCATGGTTTATACACGTGGAATAAGACTGCATCGCGGACCAGGGGAACGGGCACACAGGCAGCGCCTTTGTTCCAGCCGCGACGCACAAAAACGAACAAGGGTGTGACGGACGTGAAGAAAGTCTACGTGACCCGGCAACTCCCGCAGTCCGCACTGGATCGCCTCAACGGCGAGGTGGATTGGTCAGTCAACCCTGACGATCGCGTGCTCGAGCGCTCAGAACTGCTCGAGGCGGTCGCAGACGTCGATGGCCTCCTCTGCCTCCTCACCGATAGCATCGATGCTGAGCTGCTCGACGCTGCGCCCAACCTCAAGGTCGTCGCCAACTACGCTGTTGGCTACAACAACATTGACGTGGATGCCGCCAACGAGCGCGGGGTGCTCGTCACCAACACCCCCGGCGTCCTCACCGAGACTACCGCTGACCTCACGTGGGCACTGCTCATGTCGATCGCCAGGCGCGTCGTCGAGGGCGACAGCTTCATGCGCGCCGGCAAGTATGTCGGCTGGGCCCCGATGCTCCTGCTCGGCTGCGACGTCTACGGAAAGACCCTCGGTATCGTCGGCATAGGACAGATCGGCCAGGCCGTCGCTCGCCGAGCTATGGGCTTCGACATGAAGGTCCTCTACACCGACATGTTCGCGCTCCCGCCCGTGGCGGAGCAGTTGCTCAACGCGGAGAAGGTCGAACTCGATGAGCTGCTCGAGCGCTCGGACTTCGTCTCGATGCACGTCCCGCTGATGGATGAGACCCATCATCTCATCAGCAAGCGGGAGCTTGAGCTCATCGGACCCGAGGGCTACCTCATCAACGCAGCTCGCGGCCCCGTTATCGACGAAGTCGCGCTCGTTGAGGCACTCCGAGACGGCGTAATCAAGGGCGCGGCGCTCGACGTCTTCGAGGACGAGCCGGCAATGAAGCCCGGCCTCGCCGACCTCAACAACGTCGTCCTGCTCCCCCACCTCGGCAGCGCGTCCATCGAGACCCGCACCGCGATGGCTGATCTGGCAGTCGGCAACATCCTGAACTTCTTCAAGGGCGAGCCGCCGCTCGCGCCGGTCAACCCCGAGGTGCTCAAGGGCTGACCCGCGTTCGGGCAGACACTTCCAGCGCCCCCGCCACCTGCGGGGGCGCGTCAGTATAGCTTTGCAGTACGAGCATCTTGGGATCGGTGGATTCGCGTCAGTCTCCCGAGGTCGGCCCACGTCCCATGCTCACGAAACCGTGGGCCGACCTCGCCGCGACAAACGACGATCGCGGCTCGTGCGGCCCCTCCCTTCTTCAGGACATCCGCCAACCTATGCGCAACCATGGCTCCAGGGAGGCCAGTGCCATGTCCGGCGAGCGCATCATCGTCCGTGAGGCTGAGCCGCAGGAGTTCCGCATCATCATCGAGTTCGTCCTGGCGATGGCACGCGACAGCGAGGACGTCACACTCGACCCGGAGATCGTTGAAGCCGGAGTGCAAGCTGCGCTGGCCGACCGCAACAAGGGCGTCTACTACGTCGCCGAGGCTGACCAGGGCCTGATCGGTCAGATCCTCGTCACCACTGAGTGGAGCGACTGGAACTGCTGCGAGTATTGGTGGCTGCAGAGCGTCTACGTGCGCCCGGAGTGGCGGCGCAAAGGCGTCTTCGGCCTCATCTACCGCCACATCCTCAACCGCGCGCACGAAAGCAATGCCGCAGCCATCAGGCTCTACGTGCATCGCGGGAATGAGGCCGCGATCCTCGCATACCGCCGCCACGGCATCGCGGACAGCGAGTACATCGTGATGGAGCAGCCGTTTTGACGTGCGTCAGGATACGTCACCAGTGACCGGGTAGCCGGCCTTTCCGACCTCGGCGACAAGCTGCTCGCGCGTGACCGCGCCCTCGTTGGCCTCCACATCGACCGCTCCCGTGGAGAGCTCCACCTCCACCGAACTCACCCCCGGCAGCGCCTCCAACGCGCGCTGCACGCGGCAGCGGCAGTGTTCGCAGCTCATGCCCGATACCTTCAGTTTGTGATGTTCCGTGGCCATTCATACACCTCACCATTGCGGCAGTACGCTCTGCATACTCATTCGCGCTGCGCCTTTGCGGCTCCTGCCGGGCAGGTCGGTTGGCGCCGAACGGGGAATGAGCCAGTGTCGCGCCAAGTTCCCATCCGGAGGAAACGAACATGCCATTGCGCATTGCCGCCGTCGGTTTCAGGCACGGTCACATCCTCAGCTTCATCACACGGGCCCGCGAGCTGGACTACTGCGAGCTGGTTGGCGTCGTCGAGGAGTCGGATGACTCGTCGCTCCTTGAGCGCGCAGGCGTTGAGCGCACCCACGCCACCTTCGACGAGTTGCTCGAGGACGTCGAGTTCGACGTCGTCGCCACCGCGGAGTACTACGGAAAGCGCGGCGCGCTCGTCATCAAGGCCCTCGAGCACGACAAGCACGTCATCTGCGACAAGCCGATGTGCGTCTCGATCACCGAGCTTGAGCGCATCAAGCAGCTCTGCGACGAGAACGGCCTCGAGATCTCGATGCAGCTCTCCATGCGCTTCGGCGCCGCGTACCAGACCATGCACGACGTGATCCAGGAGGGCGAGATCGGCGAGTTCCTCGCCGCCAGCGCCTTCGGTCAGCACCCCCTCGGCTACGGCACCAGCCGGCCAGCCTGGTACTTCGAGGAGGGCAAGCATGGCGGCACCATCAATGACATCTTCATCCATGGCGCCGACATGCTCCGCTACTGCACCGGCCGCGAGTTCGAGCGCGTCATCGCCGCCGAGACCTGGAACGAGTCGCTGCCGCAGGTCCCGCACTTCCAGGTCGGCGCGCAGTGCATGATGAAGATGACCGGCGGCCCCCGCGTCCTCGCCGATGTCTCCTACATGCATGGCCGCGGCTGGCAGTTCTACATCTCCGGCACCGAGGGCTACCTCTCCGTCGCCGGCGGCAGCATCCTCCTGCGCACACCCGACGGCGAGCGCGCCATCGAGGCCTCGGCTGACCTCCCGTTGCCGTCGCCCTTCGACGACTTCGCCTCCCACCTCGAGCACGGTACCGAGCGCTTCCTTCCGCAGGCGGACGTCTTCCGCTCGCAGATGGCGGTCCTCGCCGCGCAGAAGGCCGCCGACGACCGCGTCCGCGACATGCTCGTGCCCGAGATCTGATCGCGATCACCCACCAGGAGGTGGCTCCAATGCGCATCCTGACCTCAGTCGCGATGCTCATCGCAGCATCGTGTCCGCTAGTCGCCGAGATCGACCTGTCCGACCCGGCCGAGCCGTGGCTGCAGACCCCCGTCGGCCTGACCGAGGAGGTCCCGCCGCCCTTTGAGCCGATCAGCCTCGATGGCGCCCGGGCCTCCGTCTGGGGCCGCAGCTACGCACTCGCCGGCCCCTTCCCGGCGCAGATGACCAGCCAGGGCGAGCCGCTCTTCGCCGAGCCCATGCGGCTGGTCCTCACCGCCGGCGGCCAGACGCACACCCTCTCCGGCGGTGAGGTGGCCGTCGGTCTGCAGCGCGATGACCGCGTCGAGTTCACCTCGACCGCCTCCGCGGGCGCATTCACGGTCAGCACCTCCTCGTGGCTCGAGTTCGATGGCGTCATGCAGGTGAACCTGACGCTCACCGGCGCGGGCACCGTGGACGCCCTCGCAGTGGAGGTGCCGATCGCACCCGACCGCGCGCTCTTCCTGCACGAGCACTCGCAGTGGGGCACCCACGAGTACCTGCCGATCCCCCCCGAGGCCGGCTGGACGCGCGCGAAGGGCTGGCACGCCCAGACCTGGATCGGCGACCACCAGCGCGGATTCACCTTCGTCACCGAGCACCCGGGCGACCTCATGGCCCCCACCGAGTCGCAGATCCAGTATGAGCGCACCGCCGACGCCCTCATCTTCCGCGCCAACCTCATCGGCCAGCCGACGGAGATCGCGGGTGAGATGACCTGGACGCTCGGCCTGCAGGCATCGCCGGGGAAGCCCCTGCCCGTCGGCTGGCATGCCCGCCATGTGGGCAATCTCGCGGAGCCTGGGCCGGAGGGCGTTGAGACCTTCCGCGAGCGCGGGCAGAACATCGGCCTCGTGTGGAATGATCGGGAGGAGTTCTTCAGCTACCCGCAGGTGAACGAGCCCGAGCAGATCAAGTCCGCGGTCGCCGCCTACCACGAGGCCGGCATCCGCAACGTCATCTACATCACGCTCTCGGGCACCGGCCCCTCGCCGGTCCACGAGCGCCATCGCGCAGAGTGGATGATGAGCATCGAGGATGGCAAGCCGCTCTTCGGCGACGCCGAGACCTACTCCAGCACCTGCCCGGCCAGCAGCTACGCCGATTGGCTCGTCTGGGCGGTGGATCAGGCGATGGCGGAGTATGATCTCGATGGCGTCTACATCGACAACGCCGGCCCCTACTACTGCACGAACGCCGCCCATGGCTGCGGCGGCGAGCGCGGGCGCACCTATCCCTACTTCGCCAACCGCGAGCTGCACAAGCGCCTGTGGAACGTCATCCGCGCGCGCAAGCCCGAGACAGGCCTGATCTGGGAGCACAACTCCCGCACCTCGAACAGCTTTCAGCTCACCTTCTGCGACATCTACTCCGATGGCGAGCACTTCCGCGTGAAGTCGCGCGGCGAGATCACCGACATCACGCTGCCGTTCCTCGCGATTACCGGCACAGGGCGGCAGTTCGGCTCGCAGCCATGCTTCCTGCCTTCGGCGCTGAACGTGCGCGAGGAGTGGTCGCAGTGGCTCGTCGGGCGGCTGCTCGTGCATGGCAACGCGATGATGATGGTGCCCGGCTGGCTCGACCAGTCGGTGCTCGCCGCGCCGCTGCGCGCGCGGCTGGAGTTCGGCCTTGACACTGAGCCGGTCGAGTGGTTCACGCCTGAGGAGACGCCTGCATGGCTGCCGCTGACGCGTGGCGAGGGCGTGCTGGTCGGCGGCTATCGCCGCGAGGACAATGCGGTGCTGCTGACGGTCTACAACTCGACCGAGGAGAAGACGCAGGCGCGTTTCGACCTCCGCCCGCTGGAGGCCGAGGCCGGCCCGGTCGTGGCGCATGACGCCGTCACCAGCGCCCCCTGCACCCGCCTGGGCCCGAACCTCGTGGTCTCGATCCCGGCGCTCTCCTTCCGCATGGTGCGCATCGAGCCGCGGTAGCCTCCGTGGTGTGGGCGCCCCGCGCGCACGCCGTACCTCCGTGGTGTGGGCACTCCGCGCGCACGCCGTACCTCCGTGGTGTGGGCGCCCCGCGCGC
>DHPY01000028.1:49738-60587 GCA_002411015.1 Armatimonadetes bacterium UBA5352 | reverse complement strand
GTGGGCGCCCCGCGCGCACGCCGTTTGTCGTGTCGTTCGGAGGGGCCGCCCCTCACGCCGCCGTCGTTTGGCGGCGTGAGGGGTGATCGAGCGCCAGCGAGATCAGCCGCTGTGCCGGCCCGCCGTTGCGGCCGTTTCCGTATAGCTCCCTCTCAAGGGGGAGGGGCCGTCGTGCGCCGCCCCTCCCCTACCACCCCATCAACGGCCCGTAGGTGTCCGGCATCCGCTCGCTCCGCCAGACGCGGCGGAAGTCGTGCGGCATGATCGAGCCATCCTCGCGCCAGTTGCTCACGTCGGCGCCCGGCGTCAGGTCCACGTCGGCCGCGAAGACGCCCTCCTCGCCGCCGGCGCTCACCAGCACGAAGCCGTAGGGGTCGATCACGCAGCTTTCGCGCTGGGAGTAGACCGCGGCGACGTAGGCGACGCCGTTGTTGAGCGCCAGCATCCGCGGCGAGCATGGCCAGACGGTGTCACCGCTGCGCCCCTCGCCCCAGATCGGCAGGCAGATGATCTCCGCGCCGTTGAGCGCCAGCGCGCGGGCACCCTCGGGGAAGGCGTTGTCGTAGCAGATCTGCATGCCGATGCGGCCGATCTCCGTGTCGAAGACCGGGTAGCGGTCTCCGGGCGTGAAGCCCCACTCGACCTCGGGCGAGGGCAGGTGGACCTTCCGGTAGATGCCGATCAGCTCGCCGCGGCGGCCGAAGAGCGCGGAGGTGTTGTAGGCGATGGCGCCCGCCTGCTCGTAGATCCCGGCGCAGACGATCACGTTGTAGCGGTCGGCGGCGGCCATGAGCGCCCGCGACATCGGCCCGTCCGGGATCGGCTCACACGCCTCCAGCGCGGTGACGTCGGAGACACCGGCCCAGTTGATCGCTTCGCCGAAGCACACCAGGTCGGCGTCCATCTCTCCCGCCTCTCGGACCTTGCTGACCGCCCACTCGATCGCGTCCTCCCGAGTGCTCCCTGCCGGCGCATGCCCCTGCACGGTCGCGAGGCGCACGATCCGCCGCTCCGGAGCGGGTGCGGCGGTCAGACTCGGCCGGGCGAAGGTCACGGTGCCGCCCGGCGCCCAGCGCGCCATCAGGTCGAGACACACCCGGTTCGCGCCCTCCGGCCGCGCCAGCGTCAGGTCAAGCTCCGCACTCCGCCCCTCCACGCGCGTCCACTGCGGGAAGTAGCGGTAGATCCACGAGGTGCCGATGTGCTGGCGCGGCTCGGCGTCCCAGAAGATACGAGCGAGGGCATGCGCCTCCGGAAGGGCAGCGCCCGTGCAGCGCACCGAGACCCGCACCCGCACCGCCTCCACGCCCTCCGGCAGCATCACCGCCTGCGACACGTAGCCCATCGAGGCGCCGTTGTCGCGCATCTCGAAGCGCAGCCAGCGCGTGTCGTCGCGGCCCACCACCGCATACTCAGGCGCGGTCAGCGGGTTCCCCGTGTGCATCTCCCATCCGCGCGGCACCCCGTCCCCATCCGCGTCAACGAACCCGGCATTCTGCAGCAGTTCCCTATCCTGCGCCATCGCCGCGCCTCCCATTGCCATCAGGACCGCCATCGTGCCGCGGAGCATGCTCTCACCTCAGTTTTCGTCAGGCCACACCAGCCACGGGTCGTCGCCCTTCGCCCGTCGCAACCAGGTCGAGACGACACCGAGGTCCGGTGCCCAGTACTTCGTGTCCAGCCCTCGCAGGTACTCCATGAAGACGCGCTTAAGTTGCGCATCGTCGCGCGCCTCAATGTACAGGATGCCGCCCGCGACTTCGACGCGACTTCCGCCTGCGCCCGTGCGGATGACCACTCCCGGCGCAACAGGCTGCTGGCCCTGAATGATCGGGATCGCGGGCTCCTCGCCACCATTGATCCGCCCGTACCAGTAGTCGAAGTAGAGCGACAGGCGCCCGGCGAGGTATTGCTCCATCTCCCCCGCACCGTCACGCAGGAAGATAGTGCTGGTCGCGCCCTGCTCGCTCGCGAATGGGAACTCCAGCAGCGCCCGATCGGTGCCGCGGAAGGTCTCTGAGCGCATCTGCACGCGCAGTTCGCCGTCACCCACCAGCCGCGGCGCGACCTGATCGCCCTGCACGGCCACCGGTCGGCCGTTGTAGCGCGCGCTCGTGATCGCCATCTCATCCGGAACGCGCACTCGAACCGTCGCCGGCCCCTGCCCCGTCAGTTGCAGCCGCAGGTCCTGGCCGGTGAGGCCCTCCCGAGCGCTCACGGTCGCGGCCGTGACCGCGTCCGCAGGCAGCACCTCTGCCCTGGCCCGCAGCAGGACCGGCGTGCGCTTCGGCACCGCCAGCGCGATCCGCGTCTCGCCGCCCACGATGGTGCTGGCGCGCTCGGAGCCATCGTAGTCGGTGAAGAGGACGGCGCCATCGGCGAAGCGCTCATTCTCAATCGCGACCTCGATATCCTGCTCGTCGGCCGTCTCATGCGCCACCACTATCATCGCATCGAGCCCGTCACCGTAGCGCGTCGCCCAGAGTGGCTCAGGCACGCGCGCCGCCGTCACAGGCTGCCAGCCGGTGGTGACGCACTCGGTGAGCGCGGGCAGCCACTCGACCAGCCGCCCGACGCCATGCGTGTACGCGGGCGGCGGGATGTAGCCGATCCGGAAGCTCTGGAGCAGCGTGAAATCGGCGAGCCCGCGCATCAGCAGCGCGACCTGCTCGTCGGTCGCCTGTGTCGGGTCAACAAAGGTCTCAGGCGCGTAGCCCTCCCACCAGACCAGCGTCTTCTGCCCGGCCATCCAGCGCAGCGAGTCGCCGTAGGTGCGATCGATTTTCCACGGCTCGCCCTCGAGCATCATGCTGTCCGACCAGATCACCGAGGAGTAGGCGCATCGCGGGTTGGGGTTGCTGATGACCGCGACCTCCGTGCCGTCGCTCGCGTGCAGCGTATGCACGAACTGCATCAGCCGCGCCACCGCCACGTTGTTGCGGCAGTAGACGCCGTCCTCGTCCCACGCCCGCCCATCGAGGATCGGCAGCGCCGGGCCCCGGTACTTCCCGTTCCCGCCTGCGGTGTCGAACGCGAAGCCGCGCAGATCAAGCTCCTCGGTCACCGCCGCCATGTCCACGCGGCTCTGCTCGCCGAAGCTGGTCTCGTAGGGGAAGACGAGCCGCTCGTTGTCATGCCCGGTCACCCACGGGCTGGTGAAGAGCGTCCGCGCGGTCGGATCCTCGATCAACGCATCCGGGTAGACCTCGCGCGCAAGCTGCTCCTCGCACCACACCTGCGCCGGCACGTAGAAGCCCATCACCACGTCGCACGCCTCTCCCGCTCTGAACTGCTCCCGCCGCCACTGCAGGAACTCCTCGCGCGGCAGCGCGCGGACCCCCGTCGCCTCGCGCGCGGGCTGGTAGTTCCAGAACTCCTCGCGGCCGACGACGTCACCCGTCCGCCGGAAGGGGGCGTAGCACCACTCCCAGCCCGCGTAGAGCCTGCGGCAGATCTCAGGCGCGAACTTGCTGCCGACCGGCCAGGCGCGGTACTGCGCGCCGCCGAGGTCCACGCGCGGGTCAACGTCCGGGTCGCGGCGGAACATCTCCGGGTAGGTGCGGTAGTACGCGTCCAGGGCCTCGTGGAAGCCCCACTCGCCGGGGTGCGAGGCGGCCCAGAGGCCCACGCTGTCCGTCTGCCCGGGGTCGAGCACAAAGTGCGTCAGCGTCGTGAGCAGCCCAGGGCGGCCATCTGCGGCCGGCAGGTACGAGTGATCCAGCCAGGAGCGGATCTCATCCGCGGCCAGGCCGAGGGCGATGCCCGCGCGGTCGTTCCACGCTGAGCAGATCGGCAGCCGGCCCATGAACGCGTCATCGCCGAAGCGCTCCTGCGGCTCGACCGCGACGGTGTGGCCGTCGAAGACGCTCAGGCCCGTGGTGTCGCCAAGCTCGGCCTCGAGCGTCGGCGCGAGCCACTCCTGCTGGTCGCCGTTGTTCGCGATCGTGACGTCAACCGCCAGGCCGGTGCGCTGGCCGCTGAAGGTCGCGGTGATCGCGAGCGGCTTCGGGCACGAGTACGCCACGGTCAGCGTAGTGCCGCGCATGCTCGCGGACTCGGCGGTCAGGGGCAGATACTCCTCGGAGTGGCCGTCGTAGAGCCGGAGGTTCAGGGCATCGAGCAGATCGGGATCGAGAGCCGAAGTCGCCTCGATCCTGCCGCCCTCGTCGGCGCGCAGCGAGAGGTTGGCGCACTGAAGCGACTGCTGTGCGAATGCCGTACAGGATGTCAGAAGAAGCATGCAGATTACTACAGGAATGATAGCTGATTTCATGCTATTCCGCCTCCTCTGGGAAGCGGATGCGCTGAAGCTCGCCGCCCACGGTCTTTGCCTCGATCATGTAGACTCCATCGCTCGCGACAGCATCGAGTGTGACTTTGAACGGCTCCGGCAGCGGTTGCCCGGTCGGGCAGTTGGGATCGTTCGCGGAGTTGTAGACCGGGGTCGCGCTGCCGTCACGGAGGATCTTCACAGACTCGAGCCGCTCGCCCTCACCGCTCACGTTGAGTGTCATCTGCACGGTGGCCGGGCCGAACCACACGTCGTCGAACCAGACCTCGCCCGGCGTGAAGTAAAGCCCCATGCTCAGCGTGATCTCCTCGAGACCCTCTGGGATCGCGACCTTCACGCTGAACGGGTGCCAGCTCTCCGGGTCCGGGCCCGCCAGCGCCTCCAGAGGCACGAAGACGGGCACGAGGAAGCTCGCGATTGAGCTACCGTGGAAGGCGCGGGCGTCGACTCCGACCGCGGGCTGGACATCGGTGTTGGTTCCGTGCGCGTACATAAGCAGCCGCCCGGTCACCGTGCGGTAGTAGCCACGGAAGACGTAGTCTCCTGCCTGCACCGGCATCTTCTGCGCCCAGTAGCCGGACATGACTTTGTCGTGGGCGGTCATGTGCAGCGCGCGGGAGCCGTTGCGCCCCGCTCCCTCGGCCCAGCCCAACGTGAAGTTCTCAGGAACCGCGGTGCTGAAGGTCCAAACCGCGGGCTGCCCGTCGGCGCCCTGCTCCATGTCGGCGTTCTGCACCAGGTTCGCGGCCTCGAGCGGCGGGTCGGTGGTAACGTTGACCTCGACAGCGGCCGCCATCGTGCCAGTCGCCATGAGGATGATCATTACAATGATTCCCCTACGCATCATGTACCTCCATCATGAGATCGTGGGTCCGAACTGACGTTTCGCCGCCGGTAGACCAGAGCCTTCCCCGGGAGGCGCAAATGACTCGCCTGCAAGGACACCGATCCCCGCGCGGCGAACATAGCCGCATCGGACGCTTCCGCTACAGGAGGTCGCTGGATATGCCGCCAAGGCGCGGTTTCACGCTCATCGAGCTGCTCGTGGTCATTGCCATCATCGCGATTCTGGCCGCGATGCTCTTCCCGACGTTCGCCCGGGCGCGCGAGAAGGCCCGCGAGGTCTCCTGCATGTCGAACATGAGGCAGCTCGGGCTGGCGTTCGGGATGTACAACGAGGACCACCACCGGATGCCCTGGGATGACCTGACGATCAACGGTCTGCCCGAGGGCACCGCCCCCACGTGGACCTGGCGGCTGATGATCCTGCCGTACATCAACAACACACAGATCTTCGTCTGCCCGACTGCGCCGCGGCTCAACCAGTTCGATGGCACATGGCCGGACTACGACCAGGACGCGGGCTACGCGATCAACCACGTGCACTGGGACAACGACCTCGGCACCAATGCCGAACCGCCCCCGGGGCGCACGATGTCGGAGATCATCAACCCGTCTGAGACGATCCTGCTTACGGATTTCACCGGCAACTACGTCATCAGCGCCTACGGGACGCAGCAGCACGGATTCGTGCGCAGTGACGAGGCGGCCCGCCGCCACACCGATGGCGCGAACTACCTGTTCTGCGACGGGCACGTGAAGAAGCTCGTGCCGACCGCAGTCCCGTGCAGCGATCCAAGCTGCTACTGGTCGATCGCGCCCTAACGCTTGCTGTACCACTCGTCGAAGTAGGCCTTCCCCCGGGCCACGGAGGCGCGCATCCACTCCTGGTGCTCCGCGAACCAGCGCACCGTGGCCCGGATGCCGGCCTCCCACTCGATCTGCGGCTGCCAGCCGAGCGCATGGATCTTCGCCGCATCCATCGCGTAGCGGATGTCGTGCCCGGGGCGGTCCTCGACGTGGCGGATGAGGCTCTCCGGCTTGTCGAGCTCATCGAGGATCAGCCGGATCGTCTCCATGTTCGGCCGCTCGTTGCCGCCGTGGATGTTGTAGGCCTCGCCGGGCTTCCCGCGCTCGAGCAGGAGCATCAGCGCCCGGCAGTGGTCCTCCACATGCAGCCAGTCGCGGATCTGTGTGCCGCTGCCATAGACCGGCAGGTGCTCGTCATTGAGCGCCCGCCAGGTGAAGAACGGGATGAGCTTCTCCGGATACTGCCACGGCCCGTAGTTGTTGGACGGGCGCGCGATCAGCACCGGCAGCTCGTAGGTGATCCAGTACGAGTGTGCGAGGCGGTCGGCCCCGGCCTTGGTCGCAGCGTAGGGATTGCGCGGGTTGAGCGCGTCCTCCTCCGCAAACGGCTCGCCCAGCGCGGCGCCGTAGACCTCATCGGTCGAGACGTGCAGCAGGCGGCTCACGCCCAGCGAGCGCGCGGCCTCGAAGACGCGGAAGCTGCCGACGAAGTTGGTCTGCACCGCGGCCTCCGCGGAGATGATTGAGCGGTCCACGTGGCTCTCCGCGGCCATGTGGACGGCAGCGTCCACGCCGGCCATCGCGCCCTCGACGGCTTCCTGGTCGAGGATGTCGCCCTGGATGAACTCCAGGCGCGGGCCATCGAGCAGGTCGGCCAGGTTACCGAGGTTCCCGGCGTAGGTGAGCTTGTCGAACACCCGCACCTGCCAGTCCTCTCGGCTCGCGAGCACGTGGCGGACAAAGTTGCTCCCGATGAAGCCCACTCCACCCGTCACCAGCAGCCGCATCTGATGCCAGTCCTTTCCTGATGCGCGCGCGGATACAGTTCCCCCGCTAATATAGCGCCCGGAGGGGGTGACCTTTGCCATGCTTTCTCCGGCGTGAGCAGTTTGTCATCACAGTGCCATGCGCGAGACACGGACCCGGCAATGCGTTCACGGATGGGAACGACACGGCGTACGGCAAACGGCTGACGGGCAGGATGCCCGTCGCTACGAACGACACGACAACGACAATGACGGCCGGGCCTCCAGACGACACGGCATACGGCTGACGGGCAGGATGCCCGTCGCTACAAATGACACGGCGTACGACAACACGGCCTACGGCAGCGCCCCCATCCCCGATGCCCCATCCCCGATGCCCCAACCCCCATGCCCCGCCGTTCTACGTGAAGCTGCGGAAGCTCTCTTTGACCTCGGTAACGCGCAGGCGCTTGCTGATAGTTCCATCGGCGGCGGCCTCGGCGATGACCGCGAGGCTCTCATCGAGCGCTGCCAGCGTCTCCTCGACCTCTTCATCGCGGTGCGAGTAGGTGACGAAGAGCAGGCCGCCGCGGCGGAGCAGCACACCTCGCTGCGCCATCTCCTGCAGCAGCAGCGTCCAGGCGTCGCGCGAGACGGCCGGGTCGTCGTAGCTGATCGTCTGGCTGCTCATCGGCTCGTAGCCGTGGCAGCGCAGGGGTACGCCGTGCTTCTCGCCGAGCGCGTCGAAGCCGGCCATCAGGCGCGCGCCGCTCTCCCAGATCGTTTCGAAGACCGGCTCGTTCTGGTAGATGGTCATGCAGGCGAGGCCGGCGGCCAGCGAGAGGGCCTCGCCGCCGTAGGTGACGCTGATGACCGTGTCGTCGATGGCATGGCGCATGACGTCGGCGCGACCGCAGACGATGCCGAGCGGCATGCCGTTGGCCGCGCCCTTGGCGAAGCACGCGAGGTCCGGGGTGACGCCGAAGTACTCCTGGCCGCCGCCCTTGGCCATGCGGAAGCCGGTGACGATCTCGTCGAACATCAGCAGCACATCGTGCTCATCGCAGAGGTGGCGCACGCCCTTGAGGTAGCCATCGGGCACGCGGTCGCCGCCGGTGGCGGGGTCGATGGAGACCATCGCGACCTTGCCGGCGTGCTCCTCGAGCTTGCTGCGCAGGCTCTCAAGGTCGCCCCGCGCGAAGCCGTCGATCAGGCCGCCGATGCAGGTGGGGACGCCCTTCTCCATCCCGGTGCTCTGGGCGAGCCAGCCATCGGCCCAGCCGCGGTAGCCGGAGTTGAGGATCATCTCGCGGCCGGTGTGCGTGCGGGCGATGCGCGCGGCCGCGGTCGTGACCTCCGCGCCGCCCTTGAGGAAGCGCACCATCTCCGCGCACGGGACGATGTCGCAGACCATCTCCGCGACCTCGACCTCGAGCGGGCTCATGAGGCCGTAGATGATGCCGCGGTCGAGCTGCCTGCGGATCGCCTCGTCTACCTCGGGGTAGCAGTAGCCGAGGGTGATCGGGCCGAGGCCGAGGATGTAGTCGATGTACCAGTTCCCGTCGACGTCCTGGATGCGGGCGCCCTGCGCGTCCTGCGCGTAGATGGGGAATGCGCCGAGTGCGTAGGCGGTGGGGCGCTTGCTGTTGGTCTGTGATCCCCCGGCGATGACCTCGATGGCGCGGCGGTAGAGCTCGAGGGACTTCTTGTACGAGCGTGTTTCGGACATGATCTGCCTCCCTGTGTCATGTTACGGCAAGGTGCGGATGGTCAACACTGCGTTCTTGTGGCCTCGTGTGCGGGCGAGGGTGCCTGCACTGCGGAAATGTGTTACTGCCGTTGCTGTCGTGTGCTGCCGCCGTTTCCGTTGCTGCCGTTGCTTTCGTCTCTTTCGTTACTACCGTTGCTTCCGTTGCTGCCGTTCCCGTTTGACATTCGCGTGCGTGCGAGGTACATTGGCCGTCAGGATGCACGCAGGTCGTCTGTTTGAGGCAGTCTGTATCTATGGATCTCTTTCTCCGCCTGCTCAAGTTCGCCGCGCGCTATCGGACCGGCATCATCTTCTCCATCGTGCTTGTCTTCGTGACCACGGGGCTGGGGATGGTGCCGCCGTATATGACGCGCCTGCTTGTGGACAGTCAGCTCTCGAACTACCACTCGCTCACCGCAGCCCAGCAGCTTACCGTGCGTGACGAGTTGTGGGGGCTGGTCCTGGCCGTCTGCGCGGGCCTGCTGGGAGTGCGGGTGGCGCTGGCTATCGTCGGCTACGTCCGCTCCATGATCATGGTCGTCATCGGCAACCGCGTTGTGTTCGACATTCGCCAGCAGCTCTACCGGCACCTGCAGCGGCTGTCGATGCGCTACTTCGAGACGCGCTCCACCGGCCGGATCATGACGCGCATCCTCTACGATGTGCAGGCGGTGCAGCAGACGCTGACGGGCAACCTCGTGGACATCGTCACGAATATCACGACCATCCTCTTCGTCTTCGTCCTGGTGTTCACGATCAACTGGCGGCTCGGATTCCTGGCAGTGATGGTCCTGCCGCTCTACGTGCTGAACTTCCTCCTGTGGCAGCCCGTCATCCGGCATGCGTCGCGGGAGGCCCGCGAGCAGTTCTCGGCGGTCTCGGGCCAGCTCAATGATGCCATCTCCGGTATCCGGGTCATCAAGGCGTTCACACGCGAGCGCTCCGAGTCGCGGCGGTTCGTGCATGAGATCCGCGAGATCATCGAGTTCAACGTGCTGGCCGGCCGCGCGCGCACATGGCTTGGCGTCATCTCCACCTTCCTCACCGGCCTCGCGAGCATCCTCGTTATCTACGTTGGCGGGCGCGAGATCCTCTACGCGAACCGGATGACATACGGAGAGCTGATCCAGTTCAACGCGTACCTGACGATGCTCTACCAGCCGATCATCGCGCTGGTGACCATCAATGAGCAGATCCAGACGGCGATGACGGCGATCGAGCGCATCTTCGAGCTCTTCGACACGTCGCCGGAGATCCAGGAGCGGCGTAACGCGATCATCCTGCGCAAGTGCGAGGGTCGCGTGGAGTTCGATCATGTCGGCTTCTCGTACGATCCGTCGGAGGATGTGCTGGAGGACGTGACCTTCTCCGCAGAGCCCGGCACCGTCACCGCACTCGTTGGGCGCTCAGGGAGCGGCAAGTCCACGCTGGTGAACCTCATCCCGCGCTTCTACGACCCCACGCGCGGGCGTCTCCTGCTCGACGGGATGGATCTGCGCGACCTGCAGCTCACGAGTCTACGCAAGCAGATCGGGATGGTCATGCAGGAGAGCTTCCTGTTCGCGGGCACGCTGCGGGACAACATCAAGTATGGGCGGCCGAATGCCGCGGATGCCGAGGTCGTGCAGGCGGCGATCGCGGCGAACGCGCACGACTTCATCACAGAGTTCCCGGATGGCTATGAGACGCGGGTGGGTGAGCGCGGGACGCGCCTTTCGGGCGGCCAGCGCCAGCGCATCTCGATCGCGCGCGCGATCCTGCGTAACCCGCGCATCCTGATCCTCGACGAGGCGACCTCAGCACTGGACTCGGAGTCGGAGGCCGCGATCCAGGAGGCACTGGAGTATCTGATGCAGGGGCGCACGACGTTCACGATCGCCCACCGTCTCTCGACCGTCATGAACGCCGATGAGATCATCGTGCTCGACTACGGCCGCGTCGTTGAGCGGGGGACGCATGCGGAACTGGCGACTGCCGGCGGGATCTACGAGATGCTCTGCGACGTGCAGTTCCGCCAGGCGGTGGAGAAGATGGAGGAGCATGAGGAGGCGCTCCGGGCGGATCAGGAGGGCAAGGGCCGAGGCCGCGGCCGGGGTGGGGACGGCGGCGGAGGCTGAGCGGAGGGCGGGGGCCGGGGAGGCCGGGGAGGCCGAGGCTGAGCGGGGGGCTCTGCACGGGCGGGACGGGCCAACG
>DHPY01000028.1:29518-49588 GCA_002411015.1 Armatimonadetes bacterium UBA5352 | reverse complement strand
GCCAACGGCTGCACGGGCGGGACGCTCGTGCCACGGGAAAGACACCCGCATGCCCGATCCCCCATGCCCCGCCGTTACACGTTTGTCATGCCCGCCTGGCCCAGGCCCTCGTCGATCAGGTCGTCCTCCTCGATCGGCACCTCATCGCGTGCTCCATGACTTTGCGGCAGGCGTTCGCGCACTGGGTGCGGCGGCCGCGAACTGGGTCCCCCGCCGCCGTGCGCCGCCGTGCGCCGTCAGTCCACCATGATCGGCATCGGGTTTGGCCAGATCAGGTGGAGGATCAGCCAGATCGTGAAGATCGCGTTCATACCCAGGATCAGGCCGAGGGCCAGTGGTTTGAGCGCGCGGAAACCCCGGAAGCCGAAGAGGCGCATGACCGTGACCTTCAGCGCCCAGCCGATGAGGATCGAGGTCCAGTAGCGGTCGATCGGCCAGCCCAGCCAGGTGACGAAGCCGAGCGGGTGGAGCGGCCACCAGACGAAGCGCCGCCGGAGTGCGAAGAGGCCCCAGGTGCTCACGACGCCGATGATCAGTGCGAGCCAGTCCTGGCCGACCATCTCCGGCGGCGACTTGATGAGCTGCGCGAGGCCGCGGTTCATCTGCAGGCCGGCGTTGCTGGGCCACTCCGCGAGCTTGGGGGTGCCCCAGGTGTAGATGATCCACGGGACGGTGACGTGGCAGGCGAGGATTGCCAGCGCGACGGCGCTGATGGCAAGGATCATGATACTGCGCCGGGGCGCGCCCATCTTCGAGCCCATGCGGTAGCCCATGAAGACGGCGGCCATGTTCTGGGTGGCGGTCGAGCGGATCTGCGCCCAGGCGGTCATGGACATGAGCGTGAGGTTCTTCGCGCCGATGCGCTCGCCGCCGAAGAGGTTGTAGAGCGCCTCGTTGTAGCCGGCGATGTAGCCGCCGAGGGGCGCGGCGTAGATGAACATGCCGGCCTCGCAGACCACACGGGCGACGACCATGCCGACGAGTGGGAAGACGATGTACTGCACGAGCGCCCAGATGGTGTCCATGCCGAAGTAGCTGCACCACCAGACGACGAATGCGAGGGCGGCGAGGAAGCCGAAGACAGAGAGGCGGTAGGGTTCCTCGCTGTCGGCATCGCCGGGCCTGCGGCGCAGGGCGCCGAAGGCAACGCTGATGACGCGGCCGAGGTGCGCGCGGGCGGAGTAGAGCAGGGCGATGGCGAGGAGGATGAAGCCGCCAACGGTCTGCATCTGGAAGAACTGCGCGTGGGCGCTGGTGATGCCGAAGGCGATGCGCCCGGCCTGCTCGATGCGCTTGAGGAACCAGAAGAACCACAGCGAGAAGCCGACCTCACCGGAGAGCAGATAGGCGATGCCGATCATATCGAAGCGCACGTAGAGGAGCGTGCCGTTGAAGGCGGACATCGGGCCGGTGAAGCGGTGGGTGAGCGGGTTGTCGAGCTCGAGGAAGGGCATGGCGGGCCAGTAGCCCGCGAGGCCCTTCATGGTGTAGAGGATGCAGGGGATCGTGAAGGCGATCCACATCATCGGCGAGCGCATGAGCGGGGCGAGGTGGTTGGGCTCGCCCTTGACGGCCTCCACCGGGACCTCCACGAGCGGGTAGAGCAGCTTCTCCTCGTCCTCCCAGCGATGCGCGAGGGTCGCGGCGAAGCACAGGACCATGAAGTAGACTGCGAGCAGGAAGGGCGTCCAGACGGCGAGAGGGACGATCCAGGCACGCCAAGGCATGCTCTGGCCGGGAGGCAGGCCCTCGTGCGCCCAGATCGCAATCGGATCGTTCGGGTCAACCGTCGGAAGGAGGAGCGGGTCAAGCTCCTGCAGGAACAGCTCCGGCGGCGCGATGTCGGGGGTGGAGTAGTAGACGAGGCCGATGAGCTTCAGGTAGAAGTGCTGGGCGAACTCCTGCCCGGCGATTGCGCCGACGATCATCAGCAGAAGGAAGATCAGCAGCAACTCCTCGGCGGACAGCGGCTTCACGTGCAGCCGCTTGAGCCCGCGCAGGGCGCTGTTTACCGCGATCAGCGCGAGCAGGATGGCCACTCCGCCGCGCGGGAGATAGCCGGTGCCAATGATCTCATAGCGCAGCATCACCGAGAAGCATCCGGCAACGGTGAAGCCGACCACGAGGACCATGGCGATGACAATGGCGCGGCGGGTGATGCCGGTATGGCCAGCCTCACCGATAGCCTCGTCCTGACGATATGTCCCTACTGCCTCGTTCGCTACGGCCGCTCAGTCCCTTCGTGCGGAGGAAGAGATGCGCGGCGCCTGCTCCGCAGACCGCCGCAGTGCGGGTATTCCGCGCCGCGGACCGAATACCTCCGCCGCGCAGAGCAGGGAATGTGTGCTGAGGCGTCGAATGAGGGCGGCGACGCTGTGGTGGCGAATGGCATGAGGAGGCCGATCATGGAAGTGGCTAAGGTTGAGGTGCGCTGTCCGATGATGGAGCTGATCAGCAAGCATTTCCCGATCATCCCGCTGGTCTTTCCGCTCGTGCCGATGCTGCTTGTGATTGCATGTCTGTGGAGCTACCTGCACCGGATATCAGGGTCGGTCGAGCGCATCGAAGAGCTGCTCGCGCAGATCGCGAACGAATCGCGCCGCATTGGATAGGAGTTGGATGTATGCGTAGAGGAGCCGTTGTTCTCGCACTGCTGATCTGCACCGCTGCCTGGGCGCAGCCGTTCCTGGTCGAGGATTTCGCTGATCCGGCGGCCATTGAGGCACGAGGGATCACCTGCTCGCCCGATGTCAGCTACGAGTTCGCCGATGGCGCAGTGACCCTCACCAGCCCCGAGGGCAAGGGCGGATCGGTTTCGATCCCCGTGGATCCCGCGCTGGTCGCGGGTAATGAGGCGTGGGATGCCAGCAACGGCATCTCGTTCATGGTGAAGGGCGACGGCTCAGAGAACTGGGGGCGCATCGGCTTCGGCTACCGGGGCTACATCTACGAGCATTACTTCCCGCTCGCGAACACCGAGTGGCACGAGATCCGCCTGCATTTCGATGACCTCCCGGGCGCGGGGATGATCTACCCCATCGGCACGCCCGGGAACCTGCCGCCGAGCGGCATCCGAACGATCCAGCTTGGGGACCGCTGGCAGCTCACGTGGAACAACTACCCGATGCCCGCGCATTCGTTCAGCGTTGACGAGATCCGGCTGATCGCGGATGCGCCCGAACCTGCGCCGGCCCCGGCGCCGAGACCGCTGGAGGAGGTTATTCAGAAGCTGCGCAACCATGAGCCGGTCAGCATCCAGTGCATGGGCGACTCCATCACGGCAGGGACGGGTCTGCCGGATCGCGACACCCAGCAGTACGCGGTGCTGCTCGGGCAGAAGCTGCGTGAGCGCCTCGGCTACGACCAGATTGAGAGCTACTCACGCGCGGTCGGCGGAGCGCGGCTCACCGACGCCCGCATCTGGGCGCCGCGGGACTTCGCGGACGTGAGGCCCGACCTCGTGACGATCGCATACGGCTACAATGACAAAACGAGCGCCTACCCGGCGGACTGGTACGCGTACAGCCTCAACGACTACGTTGACCGGATTGCTCGCGAGACCAAGGGCGGCGCAGCCATCTGCCCGATCACGACGCTCCCGGGCGGCGGCCACCGCTTCATCATGCTCGACGACTACGCGCAGGCCGTGCGGGATCTGTGCGCGGAGCGCGGCGACGTGGCGTGCATTGACCTCGCGGCGCAGATCAAGCCGATGGGGCGGCTGCAGTGGATGACCTACCTCGGCGACCTCGCCCACCCGAACATCGCCGGGCACGAGTGGCTCGCCGAGGCGCTGGCGGACTGGATCGTGGAGCGGGTGGAGGCGGGCGGCTAGCGCAGCAGCCGCTTGATGACCTTGCCGGAGGGGTTCCGCGGCAGCTCGTCGCGGAACTCCACCCGCTGGGGGACCTTGTAGCTCGCGAGGCGCTCGGAGCACCACCGGCGGAGGTCGCTCTCGCTGAGCGATGCGCCCGGTCGCGCGACCACGACTGCCTTCACGACCTCCCCCAGCACCGGGTGCTCTACGCCGACCGCGGCCGCCTCGCGGATGTCGGGGTGACGCGTGAGCACGTTCTCTACCTCAACCGGGTAGACATTCTCCCCGGCGACGATGATCATCTCTTTCGTGCGCCCGCGCAGGAAGATGAAGCCATCCTCGTCCATCAGCGCCTTGTCGCCGGTGTGCAGCCAGCCCTCGGGCTCCAGCGCCTCCGCGGTCGCCTCGGGGCGCTGGTAGTAGCCCGCGAAGATGCTCGGGCCGCGCACCAGCAACTCCCCCACCTCGCCCGCAGGCAGCGCGTTTCCGGCCTCATCGGCGATCTTCGCCTCAAGCTCCGGGACGATCCGCCCGATCGACTCGGCGTGGCTGAGCGCGAACTCGTCAGGCAGCACCGTGGTGACGGACGTGCTTTCGGTGAGGCCATAGAAGTTGTGCAGCGCCACCCCCGGGAAGAGCTCGCGCAGCCGCTCGATTGCGCGCACCGGCATCGGCGCGCCGGAGTAGCCGATCAGGCGCAGCGAGGAGAGATCATAATCGCCCAGGCTTGGCTCAGCGGCGAGCATGATCGTGGTGGTCGGCACGGTGAAGACGGTGGTGCAGCGATGGCGCTCGATCAACTCGAAGAGCGCGCGCGGGTTCGTCCCGGCACTGATGACGAGCGTCGAGCCGAGGAAGAGTGAGGTTGGCATGATCGTGTTCAGGCCGGTCACGTGGAAGAGCGGGACGATCAGCAGGTGGACGTCATCGGGGCGGAAGCCGTGGCCGCGGATCGTGGACTGCACGTTGAAGAGCACGTTCGCGTGGGTGAGCATCGCGCCCTTCGGCAGGCCGGTGGTGCCGGAGGTGTAGATGATAGCGGCCACGTCGCCGGGCGCGATCTCCGGCGGCTCGAACGCCGGACCGGGATCTGCCATCAGCGCCTCGACCTCGGCGACGCCCTCGGCCTCCACGCCGATGCTGAGGACCTGCTCGACGCTCTCCAGGCCCTCCAGCGCGTCGGAAACCGCCGGCCATGTGCGTTCGTGGGCAACGAGCACGCGCGCGCCGACGTCGCCGAGGATGAAGCGCGTCTCCTCGGGCTTGAGGCGGATGTTCACCGGCACCGCGATGGCGCCCGCGCGGATCGCGCCGAGATAGCAGACGATCGAGTGCAGGCAGTTTGGCATGACGAGCGCGACGCGGTCGCCAGGCCCGATGCCGATGGCACGCAACGCCCGCGAGAAGCGCTCGACCATCTCGCGCAGGTTGGCGAACGAGACGGGATCGCCGCGGTAGATTGCAGCGACCCCGTCACCGAACTGATCAGCCGACCGGTTGAGCAGGTCGATCAGGTTGCGCACCGTTCCTCCGGGCGCAGCATGACGTCGGCAGCGCGCGTTCGCAGGGCTGCCGCTGTCGTTGCTGTCGTTGCTTCTGTTTCTTTCGGGGCAGTCGTCAGATGTTCGCCTTCATCCACTCGAGGCACTTGCGGTAGCCGATGTCGCCGTCCTCGGAGCCCTCATACTCCGCGCAGTAGGCGCCGTCGTAGCCGGCCTTCTTGAGGGCGGCGACTGCCGTGTCGAGCGGGATCTCGCCATCGCCGAGCGCGGCGCCCTTGTAGTCGGGGCGGGCGTTGTGGCCGTCCTTCATGTGGGTGTGCTTCACCCACGGCGCGATGGCCTCGTAGATCCCCGGGAGCTTGTCCACATCGTAGCCATACCAGCGGTAGTTCATGGTGTCCATGTTTGAGCCGACATACTCGCTGTCCACGGTCTCAAAGACCTCGAGCTGCAGCTCGTAGTTGTTGCTCACGACGCCGTGGTTGTCGATGGCCAGGTGGACGCCGAAGTCCTCGCAGACCGGGAGCGTGGCGCGGACGCACTTGATGATTGCCTCGGCGTAGCGCTCCTCGGGCACCTCGTCCTTCGGCCGGCCGCCCT
Source organism: Armatimonadetes bacterium UBA5352 (assembly GCA_002411015.1). Taxonomy (GTDB): domain Bacteria; phylum Armatimonadota; class Zipacnadia; order Zipacnadales; family UBA5352; genus UBA5352. Next base: position 43,669 of record DHPY01000028.1, on the reverse strand, counting down.
CGGTGCGGAAGACGCTGCAGTCCATGATCCGGGTGAGCTTCGAGATCTTCGCGGTGCGCGCGACCTGCTCCTGGATCATGTCATCGGCGAGGTAGACGAAGTCGTTGCCGAGCGAGACGCCGGAGGTGACGAGCCCGAGCTCATCCATGAGCGCCTTGAGGTCCTTGCAGTGGCTCTCATAGTCGGCCTCCTGCATCTCATCGGGCATGAGGTCGTTGAAGCGCAGCTCGACGCACTCGAAGCCGGCGCCGGCGGCCCAGCGCACGAAATCCTCAGCATTCTCACCAGGCGCGCGGTAGTGAATCAGTCCGAGCATCATGGTACGATCCCTCTCAGTTCACGTGATGTGCGACGGTTGGGTGTATGCTTCGCCGCTGACCGGGCGGGACCTCCGCCACGTCGGTGCTCATTCGTTGCACTGCAGCGTCAGCCGCTCGCCGCACCAGTTCTCGGCCCAGGCGAAGTCGTCGGCCGCGTCGTCGACGCTCAACGGGTGCAGCATCGCGTCCACTGGATTGACGATTCGCACCTCTCCATGGGCCAGGATCGGCAGGTCGCTCAGATCGAAGGTGTCCAGCGCCCTCGGCACCCAGAAGTAGTCGCGCAGCGCGTTCCACTTCGTCTCGATCAGCCGCGCCCATGAGCTGAGCGTGCCGATGGTGGTCACGCGCTCAACGCGCGGATCGGCCGCAGCCGCCGCGAGCACCCACGTTCCGCCGAGGCCCTCGCCGATCAGCTCGTAGCTCTGAGCCGCTCCGGCCTCACCGTCGAGCGCGTCCATCACGCGGATGAGGTCGAGGGCGCGGGCGCCCATGATGGTGCGGCCGGCGCCCGCGTAGGCGATCGCGAAGCCATCGCGCTGCCACTGGATGGCGTCGTACTCAGCGACGCGGGTGGCGGCCCCGCGCTCGATGTCCAGCTCGCCCCGCCCGCGCACATCCACCGAGACGACCCGCCGACCCTCGAGCGCCAGTGACCACGGCAGCGCCGACGCGTCGAAGGTCGCGGGCTTGCCGCCCTCGGCAGCATGGATGATGGTTCGGCCTGAGGCGCCGGCTCGCGGCTCGATGATCAGCGCCGCGACCTCCATCCCCGGCTCCGTGGCGATCCGCACCTTGCGCACTGTGAGATCTGGATGCGTGAACTCACCCGCATTGCGGATGCGCGGCTGGGGGCGCTGGTCCTCAAGCTGCAGGCCGAGCTTCGCCAGCACGGCCACCCGGCGCTGTGCGATGAAGGCCTCGCGCTGGCCGGGATCCGCCATGGGTGCCGGGCGCTCGGGGGCCATCTCGCGCATCAGGCGGGTGTCGAGGTCCCATGGCATGACGCCGCCGATTGAGGTCTCCACGCGGCCGGTCCCGGTGCACCAGAGGTCCCGCTCGCCGAGCGGCTGGATCGGACCCTCGGCGCGCCCTGCGTCGATGCCGAACCACTGGTTGAGCCACTCATAGGCGGCCTCGCGCTTGGGCTGCTCGAGGTTGTGCACGCCCGCTACCCACTCGAACTTCTGCGCTTCAGGTTGGCCGAAGATCTCGTAGAGCGGCTTCAGCCACGCTTCACGCTGCAGGTGGTGGGACTCGCCCGAGTCCTCACCGACAATCCAGATGAGCGCGCGCGGCGGGATAAGGCTCATCAGCCTGCGGTCGTCCTCGCGCTTGCTGAGGTAGTAGGTGTTCTCGCACGAGCCGCCCGGGTGTGCGGCGCAGCAGACCTTCACGGCCGGGTGGCAGGCGGCGATCAGCAGCGCCATCTGGCCGCCGCCGGAGTTCCCGCCGACGCCGATGCGCTCCGGGTCGATGATGTCACCGCGGGTCAGCATGTAGTCCACGACGCGCACTCCATCGCGGGTGCGCAGGCCGCTGAGGCTTCTGCCCACGAGGAATGCGTGCCGCAGCTCGTAGTGATGCTGCCCGACCGGACCGCCGCCTGCGCCAAGCTCCTCCGGCGGACTGCTCCAGTAGATCCGCTCGCCCTGCCCGAGCGGGTCGAAGGCTACGGCGACATAGCCCTTCTCCGCCAGCCCCAGCCCGAACTCGTGGTAGAGGTGGTACTGCTTGCCCTGCGCCGAGTGGCCCATCGTGATGCACACGCCCGGCGCCGGAAGCGGCTTGTTCTTCGGGATGTAGACGTGCAGCGGGACGTAGAGCCCGGGCTCGCTCTCGATGATGACCTTCTCGATGGTGCAGTAGTCGAGATCGATTCGCCCGACGACCTGCGGGTTCAGGTCGGAGCCGCTCTCGCCGGTCCAGCGCCCGAAGATCTGCGGGAGGGCGGCGCGCACGCGCGCCTGGTAGGCCAGCAGTTCCTCGCGAGTGGTGAGCGCCTCGATCTCGCGCTCGACGGAGGCGAAGTCCGCGGCCTCCATCTGCGCCACCTGCCGCCTGAGCATCTGGCTCGCATCGTAGCGCTCCTGCTGTCGCTGGTAGACGCGGAGGTTGTCCGGCTGCCCGAGTGTCTCCTGCGGCAGAAGCTCGCCCTCGAATGGCCCAACGGGCCGGAAGGACAGGCTCACGAAGCGCGCGGCCTCGCCCGCATCCTTCTCGCCGACCACCGTTACGCGCGAGTTGTGCTGGATGTCAACTCCCTCGAAGGTGTGGTCGCGGATCTCGGTGGCGGCGTCGGTCTCGCCCTCGACGCCGTCAGCCACGAAGCTGCCGATCTCGCGGTCGTTTACGAGGAGCCTGAAGGTGCTTGCGCCGTCCGGCTCGTCGGCGTAGCGGAGCGTGACATCCCAACGCGCCGTGGCCTCGGAGAAGGGGATGCTCGCCTCACCGCGGCTGTCCGGAGACCCCGGCGGCACCTGCAGCACGGTGAGCGTGCCGCGAGCAGCGACCTCGTAGTTCGAGATCTCCTCGAAATCGCGAACCTCATAGGCGACACTCGGGGAGACCGGGACCGCCGGTACCCCGACCAGCCGCACGTCATCGAACCAGGCTCGACCCGCGCCCTTCAGGCCGAGATAGGGCATGACGTAGCTCGGCCCGGGCGGCACGGTGAGTATCAGGGACACCTCCGTCCAGTCCGTGGTGCCGGTGACGTCGCCGCCGGTTGGCTGGGCGAGGATCGTCGCGTCGGTGCTTCCCGGCCCGGCAGGGCCCATGACGTAGACCTGCAGGTGCGCCGAGCCCTGGACGCCCTCGGTCTTCACCCACGCGGTGAGGGTCGCCTCGGTTCCGGGCTGGAGGCCGATGCTGCAGTCCATCCCCGCGCGCCAGCGATCGGCGACGGAGTAGACGCCGTCACTTTCGATGGAGAGGCTTCGGGAGCCGGTGTGCGCCACGCCCTCAGCCCACTCGAAGCGCGAGGTTGAGCCGGGCGCTGGGCGGGCCTCCCAGCCCTCCGGGCCGAACCCGTCACCCTCCTCGAACGAGGAGTTCGGGGCGAGGCTCGGCGGCAGGACCTGCCCGGAGGCGAGAGAGGTTGCGAGCAGAAGCATCGTCAGTGTCATCGCGAGTGGTTCACTCATGGACATCTCCCGGTTGCGAGAGGGTTGTGCAGGCTCACGAAGATTCGTCTACGTGGCACCGGGACCTCCATGGTACTGTGCGGGCGGGGCGCCCGCACCACGGAACGGATGACGGGCTGGAAGCCCGTCGCTACAAACGGGTACGGCCACGGCAACGACGGCAGGCTGGAAGCCCGCCCCACGGAACGGGCGGCGGGCTGGAAGCATGGGGAGCGGCAGTGAAGCCGGAGGTGACGACGCCGCGCCCGCCGCTATACGGTGGGCGCGGCTTCCATGCGGGATCGAGGCGCCTGGCGGGCTAGAACTCGCCGCTGACGCGCAGGCCAATGCCGACCGACTGATCGGGTGTTGCGATGATCGAACTTGCGCCGGTCGGGCCGGCCGCATTCGTCACAAACAGGTCAACGCGAACCGGACTGTCCACGCCCTGCCATGACCCGCCCGCGGACCAGACGAACTCGTCGGTAGGCTCATTCGTGTTCTCATCGATGCTGTTGTTGCCATCGAGGATCACGGTGACATCGCCCATGACGGCAAACTCCTCGATCTGGCGCCGCAGGCCGAAGCCGAGGCCGATGACGTCGCCGAAGCCCTCGATGGTCGTGCCGTTGGCAAGCTCCGGATTGTCGTCGAAGCCCACGTACCGCGGTACCACGCGCAGGATCGTCCCATCAGCCAGCACGTGCTCCACGGGCAGTGAGATGAGCGGGATGAGATCCCCCGACATGGCGGTCGCCGGGATGGCGGTATTCGTGCCCTCCATGTCGTCAATCGGGAACTCGGCGCCCGGGATGACTGCGAGGCTCACGCGCTCGTTCCGGAAGGCGACCCACCTGTAGTTCAGGCCGATCAGTGTCGCCTCGGAGTCACGAACCGCTCCGTTGATAGCGTCCTCGCCGGAGGTGTCCAGATTGAAGATGGTGAGCTCCACGTCCGAGTCCTCACCGACGTTCGCGCGCACACCCGCCGCGAAGGTCCAGTTATCCCCCTCCCAGACGCGGGCTTCACCCCACACCGATGTGCTTCCCTTTCCTTGGGGCTCGACGCCCGGCAAGTTCGGCGTCCCGAGGGCCGAGGGGCCATCGCCATCCATCATCCCATATTGTGCCCACGCGGGACCAAGGCTGAGCAACGCTACCACCACGACCACAAGGCAGTGCAGACGGCCGCTACGCCAGTACACAGCGATCCCTCCACTTCTGATTTGCATCGCTTCAGATGCCGGTGCCTCAATCACGCTCTCGGACTCTCGCAGATCGCGCACGGCATTTCCCCGCACAACAACGCTACCGCGGATCCGCTCTTCGTTCTCCACACTCGTCTTCGACGCGCTGACATGCTCCACCTCTGCACCTTTTCTGCAGAAGAGAACCAGCCTCCTGCCCGAAGGGCGCAGGCTTGTGCACCTGCCTGCGCTGCGCCGCCCATCAGGTCCGCCCGTTAGCTCCCGACAATCATCTGAGCCAGCCGCTCCCGTGCGCGTTCGTAGTCCTGCTCATCCCGGCTCCAGTCCTGGAATGAGGAGGCGACGTTGCGCACCAGCCGATCCACCTCTTTCCGCGGATCGGGGCGCTGCACGAAGATCATGCGCTCGCGGCCCATCTCGGTCGTGATCCGGCCGCCCTGCTCGCCCTGTGAGGCAAGCACCATGTACTCGTAGTCCTCAAGCGCCTCGCGGATGAGCTTCAGCCGGATGGACGTGACCGGGCCGCTGATGCCCGCGGGCTGACCCGGATAGAGCAGCATGCCCTCGCCCCAGTACTGCTCGCGGAAGTGCGGCTTGTTCCAGATGCCCTCCATGCCCTCGTAGCCTGTCCAGTAGACGCTTGACCAGTAGAGGAAGCCCTCGATGTCGTAGGTCCAGCTTGTCCAGAAGGGTGCGCGGTAGCCAAGCGGATCGCTGTCTATCTGCCACCACGGCGTCCCCTCCGGGCCCTGGCAGAGCGCAGTATAGCTCCACAGGCGCTCGCCCAGCCGCAGCCGCTCGCTGGCCGTGGGCTCATCCCAGAGGCCCCAGAGCGGGCACCAGATGTCCACGGCGCCGTAGAGGTTGCCCCACTCGGGGTTGCTCGTCACCGTCTGCTCGGTGCACAGCCGCGCGATCTCCGGGTCGGTCTCGTGGATCAGCGCCCCCTGCTGCCGGACGACCTCGTACTCCTCCGCGTCGTTCGGCTCATCGCGCAGATAGATGTAGGCCAGGTCGAGGTAGCCGAGGTCACGCAGCCATTGGGCGGTGTCCCTGAGGTAGGCCTTCGCCTTCTCCGGGTCGTCCTGATAGGGCATGGACATCCGCAGCGCGTTGACGTGCCGCTGCTCCACGAGGTCGCGGATGCGCGCGCCCTCGCCGTTGTCCACGATGCCGCCCTCAGGCGTCCAGCCGGGCCAGATGTCTCCGAGAGAACCCGGAACCGCGCGGTGCGCGAGCAGCGCGTTGATGTACTGCTCCTCGACGGCCGCGAACTCCGGTGAAGCGGCGTCCATCCCGAGCCCCTGTGCCACACGGCTGCCGAGGCTGCCGAAGTTCGAGTGCATGGAGATCTCCGCCGGGAGTTCGAAGGGCCACACGTTCAGCTCGACCGGCACCCGCGCCAGCTCGACCGAGCCCGCAGCGACGGTGATCGTTCCGGTGTACTTGCCGCGCCGGGTGCCGGGTGGCACGAAGAGATCGCACCAAACCTCCTGGTTGAGGCCGGGCTCGACGCTGAAGGGCACCGCGTCGTAGGTGGCGCCGGAGAGTTCCTCGCCTGTCAGCGGGTCCACGAAGGGGATCAGCGCGTCGGGATACATACCGGCGGGACTGGTCATCCGGCGACTGGGCGTGGCGACCTCGAGGTAGTGCGCCCGGTAGAGGGTGAGGTTGAAGGCCGAGATCGCTCCGCCGGGGCCGTTGAGGGAGCTGGCGACGACGCGGACATCGCTCAGCGGACGGCTTCCGGCATGCACGATCAGCCGGAACGGGGCATACTCATTCGCGGCGGCCTTCATCTTCGCTGACGGCTGATCCACCGGCGGCGTGTCCTGGAGCACCCGCTGCCAGGGCGAGGCGACCCAGACCGTGGCGTCCTCCTGTGCAAAAGCGCTCATCGCGATGGCTCCCAGCAGTCCGATCGTGAGCAACGTGCGCATGGCGAGACCTCCGTGGCGGGAATGTGCGGCGGAACTTCGCCCGGGAGAGGCGCGGCACCTCCGGCGCTGCCGGGTTCGACGACGGCAGGCAGGATGCCTGCCCCACGGTCACGTCGAGGCGCCAAGCAGGCGCTGGATGCTCACGCGGATCGCGACCTCGTTCATGCGCTGCTGCAGAGCGGGCGGGGTGCGCGGGTTGTTGTTCTGGATCTCGGTGGTGAGCTTGCTGTAGCGGCCGTAGATCTCGCCCCAGCGCTCCACGAAGTACTGCCGCTGCTCGCCGGTGTAGCCGAGCGGCTTGATCTCCGGCATCGGCTCGACACCGTCAAGCTCCGCCCAGCCGGCAACGATGGCCTCCGCCCACTCCCGCTCATACTGCTGGAGATGAGGCGGTTGCGTGTCGTAGAGACACGGGAGGATCACCATCGCGTTGTATGGGGACTTCTCGAACTCGGTCTGGTGCAGGTCGAGCAGCATCTCCACGCCCTCGTGGCGCTTGAGAAGCTCGAAGAGCCACTGGAAGAGGCTGGATGCGTGGTGGCGGTTGGGCTCGACGAAGTGGTGCTCGTCGATCTGCTCATAGACGATCCCGCGTCGCGTCGGGAGTACCTCTTCCTCGCGGTCATCGTAGATATCCACGCGCTTCCACATGAGGCCGGTGTTGGGGTCAGGGCCGCGCATCCACGCCCAGAACTCCTCGTTCGTGTACTGCGAGCCATCCCACGCCTCGACCGGCGCCCGCGCGGTGCCTTCGGGGTTGGCGTCGGGCATGAAAACGAGCAGGCACTCGCGCAGGATGCGGTCACGATCGAGCGGGGTCGCCTGCCCGTCGAGGGTCTCGCCGGTGAGGAGCTGGTTGATCACATTCATCTGCGCTGCGATTGGCGCCGGCTCATGGGCGTGCGGCTTGAGGATGATCGCCTTGCGCTTGGCAGCGTCATCGAGGGAGCGGTCGGTGACGGTCAGGGCCCAGACGGGGTAGCCGGCGAACTGCGCCCTGCTCTCGGCGAGGAGGGTCTGCGGATACGCCTCGGCCCACTCTGCGACTTTCGCGTTGACTTCATCGGGACGCGAGATCCATGCTGGTGAGAGCATGCCATGTCTCCTTCGCGACGTATGCTCGCGGATTGACAGGCTGGAAAGCCTGTCATACAACGGCGGACGGGCTGGAAGCCCGTCCCTATGAACGAAACTACGAACGACACGGCCAACGACGCGGCACTATTGCCGCCCCCCGCCGTTGCCGTTCGCGCCGTTTGCCGTCGCCCATTTGCCAATTCCCGCTTCCCAACTCCCGCCGTTGCCGTCCCCCCCTTCCCATTCACCTTTCACCATTCCCCGCCTTTACGACCGTATCATCACCAACATCATCTTGAACGCTTCCTCGGCGCGGACGGCGTGCGGGATGTCGGCGGGCATGGTGAGCATCTGCCCCGCGCTCACGGTCTGCTCCTGGCCAGCGATGGTGATGCGCGCCTCGCCGTCGAGGACGTAGACCAGCGCGTCGTAGGGCGCCGCGTGCTCGCTCAGGCCCTGTCCGGCACCGAAAGCGAAGAGAGTGACGGTGCCGGTCTTCCGCTCGATGACCGTGCGGCTGACGACCGCTCCCTCCTGGTAGTCCACGAGTCCTGCCAGATCGAGCGCCCGCCCGACGAGATCGTTCGCGTTCTCAGCCATCTGTTCCACCTCGCGTTCGTTTTCGCGGCGCCGCTACGGCACCATGCCTTTGTCGAGACCGGCCTGCTCGAGGTAGTTGTAGCGCCAGACGAACTCGAGCAGGTCGTCAGTCTTCGCGCGCGCGAGTGCCACATTCGTGTCGGCGGCCCCGTAGTACATCCAGACCTCGTCATCGCGGAGAGCGGTGCCGCAGGTGAAGACGACATTCCCGGCAGCGCCACTGACCTCGTACGGCTCGAGTGGCGCGAAGACCCAGTCGGATGCTCTCGCGATGACCTTGCGCGGGTCGTCCAGATCCAGCAGCGCCAGACCGAGCCGGTAGGTCAACGTGCCTGCGGCAGCCTTCGCTCCATGGTAGATGAGCAGCCAGCCATCCTTCGTCCGGATTGGGGGAGCACCCGCACCGATGCGGGTCGAGTCCCACCATGGGCCGATGTGTGACGGGATCAGCAGGCCCGGGAGCGTCCATTCATCCAGATCGTCGGCGTGGCTGAATGAGTACCAGATCTGAGGCCGCCCGCCCGTCTCCGGCCGGTTGAGCATCAGCCAGCGGCCATCGAGCTTTACCGGGAAGAGCGCCGCATTCTTGTTCGGCGGCACGGTCACGGAGCCGATGCGCTCGACACTCTCGAACCGATCGTCAGTGGTCGCGAGCGCCACTGTCGGCCCATATCGCCCGTAGGCGGTGTATGCGATGACCCACTGGCCGTTCTCGAGCCTGGTGACTCGCGCATCCTCGCAGCCCCACTCCTCGAAGGGGTACTCGGGGTGATCGGGCGCCAGTAGCGGCAGGTCAGCGATCTCCCAGTTGTCCACACCGTTGGGGCTGCGCGCAACCCGAAGCTCCGACATTCCCTCGCGGCGCTCGATGCGCAGGAGGAGCACGATCTCATCGCCGAGGTCGGCGACTGCCGGGTTGAACGCCCCGTTGTTCTCGAACGGCATATCAGCGGGCGTGAGGAGCGGGTTCCTGGTCTCTCGTGTGAACGGGCATGCAAGCGCCATGAGCGGATCCTCCCGAGATCAGTAGGTGGCTGCGCCATCACTGGATTCGGGATAGAGGGCGCGCTCTCCCCCCTGAACTCGGGCCGCGGATGCACCCAAGCAGCTCACACGCCACGGTTGCCGCCGTTGTCGCGGAGGGGCCGCGTGGCATGGGCGTCCCGCACGTGCGCCGTCAGCCGTTGGCCGTAAGCCGTGTCGTTCGTAGCGACGGGCATCCTGCCCGTCAGCCGTTTGTCGTTGCCTTGGAGGGCCGCCCTCTAGTAGATGACCTGGCTCGGCGCCTCGTACTTCCACCGCTCCGGCTCGCTCTCCGGGATCGGCACATGGTTCCAGAACTCACTGGTCTCGCGCGGCGCCGTGCGAATGTCGGGCACGGTGATCGGCTGTCCGCCAAGCTCCGCAGAGCGTGCCGCGAGGATCCCTGGGACGGTGTAGTCGCACATGCGGTAGACATCGATCGGTACGCTGCGGCCCTCGAGGATCGCTTTCGTGAAGTAGTAGGCGGTCCAGATATCGGTGCCGCCGTGGCCGACGGTTTTGTCGGCATCAGGCGCCGCGGTGCCGATCGGCACGACCTCCCAGCCCTCGCGCTCCTCGCGCTCGCTGTCGAAGAGGCGGCAGAAGCCCTCGTGGGAGTACCACTCAGCGCTCCCGCCGGTGCCGAAGAGGCGGTAGTTGTGCGCGCCCGGACGCCGGGTGCTAAGGGTGACGGTGATCTTGATCAGCCGCCCGGCGGCCGTCTGGAGGAGCGCGATCTGCCCGTCGGAGCGCAGTGGCGTCTGGTCCTGCCACCACGGCCCCTCCCGACAGACCACGGAGACCACGCGGTCATCGAGGACCTCGAGCAGCGGCCCGAGATCGTGGGTCAGATACTGGATCGGCGGCTGATCCGCGCGCCAGCACGGCACGGCGTCGGTAATGCCCTGCTCCTTGCACTGCGCGGGCGTCATGCGAGTGTTCTCCGCCGCGATCATCGTCTGCGGCAGGTAGTGCAGGTACTCGCCCTCGGCCATGGAGATCGCGCCCATGCGGCCGTCGAGCACCCACTTCCGCCAGTAGCGAAGGAAGTCGAGGAATGACGAGTTCTCGGCGAGCATGTACTGCAGCCCGGTCGCCTGCACCGCTGCGACGATGTGATGCGCTTCCTCGACCGTGAAGCAGCCGGGGACCTCGGAGATGACGTGGCAGCCGGCCTTGAGCGCCTGGATCGTGTGGCGCGCCTGCATCCGGCCGTTGGTGGCAACCGCGATGGCGTCCGGCTCCATCGCAAGCAGTTCATCGAACTCCTCCACCAGCGGCACATCCGGGGAGAACTCCTTCGCCCGATTGCGCAGCCGCTCCACGCGGTCCGCGCAGCCGATGACCTCGGCGTCCTCTATGTGGGTGAAGTTGCGCAGGTGCGAGTACCCGCGCCCCAGCCCCAGAATCCCGACACGAAGCTTCTTCATACGTGCGAATCTCCTTCCGTCAACGCCTTCTGCGGTCCTTCTCTCTCGCCGGGGCGCAACGACAACGGCTGACGACAACGGCAAACGGCGAACGACGCACGGGCGGGACGCCCGTGCCACGAGTGAGACGCCACGCGGTTCCTCGCCTCTCCCGCCTCAGGCTGCGTCGTCTGCAGTCCCCAGTCCGGGGGGAGGGCCGTCTTATTCCTTCTTCCCCGGCACAGCGCTCCCGCCTTCGCCCATCCGCGGGCGCTCGGCCGGCCGCTCGTCGCCCTCCCAGAGCTCCCACATCGCGACCTGCACCCAGTCGGTGATCTGCCGGCCCGCGTCCGCCACGAGCCTGCGCGAGAGGATCGGCTTCGCGCCGTAGCCGCCGCGCAGCGCCTGGTCGGTGGTCGGGATGTAGCCGAGCGCATCGTTCGCGAGCTCGACCACGATCGTCCACGGTGTCGGCGACCACTGGCGGATCTCCATTCCCCAGCGCGTGAAGATCTCGCCCGGCAGACCGACGATCAGGAACTCGCCGAAGCGGATCACCTGCACCGGCGCGTTCGCGATCTGCCCGTCCTTGTCCCAGCGCTCAAACGAGCGCAGCGTGGCCTCCTCGAAGTACTCCAGGTCATCGCGCTGCCGGAGACGCTCGATCTCGGCCATCATCGCGTCATCGCGGGTATAGAACGGGATCGGCAGGTCCTCGAGCATTGAGCCGCAGCCGGTCTGCTCAGTGGGCTCGGTGACCTCGACTGCCGCGACCGCGAGGCCGGCGTAGGCGCGGCCCATCTGGATCGCCTTCGCCTCACCCTCAACGGGCTGGCGCGTCTCACGCCACAGGCGGTGGTTGATGTCGCCGCAGGGGCCGTTCACGAAGAGCGTGATCGCCTGCTCGCCGTAGACGCCGGCGACGGTCTCCTCCATGATCCCCGGCCAGTCGGCGGAGACGAAGTCCGCGCCGCCGCCGCCGATGACGTCCACGTGCATCCCGTAGTTGACGAGCATCGCGCGCAGCGTGCCGTCATGCTCGCGCACGCCGACTGCGATCAGCCGCGGGTCCACCGGTCCGGCATGGCCGAGGACGCCCTGCGAGGAGAAGACCTCATCGCCATCGCGGGTGCGCCCGAGGCGGTTGCTGGCGAGCATGCACTCCTCCTGCAGCCCCGGGAAGAGCAGCGCGTCGAACATGTCATTGGCGGCGGCCTCGGCCGTACCGGCGATCCTCGCGGCGAGCGTGGCGGCCCACTCCGCGGGCGGCGAGAAGCGGTAGCTGCCGCTCACGGCTGGGCCGGTGTGGGTGTGGGTGGCGGAGATGATGATGCGGTCACCGGGGATGCCGGTGCGCTCGGTGATCATCGCGCGCGCCTCGTCGCCCCACGAGCGGGCGACAAAGATGAGGTCGAGCGTGACGATGCAGATGCGGCACTCGCCGTTATCGAGCACGAGCGCGCGGCAGTGCAGGTCGTCCCTCACGCGCTTGCCGATGCGCTCATGGTAGTACCCGGCGAGCCCGAACTCGCCCTCGGGCGTGATGACAGTGCGCGCAACGCCCGCGCGGATCGCGGGCAGACCTTCGGTGGTGTACGGTGATTCGGCCATGTTCGTCACTCCTCAGTGTTATCAGCATGTGCGGGCCTGCAGCCTGCCTCCGCTATGCCCTCGGAGGGGCCGCACGAGCGACATGCGCGAAGCGCGTGTCGCGAGGTCGGCCCATCGCCGATGATCATCGTAGTCCGGACGACCGATATGGGCCGACCTCGCCCTGCTCGCAAGCTCGCAGGGCTCGTGCGGCCCCTCCGCGTGTCCTGTGCAGTGTGCGGGCGAGGGCGCCCGCACCACGGTTTGCCGTTCGCTGTCGCCGCAGCCGTTAGCTGCCTTGCCGCCACAGATCGTACATCGCCACCTGCACGGCGTCGGTCATCTTCCGCCCGCCATCGGCCTCCAGGCGGCGCGAGAGCAGCGGCTGCGCCCCGTAGGCACCGCGGTGGGCCTGATCGGTCGTCGGGATGTAGCCGAACCAGTCGTTGGCAAGCTCCGCCACGAAAGTGAACTGCGCGGGCGACCAGTGCTTGATCTCGAGCCCCCACTCGACGAAGACCTCGCTCGGGATGCCGACGATCATGACCTCGCCGATGCGGATGACCTGGATCGGAAGCTGCGCGATCTGCCCGTCGAGCTCCCACTCATCGAAGCGCTGGATGATGAAGTCCCAGCGGCCGGGCTTGTCCTCCATCGCGCGCTTCTCCTCGACCTCGGCGCGCATCTTTTCGTCGCGCGTGTAGTACGGGATGGGCTCATGGCGGAAGATACAGGCGATCTCCCCCGTCTCGAGCGGCTCAGCAAGCTCCGTGGCGTTGACGGCCAGACCGGCCATCGCGCGGCCCATCTGCGTGGCCTTCTGGATGCCCTTGCCAATCCAGCGGCTCTTGAACCAGTGCGCGTGGTTGATGTCTCCGCAGGCGCCCTGGAGGAAGATCGTGACGCACTGCTCGCCGTAGAGGCTGCGCAGAGTGGAGTCGACGCGTCCCGGCCACCCGGCTGAGATGCCGTTGCCACCGACGGTGTCCGCGTGCATCGCGTAGTTCACGATCATCGCGCGCACGGTGCCCTCGTGGTCGCGGATGCTCATCGCGAGCAGTTCGGGGTCGATCGGGCCCGCCGGGCCGATGGCGCCCTCCTTGCCGAAGACCTCGGTGCCGTCTGGGTTGCGCCCGAGGCGGTTGCTGCCGAGACGGTCCTCGCACTCGCGCCCGGGGATGAGCACCGCGTCGAACATATCGGCGAGAGCGGCATCAACCGCCTCGGCGATCAGACCCGGCACGGTGTCCAGCCACTCCTCATTGGCGGGGATGACCGTCCGGCCTCGGCGCATCTCGGGGCCGGTGTGGGTGTGCGTGGCGCAGATGAGGACGTTGCCGCCAGGGATGCCGGTGCGCTGCTCGATCATCTCTCGCGCGGGGTCCGCGATATCCGCGGGCATGCAGATGACGTCACAGGACACGAGCGCGACGCGCTCGCCACCGCTCTCGAGCACGAGCGCCTTGGCGAAGAGCGGGTCCTCGACGCGATCGGACCAGCGGGGCGAGAAGTAGCCGGCGAGTGCGGTGCCAAGCGGCGGGGTGATCTCGACGCGCGCCGAGCCTGCGCGGATGGCAGGCAGACCTTCGGTATTGATGGGGCCATCGGGCATGACGTGTCGCCTCCTGAATGCAGCGTCTGCGATTCGGGGGGCGATTCCACGCGCCGAGGTCGAAGGCCTTCATGTCGGCGAGGTCGTTCGTGGGGGAGGCGGTATGGGGGGCTGCCGAACCATGCGCCGCGGCCGGGACGGAAGCACTCACGATGGTGATCGGGCTCTCCGGTCTCGCATTCCCGCCTGCGCCACGAACGGCGTGGCATGGCGCGCATGGGCCATCCCGTGGCACGGGCGCCCCTCCC
>DHPY01000028.1:273-29371 GCA_002411015.1 Armatimonadetes bacterium UBA5352 | reverse complement strand
GGCGCCCCTCCCGTGGCACGGGCGTCTCGCCCGTGCGCCGTTAGCCGTTGCCGCTGTGGCCCCGGCGCCCTCGCCGGGAAGACATTCGTTCAGCCATGACGCAACGTCCCCTCGCGGGGCGCGAGGGCCACAACAGCTACGGCTGACGACAAGACCGCGGGCAGGGATGCCTGCGCCACGAACGGCACGGTGACGCCGCGGAGAGGCCTCCGCGGCGTCACTTGTTCGGCAGGGCCACTAGCCGGCTGGTTCGAGATCGACCTCCACGAACGCGTAGATGTCGAGGCGCGGGAGGGTGACCTCGATGCTCTTCGCCTGCGCCGTGATGGGCAGCGCGAGGTCATCAGCGCCCGGTGCGTGGAGGGTGGCGCTGATCGCGCGAGTGCCATCAGGTAGCGGAATGGTGAGTCGCAGGTCGTCATGCGCGCCCACGCGGTCGTTGATCGTGCCGATGTCCACGTCGTAGTTCACCGCATGTACCGTCAGTTCGCGTGGCTCCGACCAGTCATCCACGTACGCTGCGAAGCGCAGCAGATCCCCCGCAGTCTCATCGCGTAGCGGCACAGGGAGGGCTATGCCGCCCTGCTCAAGCTGCGTCAGCGCGCCCGGCAGGACCGCCTCAGCGGACTGCAGCAGCGGCGCGCGGGCGTCATCAGCGCGGTCACGGCCGAGTTGATCGCGCTGTGCGGTGTCCTCGCCGATGATGATGAGCCGCCCGCCGGCGTTTGCGTAGCCGATGAACGCGGCCATCTGCGCGTCGGAGAGGAGATGCACCCGCGGGAGGATGACAAGCTCGTAGCGACTCAGCGCCTCCTGCGAGAGGGTGTTCTCGGAGAGGAGATCCACGAGCAGTCCGCGTGCGGAGAGGACCTCGAGAGCCGCGCGAGCGGTCTCCTCGGCCCCGCGATCGTTGAAGTAGCTCGGGAGGGCGGGTGCGAAGATCGCGACCTGCCCCCACGGGTAGCGGTCGGCGTAGAGGTCGGCGTTGCGCTCGAAGAACGCGTTCATCTCCTCGCGCACCGGCGCCATCCATGCATTCGTGAGCGGACGATACATGAGGTAGGTGCCGCCACCGCCGAACGCGGCCGCCTCAGCGAGTCCGAGGTAGCCGGTGTTGGCGTTGCCGCCGAGGTTGGCCTGATCGCTCACCGGATAGCCCGCGTAGGGCATCATCGAGACGCGGCAGGTGGAGCCGATTGCCGGCGCCCAGCGGAAGGAGAGCATGCTGCTGTTAAGGTTGCGCATGTAGAGGCCGGCGACGATGTGGCGGCGGGCGATGCCGGGATGGCCGCCGAAGGCGCCGGAGGAGTTCTCGTCCATGCCGAGGTCGGCCTCGCGGTAGCGCGTGCCCATGAAGTGCGCGCGGCCGTGCAGCCCGTTCGGGTAGATGTAGAAGCTGCCGCGGATGGCGGAGCCCCACTCGCGGATGCGCTGCAGGTGCTGGTGGATGCTCTCCTGCCAGAAAAGCTGCGTCTCCGCGCCGCGCAGATCGTTCGCTGAGAGGTCGGCCTGCATGGAGGTGTCACCGCCGAAGAGTTCGGCGATCTCCGCGCCGGTGTAGCGCTCGCGCAGCCATGCATCGAAGCCCGCGCGGCAGTGCTCGCAGTAGCAGCGGAGGCTGCCGCCGTTGTCCACGAAGACGCCGTCGAGGCCGGCGCGCGCGGCCTCCTCAACGACCCACTGGTGCCACACGCGGTAGTCCGGGTTGTTCGGGCAGTTGCTGTAGCGGAACATGGGCGCGTACGGCGGATGCTCCTTGGTGTAGAAGTGGTGCTCGGAGCCATCGGGCTTGCGCTGCTGCCAGGTGATCGGGTCGGCGGGCTTCGGCGGGAGGTTGAGCTCGCTGAATGCATCCCAGTTGTCCCAGAAGCGCCAGATACCGAGGCGCAGGTCGGGGTGGCCACCGGTGGTCATCAGGCAGATGTAGGAGGTTACGACCTTCACCCCGCGCTCATGGGCGGCGGCGATGTAGGCCTCCACGCGCTCGCGGCTCTGGCGATACGCCTCCACCGCTTCCTCGGCGCTCATCTCCGGCTCGTTCGCGCGGATCCGCGCCTGATCGCACATCGGGCCGAAGTAGGGGTGGGTGATGGTGAGTTCGTGGTGGGTGATCAGGTAGGGCGGGCCCTGCTCGAGCGACGGGAGATACTCAGAATCGTCGGTCTTCCCGTAGTCGAGGATGTGCGTGAACGGGACCTGTGTGGGCGTGTAGTCAAAGGTCGGCAGCATGTTCTCCGGCGCGCCGTAGCAGAGCGCGCTGGAGGCAAGCAGGACAGTCGCGAGAAGGGCTCTCTTCATTGGGCTTCCTCCTTCGCCAGAGCGGCTTTGTGTCGCTGCCAGAGCGGCTCACCGAGCTCGGCTGCCCACTCGCGGTTGATCCACAGCAGCGGTGTGATCGGCCCTCCGACGAAGACGTTGATGTCCTCGAGGTGAGGGCCGGGGGTCTGCGGGTCGGCCCAGGTGATCGACCACACGGCTCCCCGGCAGGCTTCCGGAACGGTGACCTCGCGCTCCTCAAGCTGGTCGAGTTCGCCGTCGAAGACGACGACCTCCGCACCGGTAGGGTCGCTCAGGACGACGCGGCCACCCTCATTGGGCGAGTTGGCCTGCGCGGAGAAGGCGAAGGTCTCAGTCTCTTCCGGCACGTAGAGGAACATCTCAGGCACCGGGCCGTTCGAGCCGACGCCGGTGCGGCCGCCGGCGTAGACGGCCCATGGGCTGGCGGAGCTGAAGACGACACCGTTGGCGCCCATGTTGCAGGAGACGAGGTAGAGGACGGCCGGCTCGCCCGGGATCTCGCCGGTGATGGCCGAGCCGCTGAGTGCGGAGGCCCTGAGGCGGATGTTGCCGAGTGGATCGGTTACCTCGACAGCCAGCGCGGCGGGGTAGCCGAAGTCGCGGGCCTCAGCGGTTAAGGTGGGGGCCGCCTGGCCGCCGCCGACCAGGACGAAGTAGTGCGGGTTGCGCAGCACAAGCTCCGGGGAGTCCTGCGCAAGCGCGGGTGGGATGAGCATCAGAATGAGCATTGCGGTGAGAAACGGGAGTGGCGGTTTCATCGTATCCTCCTCAGTAGCCATACATGGCGCGGGGGCAGGTTCGCCGGACGCACGCCGGTCCCCTTCCGCGGAGGCGGACGTGGGCAGACGAGCGTTCGGGAAGGTCAGCGCGTCTCCGGCGGCGAAGGAGTGATTTCCCCGAACCACGATCGGCAGGAGAGAGCGATGAGGACTTGCACACGTATGAGCGTCCTGGCGGCGCTTGCCGTCACGACGGTTGCTGCATCCGCACAGGGGATCAGCTTCGAGGCGATAGTCACGGCCTCCGGGGCGGCGAGCAATACGCTCGCGGACGTTCCGATAGATCTCGACGCGGCGCGGGAGGTGCTCGGCTGGGAGCTTCCGGCGGGCTGGAGCGCGGAGGTCACCGACGCACAGGGCGGCGCGCAGGCTCCGGCGCAGGTGCACGTGGCCGGCGGCATCGGGCACGTGGCGTGGCTGGTGCCTGGCGAGCATGCGGATGGCGAGAGCCGCACGTACCGCGTGACGCTCGGGCCCGCAGCGCCCAATGGTCCGGTGAGTGCGGACACGCTCTCGGTCGAGCGGACCGACGAGGAGATCGTGGTGCACACGCGCTGGTTTGACGCGCACCACAGGCTCACCGCGGGCGGTCTGCTCGGCCGCGTGGAGTTCGCGGATGGCACGCCGCTGCCGATGCGGATGAATGACCGCCTCTACAGCGAGGGCGTCGGGCAGTTCTACCTCATGCACGATCCCGAGCCGGAAGTCGAGGTCGTGAGCGCGGGGCCGCTGCAGGTGGTCATCCGCACCACAGCGGGCTTCTACCTCCCTGACGGCACGGCCGCGCCGGGCGATCCGCAGGCGACCTACGAGTTCACCTACAGCGCGTTCTCCCCCACCGTCAAGATGGATGCAGTGGTCAGTCAGGCGGGCACTGCGGACTGGCAGCAGTTGCACACGTTCGAGATGTACCACAAGACCGAGGAGCCGGTCTTCGAGACGGTCGCGTGGGGCCCGCCGGTGGAGAGCGTGCCGTTCGTGGATGAGGCCAATACGCACACGCTCCGCCCATGGCGATGGGGAGGGCTGCTGACGGATGAGATCGCGCTGGCGCTGATCGGCAGCGACCTCTACGGCATCCACACCGGCCTCTCCGGCCACGGAGTCTACGCACATGGCCCGTGGCACACCTTCCGCGGCGGCGACGAACGCTTCGAGGCGACGGTCTACCTCGGGCCCTCGGGCGGCTCGGCGGAGGCGCTGGCGGAGCGGATCGAGCGACTTTCGGCGCGCTGGGATGTGAGCGTGCGGGTTCCGGAGCTTGCGGGTGGCGTGCGGGAGCTTCGCGAGGCACTGCAGGCGCGTGGCGGCGACGACGGGGCCGGCTGGCTGCGCGCGGTCGGGGCTTGGCTGGCGGATGACGCTGCGCGTGCGGCCACCTCGCTGACGGGCCTGCGGGGCTGGCAGGAGGCGCTGCGGACGGGCGCCAGCGTGGTCGAGCGGCTGAACGCCGCGGAGGGAGCTTCGCCGCTGATCCGGATGGATGATGAGCACGCGACGCTGGCCGGGGACGGGCTGATCCTGAGGCTCGCTCGAGACGAGGCCGGCATTCGGATCGGGCAGATCGGGCGCTTCGGCGCGGCGAACGCGAGCTTCCTCGCACCCGGGGCCGCTGGTGAGGAGCTCTGGGCGCTGACGTTCAGCCGCGGTCAGGTCGGCGAGCAGGAGATCGTGCGGCCTGCGACCGCCGCGCGCACCGAGTGGGAGGCGACCGATGGCCCTGAGGGCGAGAGCACACTGCGCCTGCGCTGGCTGGGCTGCGACCTCGGCGAGCAGGCAGATGCGGTGGACGTGACGGTGACGGTGCGGGTGGCGCGAGACTCGGAGCTGTCGCACTGGAGGATCGCGTGGGATAACCGCGCGGAGGAGTTCGGCATCTGGGATATTGACTTCCCGCGCGTGACGGGGATCGGCTCGGGCGGGCAGGTCTGCGTTCCGAGCAGATGGGGCACGGTCTACGACCTGCCGATGCCGGTGGCCTACCGCGGGCCCTACCCGAGCGGCTCGGCATTCGCGCAGATGCTATGCTGGTGGCGCGATGGCGCGGGGCTGTATGCGGCCGCGCATGATCCGGAGGCGGGCGTGAAGCAGCCGCGGGCGCTCAACGGCGCGAGCGGGACGGTGGAGTTCGGCTTCACGACGCAGCCGGCTGCGATGGGCGTGCCGGCGGCGGAGGGAGCGCTTGGCTACGAGGTAGCTATTGGGGCCTTCGACGGCGACTGGTTCGATGCGGCGAAGATCTACCGCGAGTGGGCACTCGGGCAGTTCTGGACGCGGCTCGGGCCGATCTCCGAGCGGGAGGACGTGGCGCAGTGGTGGAAGGAGTGCTCGCTGTCCATCCGGCCGCAGGGCGACCCCGATTGGGTCACTGAGATGGGCACGAAGCTGCAGGCCGAGTTCGGGATGGATGCGGTGCTGCACTGGTACGTGTGGCACCAGATCCCGTTCGACAACGACTACCCGGACTACTTCCCGGTGAAGCCGGGCTTCGGCGAGGCGGTCAAGGCTCTTCAGGAGATCGGCGTACACGTGATGCCCTACGTCAACGGGCATCTCTGGGACACGGACACGCAGTCATGGATCGATGAGAACGGCTTTGCGGGAGCGGCGCTGACGCCGGATGGCGGCCTCTACATCGAGGGCTGGCAGCAGCAGGAGCATGCGGTGATGTGCCCGCACTCGGCGAAGTGGGAGGAGAAGATGCTGGAGATCGCGACGCGGCTTTCGGGCGAGTACGGCACCGACGGCATCTACCTCGACCAGATCGGCGCGGCCTCGCCAAGGCTGTGCTTCAGCGAGGAGCACGGGCATCCGGTCGGCGGCGGCGGCTTCTGGACGCGCGGCTATGACACGCTGCTGGCGGAGATGCGCGAACAGTGCCATGCGCTGAACCCGGACTTCATCATCACCACGGAGAGCCACGCGGAGCCCTACATCGCAGGCCTCGACGGGCACCTGATGTGCAACCTAGTGGGCGCAAACCAGGTGCCGCTCTACACGGCGATCTACGGCGGCTACACGCAGACCTTCGGGCGACTCGGCGAGGTGGCGAACCCGGCGGCGTTCCGCATGGAGCACGGGCAGGCGTTCTCGTTCGGCTCGATCATGGGGCGGATCAACTCGCTGCTGCTGCTTGAGCCGCAAAACGCGGAACTACTGGCGTATCTGAAGAGCCTCGCGGAGATCCGGCGCGACTACCGGGAGTTCATGGCCTTCGGCGAGATGCTGCGCCCGCCCGTGATCGAGGGCGACGTGCCGGACGTGACGGCGCAGTGGCAGGAGAAGACCAAGGACTTCGTGACGCTGCCGGCGGTCCAGGCGAGCGCATGGAGGGCGCCGGACGGGCGGGTCGGGTTCTTCTACACGAACGTGAGCGACGAGGACGTGAGCTTCGAGCACGCGGTCGACCTGTTCGCCTACGGAATCGTGCAGGAGGAGGGGGTAGCAAGGCTCGAGACGCGGATGACGACCTTCAATGCGCGTGAGGAGCGCGAACCGGAGCTTGACACGACCGGCGACCGGTACGTGGTGCGGCATACGCTCTCGCCGATGGAGACGATGGCGGTGGTGATTCGGAGGTAAGGCGACTTCTCCCCCCGGCCCCCTCTCCGTTCCGGCGATGGGGGAGGACGGCTACGGCGGCCTCTATGAAACGTGAAGTCAACCCTATTTGTGGGCGGGCTGGCGGCGTGTCAGTTGCAGTGTGTGTGAGATATCCCGGGATCGGTCTTTTGGGTCTTCAGGCCTCTATCGGTGTCGAACGTCTCACATGTTAGAATCGGACCACGAACCGCCGGCTCCTTTGCCCCTCCTGACCAAGAGCGCGTCATGTTCACGGGCGTGATACCCCAGCCACGGTACGTGCCCTCGAACTGCAGCAGCTCGTCAATACACTGGCCGATCCCCGGGTGCTCCTCCTCCCAGTGCGGCTTGATCGCGTTCGTGCCGCCGAAGACCTTCACGAAGGGCACCCGGTCGGCGGGCTTCCCGGTCAGGACGTTTACGAATCGCTCTCGTGATGTCACGTCTGCCTCCTGTGCGTTCGCCTCACCTGCCTGATGCAGGTCACTGCCCGCGTTCGACGAATCCTTGGCCGCAACCTTCCCGATATCGCACGGCCCGATCAGCTCTGAGAGGATGGCGAGCATCATGCGCGCGCGCCCGCATCACCTGCTGGATATCATCTCGCAGATCGGCGGCGGCGGGGAGTTCAGGCCGCACCCCTACAGCCACGCCGTTCACACGGTCGCGGAACAGGTGATGGCAGATCCGGAGGTGCTGATCACCTTCCTGGTTGGCGCGGATGACATCTGCGACCCCTGTGTCCATCTCGTAGCCGGGCGCTGCGATGACATGCTCACGCACCTCGACCCGCCGCGCTCCAAGCAGGACTACAATGATGACCTGGACCGGCGGCTCCTGGCATACTTCGGCATGACCGAAGGCCAGCAGATCACGTTCCGAGACTACCTCCGGATCATCCGCGCGCACTTTGACGGGCTCGAGCAGGTCTGCTCCCACCCGGGCGAGGACCCGGCGGCCCGGCGCGAGCGCCTCGACCACGGGCTGCAGCACTTCGGGGTGTAGCCGTCTTCGCACAGGTCCGCGAGCGCCGCCCGGAGAAGTCACCCTGTACGTTCGCCTGCTCCGAGCACAGGAGGCCTCACAAATGCACGAAGCGATCCGTGTCGCGGTCATCGGCTGCGGCGGAATCGCCCGCGAGATCTACCTGCCGCTGCTTGATGCCGCCCGCGATGCTCGCGTCTGCGCCTGCGTGGACGCATCCGTGGAGGTTCGGGGCGCGCTCAGCGATCGCTACGCGAACGCGCGCGTGCTCGCAGACGCGGCCGACCTCGACCCGGATGCCTGCGACTGCGCCCTCGTGCTCACCCCCGTGCGCGCGGAGCTTGACGCGCACTACGAGCCCGTGCTCGCGCTGATGGAGGCAGGCATCCCGACGCTCTGCGAGAAGCCGCTCTCCGCCGACCTCACCCGCGCGGAGGAGATGGTCGCCGCCTCCGAGCGCACCGGCACGCTGCTGCTGATGAGCGTGAACCGCCGGTTCGCCCCGGTCTATCGCCGCGCATATGAGCACTTCGCGGGGCATGAGATCGCGGTCTGCGCGGCCGAGAAGAGCGGCTCCGGCGGGATCTTCCGCGAGATCGTGACCAACTCGCTGCACATCCTCGACGCGATGCGCTGGCTCTGCGGCGAGGCGGCGGACGTGACGGGCCGCATGGAGCATGACGGCGAAACGGACCTGCGCGCATCGGTGAGCATCGGCTTCGAGAGCGGCGCCTTCGGCAGCTTCCTGATGTCGCGCCAGGCCGGGCGCTGGATCGAGCGCCTGGTGCTGCACGGGGAGGGCCACAGCGCGATCGTGGACGCCCCGCGTGAGGTCGAACTGGTCACCGATGGCAACCGCGTCCGCTGGAGCCCTGACCAGTGCTGCTGGCAGCTCTCCGAGGCCACGCGCTGGGGCTTCGCGGCGCAGCTTGAGCACTTCTTCGCCTGCGTGCGCGGCGAGGAGCAGCCGCACGTTAACGCCCGTGATGCCCTTGCGAGCCACCGCCTCGCAGGGCGTATCAGGACGCTGGGATAGCCATACGCGATAGCAGTGACCCTCAGGAGGACGATAGCCATGGACACACCGAAGAAGATAGACCTCATGCTCAGCAGCGGCCCCGAACGCGGGCCCGTCTACGAGACTGACCCGATCCAGATCATGCGCATCCGGCTCCAGCCGGGTGAGGCGCTGCCGTACCACAAGGCGAATTCGAACGTGCTGCTCGTGCCGCTCAACGGCACCCTCAAGTTCGAGGAGGAGGCCGGCGCCGAGCATATCGTGGAGCGTGGCGAGGCGCTGCAGGTGGCCTTCCAGACGCCGATGCTCGTCAGCAACGCGGGCCAGGACCTGCTGACATTCCTCGTACTGAAGACGCCGCATCCGAAGGTAATGGGCAGCGAAGGGTGAATCACACCTCGTCGCGCAGTCACGCAACCTACCGACAGCCGCGGAAGGTGATCTGGCGTGTACAGACTCGAGCCAGTTCGCGTCTACTACCTCGATGAGGTCGAGAGCGATCCACGCATGGTCGCGCGCATGGAGCGGATGCTCGGCGCCATTGAGCTTCCTGAGAGTGGCGCGCAGAAGTTCAGCCGCGACGAGGTGCCGGGTGTGCTGGAGGACCTCCAGGCCGCGTGGACGCCGGAGATGGTCTTCAGCCACCCCGCAGGCTCCTGGGGCCGGCCGCTGGTCTTCACCGTCCAGGACCTCGAGGACACGAAGCCCGAGTATGAGGAGATCGTCGCCGGCCTGCCCGAAGGCACTGGCCTCGGCCACGTGCACCAGCTTCTCGGCCACATAGACACCGCACGCCCCTACCACGAGCGCGAGGATGACTGGCGCAAGAACTACGTCTGCTGGCCAACGAAGGACTTCGGCACGATGTCCGGCTGTCCGCACGGCTGCCAGTACTGCGGCGCCGGGAAGTCCAGCCTCTTCACCGCGATCGGCCTCAACATTGAGGAGTTCATGGAGGTCGCGGTGCCGCGCGTGATCGCCGAGCGCCCGTGGCAACAGTGCTTCCGCATGATCGGCTGGGCCGCCGACCACATCGCGTGGGAGCCCGAGTATGATTGTATCGGGCGCTACGCCGCCACGCTCGCTGCTCATGATCGCTACGGCTACTTCCACTCCACCAGCGCGAACGTGGACTGGCTCGCGGATGTCGAGCACCGCGACCGGCTGATCGGCATCTGGAGCACCGCCTGCGAGAGCGCCGCCCGCAATATCGAGCCGGGCTCCGGGCCTGCCATCGAGCGCATCGAGGCCGCCGCGAAGTGCCAGGAGATGGGCATCCCGGTGCGCTTCAAGTTCAAGCCGCTGATGCCGGTGCGGAACTGGCGCGAGGAGCACGCCTCAATCATCGAGCAGATGTGTGCCCTCACCACGCCCGAGTCGATCGGCTTCTGCGTCGTCATGTGGAACAGCGTGGAGAGCCTTGCCGCGAAGATCGATCTCGACCTGCTTGATCCGGAGCTTGTCCAGCGCGCGCGAGATGCGTCAGAGGAGATGGAGGGCGTCATCACCGGGCCGTTCCCGCACGATGTCCGCTCCGAGATCTACCACTTCATGGCGGAGCAGGTGCGGCGCTGGGACAAGGACGTGCTGCTCTACATCAGCACCGAATCGCGCGAGATGTGGGACGAGATGTCGCCTGCGCTCGGCCAGCGCGCCGAGAGCTTCTTCTGCGGCTGCAGTTCCATTGCCCTGCCCGGCCGGAAGCTCGCCGCCTCGAGGGACTGCCCGCACTCGACCTACAAGCGCCTCGAACAGGAGCCCGCCTGAGGTGATGACCTGTGCCTACCACCGATTCCGCATGATCGCTTTCTACTGCATCATCGCGCTACTGGCGCTTGCCGCTGTAGTTGCTGCACAGGACGAACCGGTGCTCAGCGAGGGCTTTGAGGCCGAGGTGCCCGATCTGCACACCTATCAGGCCACCTACGCCGCTGATGACTCGCGCGCGCACACCGGCGCGCGATCTCTACGCGTAACGCCCGATCCACGCGGAGGGGCCTACTTCAGGCTCGATGGCACCCTCGACCCGACCTCGGACTACCAGTTCTCGGCCTGGGTCTATGCCGGCGCCGAAGGCGCTGTCCAGCTCTATATCTCCGCCAGCGATGGCGAGACGCGGCACACGAAAGCCTCCGTCTCCGGCGGCAAGGCCGGCGAGTGGGTGCAGCTTGTCGGCGCCATCCGCGCTGAAGACTTCCGCGAGAACGACTGCGACCTGATGCTGGCGATGGTCGGGAGCGCTGAGAGCTGGTTCGATGACGTCGCCATCATTCCCACGGAGGTGCCCGATCCCCCGCTTGAGGTCTACCCGCACCTTGAGACCTTCGTCCGCACGTGGTCGAACAGCCGCATCAGCCGTCTGGAACCTGGCAGGTCGCTCCGGCTGCGCGCGACCGATGGCGCGTTCGCTCCGGATCTCGCGCAGTTGCACGCGGCGCTACCGGACGAGCCGCAGGTGCGGATACCCGCGGACGGGCTGCTGACCTTCGCGGTGGATGTGCCTGAGGCCACCTGGGTCACCGGCAGCCTCCGCCTGCGCCCGGATGAGGACCTGCGCCCGGGCCTGCGCGCGTATGTCCTGAGCGACAGCACGCTCATAGCCGCGCCGATGGTCACCGCGCGCGACTGGGGGCCGGTGCCTGTGCGGGAGGCCATCCCGGACATCCGGGGCCGACGCCCATCGCCGCGGGTGCAGTTGACTGAGTGGCTCCTCCCTGCAGGACGGCACTACATCACGGTGGCCGGCCCGCATTCCCGTCCGGCTGGCGAGTTCGTCGAACTGCGCCTCCGCACGACACCGCGGCCTGTCGAGCAGCCGCTGATGGCTTTCACGCTCTTCTCCGACACCCACCTCTCGACCGGCCGCAGTCCGTGGATGAACGTCATCATGTACGAGCCATCGGTGGCTGCCTTGCGCGACGAGCTCCAGTCGCTGCAGGCCAGCGGCGCGGACTTCGCGCTCATAGCGGGCGACATGACCAACAGCGGCACCGCAGCCGACTTTGAGCTGCTCGCGGGCGTCCTCAATGATGTCGATCTGCCGGTCTATGGCTGCATCGGCAATCATGACAGCTACCTCGAAAGCTCCCGGCCGGATGCACTTCGCCTCGTTCCTGAACTCTTCCCGCGCGGGGAGCTGAACTACGTGCTCGAGCGCGGCTCGCTGCGCTTCATCGTCCTCGACGCCTCATACTGGCGCACGCGCGATGGTAGCATCCTCGACCACATCATCCGCGATGACTGGGTCGCCATCGGCCTGCCTGAGGGGCAGATGCAGTGGCTGCGCGAGACGCTCGCCGCCGACACGCAGACGCCCACCATCGTCGTCTGGCACTACGGCTTCCATGATCGCCTCACCGCGAGCTCCTGCGGCCACCTCATGCGCGGGAGCACCTGCGCAGACTCAGCCGAGGCGCTCGACGCCATCGAGCAGGCGCCGAACGTGATCGCCACCCTATGCGGCCACAGTCACTGGAACCAGGTTAATGTGGTCGAGGGCATCACGCATGTGCAGAACCCGGGCTTCGCCGAGTGGCCCAACGCCTACCGCGTCTTCCGGGTCTATCGCGACCGCATCGAATGGGAGCTGCGGCAGGTCGCCAACCGCGGGCTGATCCGAGAGGCATTCACGCCCGAGAAGGCGCAGTCGTGGATGATATCGACAGGGCCGGGCGACCTTACAGGAACCGTCCCGCTCACCCGCGTCCTGCCGAAACGGAGATGACTGCCATGCCCGAGCGATGCGGGCGACCGAACATCATCATCATCACGACCGACCAGCAGCGCTACGACACGCTCGGCGTCAATGGCAACGAGATCTGCCGCACCCCGAACTTCGATGCACTGGCCGAGCGCGGCACACGTTTCACCCGCGCCTACACCCAGAACACGGTCTGTATCCCGGCGCGCGCCTGCCTGCATACCGGGCGCTACACCCATCAGCATGGCGTGCAGTACATGGAGAGCGAGATCGATACCACGCCGATCCTCCCGCAATGGGAGACGACCTTCATGGAGCGCCTGCAGGGCGCGGGCTACTACACCGGCGCCTGCGGGAAGATCCACATGCTCGAGCCGAAGGGCTATGACTGGACCCGCCTCTCCGGCGGCAAGGGCGCCCGCTGGCGCCGCCAGTGGGGCGATGCGGTCGGACCGGCGCCACTCGGCCAGGCATACGCGCGCTGGCTCGAGGAGAAGCGCCCCGGTGCCTACAGCGAGATCTACGCTCAGCGCCAGACAGCCGATTACGATGATGGCACGCTGATCAACGTGCTGCCAACCGAGGAGTACATCGATTATTACATCGGCGAAATGGCGCGCGAGTTCCTCCGCGACCGCACGCAGAAGCCCGAGGAGCCGTGGATGCTCTGGGTCGGGTTCTGCGGCCCACATGGGCCCTTCGATCCGCCACGTGAGTATGCCGAGATGTACGATCCCGATGAGATGCCATTTCCTGACAGCTACGAGCTGGCGCTCACCGACCGCCCGGCGTTCCTCAACCGCCCTGCGAAGCAGGCCACGCCCGAGCAGCGCCGCCTCGTGCAGACCCGCGTCGCCTATTACTACGCGATGATGACGCTCATCGATGACATCCTCGGGAACATCCTCAGCGATCTGGAGGCCAACGGGCAGGCCGAGGACACCCTCATCATCAGCACCTCCGACCACGGGGAGATGCTCGGCGACTGGGGCCGCTGGGGCAAGGGCGTCTTCCTCGAGCAGGTCGTGCGGATGCCCACCATCGCTTACCTCCCCGAGCGCCTGCGCAGCGGGACCTGCCCGGGTCGTTATGATGGCGTCGTGGAGACCTTCTCGCTCAGCGCCACCGCTCTCGACTATGCAGGCGTCTCGCGTCCGCCGGAGATGGCTGCACCGAGCCTGCGGCCGATCCTCGAAGGCACCGGAGACTCGCGCGGCCACGCCCTCACGGAGTACGTGGACAACAACCGCGCGCGCGGGGCCATGCTGCTCACGACGGATCGCTACAAGTACGCCTATCATGGCACCGACGCGATCGGCGAGCTCTACGACCTCCAGGAGGACCCGAACGAGTTCCGCAACCTCTCGGAGGACCCGGCGCACCAGGGGACCAGGCGCGAGCTGTCGGAGCTGCTGCTCGATCGCCTGCTGCACTCGATGGAGCCCGCCTATACCTCGTTCGTCCGCAGACTGCCAGAGCACGTGAAGAACCCGCTATGGGGAGTGAACCGATGATCCGCACAGGCGCCGTAATCCTGCTTGCATGTCTCACCGCAATGCCCGCGCTTGCGCAGATGGGCCTGCGCATGCTGGTGCCGCCGCGCATCTACACTGTGCCCGGCGTCGAGATGAGCCTTTACTTCGACAACGTGGTGCTCCACCCGAACGCGAACTCGCTGCTCTTTGACGTCAACTGCTCCCTCGGCCGCCATCAGCAGGAGCGCTGGGTGGGCGCGCCAACGCCGGAGCAGGTGGGCGAGTACCCACTGACGCTCCGCATCGTCTCTCCGCAGATGGAAGTCATTGACGAGGCCACCACTACGGTCGAGGTCGTTGACCCAGCCGCGGGCGCGGGCCGTAACGTCAGTGTGCTCTGCGTCGGCGACAGCCTCACCAACGCCTCCCAGATCACCGCGCGTCTGCTGGACCTCTTTGCGGCCGATGAGGCCGTGGATGTCACGCTCATTGGCGAGAGCGGCCCCGGCGGCGACACAGGCAACCGCCATGAAGGCTACGGTGGCTGGCGCTGCGAGACCTTCGCGACCACCTGGGACACCGAGGACTGGCGTGAGGTAGACGGCCGGCGCCGCCGCACACGCAGCCCGTTCCTGTTCGTGCCCGAGGGTGCTGAGCAGCCCGCGCTGGACTTCCAGCGCTACCTCGACGCCAACAACGCCGGTCAGCCGCCCGACTTCATCACGATCCTGCTCGGCTGCAACGACAACTTCGGTGCCGATGAGACCTCCATCGAGGCGTCCATCGACACCATGTTCCTCTACCTCGACCGGATGCTCGCGGCCTTCCGAGCCGCGGCGCCGAACACCCCCATCGCGATCCTCACGCTGGCCCCGCCCGCCGCGAGCCAGGACGCGTTCGCGGCAAGCTACGGCTGCGGCCAGACCCGCTGGCAGTATCGCAGGAACCAGCATCGCGTGATTGAGCGCGAGTACGCCACCTACGGGAATCGCGAGGCGGAAGGGATCTTCGTGGTCCCGGTGCATCACAACCTCGACACCGTACGGGGCTTCCCGTCGAGCGAAGCCCCTGCCAACGCCCATGCCACCGAGATGATCGCGCGCATGAGCAACGGCGTCCATCCTGCTACACCGGGCTACTGGCAGATTGGCGACAGCATCTACTGCTGGATCAAGAGTCGCGTAGCAGCGAACTGAGCTGCGGACCGGGCATCGAAAAGCGCCCGCCGATCGCTCGGCGGGCGCTCCGGTATCTGCAGCCTGTGGAGGCCGCTCAGGGGTAGATCCCGCGGGCCATGATGGCCTCGCCGACGCGGTTCACCGCCAGCGCCATCGCGGCGTTGCGCATGTCCGTCTTGAGGTCGCAGCCGAGCTTGTGGACCTCATGGTACGCGCGCACCATGATGTCCTCCAGCCGCTGATTGACCTCCTCTTCGCTCCAGAAGAGCATCTGAAGCCCCTGGCACCACTCGAAGTACGAGACCGTGACGCCGCCCGCATTCGCGAGGATATCCGGCACCAGGTAGATGCCGCGGTCGATGAGGATCCGGTCTGCCTCCGGTGTCGTCGGGCCGTTCGCGCCCTCGACGATCACGCGGGCATTGATGTCATTCGCGTTCTCGGCCGTCAGCACGTTCTCCAGCGCAGCCGGCACCAACAGGTCGCACTCCAGCGACAGAAGCTCCTCGTTGGAGATCTTATCGCCGCCGTCGAAGCCCTCGATGAAGCGGTTCTTCTTCGCATATGCGCTCATCTCAGCAATCGGCAGGCCGTTCTCATTGATCATGCCGCCCGTCACGTCGGCGACGGCGATCACCTTCGCGCCCATTTCCTCGATGAGCTCGGCGAACGATCCGCCCACCTTCCCGAAGCCCTGGACGACAACCCGCGCGCCCTTCATCGGCATCCCCTGCGTCTGCAGCGCCTCCCGTGCCACGAAGACGATGCCGCGACCCGTCGCCTTCGCACGCCCCAGCGACCCGCCGATCGCGATCGGCTTCCCGGTGACAACGGCCGGGACCGAGTAGCCCTTCTGCATCGAGTACGTGTCCATGAGCCAGCCCATGATGCGCTCGTTCGTGTTCACATCCGGTGCCGGAATATCCTGCTCCGGGCCGATGATCTCCACAAGCTCCGAGACGAACCGGCGCGTGAGGTTCTCAAGCTCCCGGTCGGACATGTCCAGCGGCTCGCAGATGACACCGCCCTTGGCACCGCCGTAGGGGATGTTGACGACCGCGCACTTCCAGGTCATCCACATCGCCAGCGCCGTAACCTCATCGAGTGACACCGACGGGTGGAAGCGGATCCCGCCCTTGCAGGGGCCGCGATCCATGTTGTGCTGCACGCGGATGCCTGTGAAAACCTCGAGTCTCCCGTCATCCATGCGTGTCGGCACCGAGACCGTCAGCGTCCGCTTGGGCTTGCGCAGCTTCGCCAGCACGTCCGGATGCACATCGATCAGAGTCGCGACACCATCAAGCTGCTGGAGGGCGCTCTCAAGAACGTTTGTGGAGGACTTCTCCTCGGCCAACTCTGTCATCTCCCTGCCTTGTGTTATCTGTAGGTGTGAGCACAGGCGCCGCACCGACCTGCCTCACGGGTAAATGCCCCTCATCTTGACTGCCTCCGCGACGCAGCCGACCGCCACCGCCATCGCAGCCGCGCGCATGTCGCAGTTGCGCTGCTCGTGCTCGGCGTAGACCCGGTCGAAAGCCCGTACCATGATCGCCTCAAGCTGCTCGTTGACCTCCGCCTCCGACCAGAAGTAGGCCTGGAGGCCCTGGACCCATTCGAAGTACGAGACCACCACGCCGCCGGCGTTTGCCAGCAGGTCCGGGACCACGAAGATCCCGCGCTCGTTCAGGATGGCCTGCGCCTCTCGCGTCGTGGGGCTGTTCGCACCCTCAGCGAGGATCTTCGCCTTGATGCCACCTGCGTTGCCCTCATTGATGACATTCCCCAGAGCCGCCGGGATGAGGACGTCGCAGTCCAGGGCGAACAACTCTTCGTTTGTGATCCGGTCTGTGCCGGGGAAGTCCACAACCGACCCAGTCTCCCGCTTGTGCGCGAGCAGTTCGGCGGCGGAGATGCCGTCCGGATTGTAGCAGCCGCCCTGCGAGTCCGAGGCCGCGACCATCCAGGGCCCGAGGTCGCCAAGCAGGCGGGCAGTCCAACTCCCCACGCTGCCGTAGCCCTGTACAGCGAAGGTAGCGCCCTTCATCGGCATTCCGAGCCGCTCCATCGCGGCGCGGATGGTGACGACCACCCCGCGGCCGGTAGCAGACGGTCGGCCGCGCGAGCCACCAAGCGAGATCGGCTTCCCGGTCACAACAGCGGGCACCGAATAGCCCTTCTGCATGGAGTAGGTGTCCATGATCCAGCCCATCACGCGCTCGTCTGTGTAGACATCGGGCGCCTGGATGTCCTTCTCCGGCCCGATGACCTCGACGAGTTCAGTCGTGTAGCGTCTGGTCATCCGCATAAGCTCGCCGGTGGACATCGCTTTCGGGTTGCAGATGATCCCGCCGCGCGCGCCACCGTAGGGGATGTTCACGACCGCGCACTTCCATGTCATGAGCATCGACAGCGCGATGACGTCGTCGAGCGTGATATCCGGGTGGTAGCGCAGGCCGCCTTTGCAGGGGCCGCGGTCCATGTTATGCTGCGCGCGGTACCCGGTGAAAACCTTGAAGGTGCCGTCATCCATGCGTGTCGGGACCGAGACGGTGACTACTCGCTTCGGCTGCGCGAGCTTCAGATGAACGCTCTCGTCCAGGCCGATCAGCTTCGCGGCGTGGTCGAGTTGCATAAGCGCCGACGCAAGCGACGCGCCATCGTTGGCTTCCTTGAGCAGCATCTCGTCCGCCATCGGAACGGCCTCCTCGCCTGGATTCTGCGCCACACCGACCAGACAGCCCGCAACTACACGCGCTCCGCGACGGCCAGCAGCGCCAGTTGCATCCGCAGGTTCTCGCAGCCTTCCGCCACCGTCGCCAGCGGACGCTTCGCGGTCCCGCGCACTGCCGAGACGAAGCGCTCCAGCGATGCCTCCATGAAGTCCTGGTGGCAACTCTCTTCGCCGTCGTAGGTCAGGTACGCCCGGTAGACGCCCTCGGCGTCATTCCGCCCTTCGTAATCAGCACTCAGATCGTTGATGCCGAAACGCCTGATGAGGTCGCCCTCGGGCCGGTTCATACACAGGATCTCCACCGCGCAGACGCCGCCGCTCTCCATCTCATAGTCGAACCGCGCTACAACGCGCTTCTGCTCGACTGTGCACGAGGCGCTCTCGGTTACCATCCGCCCGGGCCCGCAGAAGCCCATCATCACGCTGATCGGGTGCGGCCCCAGGTCTATGAAGATCTGCTCGAAGTCAGTCCCCTCGGCGCCGCCGCGCGACTCCATCTGCATGAAGAACTTCTTCGGGGCCCCCGCGTCGATTCCTCGTGAACTCATCAGACTATGATAGGCCCCACAGCCCGCCACATACTGCGTATTCACCGCAGCGATCCCCTCAGAGTCCTCAGCCGCCGCTACCATCGCCTCGGCATGGCGCAGCATTGCATCTGACGGCTGCGTATGATCGAACAGCAGCGGCTTCTCGCAGAGCACGTGCGCACCATGGTCGAGGGCGCGCATGAAGTGATCGTAGTGGACCTCCTCCGGAGACGCGATCGTGATCAGGTCGAACCGTCCCGCGCGCAGCATCTCCTCGACCGAGCCGTATGCCTCGCCCTCAAAGCCGAACATCTCGCTCAGCTTCGCGGCTGTCGCATCAGCGCTCTCAGCAGAACTCCCCGCGATCGCATCCACCGAGCATCCCAGGCGCTGCAGCCACTTCGCGTGATGCTTACCGATCCCCGATGCGCCGACTACGGCGGCGCTCAGCTCAGCCATCGTCCCCACCCTCCTCGTCTGCATTGGCAGGTGTCTGGTTCGGCGAGTTGGTCGGCGTCTCCTCCGCCCCCTCGACTACTGTGCCCGGCTCAACCACCACGATCTCGACGCTCTCGACACTGCCGTGAGTGTCTATCGCGATCCCGAACTCGTTCTCAGCTCCGGGCTCCAGCCGCGCGAGGTCTACGCGGTTCTGTCCCTTGAACGAGCCGGTGCGACTGTGCAGGGTCGCGACGATCTCGCCCTCAGGGGTGCGGAGGTCACCGCTGTTTCGCGCGAGCCCCACCACCCGCACGACCTCATCGGAATCGTCAATGCTGTAGCGGTACTTGACGATCGTGATCTGGTCGAGTGAGCCGACCTCGCGGCCGTGGCAGCCACCAAGGCCGACCACGCCAAACGAGACCACTGCGGCGAGGAGAACGAGCAGAACAGGATGAACAGTGCGGTCATTCATAGGCACTCTGGGATCGACTATAGCACAGGCTTACGGCCCGCACAACCGGAAATGGATTGCCGACTCGGGCCCCTATGGGCCGCTCAAGGCCGATTCTGGCGGGTCTCCGCGAGCAGCATCCACACCGCCGCGGACTGTACCACGCCCGATGGTGGCAGCATCGTCAGCCCGAGTTCGGGCGGGTCCAGGGCGATTGCGGCGTCTCCGTAGGGCCAGCAGCCGCGGATGTTGATGTCCGCTCCCATCGCGCTTGCCGGCCGCTCCGGCGTGCCCGAGACTACCGTCACGATCTCTCCTCCGAGTTCGTGCATCGTCTCGACCCACGCCCCAAGCGGCTCATAGTAGCCCACGTAGAGCATCAGATCGCCCGGCTTCACGAGGCCCCGCAGCCTCTCCGGATCGCGATCGGCGAAGACGGTGAAGGGCATCTCCGCCTCAGGCATCTGTGCCGCCTGCGCGGGCAGCATGTGGCCGAGCACCGCGAGCCAGACCGTGCCGCCGCGGCGCAGAACCTGCGCGGCGCGCTGACCGGCTTTGGCGAGCCTCTCGGCTTGCGTCGCCCGCATCGCCCGTATGGAGTTGGCGAGCCGCGCGAGGTAGATCCTGCCGACCACTCCGGGCGCCATCGGCTCCGCGTTCTGGGGGTCCCAGCGCATTCCCTTGCGTGCGTTGTTGCGCTCGCGGCCATCGGGCACGAGCACGCTCACGTAGAGTGGCGGCGTGCGCCCGGAGCTCCGCATCATCGCGCTCACAAGCTCGCCGGTGAACGCCCAGAGGCTCTGAGCGATCGCGGGCGATGCCGTGGGCAGGTCGCTGTCGCCGGGCGAGTCGGCGTGTGCGGCGATGAAGTGGCTCCCCTCCACGCCGCTTTCGCGCGGCGCGAAGAGGATTGCCATCACGCCGCGTCCCACCAGATCGCGCACCAGCTCCACGGTCGCGTCATCATCGCCCTGCAGCGAGCCCACCAGCGCCACGTCCCCCGCGGCGGCCACATCCGGGTTCGAGAGGCGCTTCGCGGTCATCATCCCGCCGGCACGGCCGGTGCCCTCGAGCACGAAGCCCTCATCACCCGCGATCCAAAGCGAAGGGCCGGGGCCGTCGGGATCACGAACGAGCAGTTCGGCCGCCTCCCCGGCCATGCGCACATAGTGGTCAAGCTCGGCCACGGCGGCGGCATTTGACACCAGCAGCCGGTCGAGGTAGGCCTGAGATGGCGTGGGCTCCGCGGCGCCCGACGGCCCGATGCTTGCGGCAACGCACACAGATGCGACTGTGAGTAGCACCCGCGCGAGCATGATGAGGTCCTTTCAGTGCTGCTATACCAAACGGCAACGGCTGTTTCGCCGTTGCCGCTGCTATCTCCCTCTTCTGCGCCCTGGCGTTCGCCCGCCGTGACGCCGTGGCAGTTCGCCGCTGTTACGCCGTTGTCGTCCCCGCTTCACCCATCACCCTTGCCCCTTCCCCCGCCTCTACCCAAACCACACGCCCCAGCGCAGGAACGGACCACCAAGGGCGGCCCCGAGAGAGCCCCAGATGAGGCCTGCGGTGATGAAGTGCCCGATTGCGAAGCCGAGGAAGCCGGGCAGTGCGCGGAGATACGAACGGCTTCCGCCGTAGCGGAGAAGAGCCGTCTTGATGACCCAGACGACCAGGAATGGGCCCCAGAGCTTGTGACCGAAGGAGCCGGCCAGCACATAGCCCATGGGATGCAGGGGGAAGCCGAACCAATAGCTGCGGGCGGCGGAGATCAGCGCAACAAGCACTCCCCCGCCGAGGGTCGCGACGATCCGCGGCACGTCCGGTGGCACGGGCATCTCCGAGGCTCGCAGGACGTTCTGATACTCCTGCCGGGCGGTCGTGTCGCCCCAGATCCCTCCGCGCAGACCGATTCCGCCCTCCTGGTAGTAGGGCTGCAAGTGGAAGACGAAGGAGAATGCGGAGCCGACGACGATCGCGAGCAGCAGGGTGACGATCATCTTGCGGGTGTCCACGCCGGTCCGCTCGGCGAGGTTCAGGCCCTCGATCTGGTAGCCGGAGACGGTCGGGAAGAACCCGCGGGAGAGGAAGCCCATCATGGCGAAAACCGTGGGCGAGGTGAGATCGGTGGCGCCGCGGACGATCCCGGCCTGGCCCAGGAAGTTCCAGAGCAGCTTGTGCTGCTGCCCGTAGGGGAATGCCCACAGGATCGGCACACCCGTCTCCGCGCGCAGCCGGCCGTAGACCATGCCCACGATCAGCAGGATCGCGAGGTAGACGCCGGCAAGCCATGCGTCCATGCCCGCCGCGATGAAGAAGAGCACCAACCCGGTGACGCCGGCGATGAGCCCGAGCAGCGCCCACCGGTAGGGGAAGCGGTCGTTTCTGGCGACCTCCGGGCGAAACAGGCCGCTCCAGGCGTGGGTGAAGACATGCCGGCCCTTCCACAGGAGGACGATGCCGAGGATGATATAGGCGCCGATACCCTGCTCGGCCGCGAAGGGCATCCCACCAACGCGGTAGCCTGATGCGGCCATGATTACTGCCTGGGCCTTCTGGAACAGATGGAAGAACCAGATCGAGAAGGAAAGCTCGGTCGAGATCAGGTATCCGAGCCCGATCAACTCGGGTCGCAGGTCAACCTGCAGCGGGCGGATGTATGACCAGGGCGCGTCGGTGATCCCTGTGGAGAGATCGAAGGTGAGCGTCCCCATCGGCCCGCCGAAGAACACGGCGCGCGTCATGAGGTAGAGGTTCAGCAGTGTCGCGAGCCCGATGCCGATCCAGGTGACCGGGTTCTTGAACAGCGGCATCCCGCCCTCTTCGCCAAGGATCTCAAGCGGCAGCCGGACCAGTGGGAAGACAAGCCGCTCGTGCTCGATCCACTGCTCGGCGAAGAGGATCATGAGGCAGAGCAGTGTGCCGCCGAAGAGCAGGAAGAAGCCGCTCCAGATGACGACCGGCGTGCGCCAGACCTCCCACGGGATCTCACCGGTTGGCGAGGCCTCATAGAGCCACTTATGGTAGAGCAACTCCGGCGGCGAGAGCCACTGCGGGATGTTCGGCGCAAGAGTGTCTATCGGCGCAACGGGTGTGCTGTAGTACCACGGAGCGCTCAGTGTGGCTATCAGGAAGCGCGTGACGCCGCAGGCGAACATGAACGTGGCGACGGTCACGAAGAGGTAGCATACGACAAGCTCCCCGGCAGATAGCTCGCGGACGTATGGCAGCCGTCTGATGAGGGGGTTGAGCAGGACAAGAAGCAGGAGGGCAGTGAGGCCGGGGATGGACGGAACGGCTTCCGTCATCTGCGCCGATAGCGCGACGATCTCGCCCTGCCGGATCCAGTATCCGGCGAGCCAGGTCAGAACGATGCTCAGCACGAGCATCGTGACGATGCGCACGTGCCGGGACGGTCTGGATTGGGCTTCCGGCATTCCCGAGGTGTGGATGTCGCTGATGTGCTCCTGCAATCTAACCTTCCTCTGAGCGCGCGCGGCGCGATGATGAACGGAAGATCGCTCGACACGCTGTCCCGGATTGCCTGCGAGCGAGAGGAACTACAACTCCACCCACGAACAGTAGTGCGAGGTAGAGGATACCGCATCTGAGCCCTGCTCGTCAAGCGGGTCTCGGCGCGCGCGGAGGCGGGACAGGGCGGTCGGTAGGAAGGGCTTCCGTTCGCCTCCAGTGAATACTACAGGTGACCCGACACAGCGCGGGACCGATAGGGCCCACAGACCAGGCACGGAGGGAAGGGGACATGGGCGATCAGAAACAGAAGGCATTCACCAAGGGCTACAGCAAGGGCTACACCGACGGCTTCAGCGAGGGCTTCAAGGCAGGCTTCGACCTCGCGATGGAGAAGTCAATGCTGCTGCTCAGCGACCTCACGAGCCTCGATGACTTCGAGGGCGTCTGTGAGGACTGGGATGACGATGAGCTTGGGGGCTACTACGACGAGGATGAAGAGGGCTTCGAGGAAGAGAGCATGTTCATTGCGGGGCTTGACGGGGACGGCCAGGAGGAGCAGGTAGAGGCTGAGGAAGACGAGGAGGAGGCGGAAGACTGCGAGCCTCCGCATGCGGAGGAGGGTACTCGGGGCACCGAGGTTGGCCTGTAATCTGACGCAGCCACGCGACAGCGTGGTATAATCGGCCCGGTACGCATAGCACGGCACGCTCTCCATACCGTGCAGGATCAGTGCCCGCGCATCGTCTGAGCCTGCACATTCGCACACACCGGCGACTGAGGTGAGCTCGATGCGTTGCGAGAAGTGCGGCTATGTCTTTCAGCCACTCGACGAGAAATGCCTCCGCTGTGGATGGAAGGAGGGCGACCGGGTGGAGGGGAGGCCAGCGCCCCCTTCGGTGCATGCCCGTTCCTCAGCCGCCGCTGTCGCCGCCCCGGCGTCGGCCGATCATCTCCTGGCCACCGGGGCACTGACTGGCGCGCTCGCCGGTGCAGTCTTCTCTCTCGCATTTGCGCTCGCCGGGCGCTTCATGGGCGGCCAGCAGGGAGAAATGGGCCTGGTCGCGAGCCTGGGGATCGCCCTCGCGGCGGGCGCGATCATCGGCGCGATCGTCGGTCTGGTTGTGGCCGCCACGCGTTCGGTGCCCGCCGGAATCGTTACCGGGGCTGTTGTTGACGCAGGCGTGAAGCTCACCGTTATGGGCGGCCTGGGGATATGGTGGGGCTTCACGCTGTTCGGCGTCATCTGGTCGCTGTTCGTGGGAGCCATCTTCGGCTGGGTGGTCGCGTCTCAAGTCAACGGGGCTCTCACGAAGGCGAAGTGACGCTGAAACGCGCCCGCTGCCCGCGCGTAGACCCGCTGGCCCTGGCGGCGCGGGGGTGTTCGTGCACCCCCGCGCCTGTACCAACCGGGCTCAAAGCAGTGCGTCGAGCTTCTCGAACTGCTCGGTCCAGCCCTGAGCCATGCCTTGCCGATCCTCC
Source organism: Armatimonadetes bacterium UBA5352 (assembly GCA_002411015.1). Lineage (GTDB taxonomy): Bacteria > Armatimonadota > Zipacnadia > Zipacnadales > UBA5352 > UBA5352. Next base: position 5,251 of record DHPY01000028.1, on the reverse strand, counting down.
TCGGGGAGGCCCATGAGCCCCGAGTGACGCACCGTGACGCGCGTCTTCCCGTCCATCTCCTCGAAGTCCACCTCAATCAGCATCTCCATCGGCCAGCTCGCCGACATGCCGTACTCGGCCGCCGGGACCACGTTGCCCTGCTCATCCGCGAACGAGTCAGTCACTACGAACCGCTCCGGCGGAGTGACCTCCCGGAAGGCGCCGACTCCCCAGATGCACTCTCCCTCATCGGGCTTCATGCAACTGAATGATCTGCCGCCGGGGCGCATGTCCGTCTCGTATACCGGAGCGCTGAAGCCGTGAGGGCCCCACCAGCGCTTGACCCACTCAGGGTCCGTCCACGCCTCCCAGACACGCTCGCGGGGAGCGTCGAAAACGTGCGTCAGGACCACGGCGTCATCGGCGATCTGCTTCTCAGTCTGACCCATCTTCACCACACCTCATACCACAGAGTATCGTCCGGTTACGTTGGACGCCATCCAGGCGGATGGCGTCCAATCTGTGTCATCTACGCGAGCGTGGTCAGCGGCAGCCCGCAAGCCGCTCGGCGATTGAGTTCCAGTTCACCACATCGAAGAACCCGGCCGTGAAGTCCGGGCGACGGTTCTGGTAGTCGAGGTAGTACGCGTGCTCCCATACGTCGAGCACCATGATCGGCTGCGCGCCCCACTCGGCGAGGTTCTGGTGCTTCTCAGCCTGCAGGATCACCAGCTTGCTACCGAGGGGCTGCCATGCGAGAACGCCCCAGCCGGAGCCCTGTACGGCGTTGGTGGCGGCGAGGAAGTGCGCCTTGAAGGCATCGAAGCCGCCGAAGTCCTTGTTGATCTGTTCGGCGAGAGCGCCCTGCGGCTGCCCCCCTCCGTCCGGGCTCATGCACTCCCAGTAGATGGAGTGGAAGATGTGGCCGGAGTAGTTGAAGGCCATTGCGTCGCTGATCGCGCGTATGCTGCCGTAGTCGCCCGACCGGCGGGCCGCGGCGGCCTTCTCCTCGGCCTCATTGAGGCCATTCACGTAGCCCTGATGGTGCTTGTCGTGATGCAGAGTAAGCGTCTGCTCCCCGAGGTACGGCTCCAGTGCGTTGTACGCGTACGGCAGTGGCGGCAGTTCGAAAGCCATCTGTGCGACCCCTCCTCCATCAGTCTGAAGCCCGTCCATTGCTGGCGCGGCCCCCGCGGGAAGCCGGCTGCTGAGCACGGCGATCCCGGCGAGCCCCGCGGTACTCATCATGTACTTCACGAACTCCCGTCTATCCACCTCATCACCACCACAAAGCTCCACGTGGTCCTGAGACGACGACGCGGAAGCCACCGAAGGATTCGTGCGGGGGCAAGCTCTTCCTGCCCTAATCTTCGCGGTCGGGCGTCTCCCATTGTGCAATGCAGGCTTCGTAGAGCTCAGTGAACAGATCGTGGTCGAAGTCCCACATCTCCTCGATCATGTCCGCCTTCTCCTGCTCCGAGAAGTAGCTCATCACGGGGATGGAGAAGTCGTCGTCCTCGGTGGCGATGTGATCGGGGTAGAGGTCGGCAAGGCCTTCGAGCGCGTTGACGATGGCCTCTCGTGCGTCATCATCGCCATCTTCCCAGGAGTTGGAGGCAGTCTCGAGCGCCGTCGCCAGCTCCCGTCCGCGCTGATGATCCTCAATCAGCCGCTCCATCGTCTCAGCATGAGCGGCCGACAGTTCCTTGCCTCGCAGCTCCTCGAAGAGGATGTGCTCCTCCTTGCCATGGTGGCACTCGTCCGCATACTCGCGTATAAAGGTAAGCGCGTCGAAAATGAAGTCGTTGTCGGGCTCGAGATCAGCATCTGCACGCAGCGCCTCCGCGTGTTCAGCGATGAGCGCCACCATGCGCTCGATCTTGCGGTGCTCCTTCATCAATGGGCCGATTGGCAGCATCTGGCCTACCCCTCTCTTCCAGCGCTGTACTGAACGCACATCCTCGTCCGGCGCGGTTGTTGTCGTTGGTGGAGGGGCCGCTCCGAGCCCGCCGTCGTTTGGCGGGCGAGGAGTGAGGCGCGCCAGCGCCTCAGGTTCCACCCCGGCCCACGCACAACCACGACCCTGCCCTCCGCCGCCGCCGAACGGCAAACGACATGGGCCGGGGTGGAACCTCCCGCTTCGCGGGACCCTCGCTTCGCTCGGGCGGCCCCTCCATGACGGCGCACGGCCCGTTAGCGGCCACACGAAGAATCTGCGTAATGCATAGCTCCCAGCGCTGTACAGAACGCAAATCCTCGTCCGGCGCGGTTTTCGCCGCTACCCGGGGGGCGCCTCCATCGCGAAAGCTCCACGGATTGCGCGTCACAGAAACAGCTCCCGGTCGAGGGCCGGGAGCTGTGGTTGCAGTCTCCGTCACCCGCGCCAGCCGTTAGATGTACTTCTGTATGCCCCACCACACTCCTGCCAGCGTTTGGGAGAGGCCACTGAGGAGCATCGCCGCCCCAAGCATTGTCGGACCGTGCGGGCGAGCGGGCGCCTCGCCGGTGGTCGGAGCAGCCTTCAGCGCCTCAAGTTCCGCGGGCGTCAGGGAGGTCTCACCCTCGGGCCCGATCTCCACGATCCGGCCATTGATCAGCACCCGCATGTTGTCCGCAACAGCGAGCTGCGAGTTCAGGGTGGGGAAGGCCCGGGAGAGCTGGAAGTGCGCCTCGCTAAAAGCCTGGATACGCAGATCCGGCTCAAGCTGCTCCTGCTCGCCGATGCGCAGGCGGCTATCAACCCACTGCTCGCCCTGCTGAATGAAGCCGCGCTGGCCGACATTGCGGATGTTCTCGACCTTCAGCCAGCGCCCCTCCGCGTCCTGATAGGTGTTCTGGCCGGCCACGCTCGCTGCCGCCTGCATGGTCTGGGCGTTGTCGCGCTGGGAGATCGCGTACCCGCCCATACGCTCGGTGGCGAGCGGCCCGGCAGGGCCCATCGCGCCCGCCGGGCCGGTCAGACGCTCCGAGACCTCGTCCGCGGTGATCTCCCCGCCCTCCAGCGCCAGGAATGAGGTGTACTCGGTGAGGATCCCATACTCGGTGCCGAGGCGCACGATCTCGTCCACAAGCTCCTTCTTCTCACCGTTCAGGCGGATCTCGTCGAGCAGCCATCCGACCTTGCGAGCGGCCCACAGCGGCGGGATGTACTCTCGCGAGGTGGCACGCTCCGGGAACTCCGCGGTGACCTCGAAGGTCTGCGAGCCCTCCGGCGTCTGGCCCGAGAGCGCGACCGTGCAGTCGCCGGTAGTGCGCTCATCGTAGCGGCCGAGGGCGACGATCTGCGAGCCATGGAAGAGGTCGGGCAGCTTCTTCGGGAACATGTCGAATGTCTCTATCGCCCCGAAGTCGAGGACGATGTCGGTGAGCATCGGGTGCGCGATCTTCCCGTAGAAGCTCGCGACCTTCGCCTCGATGCTCTCCTCCGGGCGCACGTAGGTCGCGACGCCACCGCTATCGAGCGACATCTGGTCGAGGAAGTGCGTGTCCACGTCATAGCCCACGCCGAAGACGAAGACGCGCGTCGAGGCGTCCTCCATCTCCGCACGGTTCTCCTCGACATCCGCAAGGATGTCATCGAGATCGGTCATCCCGGCGGTCGGGAGGCCATCGGACAGCATCACGATGTAGTTCGGGCGATCAGCGCGGCGTCGCTCCATCGCAAGTTCCATCGCGGAGGCGATGTCGGTAGAGCCGGCGGCCTCGATGTCGCCGATGAACTCGCGGGCCCGGCGGATGGTGGCGGCGTCCGCGCCCTGCAGCTCATTCCCGAAGGAGCGGATGTTGTCGGAGAAGGTGACGATCTCGAAGGTATCGCCCTCGTTGAGCTGGTTGACGCAGAAGGTGAGGGCATCGCGCGCCTGCTGGATCTTCTCGCCACTCATCGAGCCTGACCGGTCGAGGACGAAGACGATGTTCTTCGGCAGCGCATCGGCCTCGGCGGTCACCGAGGGAGCGGCGAGGAGCATGAAGAAGCCGTCCTCATCGCGCTCCTTGTAGGTGAGCAGGTGTGTGCCGATGGCGTCCTGGGAGACGGTGTAGTAGAGGCGCAGGTCGCGGTCCGGGCGCGTGTTGTTCTCCTCGTAGGAGACTTTCGCGTCATGCCGCCCCTCGCGCGTGACTGAGACATCGTGGCTCGGGCAGTAGACGCTGGCGATGGGATCGCTGGAGGTGATCGAGCAGTTCACAACGGTGTCCTGCACAGGGTCGGTCGAGAACTGCTCTGTGCTCAGCGGGTAGAGGTACTCGACGACGCCCGCGTCCTGGCCGAGAAGCTCGGAGTAGGTGATCTCAATGCGGCGCTCGCCGTTCGGGGCGATCGGGTAGATGCGGGCGCGGTAGGTGTTGTTGCCGGCGTACTGGAAGAGCGCCGGGTCCTTGCGCCTGCGCATGATCTCCTCGTAGGTACGCTGGGCCTCATCGGCCTCGAGAAGCTCGGTGACCATCGGCTTGCCATCGGCCTCAACGGCGAAGTCGCGGACCACGGAGTTCGGCGGCAGCGGGAAGAGGTAGGTGGCCTCGAGTTCGCGGTTCGACTCGTTCACGAAGACCTGGTCGATCTTCGTTGTAGCGACCTGGTCGCGGATCTCAACATCCACGTGGTGGTACTTGATGGAGAAGTACGGCGCCTCGGGCTCCGGCCTCTCCGGCGGGCCCGGGATGAGGATTCCGTCGGCCAGCAGGCAATTCGCGGCGAACAGCAGCACAGCCCCGCACAGCACCATTCCTCGCAGCATAGTGAGACCTCCCTCGAAGATACGCCCTCCCTTGCGTGGTACGACGAACTGACGGGGTGGGATGGTTCCATGGGACGGGCTGGAACTGGTATCCAGGAATCGCGCATGGCCCAAGCGTGCGTGGCCTGAGCGGACGAGAACGCAGTCGTTCAGGAGGGGCGAGCGCAGCTCGGAGAGCTCGCCTTGCTCGCCCGGCCCTTGGAGCCCGCAACGGCAGACGACGGGCTGGCAGGGAAGCTGTCGCCCTCGCAAACGACGCTCGG
>DHPY01000028.1:0-136 GCA_002411015.1 Armatimonadetes bacterium UBA5352 | reverse complement strand
CAAACGACGCTCGGGCGCCACTTTGCCCGCCGCAAGCGGCGGGCAAAGCAGCCCCTCCTGGATGCTCGCGGAGGCGCCGTTTTTTCACCGCTGGGGGGAGCCTTCGCCAGGGCCTAGTGCAGCGCCTTTGAAAAAC
>DHPY01000027.1 GCA_002411015.1 Armatimonadetes bacterium UBA5352 | reverse complement strand
TATTTTATGGACGCTGCACTAGAAGCGGAATGGCTGCGCATTCCACGGGAGGTTCACGCATATGGCGGACCTGCAGGCATTGGCGGATGCTGTCATTAGTGGCAAGAAGGACGATGCGGAGCGGCTGGCCCAGGCGGCTGTTGACGAGGGTGTGAAGCCGAGCGCGATCATCAACGATGGGCTCATTGCCGGGATGAGCGTGGTCGGCGAGAAGTTCAAGAACAACGAGTTCTACGTGCCTGAGGTCCTCATCGCCGCCCGTGCGATGCAGTCGGCCATGGGCATCGTGAAGCCGCTGCTGACTGAGGGCGAGATGGAGTCGAAGGGCAAGGTCGCCATTGGCACGGTGAAGGGCGACCTGCACGACATCGGCAAGAACCTCGTCGCGATGATGCTCGAGGGTGGCGGCTATGAGGTCGTGGATCTCGAGGTAGACGTGTCGCCGGAGCAGTTCGTGCAGGCGGCGAGCGAGCAGGGCTGCAACGCCGTGGCGCTGTCGGCGCTGCTCACGACCACGATGCCCTCGATGAAGGACACCGTGGACGCTCTGGTCGAGGCGGGGATCAGGGATCGCGTGAAGGTTATCATCGGCGGCGCGCCGGTCACGCAGTCGTACGCCGATGAGATCGGCGCCGACGGCTATGCGCCCGACGCAGCCTCGGCCGTGGACAAGCTCGCCGAGTTGCTCGGGTAGCTCCCGGAGACAGCCGCGCGCCTGTCGCAGGTTCAGGACGTCGAAGCCATCGCCGCCTTTGCGCAGAACGGCGGCGATGGCTTCCATGCTGCACGCTATGCGGAGCACCACGACGGGGAGTGAGAGACTGTGCCTCTTGTCGCCATCGCTATGCTGCTCGTCTCCGTATCGCTTGGAGCCGCGGGACAGCTTTGTCTGAAGTACGGCGTGAGCCTGCTCGGTGAGGGGCCATCCCCCCTCACGCTCATCAAAGGGATCTTCACACCGTACGTATTCCTGGGCTTCGCGCTCTACGGGATCAGCTCCCTCGTCTACCTCAACGTCCTGTCACGCCTCGACCTCAGCTACGCTTACCCGTTCGTGGCGCTGAGCTTCGTGATGGTCACCGTCCTCTCCTGGCACTTCCTCGGTGAGAGCCTGCCGCTGCTGCGCATCATCGGCCTCGCACTGATCATGGCCGGGGTCTTCACGGTGGCGGCAAGCTACCGCGCGGAGGCGGTTGAGCTTGCGCGCAGTCACGTGGCCATCCAGGCGCCCACCGACCCCGGCGTATCCTGAGCCCCTCCGTGTCGCGCAGCTTTGTGGCCGCGGGGCGCAGCGTGTATAATCCGGGCATGGGAACGCAGTCCGACCGCACCTACACTACAGCGCTGGTTGGCGCTCTTGCCCTGCTGTGCGTCCTGTTCTGGGCGGACTGCCTCTTCGGCCCGAATGCGCCGCTGGCAGCGGGCTTCCAGGCGCAGATGGAGCCGTGGGCTAGCGAAGCGGACCTTCCCGGCACCGATCGGCAGTGGTCGCCGCTGCTGTGGGATGGCGTAGCCCAGTTCTACCCCTGGCGGCTGTTCGCAGCACGGACAATGCGCAGTGGCGAGCTGGCGCTGTGGAACCCGCATCAGATGTGCGGCTACCCGTTCGTGGGGAACGGCCAGTCTGCGCTCTTCTACCCGCCGAACTGGCTGCTCGCACTGGTGGACGTGAAGTGGGGGCTGGGGCTGCTGGCGGCGCTGCACTACGCGCTGGCTGCGGTCCTGATCGTCCTGTTCTGCCGACGCCTCGGCCTCAGCCACCTCTCCTGCGCGTTCGCCGCAATCGCGTTTACCTTCGGCGGCTTCATGGTGACCTGGACGGAGCTGCCCACGCTCATCAACTGCCTCGCGTGGCTGCCGGGGGCACTGCTTGGGGTGGCGCTGATCTTCGCCGGTGACAGGCGCGGAGCGATAGTCCTCGCGGTGGCGCTCGCGATGACGATGCTCGCCGGGCACCTGCAGATTGCGGCGTACGTCTGGGCGGTCGCTGGTGGCTACGCGCTCGTGCGGCTTGCCTGGGCGGCGTACCGGCGGCGCGCCCTGCACCTGAAGGCACTCGGCGGCTCGGTGGCGATTGCGCTGCTGCTCTCGGCGGTGCAACTGCTGCCCTCGCTGGAGCTTGCGGCGAACTCCCCTCGCGGGCACGGTGGCCCGAGCCAGGCAGGCTGGGAGTTCCATCAGCGGGTGGCGCTCCAGCCGGCGGAGTGGATCGCGTTCCTCGACCCCGACGCGTTCGGCAGCCCGGTCACCGGCGATCACCAACTCACCCGCTTCGGCATCACCTACCCCGAGCACTGCGGCTTCGTTGGCATCATCACGCTTCTGCTGGCGGTTATCGGCGTGCTTGTCTGCCGCACGCGGCACTCGATCTTCTTCCTGATCCTTGCCGCGCTATGCATTCATCTCGCGATGGCGGGGACAGTGGCGAGGCTCATCTACTTCCACGTGCCCGGCATCGGTCAGGCGGGGAGCTTCGCGCGCCTGCTCTCGGTCTTCACCTTCGCAGTGGCGATGGCGGGAGCGTTCGGTCTCGACGGCATCCTGCGGGGTCTGCCGAAGCCCGCGGAGGGGCGGCATTTCCTCGCGCGCACCGCAGTGGGGGCAGCCGCGCTGCTGATCCTCGGCCTTGAGCTACTCCCGTGGGCGCACGAGTTCCTGCCGAAGACGCGCCGCGAGCACGTCTACCCGCTCACACCCGCGATCGAGCAGTTGATGGCGGAAGAGGGGCGGGTGCTGGAGGTGACGCCGCGGGCGGAGTGGGGGATGGCGGAGGCGCCGTACGCGGTCCTGCCGCCGAACGCAGCCACCGCCTACGGCTACGACAGCGTCTCCGGCTACGACTCGCTCATGCTGATCGGCTACCGCGCGTGGATGCTGCGCGCGGAGGGCGAGGAGGTGGCGCCGGCGGTCAACGGCAACATGATGCTGCCGGAGAGGGCTGTGGGGGAGAGGCAGGCGCTTGCGGGCCTCGGCGCGGTCCTCGCGCGCACAAGGCCGAGGGGTGAGGGGCCGCAGGAGGTCGTGCTGGAGAGCAGCCACGGTGGCACCGCGCTCTACCGGATCGCGCCGGTGCTGCCGCGCGCCTTCATGTACGATGGCGCGGATGAGGTGCCGGATGCGAGCGCGGTGACGCCTGCGCAGTGGCGGCGCAGCGGCGCGTCCTCGATGGAGATCACGCTGCCGCAGGCGCGCACCGCACAGCGGCTGTGCGTGACGGAAACCTTCTACCCCGGCTGGAGCGCTTATGCTCAGGGCGAGCGGCGCGAGGTAAGGCAGGCCCTCGAGGTGTTCTGCGGCGTGGATACCGAGCCTGATGACACGAAGGTGCGGCTTGTCTTCGAGCCGGCCACTGTGCGCGTGGGCTCGTTCCTGGCGCTGCTCGGAATCGCGGCCGTGGCGGCACTACTGACGATGCAGAGGCGGAACTGATGGCTGCGGAGACCGTGCAGGAACGCGAGCGGTTCGTGACATGGCGGGAGATGGCGCCGGTGATCGGCTGGGCCATCGGCGTCATGGCGCTGACCGTGCTTCCCTACCTGTGGGCGATCAGCCGCGCGGCACCCGACCAGCAGTTCCAGGGCTTCCTGTGGGGCGTGGATGAGGGCAACGTCTACCTCCAGTGGATGCGCCAGGCCTCGGAGGGGCGGGTGCTGCTGCGCAATCAGTACACGACGATGCCGCAGAATCCGCACTTCCTCAATGTCTTCCTGCTGGTGCTCGGTCGCGTGATGGCGTGGACCGGGCTGCCTGGCGGGATCGTTTTTCACATCGCCCGGCTGCTTGGCGGTATCGTGCTGCTGGTGATGATCTACCTCCTGGCGGCGCTGCTGTCGCGCTCGAAGGCGGTCCGGTGGGGGGCGCTCGCGCTGGCGTCGCTGAGCGCCGGGTTCGGGTGGCTGGCCGCGGCGTGGGCGAGCACTGTTCCGGATCACCTCCCGCCGCCGCTGCGCCCGCCGGACTACGCGCCGCTGCCGCCGCAGACCTGGCAGGTGCAGCCGGAGGCATTCACCTTCCTCTCGCTGCTGCTGAACCCGCTCTTCGTCTGGTCCATGGCGCTGATATGCGCGGTGCTGATCGGCGCGGTCCTGACGCTCGAGCGCAAGAGCTTCGGCTGGGCGGCGGTGACGGGCGTGCTGATGCTCGTGATCGGCAACGTTCATGGCTACGACGTCCTCGTACTGCATGCGACGATCGTGACCTTCGCCGCGCTGGCCGTTGTGCGCGGGGAGATCCGCCTCGCGCACGCCGCCGCGCTCTACCTGGTGATCTTCGCGATCGGGCTGCCATCGGTCGCGTGGGCGTGGTGGACGGCGCAGCAGGACCCGGCATATCTGCAGAAGATCAACACGCCGACGCTCTCGCCGCGCGTGCGGGACATGGCGGCGGGCTACGGGCTCGTGCTGCTACTGGCGCTGCCGGGGGCGTGGTATGCGCTGCGGCACTGGCGGACCGATCCGCGGCTGATGCTGCCGGTCTGCTGGGCGGCGACGAACGCGGTGCTGATCTACGCGGTGAAGCCGGTGGCGGCGCCGGAGTTCCACTGGGAGCCGCTGTTCGCGTTCCAGCGGAAGATGGCGGAGGGGCTGCACATTCCGCTGTGCGTGCTCGCGGCGGTGGCGCTGGTGCAGGTCATTGCGCCCGCGCTGCAGTCGAAGCGCCGGGCGGAGGAGCGGGCGCGATCGCCGCTGCTGATCACGCTCGCGGTGGTGCTGTCCCTGCCATCCAACGCGCTGTTCGTGGCGGACTGTCTGCACAACGTGGCGACGAACAACCTGGAGTATCTGCGCTACCTGCAGCCGCCGATGTACCTGACCTTCGACGAGGTGCGCGGCATGGAGGCGCTGGCGACGCGCGCGGGTGAGGATGACGTGGTGCTCTGCTCATCATTCACCGGCAACTACATCCCGCCACGCGCGGCCTGCCTGGTCTTCGCAGGGCACTGGGCTGAGACGCTGCACTTCGGCGAGGCGGTGGATTTTGTGGGCGAGTTCCTGCTGCCGGGGCGCAGTCCGGAGGTGCTGCGGGCGGCACTTGATGCGGCCGGCGCCGACTACGTCTTCTACGGCCCCTACGAGGCGCTGCTGGCACAGCAGATGATGCTGGCCTCGGAGAACGAGCCGCCTGAGGACCCGGCGGCTGAGTTCCGCGAGGCCACGCGCGGCTTCCTCACGCCGATCTTTGCGCGGGGCGATGTGACCGTGTATAGTTACAGCCCCGATGCGCCGGTCTTCGAGGCGCCGGTTGTGCCGATGACAGCCGCACCCGACGATCCATCCACGGAGGAGTAGCGCGTGCCCGAGCAGACCACCGGCCCAGCGAGCGTCTCGATCGTGATCCCGGCCTACAACGAGCAGGAGTCGCTGCCGCAGGCCATCGCGCGTACGCGGGAGTATCTTGATGACAGGGGCCTCACGGGCGAGATCGTGGTGGTCAACGACGGCAGCACCGACCGGACGCTGGAGGTCGCGGAGGCGGCCGCGGCGGAGGACGCGCGCGTGCGGGTGGTTCACTACGGCACGAACCGCGGGAAGGGCTACGCGGTGCGGCAGGGGGTGCTGCACGCGGAGCTTGAGGTGGTGGTGTTCCTTGATGCCGACCTCGCGACGCCGGTGGAGGAGATCGACCGTGTGCTGGAGGCGATGGCCTCCGGGGCCGAGGTCGTCGTGGGGACGCGGCAGCACCCGGACGCGCAGATTCAGCAGGCGCAGCCGTTGCTGAGGCGCGTGATGGGCGGCGGATTCCGGGGGATCGCGCGGGCGATGCTCGGGCTGAGCGTGAGTGACATCACCTGCGGCTTCAAGGCGTTCCGGCGCGAGGCAGCGCGGCAGATCTTCGAACGCGCGACCGTTGATGGCTGGGCCTTCGACGCGGAACTGCTGGTGATCGCGGGGCGCCTGGGCCTGCGCGTGGTGGAACTGCCGGTGCACTGGTGTGACAGCCGTGACAGTCGCGTGAGGCCCTTCAGGAACGCGGCGGAGTCATGGCGCCAGCTGCGGCTGATCCGCAGGCGGCTGCGGGAAGGAGCGTATGATCGGCGTGATCCGGGTGGCCGGGCCTGACCTGCGCGCGCTGGCGTTCGTCTGGGCGGTGGCCGTCGCGGTCACGTGGCAGACGACCATCGGCGATCGCGCGCTCCTGCCGACCGACCTCTACCTGCGCATGCAGCCGTGGCGGGCGCACGCACAGGAGTTCGCGCCGACCGAGGGCGTCTCCAACCCGATCCTCGACGCGGTGCAGCAGTTCTACCCCTGGCGGCTCTACGCATCTCGCGAGGTGCGGCAGGGCAACGTCCCGCTGTGGAACCCCCTGATGCTCTCCGGCACACCCTTCGTCGGCAACAATCAGTCCGCGGTCTTCTACCCGGAGACCTGGCTGCACTACCTCATCGAGCCGCTGAAGGCCCTCGGCTGGGCGACGCTGCTCTTCCTGGTCATCGCGGGCACGGGGATGTACGCCTTCCTGCGCACGATCGGCCTGAGGCCGGTGGCATCGGCGATCGGCGCGGTGAGCTTCATGCTCAGCGGCTTCTTCGTGGGCTGGCTGACCTTCCCGAGCTTCCGCTCAGTGCCCGCGTGGATGCCGGTGATGCTCCTCGGGTTCGAGCGCGCAGTGCGCTGCCGGCAGGCCCGCTGGCACGGCCTGAGTGCCTTCGCGATCGGGATGCAGTTCCTCGCGGGCAACCTGCACATCAGCGTCTACGTGCTCCTCGCGTATGCGCTCTACGTGGTGGCGCGGCTGGCGGGGCTGGCGCTCGACGGCAAGCGCATCAGGCCGCTCCTCGGGAGTGCGGCGCTCGCCGTGGGCTCGGTGGTGCTCGGGACGCTGCTTGCGGCCGCGCAGCTTGCGCCGACGCTGGAGTTCGTGCGGGAGAACGCGCGTGCGGCGGGCACGAGCTACGAGGCGCAGCTTGGCTTCGCGCTGGCGCCGCCGCAGCTTCTGCTCGGGATTATGCCGGACATCTTCGGCAACTCCGCGCGCGGCAATCACTGGGGCGCCGACCTCAATGCGTGGTGGGGCAGGCAGTACCGGACGTACACGGAGACCGCGTGGTACTTCGGCGTGGCGCCGCTGATGCTCGGAATCGCGGGGCTGATCGTAGCGCGCAGGCGGCAGAGCTGGTTCTGGCTGGGGATGCTTCTGCTGGGCCTGGGCCTGGCGTTCGGGACGCCGCTGAACCGGCTGCTCTACGAACTGGTGCCGGGCTACTCGCAGCTCAACGGAATCGGGCGCGCGGTGGTGCTGGCGTGCACGGCTGGGTCGGTGCTCGGCGCGCTTGGCTGCGACGCGCTGATGGGCCTCGCGGGCGACGAGCGGCGCGCTGGCAGGGCGCTGCTGCTCGCGGCGGGGCCGCTGCTGGCGGTGGGGCTGATCGCAGGGCTGAACGTCTGGGTCTTCACCGGGCAGCTTGAGGCGGCGGGGATGCCGGGCGATCTCGGCGGCTACACGCTGCTGCAGATCGGGCGCTTCGCGGCGATCCTCATCGCGGCGTGGGCGCTGGCGACGTGGGGTGTGCGGGCGGACTCGGTGCGGCCGTGGTACGCGCTGGCGCTGCTGGTCGCGCTGGAGATGGGCGTGTTCATGCAGACCTTCACGCCGGAGGGGCGCACGGAGTATTTGCGCATCCATCCGGAGCTTGTGCGGCGGATCGAGGCCGGGCCGCAGCCCGCGCGGATGGCCTCCATCGGGCCGGACTTCCTCAACCGCATCGCGCCGAACACGCACATGGTCCTCGGGCTGCAGTCGGCGCAGGGATCGGATTCGCTGGTTTCCGCGCCCTACGCGCGGCTGAGCGCGCGGGCGCAGTCGCAGCGCTACGGCTTCGATCAGGTGGACCCGCAGGCCCCGCTGCTCGACCTGATGGCGGTGGACTGGCTGGCCTCGACGGAGCGGATGGATGAGCCAGGCTGGCGGCTGGAGGCGCTGGCGGAGCAGCGGCTCTACGCCAACGAGCAGGCGGCTCCGCGGGCATTTGTGCCGAGCGCTGTCGAGCCGATGGCCGATGAGCGGGCGATCTTCGACGCGGTGAGCGCGCCTGACGCCGACCCGCTGGTGGCGCGGATCGTGGGCGCGGAGAGTGAGCGGTGGGAGGCCGAGGCGCGGCCGGAGCTGAGCGTGGCGGAGTATGAGGCGAACTCGGTGCTGGTGCGCGGGGAGATGCCGGCGGGCGCGTGGGTGGTGCTCGCGGACGTGGCCTACCCGGGATGGCGCGCCTACGCCGACGGGCGCGAGCGGCCGATCATCGTGACGGACCTCATCCGACGGGCGGTCTTCCTCGAGCAGCCCGCGAGCGAACTTCGCTTCGTCTATCTGCCGGCGAGCTTCCGGATCGGGAGCTTCGGGTCGCTGCTGGCGCTGGGCGCGCTGGCGGCTGTCATCGGGAGCGTCCTGGCCGGGAGGCGGCGCGGATGAGCCCGCGTCTGCGGCGCGCGCTGGAGGCGGCGGCGGTGTTCGCCCTCGTGGCGAGCGTCCTCGCCACCACCGCGCACAGCTACGGCCTCGGCTACGACGAGCCGGTGTACATGTCGCGCACACAGGAGACGGCGGCGTGGCTGCGGCTGGTCGCGCTCGACCCGGGCGAGGCCTTCAGCGAGGGGGGCATCCGGCGCTTCTGGGACGCGCGCAGCGAGCAGCAGCCGGGCTTCATCAAGCTCTGGGGGGCGCTGACGACGCCGCTGGTGGCCGGGTGGCTGCCGACGCTCGCGGCGCTGCGCTTCGGCACGCACCTGCTGGTCGCGGGAGCCTGCGCGGTGCTCTACCTGCTGGTGAGCGCGGTGTGGGGGCGGCTGGAGGGCGTGGCGGCGGTCGGCGCGCTGATGACCCTCCCGCGCACCTTCGCGCACAGCCACCTGTTTTCGCTCGACGCACCGATCATGGCCGCGACCTTCGTCTGCCTGAGCTTCTTCTACCTCGCGGCGTGGCGGCGAAGCTGGGGCTGGGCGATTGCCGGCGCGGTGGTCTGGGGGATCGCGCTCAGCATCAAGGTGAACTCGTTCTTCGTGCCGCTGATCGTGCTCCCGTGGCTGGCGCTCTACGCGCGGGACATGCTGCTGCCGGCCATCGTCTGCGGCGCGACGGTGGGGCCGCTGACCTTCCTCGCGACGTGGCCGTGGCTCTGGCATGACACGATCGCGCGGCTCGGCTCGTACATGGCCTTCCACCTGCGCCACTGGCAGATTCACGTGACCTACTTCGGGGTGCGCTACGCGCCTGCGCCCTGGCACTACCCGATCGTGATGACCGCGATCACTACGCCCATCGTGACGATGGCGGGGGCGATCGCAGGTGCTGTGCGGTTGGTGAGAGAACCGCTTCAGGGGGAACTTCGTGGCCTGCGCGAGCGCTGGGAGGATCAGGGCTTCCGGCGCCGGGCGCTCGGGGCGCTGATGGGCTGGGCGCTGCTGGTGAACTTCACGCTCAACTCGCTGCCGGGGACGCCCAAGTACAACGGTCTGCGGCTGTTCCAGCCGGTCTTCCCGCTGATCGCGCTCTTCGCGGGCGTGGGGATCGGGTGGCTTGCGCGGGCGCTGCAGGCGAAGCCTGCGCAGCGGCTGGAGGGGGATCGGCGGCTGCTGCGGCTGCTGCCGGCGCTCGTCGTGATCGTGGCGATCGCGCTGCCGCTGCGCGATCTGCTGAGCTACCACCCGCACCAGCTCAGCTACTACAATCAGTTGATCGGGGGCCTGCTCGGCGCCGCGCGCGCGGGAATGGAGCCGACCTACTGGGGCGAGACGTACCTCGACGGGGCGCTGTGGCTGAACGAGCACGCGCCGCAGGGGGCGGTCGCTTGGATCGAGCCCGCGGGCGTGGAGGCGACCATGCGGATGTATCAGAGCCTGGGGCTGCTCCGAGCGGACATCCGCACGGTCGCGGGCCCGGAGGCGCTGGCGCAGGCGGACTACGCGATCTTTCAGAACAAGAGCACGGAGTTCACGGATATCAGTCGGGGCCTGCTGGCGACGCGCGACCCATGTGCGGCTGTTGACGAGCATGGCGTCCCGCTGCTGTATGTGTTCTGCATGACGGACGGAGGCGACGTTCAGTGACTGAAGCCGGAGACGCGGGGATGCCGCTGCCGAACCCGGTGCGCATCCTGATGATGGATTGCGACGGGGTGCTGACCGACGGCGGGATGTACTTCGACGCGAACGGGCAGGCGCTGAAGCGCTTCGATGTCAAGGATGGACTGGCCCTGGCGATGCTGGCGGATATGGGCTTCTTGACTGCGATCGTGAGCGGCGATCAGTCGGCCATCACGGCTGCGCGCTGCGACGTGCTGAAGATCTGCCACGTGGTGCTCGGGCGCATGGACAAGGAGGCGGCGGTGCGGGAGCTGCTCGCGGAGACCGGCATCCCGGCCGAGGCCGCGGTGTTCATCGGCGATGACATCACGGACCTCCCGGCGCTGCGGATGGTCGGCTTCGGTGTAGCGGTAGCCGATGCGGTGGACGCTGTGCGCGCGGAGGCGGACTGGGTCACGCGCCGCCCCGGCGGCCACGGGGCCGTGCGCGAGGTCTGCGACGCGATCCTGGCGCAGCTTGCGGAGCGCGCGGAGGGCGATCAGACTGAGTCCTGAGCTATCCATCTGCATCGTCTCGTACAACTGCCGCGACCTGCTCGCGAGCTGCCTGCGCAGCATCGCGGAAACCGGCATCGGCCTTGAGGTCGAGACCATCGTGGTGGACAACGCCTCCGCCGACGATACGCTGGAGATGCTCGCGCGGGACTTCCCACAGGTGCGCGTCATCGCGAGCGAGGAGAACCTGGGTTTCGCGGCGGGCACGAATCGCGCGGTGGCGGCGGCCTCGGCGGATGTGCTGCTGCTGCTCAACCCGGACACCGAGGTGCGGCCCGGAGCGCTGCGGCAACTGATGGAGTTCATCGCGAGCCACCCGGAGGTCGGGGCCTGCGGTCCAGCGGCCTACGGCCCGGAGGGTGAGCTGCAGCCGACCTGCCGCGCCTTCCCGCGACTGTGGCTGACGGTCGTGGCGCAGCTTGGCCTGCATCGGCTCTTCCGGCGCAGCCGCACCTTCGGCGCGTATGAGATGACGTGGTGGGACCACGCCGACGCGCGCGCGGTGGACTGGCTCTCGGGCGTCTGCATCGCGACACGGCGGAGCGTCTGGGAGCGCGTGGGGCGGCTGGACGAGAGCTACTTCATGTACGCGGAGGACCTCGACTGGTGCTACCGCCTCGCGCAGGCGGCGCTGGAGCGCTGGTATCTGCCGGATGCGGAGATCGTGCATCACGAGGGCGGGAGCTGGGGCGACGCCTCTGCCAAGCGGATCCTTGCCGCGCACCGCGCGAACTTCCGCTTCTTCGGCAAGCACTACGGGCATCTCGCGGAGGTGCTGCAGCGCATCCTGGTGGCGTGGGGCGGACTCGCCCGCGGGAGCTTCTGGAACATCATGGGCCCGGTGCTTGGCGCGAGCCGCGAGCTGATCAGCAGCTACGAGGTGCACTTTCGGGTGGTTGAGGTGGCGATGGCGATGGACGAGACGTGGCGGGAGACGAAGGATCGGCGGGCTTGAGGTGGCTGAGCGGGGCTTGAGGATCGGGATTGACGCGCGTGCAATCTCCTACCCGAAAACCGGTGACCGCAGCTACGCGCTCGGCCTGGTGGACGGGCTCGCACGGCTCATGGAGCAGGAACGCACGCCGCTGGATGTCACGCTCTTCTTCGACTGCGAGTCGCCCGGAGATCTCCCGTGTATGCACGAGGGAGAGCTTCTGCCGGGATGGCGCACGCGGGTGCTGCCGAGCGCCAACAGCCGCCTCTGGACGCTCGTGCTGCTGCCGCAGGCGGCGCGTGAACTTCACCTCGACCTGCTCCACGTGCAGTACAATGGCCCCCGCACAACCAACCCGGCGCTCGTGACCACCGTGCATGACATCAGCTTCCGCCTCTTCCCGCAGTGGTTTCCGCTCAAGGACCGTCTCGTGCTCGACCTCGGGCTGCGCTCGACCTTCTCCGTCGCCCGGAGCGTGCTGACCGGCTCGGAGTGCACGCGCGAAGACCTCGAGCGCGTCTACGGCCTCCCCCCGGAGCGGATCGCGGTGACGCCCTACGCGATCACGCCCGGCTTTCGTGCCCCGGATGCGGGGGGCGTGGAGGAGGTCCTGGCGAGGCACGATGTGACGCGGCCCTACGTGCTATTCGTGGGCGTTCGGCAGCCGCGGAAGAACCTCCCGCGCGCGATCGCGGCCTTTCAGCAGGCGCGCAAACAGGCGGGCCTGCCGCACCGGCTGGTGCTTGCGGGCAAGCGCGGCTGGCAGGCGGATGAGACTGAGCGCGCGATCGAGGCCGCCGGCGATGATGTGCAGCCCCTCGGCTACGTGCCCGACGCCGACCTCCCGGCGCTCTACTCCGGAGCGGACGCCTTCCTCTTCCCGTCGCTCTACGAGGGCTTCGGCCTGCCGGTGCTGGAGGCCTTCGAGTGCGGGACGCCGGTGATCGCGGGGGACGTCTCGGCGATGCCGGAGGTCGCGGGCGATGCCGCGCTGCTCGTTGACCCGCGTGATGAGGGGCAGATCGCGGAGGCGCTGCTGCGGGTGCTGGGGGATGCTGAGCTTCGTGCGATGCTGGCTGAGCGTGGCCGGGCGCGGCTGCGGGAGTTCGACTGGCTGGAGACCGCCCGCGCCACCCTCAGCGCCTACAGGCAGGCGGTGGAGGGCGCATGAGCGAGCCCACGCTGTCGATCTGCATCGTCTCGTGGAACACGCGCGACCTGCTGGACGCCTGCCTCGTAAGCATCAGGGCGATCTCGGATGAGGTCACGCGTGAGGTCATCGTGGTGGACAACGCCTCGGCGGATGGCACGGCCGAGATGGTGCGGGCGGATCACCCTGAGGTGACACTGATCGCGAACGCGGACAACCGTGGCTACGCGGCAGGCAACAACCAGGCGATCGAGGTCGCTCGGGGCGAGCTGATCCTGCTGCTGAACCCGGACATCGTGGTGCTGGAGGGCGCGCTGGACACGCTCGTGCGCTTCCTGGAGGACCATCCGGAGGCCGCCGGGGTCGCGCCGCGGCTCGTGCTGATGGATGGCTCCGTGCAGGCAAGCTGCCGGAGCTTCCCGACGCCCGATGTGGTGCTCTATGAGGCGCTCGGCCTCAGCAGGCTCTTTCCGCGTCGCCGCCGCTTCGGCAAGTACCGCATGAGCTGGTGGGACTACGATGATGAGCGCCCGGTGGATCAGCCGATGGCTTCGGCGTTCCTGGTGCGGCGCTCGGTGCTGGATGAGATCGGGCTGATGGACGAGCAGTTCCCGATCTTCTTCAACGACGTGGACCTGTGCAAGCGCATCTGGGACGCTGGTCGTGAGGTCTGGTACACTTCGCGCGCGTCCATGGTACACGTTGGCGGCGCCTCAACCCGGCAGGTGCGCCGGAGGATGCTCACCGAGTCGCATCGCAGTTTCCTGCGCTTCTACCGCAAGCACTACCGCGGGGAGATCGCGTCGTGGAAGTATTCGGGCGCTCTGGCACTCCTGCAGTGCGGCTACGTGCTGAGGCTGCTGCTGCATGATCTGCGGGCGCCTACCCGGCGATGAGCGGCGCGCGCCGCCCTTGCAGGGCAAGCGACTCCGTTCGTCGAATGCTCTAACGTTGCGCCAATCTCGCCGATCGAGGCATGCCCGCCGTACATGCACCATTGCTGAGGAGGAGCTGTTTTCGTGGCACAACATGGCCCTGCGGTTGCGGCTGGTGGCGAGGAGAACGCCACAAGCCGACGCCCCCTGCTCTACGCTGCGATCATTCTGCTGCTGCTGATGCTTGCCCTCTCCGTCATCGGGCAGTCCATCCACCTTCAGCCTGTCGCCCTTCTCGGCCTGCCGATGACGATGGTTGGGGTCACGGTGCTGGTTCTCGTACTCCTCTACCTCGCAGCGCCGAACGCACAAAGTGCCCCTGCGGATCCCGCACGCGACGCCGTCACAGCGGCCTTACTGCCCGCGGTGGCCGTTGACGCACGGACGGGACGCATCCGGGCCGCGAACGATGAAGCAGTCACGGTCTTCGGCCGTGACCACGTGGCGCCCGGCAGTCCTCTCAGCGGGCTTCCCAGCGTGGAGGCGCGGGAGGAGTGCGAGCGGCTCCTGGACCGCGCGATGCAGGATGGGGAGACGCAGACGCATCATTGCGCGATGCGGATGCCCGATGGCGATACACGCTGTATGCGGCTGATCGCGCGGCCCAATGAAGAGAGCGACTCCTCCCTTGTGATCATCGGCTTCGGCAACGAGGAGGCGGATGAGATCGCTTCCGGCTTCGCGCGCATCCAGGAGCGGCTGATGTCGAACATCAGCCACGAGCTGCGCACCCCGCTCAACGTGGTGATGGGATTCTCCGAGCTGCTCACGACGGGTACGCTCGGGGAGATGCCCGCCAACCAGCTCGACGCTGCCCAGGAGTGTCACGAGGGCGGCGAGCGCATCCTGCGGCTCATCACCGACATCCTCGACGTCGGCCGCGTGCGCAGCTACTACGTGGCCGGTGAGGAGACTCAGCTCTCGCCGCCTGAGATGATCCGGCGCGTCGAGAACCTGCTCGCCGGGCAGGCGCGACGCCAGCACCTGCGCCTCGAGCTCAACCTCCAGCCCGGACTCGAGCCGATCACGCTCGAGGAGCGCGCCTTCAAGCAGCTTGCCTATCACCTCATCCTCAACAGCATGGACCGCAGCAGCTCCGGCGGCACGGTGCGTGTCTGGGCGCGGCGGGAGGGGGCTGATCTCCTGCTGATCATCAGCGACAGCGGTGTGGAGATGCGCGGCGACATCCCGCCGCAGCCTCTGCCGGAGCTCTCGGCCACCCACACGGAGAATGCGCCGGCGCCGCCGTTCCTCGGGCTGCCGCTGTGCGCTTATCTTGCCGGGCGCCTCGGAGGCACACTGACCGCGGAGACCGGTGATGAGGGTGTGCATTTCACCGCCAGACTGCCCTATGAACGTGGCTGAACGCCATCCTGTCGGGGGATCGGGCGTGGTTGAGCGATGACCCTCACGAGCCCCCTGTGGCTGGCCGCCGCCGCGACCGTCATCGTGCCGATCCTCATCCACCTCTTCGGCAGGCCCCGGCCGAGGCTGCAGCGTTTCCCGTCGCTCATGCTGCTGCGCCGCGTGCAGCGCGAGCACCGCAGCGCCGCACGCCTCCGCAGGATCGCCTCGCTGCTCCTCCGCTGCCTCGCACTGCTGCTGCTGGCGCTGGTGATGTCCGCGCCGAGGAGCGACGCACCGGCGCTCGCGCGGCTGGGGGAGCCCTCAGGTTTGCCAGCGCTCATCATGGACTGCTCCCCGAGCATGGACGCGCGGCTCGCCCGGGGCCGCCCGATCGATCGCGCGCGGGAGGCCGCCCTGGCGCTCCTTGGGGCGATGCCCGACCGCGCTGAGGTGATCGTGCAGCGCACAGACGCGGAGGCTCCGGTCGTGCTGCGCGTGGCAGATGCCGGGCGACGGATCGCCGGCACCTCCGTCGGCGAGCGCCGCGCGCGGCTGAGTCACTGCATCGCGGCGGTGCTCGACGCGCAGCGGCCGGTCTCGCGCATCTTCATCGCCACGGACCTGCAGGCCTCGTCGCTGGATGCGCTCAGTGCCGCGCCGGCTGCGCGCGTCCCGGTGGTGGTGTTCGACGCGGGTGGCGCAGTACCTGGGAACTCAGCGATCGTTGCGGTGAGCGCGGACTCGCCGGTCGCGCTGGCTGCCCGGCCGCCGGAGCTGCAGGTGCGCGCCCGCACGTGGGGAGGGGGTGCGGGCCGCGTGCCGGTCACCGCGGAGTGCGCTGAGGCGAGCGTGACTGCCGGCATAGACCTGCTGCCGGCCGGCGTCGCGTTCGCCTCGCTCGCGCTGACGCCCCCGCGCGGCTCGCTCCTGAGCTGCACGCTGCGCCTCCCCGCAGACGCCATGCCCGCCGATGACGAGGCGCTCTTCGCCGCGCGTGTGCGGGAGAGGCTGCGCGTGGCGCTCATCGGCTCCGCGCAGCAGACGCGCTTCATTGCGGCGGCGCTCGATCCGTGGCCGAAGGGCGACGCGCGCTCGACCGTGGAGGTTGTGCAGGCTGACACGATCGCTGCAGAGGATGCGCTCGACGCGATCATCTTCGCCGGCGCCTCCGCGCAGGCCCAGCGCGAGGCACTCCGGGCGCTGATGGAGCGCGGCGTGGGCGCGCTTGCCTTCGCGGATGCGGATCAGGCGCTGCTCGAGGCGCTCGGCCTCGGTGCGGTCACCATCGGCGAGCCGGTGCGGCGCGAGGATGGCGCGGTGCTGGCGGAGCTTGCGAGTGATCGCGCGCCGCTGGCGGCGTTCGCCGAGCCGGGAGCGGGAGATCTCAGCGCCGCGCGTCTCACCACGCAACCTGTCGTGCGCGTCACAGGCGCAGGGGCAACCGTCCTGGCGCGCTACGACGACGGCACCCCCGCGCTGGTCGAGGGCGCGGCCGACCGAGCCACCACGCTGCTCTTCGCGAGCTCTCCCGATGACGCCTGGGGCGACCTCGTCCGCGCGCCGGAGTTCGTGCCGCTGATGCACCGCCTCGTGATGCACCTTGCGGCAGGCACTGAGCCGGCGATCCTCCCCGGCGCCCCGGGCGAAGTCACCGCGGTAGGTGATCCGCCTCCCGATGCCGTTGTTGTTCCGTTCGTAGGACGGGCTTCCAGTTCGTCCGCCGTGCCCGACCGCCACCTCCGCTTCACCCCTTCCGCCCGCGGAGTCTACGAGATCCACTCCGGCGAGGAGGAGTTCGCGGCCGTCGCAGTCAACCTCGATCCAGCCGAGGCCGATCCGGCCCGCCTGTCGCCCGACGAGGTGCGCGAGCGCCTCAGCCCGCTCCCCGCACAGGTGGTGGCGAGCGAGGCGCTGGAGGGCTTCCTCGGGCGTCTGCGGCCCGAATCCGTTGATCTGTCATCATTCCTCGCGCTGCTGATGCTGCTGGTGCTGGCGGTGGAGAGCGTGCAGTCCATCACCGCCGCGCGCGAGGCAGACGGGAGTGCCGATAGCGACCGATGAGAGCGATGAGCCCGACGACGCGCGTGATCGTGGACCCCCAGGCGCTGGCGCACAACACGGCGGTGGTGCGGGAGCGCCTGAGCCGCCACGCGCGGCTGATGGCGGTGGTGAAGAGCAACGCCTACGGGCACGGGCTGGTTGAGGCATCGCGCGTTTTCCTCGAGGCCGGCGCCACCTGGCTCGGCGTGAGCGCCGTCGACGAGGGCATGGCGCTGCGCGAGGCGGGCGTAGACGCGCCGATCCTCTGCTTCATGCCGGCGGCGCCCGGGGAGTGCGAGGCGCTCGTTGAGGCCCGCATCACCGCCACCGTCGCCTCGAGCGAGCACGTGACGTGGCTGCACGAGGCCTCGGAGGCCGTCGGGAAGAGCGTGACTGCGCACGTGTTCGTGGACACGGGGCTTGCGCGCATGCCCTCGGACGAGCGCGCCATCGACCTGATGGACGCCGCGAGCGGCGTGGGCGTGAAGATCACCGGCCTCTACACGCACTACGGGCCGCCGGGCTCGGGCGCGCTTGCCGACGGCCTCGACCTCTTCCGAGCCGGCGTCTCCGCGCGGATGTTCGTGCGGCTCGCGGAGGACCTCCGTGCCTCCGCCGACCGCAGTGACCTGATCGTGCACGCCGCCGCGAGCCGTCTGCTGCTCGAGGAGCCGCAGTCGCAGATGGACATGGTGCGCGTCGGCACGCTGCTCTACGGGCAGTATCCGGCGCATGTGAGCAAGCGCGACCTCGACCTGCGCAACACCTTCGAGCTTCGCAGCCGCATCGTGCACCTCGGCACCGTCGGCGTCAGCGGCAAGGTCGGCTACGGCGGCGAGTTCCGCGTGCGGCGCGAGACGAAGCTGGCGACGGTGCCGGTCGGCTACGCGCACGGGCTGGAGATGATGCCGCGCAGCCTCGCGGAGCGCCCGCAGATGGCTGTGCGCGGCTTCCTCTCGCGCACCTCCGCGGCGTGGGGGAGGGCGCGCCATCTCCCGATGGTGCGCATCCGCGGCTACGAGGCTCCGATCATTGGCCGCATCGCGATGGATCACTGCACGGTGGACGTGACGGACCTGCCGGAAGTCGAACTGGGCGATGACGTGACGCTGCCCGCACGACGGACCGCCATCAGCCCGGACGTGCCGCGCGTCTATCAGCCGCTCGGGGAGTGACCAACATGCCTCGCATCCTCGTTCCCGTCATGCTTGCGATGGTCGCCGGCTCAGCAGCCCACGCCGCCGAGGTCGCGCTTGTCCAGGCTACGTTCTCGCTGGAGAAGCACCCGGACGCGGGCATCGGCACCTACTACGAGGCGGTCAAGCGCGGCCTCGATCAGAACAGTGTCGCGTATGACATCGTGACCGACGAGCAGATCGTCGCAGGCGAACTTGCGGCGTACAGCCTCGCGATCTTCCCGTTCGCGCTGGACACCACCCCCGAGCATACGCAGGCGATCCTCGACTACGTCGCCGGCGGCGGCAACGTCATGTGGTTCTTCAGCGTGCCTGAGGGGCTGCAGGAGATGCTTGGCCTGCAGGCATTGACCTACCGCCGGAACGAGTATGAGGGCCAGCTTCACACGATGCAGTTCACCGACGACGCTCCGCCCGGATTCCCCGAGCAGGTGCGGCAGGAGTCGAAGAGCGCACAGGTGGCGACTGAGCTCTCAGACGGCGCGACCGCGATCGCGGACTGGCTCGATTCCAAGGGCACCTCCACCGGCACGCCGGCGGTCGTGATGACCGACCACTCGGTCTGGGTGGCGCATGTCCTCTGGCCCGAGGCCGACACCGCCGCGCAGCACCACCTGCTGCTGGCAACGATCGGCCACTTCGTAACCGGCGCGTGGGAGCGCATGGTCGGGGACGCGCTTGCGGGCGCGCTGGCTGGTACCGGCTACGCTGACTTCGACGCGCTGCTCGCAGCCACGCGCGGGAACCAGGCCGCCGCGGCCTCCGCGCGCCAGGCTCAGCAGCTTGCCGCGGAGGGCGAGAGGGCTCTGCGTGAGGAGCGCTACGCCGATGCCCTCGCCGCCGCGCAGCAGGTTCACGCGGCCACCCAGCGAGCACTCGCGGCGGGCTTCCCCTCGCGCCCCTACGAGATGCGCGGCGCATGGATGAGCTTCCCGAGCGATGCGATCGACTGGGACGCGATCATGGCGGAACTGGAGGCCGAGCACTTCACCGCGGTCTTCCCGAACATGTGCACACCCGGCGCGGCCGCCTACCCCAGTGAGGTGCTGCCACAGGTGACTGAGCGCGATCACCTGACTGAGTGCATTGCGGCCGCGCATGCGCATGGGATCGAGGTCCATCCGTGGCGCGGGAACTGGCAGGTCTACATGGCCGCCGAGGGCGTCGTGGATCGCTTCTACGAGGAGGGTCGCTTTGTCGTCTCCGTCGAGCAGGCGATGGGCGAGGAGGAGCGCGATCAGCAGTACACCTGGAGCCGGCGCTGGCTCGATCCCTCCGATGAGCGCAACCGGCGGCTTGAGATCGCGGCGATGGAGGAGATGGCGCGGAACTTCGACGTGGACGGCATCCACTACGACTTCATGCGCTACCCGTCGAGCCGCTACTGCTACTGCGACCGCTGCCGCGAGCAGTTCG
Source organism: Armatimonadetes bacterium UBA5352 (assembly GCA_002411015.1). Classification (GTDB taxonomy): domain Bacteria; phylum Armatimonadota; class Zipacnadia; order Zipacnadales; family UBA5352; genus UBA5352. The sequence continues at coordinate 21,111 of DHPY01000027.1, read as the reverse complement.
AGGAGTGGGCGGGCGTGACCGTGGCGGACTGGCCCGCGGATTGCTGGGAGGGCGGCAAGCTGCTCGCGCAGTACCGCGACTGGCGGCGCCACCTGCAGACCTCGCTGGTCGCCGAGATGCGCGAGCGCCTCGCGGCGATCAAGCCCGATCTGCAGATCTCCCTCGCCGCACGCGCCAGCGTCACCGGCGCGCCAGAGGCGGACGCGCAGGACTGGATCACCTGGGCGCGCGAGGGCTACCTCGACTTCCTCTGCCCGATGAACTACACCGGCAGCGTCGAGGATTTCCGCCGCAAGCTCGAGCCGCAGATGGAGCTTGTCGGCGGCACGATCCCGGTCTACGCGGGCATCGGCGTAGCCTCTACGCGCTCCAGCACGCCCGTGAACCTCTCGCAGCAGATCGCGCTCGCCCGCGAGCTTGGCGCGGATGGCTTCCTCATCTTCGCGCTCAACGACTTCTCGCGGGAGGTCATCCGCGGCATCACTGATGGCGCCATCGCCACGCCGGTCGAGGTCATGCCGCACCACGAGCAGTCCGCAACCGCGCAGTTCGAGTGGCCTGAGGGCGTTGCGGGCGGGGCGGCTCGCACTCGCGCGATTGGCGCGGAGATCGCGGTGCAGATCAGGCTGCGCGCGACCGGTGAGGGCGTCCAGCAGATCACCGCGCAGCCGCTGATCATGCCCGCTCGCGGCGGCGAGGCAGAGGCACTTGGGCGGTACATCTCGGCTGAGGCGAACGCGATGGAGCTCCCGGTCACGCTGCGCCGCGATCCTGGCATCTACTCCCTGATCGTGCATGGCGAGGTGGTCTACGCAGACGGGCACGAAGAGCCGTTCTACCTGCGCAGCCAGCCGCTGATCGTGCTGGGGGAGGCGCCAGAGGCGGAGTAGCCGCGTGTCTCTGTTCAGCTTCGACGGGCCCCCCTCCCGCAACCACCTCTGGTCTCCCGGGAGGGGGGCCCTGGCTGTGTGATCAGCGACCATCATGTGGTACGACTACCGCGACGGAAGTTGAGGCTTCATCGCTTCCGTCCGCATTCTCCGCGTGCAGATAGATCGTGTAGCAGCGGCCGTCCATGTCGTCTTCGTTCCTGGCGGCCGCAAGGTTGATGCTGACCGAGAACTCCCCGTCGGCGTCCGGGTACACTTCGATGCTGGCGACGTCTGCCAGATCGTACTCATCATCGACCGAGAGCCAGACATCCCCAATGCCGCCGCCTGCGTCGGTGACGCACCCGCTGGTTGGGATGCCGGCGGGTACGTCTGTCGCAGTGGCGATAGTCGGTGCTTCAGCGTGACCGACCGCCGACAGTGCGTCACAGTGGGCCGCAAAATGTCTCCAAATGGCGGAGAATCCGTGGTAAACAGCGGAAGAAGGAAAGACTGTGATAATCCTGCCGGAAATGGGGCCTACTCCTCTACCACCGGCCGCCCTGGCTCGTGGTCGCCCTCCCACGCAAGCTCCGGCTTCGGCTGCCAGTCTACATCGAACCAGCCGCCGAAGACGTTCGCCTCCGTGTCGCCAATGGTGAAGCGCGTGCTGTCGAAGATCAGGAAGTCGGGGAGCATGTCGTGCTTGTGGTTGATCGAGAGCCGCCGGCCGTAGAGCTCGCCCGAGTAGATGAGCACGTAGCGATCCGGCTGCTCGGGGTTCGGATAGCAGAGCGCCAGCCCGAGGTTCGGGCCCGCGAAGGTCCTGCCGAGCACCTCGTAGCTGTGGTCACCGATGGTGACCGGCAGGCGGTCCGCGATCCGCGCCAGCACCGCGTTCGTCTGAGGAGTGCCGAAGAGCACCAGGTTCATCGTGCGTGCCTGCTCCTCGGTCAGCTCCTCATCGGTGCAGACGCGCGGGAGGCCGTCGGCGAAGCGATCCCACTCCTCCACCCACATGCCGACCTTCGTCGCGAGCGCGAGGTCCTCGGCATCGCTCCCCGCGGTCCCCTGCACCATGATGAAGGGCGCGTTGAGGACATCCTCCGCAGGGCCGCAGAGCCCGTTGCGCTTGAGCGGCGGCCACTGCTGCTCGGGCGCCGGATCGATCTCGATGGCCAGCCGCCCGTCCTGCGGGGTGACCTCGCGCTGCTCGCCGTTCACCGTCACGACGAACTGCTCGTTCGCGGCGAGCGGGCAGCCCGCGAGGTCGACACTCAGCGCCGCCACATTCTCGCAGGTGATGTCCAGCCGCGCGCCATCCTGCGCTATAGTCGCATCTACCGTCGCGGGCGTGCCCCACTGCTTCAGCCGGTCGATCGTGAGCCAATGGGCACGGTTGTAGCGCAGCGAGAAGCAGCGGAAGGTGACGCGGCTCGGCGCGCGGTCGAGCGTGAAGTCCTTGCACCAGCCCCACGCGTTCTCGAAGCAGGGGGTGTCCCAGTAGATGTAGTGGCTCGCACCGGTGAACTCGTAGTAGCCGACCGGGATATCAAGGGCGCGCATCCTGGCGACCATCGACCGCGACTCGATCACCGGGATGAGGCTGTCCAGCTCACCATGCTGCACGAAGAAGCTCTGCCCGCGGGCGTTCTGCGCCATCTCCTCCGGGTTATCCCATGCCACGAGGAAGCGCTTGAACGGCGTCATGCCCTGAGGGTCCCAGCCCCACCAGCGGAACATGTCGGTCTGGCCGGAGATGGGTGTGGTGGCGGCGAAGAACCCCGGACGGCGCAGCGCCATGTTCCACGCGCCCATCCCGCCCATGGAGACGCCGGAGAGGTAGATGCGATCCGGGTCGATGCGGAACTGCGCGCGCGTCTGCTCGATGGCGTCGCAGATGTCCACCTCGCCGACGCCCTGGAAGTCCGTGTTCCGCCGGCCGTAAGGGATCAGGAGGATGCAGCCGTTGCGCTCGGCGATGTCGCAGACGTCCTCGCCCAGAACCCACGGGTCCACCACACTGATGCTTGGCACGTAGCCGTGCAGGAAGACGATCAGCGGCCACTCGCGCTCGCCATCGTAGGCTTCGGGGATGTGCACGTAGTAGGGCTGCACGCTGCCATCGTTCTGCGCGGTGTAGGCAAGCTCGCTCAGCGTGTCCTTCGGCGGCACGTAGCGCCGCCCGGCGCGCGTCATCTCCACGAGCCGCAGGCCCTCGGCGACCTCATCGGCGATGTTCGCGGCCGCATACCACGCCGAGCCCTCGAGCAGCCGCGCCTTCTTCAGCTTGAGCTTCGCGAGGGGCAGGTTCGTCGCGAGCACCTGCGGGTCGGCGCCCGCGGGCGCGGATTGCTCGACTGAGGCGATGGCCGCCGCGAGATCATCGGTTGCGGGCTGCTCCTGCGCGAGGGCAGGGGAGAGCATGGTGCCGATCAGGAGCGACGCGACGATGAGGGCGTATGGCACGAGACGAGCTCCTCTCCTCGACAGGGCATGTGCGTACGACAGGCTGCAGGACGGGGCTGCTGCGAAACAGGATTCCGGCTTCGCCGGGCAGGATGCGGCCCACAAACGGCGTGGGCCGCAACAGGAAACGACCAACGGCATGGGAATGTGAACGGCACAGAGGTGTCCACTCCCGTTCCCATTGGACGCCGTTTGCCGTTGCCCGTTGTGCGAGCGCAGCGAGCAGATCCTGCCGCGCACAGCGCGAATCATGTCTGCTGTATCTTGTCACAGCGACGTTCCCCGCGTTACTCTGGCATACCTCCAGAATCAAGAGACCCCGCCGGTCCAGACAGGGCTGTCTGGTGGCGGGGTCCGTTTCGTGAAGACCGCAGGCCAAGCTGAGGAGACCTTTCTGAGATTCTTTCGCCTCAGCAGGGCGCGGTCACCGACAGCAAGTTCCTAGCTGCCGACACCACACCCTGTGCAACTGGTCTCCGTCACCTTCACCATGCAGTCTGTTCTATAGCCCAACTGCATCACCTCCTGTGTGATGTGCGACCGTCAGGGTGCGGGGCAGCGTTGACCCCGTTGGAACACCCGAGAAGTGCTCACTCCATCTGCGTAGACGCAGGGCGCATCACGGAAGTTCGATTGTCTCTCCCGCCAGCATCACTTTACCGCGCATCCCGGCATCCGCCAGCCGATCCACGAACTCCTGGCCGGTATCCTGGATCGCCGGGAAGGTCGCGAAGTGCATCGGGATGTTCAGCTTTGCCCCGATCATCTTCGCCGCAATTATACTATCCTCCAGCCCCATTGTGAAGGTGTCTCCGCAACAAAGCGCCGCCACGTTTATCTCGTGCAGCTTCCCGAGCAGCTCCATCTCCGCCGACAGCGCGGTATCCCCGCTGTGGTAGAGCGTCACTCCGCCCATCGTCAGGAGGAAGCCGCAGGGCACCCCGAGCGCCATCACGCCCTCAGGCCCGACGATCCCCGAGCTATGGTGCGCGATCGTCAGCTTCACGCGCCCGAAGTCGAAGTCGTGCGCGCCGCCGAGGTTCATCCCGAAGGCCTCCGCCACGCCCTGTCGCTTGCAGTACTGCGCGATCTCATGCACCGCTACGACGGTGGCTCCGGTGCGCTTCGCGATCGCGACGGCATCGCCGAGGTGATCGCCATGCGCATGAGTGACCAGCACCGCATCCACCTCGATGGTGTTCGGGTCCGCCCCTGATGCCTTGTTGCCGCTCAGGAACGGGTCAATGATCGCCCGCTTGCCGTCGGCCTCCATCAGGAAGCAGGAGTGGCCGTAGAAGGTCAGCTTCGCCATCGTCCTCACCTCGCGTGCGTCAGATATCCCACCCGGCCAGCGCGCCCTCATGCACCGCGGCCTGCGCGTGCCGCGGCTTCTCCGCGTCGCCGATCACAACCATCTCCATCGGCAGGCTCTCCAGCTCACTCGCGAGACGATCGTTCGCCCGCCGCCCAAGCGCCAGCACCACCGTGCCGGGGTCGTCGAAGCGCTTCTCCTTGCCCATCGCCTCGACCATGATCCCCTCAGCATCGAGCCCCAGCACCCGGTGGCCGGTGAGGATCGTCACCCGCAGCTCCTCCAGCCGCTCCAGCAGGAACGCGCGCGGGCCCGCCGGCAGCATCGGCGCGGGATCGGCGCCTGACTCAAGCAGCGTCACCCCATGCCCCTGCTCCGCGAGCAGATGCGCGATCTCCGCGCCCGCGCCCATGTTGCTCACCACGAAGACCGGATCGCTCGCCTGTGCCTGTCCCGCGAGCACCGCGTCGCCGCTGACATACCGCCCGCCCGCGCCGAAGGGCATCGACTCGGCCCCCAGCGGCTGCGAGCCGGTGGCGACGATTAGCACATCCGGGTCGAACTGCAGCACCGCATCCTCCGTCGCGTGCGTGAGAAGCTGCAGCGTCACCCCCGCACGCGTCAGCTCATCCTTCTGCCACTCGAGCAGCCCCGCAAGCTCGCTTTTGCCCGGGGCCATCGCCGCGAGCCGGAAGGTCCCGCCGAGGTCATCGCTCTGCTCCCAGAGCGTCGCCTCGTGCCCGCGATGCGCCGCCACGATCGCCGCCTGCATCCCGCCCGGCCCGCCGCCGATCACCAGCACCCGCCGGCGCTTCGTCTCGCGATCACCCGCCGGGTAGTTCGACCAGTCCACCTCGCGGCCCGTCCACGGGTTGCTCGTGCACTGGCAGAGGCCGTCGGAGTAGGAGCGGTCGAGGCAGCCGAGGTTGCAGCCAATGCACGGGATAATCTCGTTCGCGCGCCCTTCAGCGGCCTTCTTCGGCCAGTGCGCGTCCGCCAGCAGCGCCCGCCCGAGCGCCGCGAAGTCGCAGCGGCCGTCGCGGATCAGCCCGTCGGCCATCTCCGGATCGAGGATCCGCCCGACGCCGATCACCGGCACGTCCACGACATCGCGGATGCCCTCGGCCAGCGGGATGAGGTGGCCGTGCTCGATGTAGTAGGGCGCGGATGCGAAGCGCGCGGTCTCGCCGATAGCCGCTGAGACGTGGATCGCCTGGTAGCCGGTCTCGGCGAGCATCGGCGCGAATCGCTGCGCCTCCGCGAGGTCGGTGCCGCCCTCGATGAACTCGTCTGCGGAGATCCGGCACCAGCACGGGAACTCCGACCCGCAGCGCTCGATGATGGTCGCCCGGACCTCGCGGGCGAAGCGCGTCCGGCGCTCGGTGTCGCCGCCCCAGTCATCATCGCGGCGGTTCAGCAGCGGCGAGAGGAACGAGCAGCCGAGGTAGCCGTGGGCCATGTGCACCTCGACGCCATCGAAGCCCGCCTCCATCGCCCGGCGCGCCCCCTCGCCGAAGGCCTCGATGGTCTCGCGGATCTGCTCCTCGGTCATTTTCTGCGGCTGCTGCCCGCCGCCGATGCTGACCGCCGATGGTGCCAGCGGCCGGTCGCCGATGACCTTCGCGTTCGCCTGCCGGCCGGCGTGCTGGAGTTGCAGCGCGATGCGCCCGCCTGCCTCGTGCACCGCGTCTGTGAGCCTGCGCAGGCCGGGGATCATCGCGTCATCGTAGATCGCCAGCATGCGAGACGCGACCAGTCCCATCGGGTGGACGGCGGTGTGCTCGACGATCTGCAGGCCCACCTGGCCCTCCGCCCGCGCCACGTGGAAGGCGATGAGGCGATCGGTCACGTGATGCTGCTCATCCGCATAGTTCGTGCCCATCGGCGCCATGATGATGCGGTTCGGGAGGTGCAGGGCGCCGATCGAGGCGGGGGAGAAGAGAGCTTCGTAGGCAGCCACCTGGTCATCGACTCCTTACGCGTGCGGAGCATGGAGCGCGCGTGGAATAGTTCGCGGCGCGGCGGCAAAGACCTGCGTGTTCCCGCCGATGCCGCGCTAAGAGGTGTGCGGCCATGCGCGTGGAATGTTGGCTGCGCGAAGACTGCTACTGCACTGGCAGGGAGGGTCTGAAGTGGCGAAGATCAAGGCTGGAGTCATCGGCGCCGGGATCGGCAAGTATCACATCGAGGGCTACATGGCGCATCCGGACGTGGAGATCGTCGGTCTGTGCGACCTCAACGAGGAGGTGCTCGCGCAGGTCGGGCTGCTCTATGGGGTCGAGAAGCTCTACACGGACTATCAGGAGATGCTCGCGAGCGACATAGACTGCGTGAGCGTGTGCGTGCCGAACAAGTTCCATGCGCCCATCGTGATTGACTGTCTGAAGGCCGGGAAGCACGTGCTCTGCGAGAAGCCCCTCGCGCGCAACGCGAAGGAGGGGCAGAAGATGGTGGATGCGGCCGAGGCGGCCGGGAAGACGCTGATGATCCAGTTCAACAACCGCTTCCGGCCTGAGGCGCAGGTGCTCAAGGGCTACGCCGACGCGGGCACCTTCGGCGACATCTACTTCGCGCGCTGCGGTTGGATCCGCCGCAACGGAATCCCCGGCTGGGGCGGGTGGTTCACGCAGAAGGAGGTCGCCGGCGGAGGGCCGCTGATCGACCTCGCGGTGCACATGCTCGACCTCACGATGTGGCTGATGGGCAACCCGGCGCCGGTAAGCTGCATGGCCTCGACCTACTCGGTCTTCGGGCCGAAGATGGAGGCGCTGGGGCCGTGGGGCACGCCGAAGCTCGACGGCGCGTTCGATGTCGAGGACATGGCGGTCGGGATGCTCAAGTTCGAGGATGGCCAGACGATCATGCTTGAGGCCTCCTGGGCGTCGCGGATCAAGCGCGAGTGGGTCTACTCGACGCTGATGGGCACCGAGGCGGGCGCGAGCCTCGAGCGCGTCTTCGCCTGCGACGGGATAGATGACTCGGCGGCCGATTCGCTGGAGATCTACACCCAGGAGCAGGGCGAGGCGGTGGATCGCGTGGTGAAGCTCGCGCCCGACCCGGCGATGGGCCGGCACGCCGCGGTTATGCACTTCGCGGACTGCGTGATCAGCGGCGAGCAGCCGATCTCCCCGGGAACCGATGGGCTGCGGCTGATGAAGATCATTGACGGGATGTACAAGTCAGCCGAGACAGGCAAGGCCGTCAACATCAAATAGCGTCTGCAGACGCGAGTAGTCTTGCGCGCGGACCGGACGGGCGGGGCGTCCGGCCCGCGCGCGTCACGTGCAATGTTGACGGGCTGGAAGCCCGTCACTACGAACGAAACGACGAGAACGATCGACCGGACCGTTCATGGTTTTTGCCGCCGTTTGCCGCCGTGCCACGGAGGACCGCCGATGCCGATTGACGCAATCAGACAGGCCACCGCCGATGATCTGGATGACCTCCTGGTGGTGCTGCGAGCCGCGTTCGGCAGCCAGGCCCGGGAGCTTGGCCTCGATGCGGAGAGCGCGCCGTGGCATGTCGCCTTCCGCGGTGCCGAGCGCACCGCCCACGAGATGAGTTACCTCACCTTCTTCATGATCATCGCGGACGGCCGCCCTGCGGGATGCATCGCCATCCAGAACGATGTTGAGCCTGAGTACGGTGGCGACGGCTACATCGGACGAGTCGCGGTGCACCCGGACTACCGCGGGCGAGGCTACGCGCGCCTGCTGATGGAGTTCGCGGAGACCGCGCTGCGCGACCGCGGCGCGAAGAGGGTCCGCCTGCTCGTGCTGAGCGTCCTCGACTATCTCGTGAGGTTCTACGCCTCGCAGGGCTACGTCACCGTCGGGCACCACGCCTTCCGTGACCACGACGTCACGGAGATGGACAAGCCGCTGATCTGACACGCATGGAGGTCACGGGTGACTGAGTTCGGCAAGCAGCACGTGCTCGCGATGTATGACGAGATGCTCTCGTGGCTCGCCGCCCAGCAGGTGGGGGAGGGCGACGCGCAGCACTCCGGCGCGATCTACTTCCCGTCAGAGGACCGCTTCTGCAATCGCGATACCGCCTGCGCCGCGATGCTCTTCGCGCGCGAGGCGCGGCGCTCGGGCGATGCAGCCTGGCTTGAGCGCGCCTCACGCGCCCGCGACTACGTCCTGCGCGTCCAGAAGCCGAACGGCGGCTTCCCAGAACTGCGCCATCGCGAGCAGAGCGACGAGGGCTCGACCGTCAACACCTCGATCGTCGCCGACAGCCTCATGAAGACACACGAGCGGGGCCTAGACCTTGGGGCCCGCGACCTCGACGCCCTCGCCCGGATGGCCGACTTTGAGCTGACGCTGGAGTGGCAGCCCGGCGCCTTCTATCACGATATGAACCATCTCTCGACCTTCGTCACGCCCGACGGTGCGCGGCGCTGGGGGGAGGAGGGCTCGCGGCTCGACTGCCAGAACACTACGGCGCTCGCGGCGATGATGCTGCTTCGGATCAGCGATTTTCTGCTGGCGCGCGGCCGCGAGCCTCGCCGGGAGTGGCGGGAGGCATCGTCGCGCGCAGTTGAGCGAGTCCTCGCCGGACAGGACCCGGACGGCCAGTGGCCCTACCGGATGGGCGGTGGCGGCCGGGACGCGGGGCATCACGCGATGGTGATCCTGCACCTCGCGCAGATCAGCCAGCACCCGGAGCACGCGGGCGATGAGCGGATCCGGGCGGCGCTGCTGCGCGGCGGGGAGTGGCTGCTGGCCTGTCCGCTGCTGAACACCCGCGCGGGCACGAAGATCGACTGGGCGATCAGCCGCAGCGCCCTGACATACTTCACCACGGAGTACTTCTTCATCGCCGCCGCCCTCGCGCGGCTGTGCGGCGTAGATCCGGAGCATGCCGACCGCTGGCAGCATGAGGCGCTGGAGTTACTGCGCTACGTCCGCGGCACGCTCTGGGACAACCCGAAGGCTGAGACCGAGGGCCCGTTCTGTCTGACCGAGGCGGGATTGACCTTCGGGTACGCGTGGTTCGGCCAGTCAATGGGCTGGGTGCTCTATCATCTGGAGGACCTGATCTCGCAGCTTGGCTGGTGGGAGTAGCAGCCCGCGGCGCGCGGGGGGCGCCGCGGCTGTGAGAGGGCGGTGTCCAGCCGGCGGAGCAGCGATCACTTCACCCGGACAGTCTGTGAGCCGCTGAAGGCCTCTCCGTCCGTAGTCTCGCCCTCCAGGACGATCACGGCACTCGGGGCCGAGAGCTGCGAGACGATGTCCACGAAACGTACCTTGGCCACGAGATTCCCGCAGTTATCGGACTTGATCCAGAGGTCATCGAGGCCGTTAATCGTCACGGAATCCGGATCCACGTCTGCGTAGGCGATGTCGGCGTGGACGGTGATCCACTCAAGCGGGGCCGAGAGAACGATTTGGGCAGGTGCGACCTGAATGTTCACGGTGAGTGCAGCGATTGCCCAGGCGGAGACGAGAAGCGACAGGACGACGACCAGCACGGCTGCGGTGCGCATGGCGACTACCTCCTGATCGAGAAGTTCGTGTCGCCCTAGGAATCCCCCGCATTTCTTCACGGTAAAACAAAATCGTCCAGTCAAACTGGACGATTTTCAAGTGTGGCTGACAGACGGTGGCGGCCACAGAGACAGGCTACCGCCCCTCAACGAGTTCCCGCACCCTGGGCTCGACCTCATCGAGGGCTGAGTCAGGGTCGCGGTCGCCGGTGAGGACCGGGTGCAGCGCCCGCTGCAGAAGCTCCGACACGCGCAGGTAGTGCGGGATGTCGTGGCGCTTGCGGGCGCTCTGGATCAGCTCATAGAGCATCGGGTAGTGCGGGTTGAAGGCGAGCACCTCGGGGTCGTGGTAGAGCGCATCTAGCGTGGGCAGCGGTCCACCGCGGATCGCGCGCTCCTTCTGCACCTCCGGGCTCGCCATGAAGCGGATGAACTCGCCCGCCGCCACCGGTGCCCGCGCGTTCACCGGAATCCCGAAGTGCCAGCCGCCGAGGAAGCTGTAGCCGCGGTCGCCATGCGGGCCGTGCGGCGGTGGCGCCACTCCGACGCGCCCGCCGGAGCCTGCATCCGGCTGCTTGACCTCCTGCAGCACGCTCGGGAGCATGTAGAGGAAGATCGTGCGGCCCTCGACGAAGTCCTGCTGCGGCTCGAGACCTCCGCTGTAGGTCGTCACGCTCCGCGGCGTGATGCCGTGCTCGTGGATCGCGGCATGCATGAAGCGCACGGCCTCGCGGGCGGCCTCTGAGGCGATCCCGCAGGTGCCATCGTCATTCACCACGCTCCCGCCATTGCTCCAGAGGTTCGTCAGGAACGAGGTCGTGAGGCCCTCATAGAGGTAGCCGGGGAACTGGAAGCCCATGAGTTCATCGTCGCCCTCGTCGGCGAGGACCTTCTGTGCCTGCTCGACCAGCTCATCCCAGGTACCGGGCGGGTGTGAGAAGCCATGCTCCTCGAGGAGGTCGAGGCGGTAGAGCAGTGTGCCGCAGACCGCGATCGCCGGGACCGCGCGGAGACAGTCGGCATCGCGCGCCGGCTCAAGCAGCGCAGGGATATGCTGCTTCCATTCGGCCGCGCTGAGGAGGTCGTCCACGCAGCGCAGGCGGCCGGTGGAGACGATCTCCGGCGTCCAGTAGAGGCATAGCGGCGCGGCGGAGAGGTGGGTGCTCTCGGAGCGCAGGGCGGTGCGGACGGTCTCGAGCGCCTCGTCGGGGTTATACGGGATGCTCAGCGAGACCGGCTGCACGTTCGGGTGGATCTGCGAGAAGCGCTCTAGAAGCTCGGAGTTCAGATGCTCATCGAACTCGTTGAAGCTGCGCACCGAGAGCGCGATCTGGGTGCTGCGGGCGGCGCCTGCCATGAGGCCCTCCGCGCCCTCGAAGCGGCTCTGCACCTCGATCCCGTGGCCCTGGATGACGTAGCGCCAGATCCCCGTGTCGTGGCCTGAGCCGCGCATCTTCAGCACCGACATCGCGCGCTGGATCTCGCTCTCAAGCTCAAGGTATTTCATCAAAATGATGCCATCCACGATGATCGAGAGGTGCTCGCCGGAGACGTAGGTCTGGCCGAAGAGTTCGGGCACCTCGGTGGTGACGATGCTGGTGATGCCGCGGCTCTCGAGCATGCTGACGAGCTCGTAGACCGCCTCGCGCACTGTCTCCTGGTCCGGGAAGGCCATCTCGAGATCGGTGAGGCTGTCGAAGACGCAGCGTTTTGCGCCGAGGCGATCAATCTCCTTCATCACGGCGATCAGGAGCTTTTCGAAACTCACGGTGGTCGGGAACTCGTGGATGACCGCTGCCCTGTCCTTCCGGATGAGCTCACCGAGCCCCAGGCCGAAGTTGTCGGCCTGGCAGATGAGCTTGTTGGGCGACTCCTCGAAGGTGACGTAGACGCCGGGCTCACCGTTGCGGGCGCCGTTGCAGAGGAACTCGAGGCCGAGCGTGGTCTTTCCGACGCCCGCGCTGCCCGCGACGAGCGTGGCGCTGCCGGTCGGCAGGCCACCATGGAGCATCTGGTCGAGGCCCTCGACTCCTGTGGAGGCGCGGCCGAATCCGCAGGCCTCGCCGGCAACGAGCGGGCGGGGCTCCCAGCGGGGGTAGACCGCCGGGCCCTCGGCGGTGATCTCGAAGCCGTGGCGGCCGAGTCGGTGGGCCTGCCCGCGCGATTTCGCGACTTCGATGGACCTGCGACGCCGCACGCCGCCGACGATCTGGTTGTCGAGGCGGATGACGGTGTCGCAGAGGTATTCCTCGAACGGCACGCCTATCGCTTCTGTGGTCTCAAGCTCCTTGGTGACAATCGTGGTGAGGCCGGCGCGCTTGAGGCCGTTGGTCATCGAGTAGAAGAGGGCGCGCTGGTCGCGCTGAGCGTCACAGATCTGGGCAAGGTGGGAGGCGCTGTCTATGAGCACGCGGCGAGCGCCCATCTCGGTCACGAGCAGGTCCACCATGCCGCCGACCTCGCTGAGCTGGTCGAGGAAGACCTCCGGCGAGGTGCAGATGATGCGCAGCAGGCCCTCCTGCTCAAGCCCCGCGAGGTCCCAGCCGAACTGCGCGGCATCGGCGATCATCTGCTCGGGGAACTGCTCGAATGTGATGGCGATCCCGGGATCGGCGGCCTCGCGGGCGCCGTGGTGCAGGAAGCGCAGGCCCACGGTAGTCTTTCCGGTGCCCGGGATGCCCTCGAGCAACGTGCACGAGCCGGGGCGCAGTCCGCCGCCGAGGATCGCATCGAGCCCTTCGATGCCGGTGCTCACCAGGTCAGCCATCAGTCCCACTCCCCGGCGTAGTCGGTGGTGCGGGCAGGCCGCGCTCCTTCAGCCGGCGCTGCACGAGCAGCAGCACAATCTCCTTGCGCGCGAGGGGGTCCTCGTGGTAGGCCTCACTGAGGTGGCAGAGGGTCCGCCAGACCTCCGGCGCCGCGGAGAGGGCGTAGACCTGGTAGCGGCCATCGGCGCGCGCCAGGGACTCGAGGTACCCCTGCTCCGTCATGCGGTGCAGCGCAGGCTCCACGTCACCGAGGGGCCGGTGAGTGCGCAGAGCAATACCCGAGGCGGTATCGAAGGCGCGCGGGTTGCCCTGGAAGAAGAGAGCAACCTCCAGCCCGACGAGATCCTGTGCGGTCTCTTCGATGAACTTGCGGACGTGTTCGTCCATGGCGGTCATCCACAGACGGCGTCGTTGAGGCGATTTGTTCGCCACTGCGCATGCTCTTCCTGCCTCGTCACTGTACTTTGACGTTGACACGGGTAATTCCTCCATCCGCGCGCGAGTTCCCCCTGTGTGCAGGTACTTCGTGCGTGTCTCCGCCGTTGTTATCAACACTCGTCGGCCTCGACGGTTCTGTTCGGCGGAGGATTCCCTGTGGTCACGCACGCTCCGGCGCGGTGGATGAAGGTCCCGCGACGGCCACGCGGAATCTGTACCGGTCAGATGACTGAGAGCAAAGGAGTGCCAGCATGTCCGAAGTGTGGGACCTGTCCATGCCTCGCCCGGAGCACCCCCGACCCGATATGCATCGTGGCTTGCGGCCCGGCGTTGACTGGCTGAATCTCAATGGTGAATGGGAGTTCGATTACGACCCTGAGGACGCCGGGGTGGGCGAGGGCTGGCCGAACGCCGCCTCCGGAGCCTTCACGCGGACGATCCGGGTGCCGTTCCCGTGGGAGAGCCATCTCGCATGGGGGACGGAGGAGCGGGCGGGCAACGATAACTGGTTCTCCACGGAGGCGTGGCTCGATCCCCCTTCGGTGACGAAGGAGAACTACCGCGAGGCCCCCCATCACACGATCGGCTGGTATCGGCGGGAGTTCACGGTGCCGGAGGGCTGGGGCGGCCAGCGCGTGTGGCTGAATATCGGCGCCGCCGACTGGGACGTGCGCGTCTGGGTGAACGGCACGGAGGTGGGCGCGCAGGAGAGCGGCTACATGCCAGTGGCGCTGGACATCACCGATGCGCTCCGGGAGGGCCCCAACACGCTCGTCATCCGCGTGCATGACCCGCAGGACCACTCCCGGCAGCCGATCGGCAAGCAGGTGAGCAGTTGGTATACGCGCACCAGCGGGATCTGGCAGACGGTCTGGCTGGAGCCGCGGGCGGAGGCGCATGTTGCGAACGTGCTCGTGGCGCCGGATCTGGCAGGCGGGCGAGCGACCTTCACGGTGCGCCTGCACGCTCCTGGTGGCACTGACGGGCTGACGGTGGCGACGCAGATACGCGCCTCTACCGGACCATGCGTGGCCGCCACCGAGGGCAACGAGGTGGACGACGCAGCAGAGGCGCGCGTCGAGCACGAGATCGAGCGCCCGGTCGCGTGGACGCCGGAGAGCCCGCACATGTATCGCGCGCGGGTGCTGCTGATGCGCGACGGGGCGGTCATCGACGAGGTGCACACACAGTTCGGGATGCGGGACATCTCCGTGGGGCCGCTGCACGAGGGCGGGCCCATCTGCATCTGCCTGAACGGGAAACCGATCTACCTGCGCGGGGCGCTCGATCAGAACTTCCATCCGCAGGGCGTCTACACGCACCCGAGCAACGCGGCGATCCGCGAGGACATGCTGCTGGCGAAGCAGGCGGGGCTGAACTTCCTGCGCCTGCACATCAAGACGCCCGACCCGCGCTACTGCTACTGGGCGGATCGCTGCGGGGTTCTGCTGATGTGCGACATGCCGGGGGTGGGCTACGAGGGCTACTCGGAGATCGCGAAGGAGCGCTGGGAGCGCAACGCGTGGGCGCAGATCGAGCGCGACTTCAATCACCCGAGCATCTTCGCGTGGTGCCTGTTCAATGAGACCTGGGGCCTCGGCATGAGGGCCTACGCCGATCTGCCGGAGCGGCATGAGTGGGTGCGGCAGTGCTACCTGCGCGCGAAGGAGCTTGATCCGACGCGGCTGATTGAGGACAACTCCCCGTGCTTCTACGACCACGTGGCCACCGATATCAACTCATGGCACTTCTACATGAATGACTACGAGCAGGCGCGCGAGCATATTGAGGAGGTCGTGGCGCGGACCTACGAAGGCTCGAGCTTCAACTACGTCGGCGGGAACAAGCAGGGCGACCAGCCGCTGATGAACAGCGAGTACGGGGGCATCAGCGCCCGCGCCGGCGACCTCGACGTCTCCTGGTGCCTGCGGTTCCTCACGAACGAGCTGCGGCGGCACGAGAAGATCTGCGGCTACGTCTACACTGAGCTGACTGACATCGAGTGGGAGTACAACGGGATCTACAACTATGACCGCTCGCCGAAGGAGTTCGGCTACGATCCGGCAATGCTGCTTGGGGACGTATTCGTGGGCTTCGACGCGCCTCCGGGGCGGATGGTCGTGCCGGGCGCCAGCGTGCGGGTGCCGGTCTTCCTGCGGCCATCTGCGGATGCGGAGGAGCTTGAGCGGAGGCTGCGGTGGAGCGCGGTCTTCACAGACTGGCTGGGCCGCGAGGAGGTGATTGCACGGGAGCGGCTGCTCGCGCACACGCCCACCGGTGAGGCGCATATCGAGCTGAAGCTGCCCCGCAGGCCGGGGCTCGTGCGGCTCGAGGCGGTGCTCTATGACGAGCACTGGCAGCCCTCTGCGGGGAACTTCTGTTACTTTGAACTCGTCCAGAGCAATGGCAGTACCGAGCGCGATGGCGCCCTCACCCTCACCCTCACACTCCCCGCGGGGGCCGGGGAGGCCTCATTCGACGCAGAGCCTGAGCGCGGCGAGGTCGGTGGCGAGGTCCATCTGCTCGCCGGGCAGGGTGATGGGAGCATCCGCTGGCGCTTTGAGCTGCCTGAAGGCCTCGACGCCGCGAGCGTGCGGGAGATCTCGGTGCAGGCCGAGCTGTCGAGCGCGCGCCCGGGAGCGCCGCAGACGAGCGGCGAGCGCTGGCCGTCGCGGGTCGCGATCAGGATCGGCGGCCGGCAGGTTGCCGACCTGCGGCTCTCCAAGCAGCCGGCCGACTCGCGCGGTGCGCTCTCGCATATGAACGGCTTCCGCGGGCGCTACGGGCAACTGATCTCGGCAGGCATGTCAGGCGCGGCGGCGGCTGAGCTTGCGGCGCAGGGCACGGTCGAGGTGGAGATGATCGCGCACGATGCGGCGCCGGGGGAGGGAGGCCTCACGGTCTACGGATCGCGTGCCGGGCGGTACCCGTGTGACATCATCCTGCAGATCAGCCACGACTGACCCTTTTGAGCCACGAACTAAGCATTAAGATCCTGTGAAAGCAGGTTTGACGCGCGGATCATTCGGAATCGCGAAACTTGCCACGCGTCCAAGTGTTTGATAATGTGCAGTCATCAGCGCCCTGGTCACGCACGATCGTACGGACCTGAAGGAGGCGCACTCCATGGCGACCCGCCACTTACGCGGCGGTTTTACACTGATTGAGCTACTTGTTGTGATCGCCATCATCTCCATCCTGGCCTCGATCATGATGCCCGTCTTCTCGCAGGCTCGAGGCAAGGGGCGACAGGCGGCATGTATAGCCAACGTGAAGCAGGTCTGCCTCGCGCTCGCGATGTATGCGCAGGACTATGACGAGGTCTACCCGAGAGGCCAGGCGGCGGCCGGGGACCCGGAGACCCAGTGGTACAACGCGATCTTCCCCTACACCCGCAACCGTCAGATCATGTACTGCCCGGATCGCAAGGACAAGGCTCCTGGCTATGCCCTGAACTGGCGTGCCTCGGGTGTCTCCATGAACAGCTTCTGGGACCCCGCAATGAAGATCACGGTTATGGACATCCGGCCGGAGGCGATCGGTGCGGCGAGCCCCTGGCATGTCGGCGCCGATGGCGACTGGCACTGCAATGACGCGGGGAATGACATCTGCAACGCTCCCAGCGACAACAGCTTCACCGGGAACAACTGGCCGCAACTGCACAATGATGGCGTGATCATCGGCTTCGCCGACAGCCATGTGAAGTGGGCGCGGGAGCAGAACGTGGACACCGCCGTCTACTGGGACCCGGCCATCCCGAGCGAGTGAGTGCGGCATCGGAGACTGCGCGCGCGAGCGGCCTGTGAGCAGCTCGCGCGCTTTCATGTACGGTGGCGAGGTCGCGCGCGCCTGAAGGGCGAAAGTGATTTGCGATGACGCGCCGACCGATGCGGAGCTTCCTGCCCTGGGCCATCGCGCTGCTGATCTGGATAGTGGCGCGGCTGGCGTGGGTGATGCTGGCTCCGCAGGGTCATCGGGATGGGGCCGCGAGGGTGACGGTGAGCGATCTGAGCGAGACAACGATGCAGGCGCTGGTGGTGCGGCCTCCGCAGCGGGACCGCTGGCGCGATGCGGCCGACGCACCCTACAGCGATGAGTTCCGCAGCGCCTTCAGCTATGCGAATGGCGCGGCTACGGGCGTCGAGGTGCGGTATGAGCGCGTGGCGGATACGCTGGGGGGCGTCGTGCGGGCTATGGGCCTCAAGCCGGGCATGGCCTACCAGTTGAAGCTGGTGGGACTGGAGCCGGTGGCGGGTGCGAGCGAGGCGGCGAATGCAGGCGACCCTCGGTGGTGGTCTTCGTGGCAGCTTGGCCGCATCGGGCGCTGGTGGTGTGAGGCCTGCGGCTGGAACGTGCTGGATGCTGACCTCGCGAAGCACGTTGCCGATGGCCACAGCGTTAGCGGCTACCTGCTCTTCGACTGGTTCGTCACCGATGCTCGCGGCGACGCCAAGCAGCCCTTTGCGCTCGACAGCAGCCTGCACGTGCTCTGGCGGGTGGGCCAGCGCGACCGCGGCGCGAACGACTCGCCGCCGCGCTGGTACACGCTTGAGCGCGACGCGCACTTCTACAGGCCACCGCTGGCCGGGACGCAGGAGCAGGTCGGAATCTTCGCGGAGTGGGAGCCGGATCGGCCGAAGCGCGGCGAGCTGCGGCTGCCCGCCGGGAGCTACGAGGTCGGCCTGAACGTCACCGAGGAGAGCTTCCACGCGAATCTCGGGGAGGACAGGGCGCTGGAGGGCGGCGGCTTCTGGGCGTGGGTGCTGCAATCGGAGCTGCGTTTCGAGGTGAGCGGCGGCTGATCTGCGCGCTCGCTGACGCAGGTCGTGCAGGAATGTGCGCGAATGTGGCAAAGGAGTCTCCACCAGGGACACGAGGCAGCGGCAATGGAGGGACGGACCATGGCGACGGTGGTAGTGCGGGTACGGGGGCTCTCAAGCGGCACGCTCAATCACATCGCGGCACTGAGCGAGGACATCTGGATCGAGTGGCCGGCTGAGGGCGACATTGACAGCTGCCCGCAGATCGTGGGCACCTTCGCGAAGGTAGACGACGGCTTCGTGGTGCTGAAGTGGAAGCAGGCGGATGGCGGCGCAAAGGGCCGCGTCGCGATCCCGATGGACAAGGTCGAGGCCATCATCACGGTCAAGTGCGGCAAGGAGGACGAGGGGAGCGAGGATGATGAGTCCGAGGAGGACGAAGAAGGCCGAGAAGAAGCCGGGCTCGAGGAAGAGGAGTCGGGGAAGAAGGGTAAGTAGCGTCGGCCGTCGCTGATTGAACTGTAGCTCTCCATCTGAATGAGGGCGGCCTGCTATTCCTCGATGAGCAGGCCGTCCTCGATGCGTACCGTGCGATCCCCGCGCGCGGCGAGGCGGTCGTCATGCGTGACCATCACGAACGCGACCCCCGTCTCCTCGTTGATCTCACGCATCAGCTCGAAGACCTGCTCCGATGAGCGGCTGTCGAGGTTGCCGGTCGGCTCATCCGCGAGCACCAGCCTCGGCCGGTTCGCCAGCGCGCGGACGATCGCGGTGCGCTGCTGCTCGCCGCCTGAGAGGCGCCCCGGGGGGCTGCCCAGCCGGTGGCCGAGGCCCACGCGCTCGAGCAGCGCGATCACGCGCTCCACGTCCCCCGGGTCCGCATTGCCCTTGCGGATGCTGATCGGCATGAGCGCGTTCTCCAGGCAGGTGAACTCGTCCTGGAGGTAGTGGAACTGGAAGATGAAGCCGACGGTCCGGTTGCGCAGATCGGCAAGCTCGTCATCGTCGAGGTGCGCGAGATCCTCCCCCGCAACGAGCACGCGCCCCTCCGTCGGCCGGTCCAGCGCGCCGAGGCAATTGAGCAGCGTGGACTTCCCCGAGCCCGACTGGCCGAGGACGGAGACGAACTCGTCCGCCTCGATGCGCAGGTCGATGCCATGCAGTACCCGCACCGGGACCTCGCCCGGATAGGTCTTCTTCAGCCCGATCGTCTCGACCGCCGGCGCCAGCTTCTGCTCAGCCACCGCGTATCACATCCACCGGGTTCAGCCGCGCCGCCTGGCGTGCCGGCAGCACTGCCGCGATGACTGTCGCGACGATCGCCGCGGCCATCGCGCCGATGATGATCTCCGGGATAAGCTGCGCCGGAAAGAGCGGCTCCGGCGGCACCCCGGGCACGGGCGCGGGCCGCTTGATGCTCGTCAGCAGCAGGATCAGCCCCGAGCCGAGCAGCCCGCCGATTGCGGCGCCGAGGACGCCGATCATCAGGCCCTCCAGCGTGAACACTCGCAGGATCTGGTTACTGCGCGCGCCGATTGCCTTCAGGATGCCGATCTCCCGCTGGCGCTTGAGGACGCTCACCACGAGCACGCTGGCGATGGCGAAGGAGGAGGCCACGAGGCTGAAGACGGAGATCAGGACCGCCGAGTTGGTCTGCGCGCGGAGGCCCTCGAAAAGGCTGGCGTTGTCGCGCATCCACGAGCCGACGTCGAGGTCGAGCGTCGCGGCCATCGCATCCCCCACCTGGTTGGCGAGGAACGGGTCGTCGAGCTTCACGGAGAAGGTAGTCACGAGGGTGCCGGTGGCGAAGAGCGTCTGTCCGGCCCGCAGCGTGATGAAGACGGTGGCCCCGTCGGTCGCCTCCGCACCGGTGTAGACGATCCCGCCCACGGTGTAGCTGCCGGTGTTCCCGGTGCCGGTGGTGAGGCGGATGCGGTCGCCGAGGTCTACGTCAAGCTCCTGCGCAAGCGTATACGCGCACCTCCGCGATCTCGCGCTCATCGATCTCAACCTGGATCCCGGGCGAGTCCATCGCGGCGATCGTGACGATCGCCTGCCCGGGCGTGACCACGTCGCCGGGCTCGAGGATCAGGTCGGTGATGATGCCCGCGAACTGCGTGCCCACCGCGGTCTTCTCCAGCCTCGCGAGGACGGTATCGCGCGCGGCCTGTGCCTGCGCAAGCTGCCGCTCAGCGACCTGCACGCGCTCGCCGGCCGGAGTGCGGCGGACGCTCTCCACGCGCGCCGGACCCGCCCGCTGCGCCTGATCAAGCGCCGCCTGCGCTGAGCGCACCTCCGCACGCTGCTGCGCCACCTGCTCGGCGCGCGCCGGGCCCAGCACCAGCGCCAGCCGGGCCTCAGCCGCCCTGACGTCCTGCTGCGCGGTCTCACGGGCGGTCTGCGCGCGATCAAGCTCCTGCTCGCGCGTCACTTCCAGCAGTGTGCGCTGCCGGTCGGCCTCCACCTGTGCCTGGCGCAGAGCCGCCTGGGCCTGCGCTACGTTATCCTCAGCGGTCGCGGCAGCGGTGCTCGCGGCCTCGTAGCTCGCCTGTGCCACCACGCCCTGCTCGTAGAGGCTTCGCGAGCGCTGGAGGTCGCGCTGCGCCTGCGCGAGCCGCGTCCGCGCCTCCTGCACCCGGGCCTGTGCATCGTTGACGGACGCCTCAGCGCGCTCCAGGTTCGCCCGTGCAGTCGCGTCGGCCGCCGCCAGCGAGCGGGCGCGGCCGACCTCCACCTCGGCCTGCGCGAGCCTGGTGCGCGCGCTCTCAGCCAGCGCCTCGGCCTCCCGCACCTCCTCCGCGCGCCCTCCGGCCAGCAGCTCATCGAGGCGCGCCTGCGCACCGCTGAGGCGCTCGCGGGCCTGCTGGATGCCCCCCTGCACCTCGGCCTCAGCCTGGCGGATCGTCGGGGGCAGCGCCGATGCGGATGCTCGCGCCTCATCGAGGGCTGCGCGAGCGGTGTCTACGGCCGCCTCGGCCTGCACTAGTGCAGCGTCCATAAA
>DHPY01000016.1:5139-35397 GCA_002411015.1 Armatimonadetes bacterium UBA5352 | reverse complement strand
GCTAAAACCGATGCTCCTGGCTCCAGGGGGGGGCAATTGCATCGCGCGGGAGGATGTGGCATAATGCCCAAGGGCCGGCGATACGCTGGACCGGAGGACGCATGTGCCTGCCCGCCCGCCCACAGGCGCGGCAGGTCTCCCGGTCGTCCTGGAGGACGCCCTTCCTGCTCGCCCACGTCCCGTTTCCGACAGCTTCAGAGGTGAGTGAATGCTCCACGACAGGCGGCCCGCACTACTCGCTCTGGCGGACGGCATGGTCTTTCGCGGATACAGTTTCGGCGCCGAAGGCGAGGCCGCCGGCGAGATCTGCTTCAATACCGGCATGGTCGGCTACCAGGAGGTTCTGACCGACCCCTCGTACCGTGGCCAGATCGTCACCATGACCTACCCGGAGATCGGCAACTACGGGATCAACTCCGAAGACGCCGAGTCATGGCGCGCGTGGGCCGAGGGGTTCGTTGTTCGTGAGTACAATGACCATCCGTCGAGCTGGCGCTCCGAGCGCAGTCTCGGCGACTATATGCGCGAGCAGGGGATCGTCGGCATCTCCGACATAGACACGCGCAAGCTCACGGCCCACCTCCGCGACCAGGGGTGGAAGATGGGGATCATCTCCACCATGGACCTCGATCCGGACTCGCTCGTACGGCGGGCGGCGGAGCTTCCGCCGCTGGAGGGTCGGGATTTGGTGCAGGAGGTCATCCATGACCGTCCCCGGCGGTGGGGCCCGAACGGCTACATAGACGAGGAAAGCACCGACTACCCGAGGGCCTTCACGCCCTTCGGCGGAGCGGGAGTATCGCCGGTCGGGTACATGCAGGTAGACGAATCGTGGTTCGGCTTCCGCGTGGTGGTGATTGACTGCGGCGTGAAGCAGAACACGCTCCGGCACCTGGTCCAGCGCCGGTGCGAGGTCATTGTGGCCCCATGCACCACCCCCGGGGAGCAGATACTTGCGTGGGAGCCGGATGGCGTCATCGTCTCGAACGGTCCCGGCGACCCGGCCGCGCTCGGCTACGTGATCGATGAGGTCAAGAAGCTCGTGGGCCCGGACCTCGTCATCTTCGGGATCTGCCTCGGCCAACAGCTTCTCGGCCATGCCTTCGGTGGCGCCACGTACAAGCTGAAGTTCGGCCATCGCGGCTGCAACCATCCGGTCAAGCGGCTTGAGACCGGCGAGGTGGAGATCACCACGCAGAACCATGGTTACTGCGTGGACCCGGACTCGCTGCCGGATGATGTGGAGATCACGCATATCAATCTCAATGATGGCTCGCTTGAGGGCATGCGGCATAAGGAACTGCCGATCTTCTCGGTGCAGTACCATCCGGAGGCCGGCCCGGGGCCGCATGATTCGCACTATCTCTTCGATGCCTTCATCGAGGAGATGAAGCGACTGGCACTCGCCAGACGCTGAGCATTGACCCGCCCTCGGGCGGGCTTTTCTTTGTCGGGGGGATGGCCGCCACGGGCTCCGCGGCGGCGAATCAGAGAGCACACACGAATACCAGACAGGCACTTGGAGGACGCATGCCCAGGCGCGACGATCTGCACAAGATCCTGATTATCGGCTCCGGCCCCATCGTCATCGGTCAGGCCTGCGAGTTCGACTACTCCGGCACCCAGGCCTGCAAGGCCCTCATGGAGGAGGGCTACGAGGTCGCGCTGGTTAACTCGAACCCGGCGACCATCATGACCGATCCGGAGATGGCGACGCGGACATACGTGGAGCCGCTCAACGTCCGCACCATCGCCGCGATCATTGATCGCGAGCGGCCGGATGCGCTGCTGCCGACACTCGGTGGGCAGACCGGCCTCAATGCCGCGCTCGCCCTCTCCGAGAGCGGGGTGCTGGCGCGCCACAATGTAGAGTTGATCGGCGCCACCCGCAAGGCGATCAAGAAGGCTGAGGACCGCGAGCTTTTCCGCGACGCGATGCTCGGGGCGGGGCTGGCGATGCCCGAGAGCGCGACCGCAACGGATATTCGCGAGGCGCGCAGGATCATCGACCGGATCGGGCTGCCTGTGGTGGTGCGCCCGTCCGCGACGCTCGGCGGCATCGGCGGCGGGCAGATCAACACGCCCGATGAGATCGATGAGATGGTCCTGCGCGGCATCGATGCGAGCCCGATGAACGAGGTGCTCATCGAGCAGTCCGTGGTGGGCTGGAAAGAGATCGAGTACGAGGTCATGCGAGACTCGGCCGACAACGTGGTCGTGATCTGCGCGATCGAGAACTTCGACCCGATGGGCGTGCACACCGGCGACTCGATTACCGTCGCTCCGACGCAGACGCTCACGCAGCCGGAGTATCAGCTCCTGCGCGACATGTCCATCAGGTGCATCCGGGAGGTGGGAGTAGACACCGGCGGCTCGAACATCCAGTTCGCGATGCACCCCGAGACGGGCGAGGTCGTGCTGATTGAGATGAACCCGCGGGTGAGTCGCTCGTCGGCGCTCGCGTCGAAGGCCACCGGCTTCCCGATCGCCAAGATCGCAGCGAAGCTCGCGGTAGGCTACACGCTCGACGAGCTGCCGAACGACATCACGCTGGAGACGCCCGCGTGCTTCGAGCCGACGATAGACTACGTGGTGACGAAGATCCCGCGCTGGGCGTTCGAGAAGTTCCCGGGCGCGGAGGAGCGGCTTACCACGCACATGAAGTCTGTGGGCGAGGCGATGGCGATCGGCCGGACCTTCAAGGAGAGTCTGCAGAAGGCGATCCGGTCGCTGGAGATCGCGCGCTTCGGCCTTGGCGCCGACGGCGCGGGCGGCCGCTACGACGACCTGTCCCTCGATGCGCTGCTCGGCCTGATCGAGCGGCCACATCCGGATCGGCTCTTTGAGCTGCGCGCGGCCTTCATGCGCGGCGCCACCGTTGAGCAGCTCTACGAGCGCACGAAGATCGACCCGTGGTTCCTGCGCAATCTCGGCGAGATCGTCGAGACGCAGGACGGACTCGCCGAGCGGCGGCCCGGTGGCAGGCGGGGGCCGGCAGCCGGCGCTTCGGCCGACATCTCCGGCATCTCGCGCGAGGAGATGCTTCAGTACAAGCGCGCCGGATTCTCCGACCGGCAGATCGCCACGCTGACCCAGGCGACGGAGCACGACGTGCACAAACTACGCCGCGAGCTTGGAGTCCAGCCCGTCGTGAAGCTCGTGGACACCTGCGCCGCGGAGTTCAAGGCCGCCACGCCCTACTTCTACCTCACCTACGAGGAGGAGGACGAGCATCGAGCGAGCGAGCGGCCGAACATCATCATCCTCGGCGGCGGCCCCAACCGCATCGGCCAGGGGATCGAGTTCGACTACTGCTGCGTGCACGCCGCTCTGGCGCTGCGCGAGCAAGGCTACGACGCGATTATCGTCAACACGAACCCGGAGACGGTCTCGACCGACTACGACACCTCCGACAAGCTCTACTTCGAGCCGCTCACGCTTGAGGATGTGCTCAACATCTGTGAGAAGGAGAAGCCGCACGGCGTGATCGTGCAGTTCGGCGGGCAGACGCCGCTGAACCTCGCGGAGGGGCTGGGGGAGCACGGTGTGCCGATCATCGGCACTACTCCCGCGGACATCGCGCGTGCGGAGGATCGCGAGTTCTTCAAGCAGGCGCTCGAGCGCCTCGGGCTGCAGATGGCGCAGGCAGCCACGGTAACATCGGTGGCCGACGCGATCGAGGCGGCGGAGGGCATTGGCTACCCCGTTGTGGTCCGCCCGAGCTTCGTCCTCGGCGGGCGGGCGATGCAGATCTGCTACGACGAGGAGCAGCTCCTGCGCTACATGGAGTTGGCGGTGGAGGCATCACCGGAGCGTCCGGTGCTCATCGACCGCTTCCTCGAGGATGCGATCGAGATAGACGTGGACGCGGTCTCCGACGGGAAGCGCTGCGTGATCGGCGGCGTCCTCGAGCACATCGAGGAGGCGGGGGTGCACTCCGGCGATTCGGCGGCGGTCCTGCCGCCCTTCAGCCTCTCGGAGGCGCAGGTACAGGGGCTGATGGAGCAGACGCGCGCACTGGCGGCTGAGCTGAACGTGGTGGGGCTGCTCAACATCCAGTACGCGATCCGCAACGAGCAGGTCTACGTGCTGGAGGCGAACCCGCGCGCCTCGCGGACGATCCCGTACGTCTCCAAGGCGATCGGTGTGCCGCTCGCGAAGGTCGCTGCACGGGTGATGGCGGGGGAGACGCTGGAGGAGATTGGCTTCACCGAGGAGGTCGAGATCGACCACTTCGCGGTGAAGTTCCCGGTCTTCCCGTTCAGCCGCTTCCACGGCGTGGACACGATCCTCGGGCCGGAGATGAAGAGCACCGGGGAGGTCATGGGGATCGACCGGAACTTCGGCGCGGCGTTCGCGAAGGCCGCCATCGCGGCCGGGCAGCAGCTGCCGACCTCGGGCACCGTGTTCATCTCGGTGCGCAATCGTGACAAGCGTGACGCGATCTTCCTGGCGAAGCACCTGGAGACGCTCGGCTTCGATCTCGTGGCGACGGAGGGGACCGCGCGCGCCCTTCTGCGCAGCGGCATCAAGGCGGAGGTCGTCTACCGCCTCGGCGACCCCTCCGGTCCGAACGCGATCGACCTGATCGAGAACCAGCGGCTCGACCTGATCATCAACACACCCTCCGGCCCGCAGCCGCGCGATGATGAGCGGCGGATCCGCGCCTTTGCGGCGCAGCACGGGGTGCCGTGCATCACGACGACCGCCGGCGCATCGGTCGCGATCCTTGGGGTAGAGGCGCTGCAGCGGGGCGAACTCGACCTGCGCACGCTCCAGGAGTATAACGCGGACCTGCTGGCGGAGAAGGAGTGAGGGGGTCCCTCGCCAATGCCGTTGTCGTGTCGTTCGTAGCGACGGGCTTCCAGCCCGTCAAGTCGTTCGTCGTTGTCGTGGAGGGGCCGCCTGAGGCGCGAATGCCGTCTATGAGCGCCGAAGCCGGCCCGCGCACGACACCCGTTAATCGGCGCAGCACGGATCGTCGACGAGTTGCCGCGGGCCGGCTTCGGCCACCGCAAACGACGCGGTGGCCTCAGGCGGCCCCTCCGTACGGCGAGGGATCTCCGCGCCTGATCGGGGCACGAAGCGGAGCAGTCATGGCTGCACCTTGACCGCAACCCCGCTCCGCGAGGACTCGTACGCCGCCTCGATCACCCGCAGAACGTAGAGTGCGTCATCCTCACAAACGAGCGGCCTGCGCCGGCGTTCGAGGGCCTCGATGAAGTCGCTCAGCATCGCGGGCGCATAGCCGCCTGCGCCGGAGCGATCGAGCACCAGGTCGCGCACTTCATGCGTGCGGCTCCGCGCGCGCAGCGTTACCGCACCGTGCGGGTGGTGGGAGATCCAGCCATCCGAGCCCTCCCACGCGGTCATCAGGTGGCAGTCCTCGTAGCCCTCAAACGGGTTGAGCAGGTAGCCGCAGCGCAGCGTGCCGATCGCGCCACCTTCCAGCCGCAGCCCGACGCAGGCGACGTCCTCCACGCTGACCCGCGGGTCGGCGGTCGTGCAGAGGGCGCTCACCTCGGCGATGCGTTGCCCGGTCACGAAGCTGATCGCGTCGATCCAGTGGCAGCCGAGCCAGTAGAGGATGCCGCCGCCCGCGATCTCCCCCGAGAAGCCCCACCAGTCCACGCCACGCAGCGCCGCCTGCGATGCGATCCAGTTCGCCTGGAAGGACCATAGCTCGCCCAGCGCGCCGGAGTCGATCAGCCGCTTGATCTCGAGCGTGTCCGCGAATGTCCTCCGCGCGTAGCAGGGCATGAAGTGCGCGCCGCTGCGCCGGCAGGCCTCGACGATCGCGGCCATCTCCGCCGCCGTGCGCGCGCCGGGCTTCTCCCCGTACACCCACTTCCCGGCCTCCACCGCCTGGAGGTTCAGGCGCCCGGCGTCGCGGTTGTTCGTGAGCACGATGAGCGCGGGCAGGTCGTAATCGGCGAGCAACGCGTCCCAATCGGACACGAACTCCGCCTTCGGCATCGTGGCGGCCATCTCGCGCGCCTCGTCGGAGCCGGTCACGAGCAGCCGCTCGATGCCATCGTGCATCGCCACGTCCTTCATGTGCCCCGCAACATGCCCGCCGCCATCTATGTACGCGCCGATCGTGATGCCCATTGGTCAGCCTCCGGGTGCGCCGCCTGGTCGCTTCGCGCGCTCCTTCCGGCGAGACTCCGCGTCTTCCTGCACGAAGGAGTCGCTGACGGGTCGGCGAAAGGGGTCTGTGACCAGTACCGTCAGGAGGTGCGACACGCATGCGCGCACGACTGCTCACCTGCGCCGTGATGGCTTCCCTCACCGCCGCGTCCTGCAACGCGCAGATTGATCTTCTTCCCGGTGGCTTCTTTGCTCCGAGTGACACAGGCGCATGGGACCTTGAGGAAGACCACACGCTTCTGCGCTACAGCCGTGATCACGTCCTCTACGTCACCGACCCGGGGGATGTAACAGTCACGATCGGCTCCCGCCGTGTCGGCCAGAACCAGCAGCCGGCGAGCTTCACCGTGCGATCCGCGGATGGCGCTGACCTGGCCACGGCATCCGCGCCGGTGGGCGAGAGCGCCAGCGCTACCTTCAGCGCGACCGCGGCCGGGCCGTACGAGCTTCGCGTTGACGGCGGCCGCAACGGCTTCACACTGGCGGCCGAGGGTGCGAAGCTGCTGCTCCCGGCGGGCTACGGCGGCCAGAGCTTCCATGGGGTCACCAGCGCTGCGCCGATCTACATCTTCGTGCCGCCGGGCGCGGAGCGGTTTGAGGTTAACCTCATCGGCCAGGGCACGGGTGAGACCGCCCAGGCGCATCTGCTTATGCCCGGCGGGGATGAGCTACGCTACCTCAGCACCGTCGGGAAGATGAACGACGTCGCCTCGATCGAGGTCCCGGCGGGTGCCGATGGCGCGGTCTGGGCGCTGGTCATCGAGCCCGCCGATGAGGGCGTGTTCGAGGACTTCGAGGTGCTCCTCGCGGGCGACGTCAGCCCCTACGTCTCCGAGCGCCCGGAGGACGTGCTGTGCCCCGCGATGCAGGCGCTGAGTGAGCGTGTCTCCCGCGAGCGACGCGACCCGATCCTCCCGATCGACGTCACGCTGTACGCCGACCTGGCGCAGTTCGGGGACGCGACGCTCGAGCTTGTCGCGCGCTCCGAGGACGGCGCAGACGCGTGGACCGAGAGCCTCACGCAGACCGACGGCCGGAGCATCAGCGTCGCGCCCGGCGAGCGCCTGCCGGATGGCAAGTACGAGTGGTCGGCGCGGCTGGTCCAGGGCGATGACGAGATCAGGCGCTTCGAGGGCAGATGGTGGTATATCCCGGCTCCGAACTATCTGACCGAGGACGGCATGACGCTGGTGAACGGTGAGCCCTTCTTCGCCCGGGGCCTCTACCACGTGGAGCCGGAGGACTACGAGCTTGTGAAGGCCCAGGGCTTCAACGTGGTGCAGTGCCATGCGGACAACGTGGAGGCGGCGCAGGCTGCAGGCCTCAACACCGGCGTGGCCCTCTACTGGGGCTCCAGCCCCGGCAGCGAGGAGTGGCGGGCGAAGGTGGACCGGCTGATGGACAACGAGTCGATCTTCGCGTGGTGGATCCAGGACGAGCCGGACGGCAGCCGGATGTCCACCGACCTGCTCGCCGACTGCTACATGTATATCCGCGAGCGCGACCCGAACCGCCCCGCCTACACCTGCCTGTGCGTGCCGGGGAGCTACCCGGACTACGCGCCGCAGACAGACATCGTCTCGATCGACGTCTACCCGATCGGTCGCGGGCGCATCGAGAGCATCGCGGAGACCCTTGAGCACGCGCAGAACGTGATCCCGGAGCACATCAACTACTTCATCGGGCAGATCTGGCCGTGGCCGAATGCACGGCAGGTTGAGGCGCCCGAGCACAGGACGATGACCTACCTCGCCCTCACGCACGGGGCGCGCGGGCTCTTCTGGTACTCCTTCCGCGATCCGAACTGGTACATCCCGGACGACAACCGGGCGGTCTGGGCCGAGATGAAGCGCGTGAACGATGAGCTGACGGTGCTCGAGCCCGCGCTGCTGAACGCGAACCTCGGCGAGGCCACCTTCGCGGATGGCGCCGTCCACGCCTCCGCGAGGCGCGCCGGCGATGAGCTGTTCGTGATGGCGGTGAACCCCACCGACGAGGCGGTCTCCGCGCAGCTTCTGCTCTCGGAGGTCGCGCCCGGCCTCACCTGCTCGGCGGCCGCTGAAGAAATCTTCGAGGACCGCCAGCTTCGCGTGGTCGATGGGGCGATCATCGACGAGTTCGAGCCGCTCGCGGTGCACGTCTACCGGCTGGCGATACCGTAGCGCCGGCCGGTCTGTAAGCGCACACGATCAGGCCCGCCGAGAGATCGGCGGGCCTGTTGCGTTCCTCAGCGGCTGCGCGTCAGACGCCGAGCAGCTCGCGGGCCTTCTGCGCGATGTGCTCGGCGGTGAGGCCGAAGAGCTTCATCAGCTCCCAGGGCTCGCCGGACTCGCCGAAGCGGTCCTGCACGCCGACCATCGCGAGCTTGACGGGCCGATCGAGCGCGGCCTCGCAGATCACGCCGGCGACGCGGTTGCCCATGCCGCCGACCTGGTGCTCCTCGGCGGTGATGACCACGCCGGTGTCCGCCGCCGCGGCCGCGATCGCCGCGCGATCCAGCGGCTTGACCGTGTGCAGGTTGACCACCCGCGTCTCAACGCCGAACTCCTCCTTGAGGATCACCGCCGCGCGCATCGCCTCAGGCACCATCGGCCCGCAGGCAATGATCGCGAGCGCCTCGTCCTCGGAGTTGTAGTCGGTGGAGAGCACGGTCTCGAAGGCATCGACGAACTGCTCCGCATCGCCGCGGTAGCGGATGATGTTCGCCACACCCGGCTCGAATGGCGTGTCCTCCTTCGTCGCCACCGGCGTCGCCTCGCGGGCGAAGCGAACCGCGGTCGGAGCGCCGTTTGTCGCGGCCGCCCGAGTGGCCTTGGCGGTCTCGATGGCGTCGCACGGGACGTACATCACGAAGCCCGGGATGGCGGTGATGAGCGAGATCTCCTCGAGCGCCTGGTGCGTGGCGCCGTCGGGGCCGACCGAGATGCCACCGTGCGCGTCGGCGATCTTCACCGGCAGCCCGCTGTAGCCGACTGTGGTGCGGAGCTGATCCCAGTTGCGGCCGGTGACGAAGACGCCGTAGGAGCCGATGAACGGGATGCGGTTCTCCAGTGCAAAGCCCGCCGCAACCGTGGTCATGTTCGCCTCGGCGATGCCGCAGCTGATGAACCGGCGCATCCGGTCAGGATCCACGGTCTTCCCGTCCGGCTGATAGAAGCGGTCCATACGGATCGAGCCGGTGATATCTGCTCCGTGCCCGACGACGCGCTCATCGCCGCTGAGTTCGCCGATCGCGACGCCGAAGCCGTTGCGGGTGGCATCCATCTTCGTCGCCATGCCCTCGCCCGCGTTCCACCACCAGTCGCGCCCGAACTTCGGCACGGCCTCCTCCGCGCGCTCTGCGCCGAGTTTCCCGTAGGCATCTGCGAAGGCCAGCAGCTCATCCACGCGCTCAGCCGGGAAGACGTCCGTGCAGCCGATGCACTCCAGGGCGCGGTCGAGCGATTCCTCGCCGGAGCGCCCGTCCTTTGGGACAAGGCCGTGGTAGCCGACGACGTTCTCGGCGTATGAGACGCACTTGCCCTTGACAGTGTCCGCGAGGATCAGCGACGGGCGGCCCTTCACCGAGGACGCCCGCTCCAGGCCGCCCAGGATGTCGCCCATGTCGTGGCCATCGACCTCGAAAACCTGCCACCCGAAGGCCTCGTACTTCTCCGCGAGCGACTGGATGTTGCAGATCTGCCGCGTGGGCCCGTCAATCTGCAGCCCGTTGTCATCGATGATCGCCACGAGGTTGTCCAGCGCGTGGTGCGAGGCGAACATCGCGGCCTCCCAGACCGACCCCTCCTGCTGCTCGCCATCGCCCATGATGCAGAAGACGCGATTGCCGCGGTTGCGCAGCTTCGCATCAAGCGCCGCCCCGCACGAGACGCCCAGGCCCTGGCCGAGTGAGCCCGAGGAGACCTCGATGCCCGGGAGCTTGCGGCAGTTGGGATGGCCCTCGAAGGGCGAACCGAGCTTGCGCAGCAGCACGCACTGATCTCGCCCGGGGATATCGGCGAACTGCTCCACCGGCTTCCCATGGAAGGTGACCGGCATCTGGTCGAAGTAGCCGGAGACCGCAAGTGTGGCGTAGAGCGCGGGGGCCTTGTGGCCGGCGGACCAGAAGACGCGGTCCCGATCCTCCCAGGCCGGGTTTTGCGGATCGTGGTTCAGGTGGTTGAGGTAAAGAGCCGTGGCGATGTCTACTATTGACAGCGTGCTTCCGGTGTGTCCTGAGCCGCTGGCGTGGAGAGAGACCATGACCAGGCCCCGGATCTCCCGCGCGGCCGCCTCAAGATCCGAGTTACCAAAGAGCTTTCGTGGCTCTTTTGTTGACGAGTTGAGCAAAGGCATACAGGTATGCCTCCCTTCAGGGGTATTCAGCCCGCACATGCGGGTATCTGCCGTCCCGAGTGCGCGTATCCGGTCCTCCGGTCGACGGCGCATGGACGGTCGTGCAGGATACCTAATAGTATTCCCCGTGGTAGCGCCCGTGACCTCCGCCGCCTCCGCCCGATCTGATGGAGGGGAAACAGGGACAATGCGAGAACCCCCCCATGCGATGACCTCTGCGAAGGCACAATTCGGCCAGTTCTTCACACCGCGCGCCGTCGTCCGGTTTGCTCTGAGCCTGCTGGAGGCGATCGGGGCGAGGCTGCCCGGCGCCTGCGTCTGCGACCCTGCCTGTGGCCCGGGGGAGTGGCTGTCCGCCGCGCTTGAGGCCGGCGCTGCCGAGGCGGTCGGCATGGACTGCGACGCGGCGATGCTCCGCCCCTGGCGCGAGAGCGGCCTGGCCGATGATGGGCGAGCCACCCTCGCCATCGCCGACAGCCTCGATCCCGCGCTGCGCCTCGCCGCGCGCGCCGACCTCGTGCTCGGCAACCCGCCCTTCGGCACGCAGCTTGCGGGCGCGACCGACCTGCAGCTTGGCCGCTACGCCGAGCACTACCGATTGCCGCTGCCCGGCCGGGCGCCCACCGCCGGGCCTTCTCCGCAGGCGCTGGCGAGGCTGCGTCGCTACCCGCGGGAGCTGCTCTTCCTCGAGCGCTTCGTGGGGATCTGCCGCCCCGACGGCTGGATCGCCATCGTGCTGCCCGAGGGCGTCTTCACCAATCGCCGCCGGCGGCACGTGCGCGAGTGGCTGCTCGCGCGTGTCACGCTGCACCACGTGGTGGGCCTCCCACGCGCGACCTTCCGCGCCCACGCCACCGCCGCGCGAACCTGCCTCGCGATCATGCAGCGCCGCCAACCGGAGCCCGGGCACGAGGTGCTGCTCAGCGTGGCGGATGACTGCGCGCAGGAAGGCCTCGACGCCCTGCTGCAGCTTCTGCGCGATCCCTCGACGGCTGAGGCACAGGCTGCCCTCCCCGATCTCACCCCTCCGATCCTCCGCGACTGAGCGGCCCCTCAAGTTCGGTACGCTCCCGCCGATATGACGGCACCACAGATGAGAGGTGATGGCTGATGAGAGAGGCCGCGCTGAGAGTCACAGAGCCGGTTCCGGAGCAGATTGAGGTGCTCTTCGTCGATGATGACGCGGGGCAGCGGGAGATGTATCGCCGCCGGCTGGAGCGCGTGGGCTACGCGGTGCGCCTCGCCGACAGCGCCGATGCCGCCGCGCAGGAGGTGCGTGCGCGGAGGCCGCAGGTGGTTGTGCTTGACATCGCGATGCCCGGTCGCGATGGCCTGAGCGCGCTGCACGAACTGCTGGCCATCGAGCCGACGCTGCCGGTGATCATCAACACCGCACACTCGGGCTTCACCGATAACTTCCTCGCGTGGGCGGCTGACGCGTACATCGCGAAGACCGCCGAGATCGGCCCGCTGCTGCGCGCGATCGAGGGAGCGATTGTGCGCTGAGCGCCGCGGAGGTCCCGAGGGCATCCGGGCGGAACAGCCGCGCGGCGTCCCGAACTCCGCGCCGGGAGGGGTTCCGATCACCCGCCGCCCGCTCACGCTCCGATCGGTCATCATCGGCGCCGCCTGCGCTGCCGCCGCCTGCTGGGTGGTCTCGTGGGCGGAGATGACGATCGGCTCAATCCAGATCGGCATCCTCCAGTTCGCCCCGGTCGCCATTGGCCTGCTGCTGCTGATCGTGCTCGCGAACCTTGTCGTCGGCGCGCTCGCTCCGCGGTTCGCACTGCGGCCACACGAGGTCATCATCATCTACACGATGACCCTTACCGCCGCGCTGACGATGAGCCGCGGGCTGCTTGAGCGCTGGATCCCCGCGCTGATCGGCGTGAACTACTACGCGACGCCCGCGAACCACTGGGAGTCGCTGTTCTTTGAGCACATCCCGCAGTGGGCGGTGCCCTTCGATGTCGAGGGCGAGTCCGCGCAGTGGATCTCGCGCAGCTTCTACGAAGGCCTGCGCGCGGGCTCGGTCCCGTGGGAGCCGTGGCTGAAGGCGCTCGCGGCGTGGCTGCCGGTGGTCCTCGCGATGTTCGTGGCCTACTTCGCGCTCGCGTCCATCCTGCGCAGGCAGTGGGTGGATCATGAGAAGCTGGCCTTCCCGCTGACGATCCTCCCGGTGGAGCTTGCGCTGCATGTGCGGTGGCGCGAATCGGTCTTCGCGGACCTCATCTTCTGGCTCGGCTTCGCGATCCCGGCGAGCGTGCTGGCGATCAACGGCATCCACAGCATCCGGCCGTCGGTGCCGCAGATCCCCGTGCAGTACTCGCTGAACCAGCTCGTCCTCGCGCCGCTGGGCCGGCCGTGGCGCGACCTCGGCACCACCACCGCCTACTGCTCGATGGCGGGCGTGGGCTTCGCCTACTTCCTCCCGACGCAGGTCCTCTTCTCGCTCTGGTCGGCCTTCGTGCTCATCCGCCTGCAGAACATCGCCTTCTCGGCCTTCGGCAAGCCGCTCGAGGCGATGCCGCTCTTCCCGACGAGCATCTGGAATGGCTACCAGGTCGCGGGGGCGTATCTGGTGCTCACCGGCTACATGATTCGCTCGGCGCTGCCGCACCTGCGGGCGCTCTGGCAGGCGGCGCTGAGTGGCTACGAGGATAGCGGCCATGCCGATGGGGCCCGCCCGGCGCTGCCGCCGCGCGTGGAGCTGATCGGCCTGCTGGCGGCCGTGATCGTCGCCACGTGGTGGTTCGTGCTGCTCGGAATGTCCTGGTGGATGGCGCTGCTGGAGACGCTGGTCTTCCTGCTGGTCATCTGCGTGGTGATGGCGCGGTCGGTGGGGGAGGCGGGGCTGCCGATGACCGAGACGAGCTTCCGTCCGGTGGACCTCGTGCGGCTCGTCACGCCGATGCGCGCGCTCCGGCCGAGCACGCTGACGGCGCTCTCGCTGGCGGATGCGGTCTTCACGCGTGATCTGCGCGGCAACCTGCTTTCGACCTTCCTCGACGCGCTGCGGATGTCCGACGCGACGGAGCTTGACCGCCGGCACCTGTACGCGGCGCTGGCGATCGCGCTGCTGGTGGCGCTGACCTTCGGCACGTATCTGCACATCACGCTGCCCTACGAGCACGGGGCGATCGGGATGTACAGCTACATCTACCGCAGCAACAACATCCTCGGCTTCCAGTTCTTCGCGCCGGTGCTGCAGTCGGGGGATGAGTATGACGCGCGGCTGCCGATCTTCTTCGCCTCGGGGGTGCTGGTGACGCTTGCGCTGAGCGTGTTGCGGATGCGCTATGTGTGGTGGCCGCTCTCGCCGCTTGGTTTCGCGCTCTCGGGCTCGTGGAGCATGATCGTGTTCTGGTTCCCGATCATGGTGGCGTGGGCGCTGAAGGGAGCGGTGTTGCGGTATGGCGGGATGCGGCTGTATCAGCGCCTGCGCCCGCTGATGTTCGGCCTGATCCTGGGCGAGTTCTCGCAGGCGGTGCTATGGGCGACGATCTCAGGCATCTGGCGCACACCGGCACCGTTCTTCCCGTGGCCGTAGAGCATCGGCCCGCTTGGCGACAGTCGGGTTGGCAAGGAGGTCGTTCCGCGTCTAGTACTGAATATTCCCAAAACCAGTGCCAGTGATCCATCTTGTAGGTGGTAGAGGATGTGCGATCAGCGAACGGCTCCCACACCCATCCCGCAGCAGATCCTTGATGAGACTATTGAAGAACTCTCAGCCAAGAGTGAACTTCCGATGGAGACGGTGTTGCAGTTGCGCAAGCAGCTCAGCAAGCCTGACGCAGCAGACGCAGACGCTCTCGTCGCTATCCTCAAGGGGGGCGCAACATGAAGTTGACTAGCCTCAGAATACGTGACGTGCGCGGCGTTCGCGAGCTTGAGCTACGGCCAGAAGGAGACAACCTGCTGGTGTACGGTCCTAACGGATCCGGAAAGAGCGGGGTCGTCGACGCATTGGATTTCCTGCTTACGGGCCGCATCGGTCGACTGACCGGCCCCGGCACCGCGGGGATCACTCTGCAGCGGCACGGGCCCAACCTAATGGGTGATGAGAAGGACGCGTCGGTCTCCGGCACGTTCTTTGCCCTGCGCCTCGGTGGCAGACCGTTCACGCTGACGAGGCGAATGAGCAGGGCGTCCGAGTTAGAGAGCGAGGGGATCAGCGAGAACGACCTATCTGAAGTTCTATCTGTTGCCGAACGGGGTCACTATCTTCTCTCGAGACGGGAGTTGCTGAATTATATCACCGCTGAGGCTGGGACGCGCGGGGAGCGAGTGCAGGCGCTCCTGGGTCTAGAAGCCGTAGAGACTACACGGAAGCTGCTCGTGAAGACGCGCAACGCCCTGAAGACTTCCCTAGCCGCGGCGGAGGCAGCAGTCCAGAACAGCCAAAGCGCCGTTGCTGCCACTCTCGGCCTCGCCAGCTACGATGGCGAAGCAATCCTCGCACAGATCAACCAGTGTCGTGTGCGCCTTGGCGGGCAGCCGCTGCAGATAGCTACGAGTGCGTCCGTTCGGTCGACCGTTTCGGCGCCAGCAGGTCGGATGCCGGACGCGGTAGTAAGCCTCCAGTATGTTGAGCGTCTGTGTGAACCGCTGCGTTGTGTTCTGAAGGATGATGCTCAGAGTGAGATCAGCAGAGACGACGACGCGCTTCGCAGGAGGCTCAGGGAACTCAGGTTAGACACAGGTTTGCAGCGGCAACTACGAAGTCTCTCACTCGTAAAGGAAGGCCTCGAGTTGATTGACGAGTCTGGAAGCTGCCCTCTGTGCGACCATGCTTGGCCCCTTGGATACCTGCGCGAGCATCTGGAGGAGAAGCTGAACGCTGCAACGGCCGCTCAGGAAGCGTGGGACGCCCTCCATGCCGATCGTGACCGCCTGCGCGGACGGCTATCTGGGTTAGGCCCTGCTCTGGATCTTCTACTTGCGACCGCGCGAAAAGCACCGATAGACGACGCGATGCTGGTACCGCTCTTAACGTGGCGGGCTCGGCTCAAACAACTGGAAGACGCTCTTGACGATCCGATCAGCAGTTACCCGCAGCACGTGCCTTGGTGCGCAAGTGTGACCCAGTCGCTGGCTCCAGCTGACGTCGCCTCGGCACTCGATGGCCTTTGCCGCGAACTCCAGAGGACCTGTCCGCCCGTATCGGAGACACAGGATGCGTGGGATGTATTAGTCAAGATCGAGGCCAATCTCAAGGCACTGGAGGCGGCTCACGATGAGGCATCAGCCATACGTGCCCCCTTTCAGCGCGCGCAGGATCTTCACGACACCTACCTCCGGCAACGGGAGTCAGTCCTTGAAGCGCTCTACCGGAAGGTCAGCCGCCGCTTTGAGTACCTCTACAGGAAGCTGCATCAAGATGATGAAACTGCATTTGAGGCTATCATTTCGCAGGAGAAGACCGGCGTGAAGCTTGACGTCAGTTTTCATGGTCGGGGCCTCTACCCCCCACACGCAGTGCACAGCGAGGGGCACCAAGACAGCATGGGTCTGTGCCTATACCTCGCACTCAACGAGCAGCTGAGTGCAGGCATACTTGAGCTGGTCTGTCTTGACGACGTTGTCATGTCGGTTGATGAAGGGCATCGCAAGCGTCTTTGCGATCTGCTGGTGGATGAGTTCCGCGAAGTACAGTTTGTGATCACCACCCACGATCGGTTGTGGGCCAGCCAACTGCGGAAGGCGCGCGTCGTCAAGAAGGCTAATGCGGTGGAGTTCTATGGGTGGAGCCTCGAAGCGGGTCCTCAGGTCCGCGGAGCGGACATGTGGGATCTTATTCGGACACGCCTCGATGAGGATGATGTACCACAAGCGGCCGCGGCTCTCAGACGGGGCCTGGAGGACACATGCAGCCACATCTGCGACAGCTTGGGCGCCTCCGTTCGCTACAGCGCGGATGGACGTTTCGAATTCGGCGACTTCGTCCGCGCCGCCATGTCGCGGTATTCCGAGTTGCTGAAGGCTGGCAAACGAAGTGCACAGGAACGCGGCGATAGGGCGGCGTTGGAGACGCTGCAAGAGCGCGACAGCCAGAAATCCCGAGTCTTTGCGCGTCTGCAGGCGGAGCAATGGGCGATCAACCCCAACGTTCACTACAACAACTGGGCGCAGTTCTCGAAGGAGGATTTCGCTCCCGTTGTGGATGCATTCCATGACTTTGAACTGCTCTTCACCTGCCCCAAATGTAACGGCATATTGCAGACCATCGATTCCGAGGGCGAACCACTGGCAGTTGCCTGTCGGTGTCGCTACATCAACTGGTACCTGTCCGGCTAGAGCGCCGGAGGGGCAATTCCTTGCAGTTGACATCCCCACCTCAATCCATTAACATTGAGGTCCAACCACGCGCGGGTGGATGCCGCGCGAGGGCGTTTTCGCATATCCAACACCCGGAGCATTCCCTACCGTGACCATAGGCAGCTTCTACATACGGCAGCGGCGCACTGTGGACACCGTGTTCCATATACGGGCGTTCGCTCCGTGCATGAAGAGGCTCCTCTAACGCAACACCCATGGCCCGCTGCCCACCCGGCAGCGGGCTTTTTCGTATCACATCCGAAAGGCGGGATCATCAAGGAAGCGATCCAGAGCCAGGCCATGAGCGCACAGGTACTCGTACTCAACCAGAACTACGAGCCGCTCACCGTCTGCGGATGGCAGCGCGCGGTCTCCATGGTGTACGTCGGCAAGGCGCACGTCGTCGAGGAGGACACGATCATCCTCCACTCCCCGACCACGCAGATGCGCCTGCCCACCGTCGTGCGGCTCTCCTACCACGTGAAGCGGCCGATCCCGAAGCTGAAGCTCTCGCGGCCCAACCTGCTCGCGCGCGACCGCTTCGCCTGCCAGTACTGCGGCCGGCGCGGGAAGCTGATGACGGTGGATCACGTCATCCCGCGCGACCGCGGCGGCACCTCAAGCTGGGACAACCTCGTGATCTGCTGCGCCGCCTGCAACAACCGCAAGGCGAACCGCACGCCGCGCGAGGCCGGGATGCACCTGATCCGCCACCCGCGCAGGCCGAACTTCATCCCATACCTGAGCTACAGCGTCTTCACCGCGGCGGTGAAGAACCCCGCGTGGCGCTACTACCTCGAGCCCTTCGCACCGCATCTCGTGGGCTCCTGAGGCTTCCCTGAGGATCATCGCGAGACCGGCCGCCACCCCGGCCGGTCTCTTCATGTACGCCGCAGGACCGTCCGCCGCGCCCGCCGAAGTCCATCATGAGAGGGTGCATGTGAAGGGAGCGGTGGCGGATGCGTATCGGCATGGCGGCGGATCACGGTGGCTTCACGCTCAAGCAGGCTCTGCGCGAGAGCCTCGGCGGCGAGTACGAGATCGTGGACTTCGGCGCGGATGAGCTTGATCCGGAGGACGACTACCCGGACTTCGTCGCGCCCCTCGCGAGGGCGGTCGCGGCGGGGGAGGTGGAGCGCGGCGTCGTCGTCTGCGGCAGTGGCGTGGGCGCATGCGTGGTGGCGAACAAGGTCCCGGGAGTGCGCGCGGCGCTGATCACGGACTGCTTCTCGGCGCACCAGGGCGTCGAGGACGATGACATGAACGTGATCTGCCTCGGCGGTCGCGTGGTCGGCAACCTCCTCGCGCTGGAGCTCGCTACCTCATTCCTGGACGCTGTCTACGAGCGGCTCCCGCGCTTCGAGCGCCGCCTCGAGAAAGTGCACGCGATCGAGCGCGGCGAGCACTGAGCGCCGGAGGTCATCGGCCGGATCGCGTCGAACTGTAAGCGCTGACCACCCCGTTTCCCTGTCCCGGGAGGATGAGATGGCGCTTCTGGATGATGTCCGAGCCGTGGCCGACCTCCGCGTGCCGGAGCGGCAGCCGGTCTTCTGCCTGTCGCAGGAGTTCGACGCGAAGTACGCCGGGCTGACCTACCGCGAGTACATCGCATCTCCCGAGCAGGTGGTCGCCGTCCAGCTTGAGGTGATGGAGGCCTTCGGCTGGGACTGGGCGTGGCTGCACCTCGATGACACCCTGGAGTTCCAGGCGCTTGGCGTGGGCGTGGCTGAGGGCGGCGAGAACGTCGTCCCCTGCACCGCCGACTACCGGGATTTCGACTGCGAGACGCTTGCCTCGCTGCAAGTGCCCGATCCGCGTTCCGCGCGCATGCCGCTGCTGCTTGATGCCGCTGCGGGCCTGCGCTCGGCCGTCGGTGACACGAAGTGCATCACGGGGCGGGTCGCGGCGCCTTTCACGGCGGTCACGCTCATCTTCGGGATGCAGCCGTCCATGCTCATGATGATCGACGATCCGCAGCTTTTCGCGGATGCGCTCAAGTTCGCGGAGGAGCAGGCGATCAGTTGGGGCCTCGCGCAGATCGAGGCGGGCTGCCACGCGATCTGGCTCGGCGACTGCAACGCCTCGCTGCACCTGATCTCGCCGGAGCACTACCGCCAGTGGGCGCTCGAGCCCTGTCGGCGGGTGACGGAGGCCTTCCAGGCCGCAGGGGCCTTCGTCTTCCTGCACGACTCCGAGGAGCGCCTGGAGGGCCTGCGGCTGCAGGCTGAGACGCATCCGGATGTGCTGTCGGTGGGGCCGGGGCTGGAGATCTCGCAGGCGATCGAGGCGCTGCGCGGCAAGCAGGCGATCATGGGGAACGTGGACCCGATCGCGATGCTCACCGACAGCTCGGCATCGGAGGTCGCGGCCGAGGCGGGGCGGCAGGTGCGGCTGATGGCGGGCGGCGGATGCATCCTGAACTCAGGCGAATGCGTGCCACGTGAGGCGAGGCGCGAGAACATGCACGCGATGGCCGACACCGCGCGGCAGGTCTGGGAGATCGTGGGCCCGCGTGGCTAGCAGGTGAGCGCGAGCTACGAGGGGAGCAAATCACAGGTGGAGTGATGCCCGATGCCCGCAACGATGAAGGCCGCGGTGCTCCACGCTGTCCATGACATGCGGGTGGAGGAGGTGCCACTGCCGGAGGTGACGCCTGAGCGTGATGTGCTGGTGCGCCTCCGCTCCGTCGGCGTCTGCGGCTCGGACGTGCACTTCTTTGAGCGCGGGATCATCGGCAAGTACCCGCTGACCGCGCCGACGATCATGGGCCACGAGGCCGCCGGGGAGGTCGTCGAGGTGCTCGATGAGGCCTGCGGCCTGCGACCCGGCGATCGGGTGGCGATCGAGCCCGGCTACACCTGCCGCCGCTGCGAATTCTGCCGCACCGGGCGTTACAACATGTGCCGCGAGGTCGTTTTTCTGGCGGCCCCGCCGATCCATGGCGCATTTGCCGAGTACCTCGCGTGGCCGTCGGACTTCCTCTTCCGCCTGCCCGACGCGCTCTCGTACGATGATGGCGCGATGATCGAGCCGCTCTCGGTCGGCCTCTGGGCCGCCAGGCGCGGCGGCGTTGGGGTCGGCGACACAGCCGCAATCCTCGGCGCAGGCCCGATCGGCCTGCTCACGATGCAGTGCGCACTCGCCGCGGGAGCCACGCGGGCGATCGTCAGTGACCTTGAGACCGGCCGCCTGGAACTCGCGCAGAGGCTCGGGGCGTCTGAGATACTGGACGCCTCGGAGGTGGACGCCGAGGCCGCGATCATGGAGATGACAGGCGGGCGCGGCGTGGATCTCGCCTTCGAGTGCGCGGGCGCGATCCCGGCGCTGCAGATGGCGCTGCGCGTTGCACGCAACGGCGGCACCGTGCAGATCGTCGGGATGCCCGCTGAGCAGCATCCGCAGATCCCGCTCTACGAGATGATCAACCGCGAGTTGGACCTGCGCGGGCTGTTCCGCTACGCGAACTGCTACCCGCCCGCGATCTCGCTCGTGGCGGCCGGACGCGTGGATGTGGCGTCGCTCGTCACGCATCACTTCGCGCTTGAGGAGACGCCGGAGGCGATGACCTTCGTGCACGAGCGCCGCGATGGCGTCGTGAAGGCCCTCATCACACCATAGGAGGCGCGTCAGCGCCTCAGCCGCCGTGCCGGCCAATGCCGTTCGCGGTACCTGGCATGATGTTCCTATAAGAGGGAGCGAGCAGATGGACTTCGGACAGATGTCCCCGGCGATACCGGGACTGGTCATGCTTCTCGTCGTCACCGCCATCTTCTGGTTCGTGGTGATCCGCCCGACCAAGAAGAGCCAGCACCAGCACCAGGAGCTTGTGGAGAATCTCACGCCCGGCGACCGCATCATCTCGGTCGGCGGCATCTACGGCATCGTGCGGAGGGTGCGGGAGAAGAGCATCGAGCTTGAGATCGCCAACGGTGTCATCATGACGCTCGATCGCCGGGCCGTGCGCAGACTCCAGGAAGACGCCTGACGTCGGGGGAGTGACCGTCACAGCCATGAGCCTGAACACGTTCGCAGCAATCGTATGGGTCCTGGCGGGCCTCGTCATCGCGCTTGGGGTGGCGCTCTACCTTGTGTGGCGCGAGCTTCGAAGCATGCGCATCCGTGATGGCGCCGCGCGCTCAGTCGCCGACGCACTGCGCGACGGGCGCGATGAGGAGGCCGTGCGCGAGCTCTTGAGCTACCTTGAGAGCGCGCACGGGCGGCTGGAGGCGCTCTCGCAGCACGCCCGCGCCCTCGACCAGGCGGTCGAGCGCATCAACGAGCGCGCACAGGTTCACCTCCAGCGTGTGGGCATCCTGCGCTTCGATGCGGCCGATGACGTCAGCGGCAAGCTCTCCTGCGCCCTTTGCGTGCTCGACGCGCACAACAACGGCTTCCTCATCACGACGCTCTACGACCTCAACCGCTCTCGCACCTTCGTTCGCGCGGTGCGCGAGGCGAAGACCGATCGCGAGCTTCTGCCGGAGGAGGCCGATGCGCTCAAGTCCGCCATGGCGCAGCCCATCGTACGCCCGGCAAGGCATGCCCGGCCAGCTCCCGAGCAGCCGCCGGAGCCGGAGCCGGAGCCGGAGGCGGTGGAGGCGGCCGCCGACGCCGCTGACGGGACAGACGATGCGTGAAGTCATCGCCGACTTCACCGACTTCATGCGCGTAGACCGCAACCTCGCGGAGAACACGGTCCAGGCGTACAGGCGCGATCTTGAGCAGTTCGGCGACTTCCTCCGCGGGCGCGGAGTGATGGCCTACACCGATGCCTCCAGACAGGACCTCATCGACTTCATCGAGTTCCTGCAGCACGGCCTGGCCCTGGCGCGCAGCACGATCTCCCGCAAGCTCTCCGCCGTGCGCGGGCTGTATCGCTTCCTCCTGCTCGATGGCCGCACGCAGGCCGACCCCGCCGCCGACGTTGACCTCCCGAAGCCCGCGCGTCGCCTTCCGAAGGTGTTGACGGTCGAGGAGTGCCGCAGGCTCCTG
This sequence comes from Armatimonadetes bacterium UBA5352, assembly GCA_002411015.1. Classification (GTDB taxonomy): domain Bacteria; phylum Armatimonadota; class Zipacnadia; order Zipacnadales; family UBA5352; genus UBA5352. Next base: position 13,602 of record DHPY01000016.1, on the reverse strand, counting down.
GAGATGCCCGATCGCTCCAGCCCAGAGGGCCTGCGCGATGCCGCGATGATCGCGCTGCTCTACGCGTCGGGCCTGCGCGTGTCGGAGCTGGTGGCCCTGCGGATGCACGAACTGAGCCTCACCGAGGGCCTCGTGCGCACCATGGGCAAGGGGTCGAAGGAACGGATCGTGCCGGTGGCGCCGCTGGCGGTGCATCTCGTCCGGCGGTACATGAACGAGTCGCGGCCGGAGTTCGAGCGCTACACCGGGGAGGATGCGATCTTCCTGACACGCTTTGGGCGGGCGTTCAGCCGCGGAGGCTTCTGGAGCGTGCTGAAGCGCTATGCGCGTCTTGCGGGGCTGCCGGAGGGTACCTCGCCGCACACCCTGCGCCACTCATTCGCCACGCACCTGCTCAGCGGCGGCGCCGACCTGCGCGCGATCCAGGAGATGCTCGGCCACGCCAGTCTCTCAACCACCGAGATCTACACGCACGTATCAGTCGAGGAGCTTCGACGCGTGTACGACGACGCGCACCCGCGGGCGTAGACAGCGGCGCCCCTCCAGAAGATTCTCCTGGGAATCTAGTGGTTTACCCGGAGGTATCATTTTGAGATACCCGGAATAGTGCACCACCAAACCCGACCGAACCTGTTAAAAAGGGCCATGGATGGGTTAGCGTTCGTCACCGCCGCCTGATCGTGGGGGCTGCCGGTGGGACGAGCCGGGGCTTTCGTTTCCGCATCACTTGTCAGGGAGGGTAACACCATGAAGCGTCTCACCATCTGCATGGTGGTCGCCACCATGCTCCTCTCCATGGGCATGGCCTTCGCCCAGGAGGGGCTGGAGGGTCAGTGCTGGTACGACCGCATCTGCGTGTCCGGGTACTTCACCGTCCGCTACATCGACAGCGACGACGACGCCAATCCGGACAACTTCGACTTCCGCCAGCTCTACCTCACGTTCAAGGGCGACCTTGACGACCGCACAACCGGGATCATCACTCTCGCGCGAACGGGCCCCGGCGATCCGAACATCGACCTCTACAACGCGTTCATCGACTACCGCCTCGGCGGGGGCTACGCGATCCAGGCCGGCCAGGTCCCAACCTGGTTCGGTCTCGAAGCCTGGGAGGGCTCCTCCGTGCGCCTGCCCTTCGAGCGCGCCAAGATCCTCGAGTCGGGCCCCGGCTTCTGGCAGGCCGGCGCGGCCGATCGCGGCGTGTGGGTCCGCCGCAACCCCGCGAGCAGCGACGAACCGCTCGCAGTCCTCGGTATCTGGAACGGCCAGTTCCGCTCGGATGATCTCAACGACGACAAGAACATCTCCCTCGACATCAAGTTCAACCAGGACTGGGGCCAGTTCGGCGCGTCCTGGTTCGATGGCAGCTACATCGCCGACTCGGTCGAGAGCGATCGCAACGCGGTTGACCTCTACGTCCGCAAGTTCGCGAAGCCGTGGGGCTTCCAGGCGGAGTGGGCAGATGGCGAGATGCTCGGCGCTGACCGCGACGGCTACTACGTGCAGGGCATGTATGACCTCGAGGACGGCAAGAACATGGTCTTCGCGCGCTGGGAGGAGTTCAACGCGAAGCCGTACGCGGCCGTCGGCGCGGCGCAGGACAACGGCTTCCGGCCCCATGCTGAGTACACCGGCTGGACGATTGGAGTCCGGCACAAGGTCTACGAGAGCAGCTCCATCACCGTTCAGTACACCGATGGTGACTGGAAGCGCACCGGTGAGGTTGACGGCAAGACCGGCGACAACAGCGAGGACCTGCTCGGCATCCAGTGGCAGTACGAGTATCGCTGAGCCTCGCAACAACCTGAGCCCAACCCACGGGCAGGCCGGCTCATCCGGCCTGCCCGTTCCTCTGTACGCCCTGCACCGGCAGGAGAAGCACGCCTCGCGCCGAAGGCGTACGTGGTAGCGGGCGCTGCGCGCGAGCGACTGCGCCCGCGGTCCGAGGATAGTATGCCGCCGATCGGGGTGTGTGCGCAGATGCTGTACACGGCTTCGCTTGAGGACATTCGCGCCGGAAGGATCACCGACGTCTACTTCACCCGCGCCCGTGAGGTGCTTGAGGCGAAGGGTGCATCGAAGCGCGTCACAGCGGAGTTGCACTGCTCGAGCCTGCCCGGGGGCTGGTCGTGGGGCGTGCTCGCCGGCGTCGAGGAGCTTGCGGCGGCCCTTGAGGGCCTGCCGGTGAATGTTGACTGTGCTCCCGAGGGCAGCCTGTTCCTCTGCGACGAGCCCGTCGCGCGCATCTCCGGCGACTACGCCGCCTTCGCCGAGATGGAGACCGCGATGCTCGGTCTCCTCTGCCAGGCCTCCGGAATCGCCACCCGCGCAAGTCGCTGCCGTGTCGCCGCCGGCGATCGGACGCTCCTGAGCTTCGGCGCGCGCCGGGCGCACCCGTCTATCGCCCCGATGATCGATCGCTCCTGCTACCTCGGTGGCTGCGACGCGGTCTCGGTCGTACATACCGCCGAGATGCTGGGCCTTGAGCCCTCCGGCACCATGCCACACGCGCTGATCCTGGTCGCGGGCGGCCTCACCACCGCGCTGCAGTGGTTCGATGAGGTGGTTGACGAGAGCGTGCCGCGTGTCGCGCTGGTGGATACCTTCTGCGACGAGAAGTTCGAGGCGATCGCGGCCGCCGAGACGCTTGGGGAGAAGCTCGCGGCCGTCCGCCTCGACACCCCGGGAAGTCGGCGGGGTGACTGGCAGGCGCTGATGCGCGAGGTGCGCTGGGAACTTGATCTGCGTGGCTACCAGCACGTGGAGATCTTCCTCAGCGGCGGCCTCGACGAGTACTCGATCCCTCGCTACAACGAGTTCGCCTCCGGTTACGGCGTGGGAACTGCTCTCTCGGCCGCGCCACCTGTCAACCTCGCGATGGACATCGTGGAGATCGAGGGCACCGCGATGACCAAGCGCGGCAAGCTCTCCGGCGTGAGGAACGTCGCCGTCTGCCCCGCGTGTGGCACACGCACGCTGTTCGCCGAGGGCCGCCGCCCCAGCGACCAGTGCGCCTGCGGTGATCGCGCGCAAACGCTCCTGCGACCCCTGATCGCGGGCGGAGAGGTCGTCGGGGAGCTTCCGGGGATCGAGGCGATCAGGTCCCGCTGCAGCCAGCAGCTTCGCGCGTGGACGCGCGCGCATCCGGAGGCGGCGGGTCTGACCGCGGGCGGTGGAGGGTACGGTGCCTGAGGGCGGCATCAGCCAATCCCCCTGAGATCGTCCGGAAGCAGATGAAGGAGGTTCTGTGCACCGAGGTGAAGCGACAACTGCGCCTCAGACGGGAGGGTCCGGCGCGCCCTTAGAGGCTCGGGAGAGAGTGATCTGTTCCTCTATGAACTACTCGACTGCTGCCGAGGCATCCAGATTCACCGGATCGCTGCTCGCCGCCGCCTGTGGTGACTGCCTCGGCGCCGTTTACGAGGGCTACTCCGGCACCGATCTGGCGGAAGCCTACTACGATGGCCGCTTTGAGGTCGGCTCGCTCACGATGGGCGAGTGGACCGATGACACCGCGATGCTCATCGCCACCGCGCAGTCCATCGCCGAGTTCGGGCGCGTGGACGGCGAGGACCTCGCCCGCCGCTACCTCGCGTGGTTCGAGGCGGGAGGCAGAGGGATCGGCCGCGCCACCTACCACGCGATGAAGCGCCTGCAGAGCGGCACCGCCTGGGAGCGGGCGGGCGAGCATGGCGAGTACGCCGCGGGCAACGGTGTGGCGATGCGCATCGCGCCGGTCGGGCTGCTGCACGCCGGGCGGCTGGAGGGCCTGCGCGAGGATGTCCGCACCTGCGGCGTGATCACCCACCGCAACGAGGAGGCGCTCGACGGCGCCTATGCGGTCGCCTATGCCGTGGCGCTCGCAGCCGTGGGCGAGCTTGATCCCGAGACGATCCTGCTGCAGATACTCGACCAGCTTCAGCCGTCCCGCGTGAGCGACGCCCTCTCCGAGTGTGCGCACCTGCTTGAGGCCCAGGAGCCCCCGCTGGCCGCTCTTCCGCAGCTCTCACTGGGCGGGGCAGCCTTCGAGACCGTCCCGACGGCCTTCTACTGCTTCCTGCGCCGTCCTGAAAGTGTCCGTGAGGCGCTCGTCTCGAGCATCGTGGCCGGCGGTGACACGGACACCCGCGCGTGCATCGCAGGCGCGATCAGCGGCGCGTACAACGGCTCCGGCCGCATCCCGCCCCGCTGGCGTCGCGAGGTGCCGCATCGCGAGGGCATCGAGGGCCTGGGGGCGATCCTGCACCGTGCAGTGCGCGATCAGCATCTATGATGAGGATGGCATACCGCCCGGCCTGAGCCCCTGCCGCGGAGGGGACTGGCGCATGGGACGGTGCCCGCGCATCAGCGTCCTGCTCCTGCTCTGGGCGGCGCTCGGCACGCTCGCGTGCATCGAGGGCGGCTGCCAGTCGCGGCGTGCGGTGTCGCGCGATACCCGCGATGGCGAGTCGCGTGCGGCGCTGCTCGGCCTCGAGGAGCTGCAGGCCGAACTCGACACGCCGGAGATGCGCGAGATCGTCGGCCGCGCCGCGCAGGATCGCCACATCCACCACACGCTCGACGACGGCACCTCCATGCTTATCACCAGGGACCGGGGGCACCTGCTGTTCATCCTCGATGACGATGGTGACATGACACCGGACGCCACCGGTCCGGATGGTGACAGCGACTGTCTCGCCCTCGACATGGACGCCGACGGCTCCCTCGACCGCACCTTCGATTACGATGATCTGAACCACGACGGCGTCGCCGACCGGATGGTGCAGACCTACACCGTGCGCAGCACCTGGGGCGAGCGGCCCTTCCTCGTGATTGCGCGCGACTTCGACCGCGGGCCGCGGGGCCTGTGGGCGCTCGATGACTACGGCTACGTCCAGCGCACCTGCGAGTGGGACTGCGACTTCGGCGGCGCCGCCTGGTTCGCCATGTTCCGGCGCTCCGGCGGGCGCTGGGTCGCCACCCTCGAGGCGCCCTTCTGCTTCTACGATCCCGACGGCGACGCGCTTCCGGAGGAGGCTGTGCGGCTGACCGCCGAGGGCACCCGCCTCCACTCCGCGCGCTACTCGATCAACGCCGACAACGATCGGACGGAGGATCAGCCGTACGACTACGATGTCAGCGTCACCTGCCTGGGGTCGGCCGAGGTCCCGGCGGCTTCGCAGGAGACCTTCACCCACCGCAGCGGCGACTCCATCGGGCCGATACTGCGCTGGGAGGACGCGCGTGAGGTCGTTCGCGACACCGCCTGGCAGCGCTGTCTGCTGATCTGGGATGAGAACGATCACAACATCGCCGCCCGCACTCCTGACCGCGAGCGCTGGGAGGGCATCCTCAACGCTGAGTGGCGCGGCTTCCCGCAGGAGGGTGGTCCGCCGACACTGCGGCTCAACAAGCGCTTTGAGCTTGACGGCGACTACTCCGGCCGCATGCGCCTCTACTGGTCGCCGGTGGATGCCCGCCTGCACCTGTATGGCGCCGAGCAGGGCGCGATCGAGGTTGACTACGACTACGACGGTGCGCTCGACCTGCAGATCGAGTACGCAGACACCGACCGCGACGGCTTCCTCGATCGCCGCACGATCAGCTATCCCGGCACGGAGCTGCCGTCCCGCACCGTTGACATCCCGCTGCAGAGCGCCGTCAGCGGCAGGCGCACGGGCGAGACGCTGCCGCTCGAATACGCCGCGATCGCGCCGTTCTGGCGGCGGGAGATGCTCGCGCGCTCAGACGCCGTCGCCCGGTTGCTCGACGGCCTGCGCGCGGCTGCCGAGCGCCTCGGCCTCACCCTCAACCGCGACGCGCTCGGCTTCTATGAGACCGCCGGTGCGGACGAGTTCGCCTGGATCGCGCGCCTGCGCGAGAGCGATGAGGCCCGCCGCTACTACCGGGAGGTCGCGGTGGAGCTTGCCTTCGCGCACCTCATCGCCGACGCGGAAGCCGGAGATCAGCCGCGTGAGGAGATCAGCCGGCTGCTCTCCGCCCGCCGCCTCTACGACGCGGGCGACCTCGAGGCCGCAAAGAACCGCCTTCTGCCTCAGCCGGGGAGGTAACGGGCGCTCCAGAGCGAAGAACCCCCTCTGATCGCATAGACGCGCAGAATATGGAGACAGGAGCACTGGATACTATGGCCGACGAGCTTGCGCTTCATGGTGGACCGAAGTCCGTTCAGGATGACGTAGGCGACCTCTTCACATGGCCGATCATCACGGAGGAGGACGAGCAGGCTGTCCTCGATGTGCTTCGCCGGCGGGCCATGTCCGGCATGGACATCACACAGCAGTTCGAGCAGGAGTTCGCCGAGTGGCACGGTATGGAATATGGCCTCGGCTTCTCCTCCGGCACCGCGTCGCTGCAGTCCGCAATGTGGGCCTGCGGCGTCGGCGTCGGTGACGAGATCATCGCCCCGAGCCTCACCTACTGGGCAACCGCTCTCCCCGCATTAAGCCTGCAGGCCACCATCGTCTTCGCGGACGTGAAGTCCGAGACGATGAACATTGACCCGGAGGATATCGAGCACCGTATCACCGAGCGCACCAAGGCGATCGTCCCGGTCCACTACTGCGGCTACCCCGCGGATATGGATCCGATCATGGAGATCGCGGAGAAGCACAACCTCAAGGTCATCGAGGACGTCTCGCATGCGCATGGGGGCCTCTATAAGGGCCGCCTGGTCGGCACCCTCGGCCACGTGGGCTGCATGTCGGTCATGAGCGGGAAGTCGCTCGCGGTCGGCGAGGCCGGGCTGATGATCACGGACGACCGCCAGATCTGGGAGCGCTGCATCGCCTGGGGCCACTACGGCCGCACGCGTGCCACCCAGTGGACCGGTGAGATCGACAAGCCGTACATCACCGATCCGGAGCTTACCCCCTACGTGGGTCTGCCGTGGGGCGGCTACAAGTACCGCATGCACCAGATGTCCTCCGCGGTCGGCCGGGTTCAACTCAAGTACTACCGCGAGCGCATGGACGAGATCCAGAAGGCAATGAACTACTTCTGGGATCTGCTTGAGGATGTCCCGGGTGTGCGCGCGCATCGCCCGCCGAAGAGCGAGAACTCCACGATGGGCGGCTGGTATGCGGCCCATGGGCTCTACGTCGCCGAGGAGCTTGGCGGACTGCCGCTGAGCAAGTTCGCGGAGGCCGTGCGAGCCGAGGGCAGCACCTGCAGCCCCGGCGCCAACTTCGCCCTGCACCTGCACCCGCTGCTGAATACCGCCGATATCTACCGCCATGGCAAGCCGACCCGCATCGCGAACTCCGACCGTGACCTGCGCCAGCCCGAGGGCTCGCTGCCCGTCACTGAGAGCATGCAGGAGCGCTGCTACAGCATCCCGTGGTTCAAGCACTACCGGCCGGAGATCATCGAGCAGTACGCGCTCGCGTATCGCAAGGCCGCCGACAATGCCGACAAGCTGATGGAGGCGTAGCCGCAGGCGCCCCGATCGGCATTGCCGCTCTCTCCGCACATACACAGGAGGACCAACGATGGCCATCGGATACGATGACACACCGATCCTGCCAGGCACGAACTGGCATGTCCATGACGGAAACCGGCCGCAGCCGCCGGTTGTGACGCCGCCCGAGCCGAGCACCCAGGATGCCGCCGGCGCGCCGCCGTCGGACGCCGTCATCCTCTTCGACGGCACCGACCTCTCCGGCTGGGAGAGCGTGAAGGAGCCCGGTATGCCCGCGGGCTGGAGGGTCGAGAACGGCTACATGGAGGTCGTGCCGCGCACCGGCTATATCCGCACGAAGGCCGAGTTCGGTGACTGTCACCTGCATGTCGAGTGGCGCGCGCCTGCCGAGGTCAAGGGCGAGAGCCAGGGCCGCGGCAACTCCGGCGTCTTCCTGATGGGCAAGTACGAGATACAGGTGCTCGACTGCTACGACAACCTGACCTACCCGGACGGCACCACGGGCGCGATCTACGGCCAGTACCCGCCGCTCGCGAACGCCTGCCGTAAGCCCGGCGAGTGGCAGGTCTACGACATCATCTGGGAGGGCCCGCGCTTCGACGGCGAGAAGCTCGTCAAACCAGCGCGCATCACGGTCATCTTGAACGGGATCGTGCTGCATCACGCCAAGCAACTGCTGGGCGTCACCTCGCACAAGGTCCTGACCGAGTATGAGCCGCACCCGGAGGTCGGCCCGCTCTGGCTGCAGGACCACGGCGACCTCGTGCGCTTCCGCAACATCTGGTACCGCCCGCTGAAGCGGTACGACGAGGCCTAGCCTGCCGCTGGTGGCAGGTACCCCGCCACCCCGCGGGGCAGGCTTCCAGCCTCCGGGCCGTTGGTCAGAACCACCGAGGGCGCCATCACGCCGACGGCGCCCTCGGGCACCCGCCATCCTCAGTGCGATGCATTGGCACGTCTCTGTATGGGCCAAATGGGACGCAAACCGTCGTGGAGGGGCCGCCCGAGCGAAGCGAGGGTGAGTTCCGCTTGCGGAACTCAGCCGC
>DHPY01000016.1:0-4939 GCA_002411015.1 Armatimonadetes bacterium UBA5352 | reverse complement strand
CCTCGCGCCGCCAAACGACAGCGGCGCGAGGAGCGGCCCCTCCACGACAGCGACAACGCCCGAGTTCGGCGGAGATGTGCGTAACGCATAGACCCTCTGTCGCAGGGAGCGATCAGGATGCGACTGGCAGCCGCCCTCCTCCTGCTGACACTCGCCTTTCCCTGTGCCGCGCAGGACGCATGGCTCGACCACCTCGTCCCGCTCCCGCAGGAGATCGCCCTCACCGGCGCGCAGGCCGTCCCCCGTGGCAGCGTGCGCATCATCCCGCCTGATACCGCCGCCCCTCCCATCGCGTCGGCGCTCTCCGAACTTCGCGACGCGGTGGGGGAGAGTCCGCGATCGCACCGGGCAACCATCCGCCTCCTGCTCGGCGGCGCCCGGGCCAACTCACTGCGCGCTCTGCCCAACTCCGAGCAGGCCTACCGCATTGAGACGCCGGTCCCGGGCCGCGAACTGCGCATCATCGCGCTCGAGCCTCCCGGCCTCTACTACGGCGCCCTGACCCTCGCGCAGCTCATTCGCGCGCGCTCGACCGGTGCCGATGTAACGCTCCCTGAACTGACCATGACCGACTGGCCCGCGATCGGCGACCGCGGCCTGTGGGGCTCTGACAGCCACCTCGAGATCCCGTGGATGGCCCACCGCAAGCTCAACCTCATCCAGCAGATCTCGTGGCTGAACGTGACGCCCGACGGCCGCGGGGAGGCGCGCCTCAAGGACGAGCGCGAGCCGATGGTCGAGCTCGCCCCGGACCTCGCCATGCGCCCGGTGCCGGCGATCCTGCACCTCGAGCAGCTATCCGGCAAGGGCCTCTTCGAGACCTACCCGCAGCTTCGCGCGCAGGGGGGGCAGGAGGGCGCGATCTGCTACTCGCAGCCTGAGTTCTCCCGAGTCCTCGCCGACTGGATCGTCGCCCTCGGCTCGCTGCGCGGCGTGGAGACCGTCGAGGTGTGGATGGCGGAGAACCTCCATGGCGAGGGCGGCTGCCGCTGCCCGCAGTGCTCCCAGCACGACCGCTCGGTGCTGGAGGCGCGCACCATCCTCGCGGCATGGCAGCAGGCCCGCGAGCGCCTGCCGCGGATCGGCCTGCGCGTGATGACCTCCGAGGAGACCGAGCGCAGTAACGAGGCGGTGCTTGCCGAACTGCCGCCGGAGGTCGAGGTAGACTACTACCACAGCCTCCACACCTACACCACCATGCACCGGGCAATGATCCCCCCGGCCTTCGCGCAGGCTGCGCAGGACCGCTGGGTCGGGGTCGTGCCGAGCTTCGTCGCTGCCGTCCGCCCCGTGCAGCCCTTCACCGGCGCCCAGTTCATCCACGCGCGTGTGACCGAGTTCGCCTCGAAGGGCCTTTCCGGCGTGATGGGCTACGCCACGCCACGCGTCGGCCTCGCGCGCTTCAATGTCGAGGCCGCGGCTGAGTGGAGCTGGAATCCGGATGGCCGCAACACGCGCGAGTTCGCCCGCTCGTGGGCGGTGCGCGAGGGGCTTGCGCGGCCTGAGCTGTTCGCGGACTGGGCGGAGGTTCTCGGACCCGTTGCGTGGACCGTCTACGGCTCGGAGTGGCCGGTCGGAATGCGCCGCGGCCAGCCCGGGCAGGTCATGGAGCTGCTGCGAGCGGGGAAACTACCCCCGCTCGGGGAGGTGCTCTGGGGCATCTACCCCGCCCCGTGGGGTGAGGTGCACTCAGAAGAGGAGATGACCGCACTTGTTGGGGATTCGTCCGCTGCACTTCATCTCGCCCTACAGCTTGGCGACCCGCGCTTCATCGAGGAGACGCGGGTCGTGCAGGGCTACGCCCAGTCTCTCGCGGCCCTCCACGCTCTCAAGCTGCTTGCGCCCGATGGCGGCGCCTTTGTCCCCGGCGACCGCTCCAGGGCCGCTGAGCAGTTCGTCGCCTACGAGGCCGGCCTGCGCCAGGCCGCCCATGCCCTGCCGCGATGGGAGCGCGCCGTGACGGGCAGACCGCCGGAGTTCACGGCCGACAGCGTGGCGCTGCTCGATGAGTTGATCGCGGCCATCCGCCCCGCGGTTGAGGCGATGCTCTAAGCCTCCGGACGGGCAACGACAGGTCCAGCACAGCGCGCCGCTACACGACAGCGGACGCTCGCGGCCCCTCCACGACGGCCTGTTGCCATTCGCGGCCGCATCACCGGTGTGCGTAGGGCATCTACTTCCCCCCTTCACCCTTCCCCGCCGCAGAACCGCTCCGCCAGCTCCCGCACCTGCGCCATCTGCTCCTCCGGGATGGCGCGGGCGAAGGGCGGGTCGGTGGCCGCGATGTGCGCGAGATGCGCCGCGGCGCTCGCGTGCAGCGCGATCACGTCCGCAGAGACTGATTGCAGGTCATCGAGGCGCGAGTGGTGGAAGTAGCGCGTCCCCGCCTGGTTCATCCGGTGGAGGAAGACCGACGGGCAGCCGCGCACGTTGAAGGCGAACATGTCGGAGTAGGGCGAGACGTGCATCAGCACCTCGCCGGAGAGCACCGGCAGCACCTCACGCGCTGTCCTGTGCGAGTGCCCGACCTGCATCGGCCTACCCAGCTCCTGCCCGTGCGCGATACCGCCATGCTCGGAGAGCGTACCGGCGCTGACACCGCGCGTCGCGCCCGGGCCGGTCTCACCGGGGCGGTGGATCTCGCCGCCACGGGTGACGGCGGCAGGGCCACGTGCCTCGGAGGACGGCGGGACGGCGGCCGGCGCGCTGATGCCCGCAGCCTCGGCGAGCGGCTCCCGCAGCGGCCGGTGGCCGGCCGTGGTCATGCGCACGCAGACCTCGCGCAGCTCCTCCGGGCCGACGATCATGAACTGGTTGCGCCCGGTGATCGCCGCCACCGAATCGAGGTTCACCACCAGCCGCGTGCGGTCGGCCGCGTCAGGATAGCGCTCGACGTAGACGCGCGAGCCCTCGGAGAGCTGCTCCTCCGCGCCGAAGCCGCAGAAGCGGATGGTGCGCTCCAGGTGCTCACCGAGTTCCGTGAGCATCCGCGCCGCCTCCAGCGTGGCCGCGATCCCCGAGCCATCATCCTCGGCGCCGGTGCCGACGATGACGCTGTCGATGTGCGCGGTCATGTGCACCATCTCGTCGCTGCCGCCGGGGAGGTCGCCCCAGACATTCACCGATTCGCCCTCCTCGCGCCACGCATCGCTCACCAGGCGCACGCGCGGAGCGGCCATCTTCGCGATCTCCAGCGCCTCCCAGTAGGGCACCGTGACCTGCGGGAGCGCGATGATGTCCCGCCAGCCGTAGGGCGCCCCCGCCGAGACCGGCCACTCCACCGGGAAGCGATCATCCACCCACATCAGCCCCACCGCGCCGCAGGAGTTGAGCTGATGGAGCTTCCGGGTGTCGCCCTCGTGCATGCCCCAGATCAGGAGCAGCTTGCCCTGCATGTCATGCAGCGCGAGATCGGCCGGCGTGGCGTGATCCACGTAGACCGCCTCGGCCTCGATGCCCGTGGCGGGCGTCGGCTGAGAGTTCGCGATCGGGATGCACTCGATCGAGCGCCCATCGCCGGAGAGGACGTCCACGCGCGCGGTCTCGTAGCCCCAGAGGTGGAACGGGAAGCTCTCGAGGGTGACGTTCTCCAGCCCGAGCACCTCCATCTGGTCGGCTACGTACTCAGCGGCGCGGCGCTCGGCCTCGGTGGCCGCGAGGCGGTTGCCGATCTCGCGGCAGAGCACCTGCAGGTGGCGGTTGATCGCTTCGGGTGAGGCATTGAAAGTGGGCATCGTGAGAGCCTCCTCAGGAGCGCTCAGAACTCGTCCTCGGTGAAGTAGTATCCCCGGATCTGCGCCGTCGGCGCATCGTCCTTGATGTAGTTCACGACGAAGATGCGACCGTCCTGCAACTGCACCCAGCCGACGTAGGAGGAGTCGGATTCAGCGCTGCGGTCGTGGTCGAGCGGGAGGACGATTCCGGTCTGCTTGTTGCGGTGCGGGCTGAGGGCCGACTCCAGGGTCTCGCGGTAGGCGAAGAGGTTCTTTGCGAACGGCCCGAAGCCCGGCTGGTGGCGGTAGAGGACCAGCACGTGGCCGGAGGCGGTGACGCCCGGCACCGGCCGATGGCAGCCGCCCATTGGCGTGTCGAATGGCCCGTACCAGTCATCGCCATCGCTGAATGAGATGCACTTCGGGCCGGGGATGCCGGTGCGGGAGTTGTCGCGCATGTAGCAGATGACCTCGCCGCCCGGAAGCTGCACGATCCCGCCCTCGCAGGCCCAGTAGTGATGGGTGGAGCAGATCGTGCGGGGGCCCGACCACGTCGCGCCGCCATCATCGGAGACGTGCACCATCTGCCGCGAGAGGCCATCTACCTCCGGCGCGCGGACGTGCGTGCCGAGCAGCAGCCGGCCGGACTGCAGCTCAACGATGCGGTCGGGGACGATCCCCGGCACGTTCGTCGCGACCGGGCCGCCGAAGCCCTCACCGTTGTCGGTGCTCGTCCAGAGGTGAGTCTTCGAGTCATACTGCGAGCCGCCCTCGCCGGGAGGGACGGGGTAGCCGTCGCAGAGGGCGATGATGCGGCCATCGGAGAGCTGGCTGATGCGCGGGCAGTTCCACTTGAACAGCGCGCCATCCGCGGCCTCGGAGCGCACGAGGTAGCGCTTGTCGGACCACGTGGCGCCGCTGTCATCGCTCCAGCGCCAGACGAGGTGCGTGAACTTCGAGGCGCTGTGGCTGTCGCTCTCGCGGTAGATGATAATGAGGCGGCCGGTGGTGGTGAGGCAGACATCCGGGAAGCCCTCGTGGATGGAGTCGTCGCGGCTGATGGTGAACTTCTCGAGCATGGCGGGAGCCTCGCCTTCTGTCATTTGGTGCGTAGGGACGGGCTTCCAGCCCGTCCGCCGTTTGCCAACGTCATGACGGGCTGGAAGCCCGTCGCTACAAACGGATAGGACAACGGCAAAGGCTGGCAGGCTGGAAGCCCGCCCCAC
>DHPY01000057.1:13251-13475 GCA_002411015.1 Armatimonadetes bacterium UBA5352 | reverse complement strand
TCGCTCTCCTTCAGGCGCAGGCGCTCCGCGTGCGTGATGCGCGTCCTGCGCCCGGGGCACAGCGCCGCCGCGGCCGCGAGGGCGGGGACGAGGTCGGGGATCTGCGCGGCGTCGATTTCCGTTTCCGCGGGTTCGGCGGGGCCTTCCCCCGCCCGCGCGACGAGCGCGCCGCCCCGCCAGAAGACCCGCGCCCCGAGCCGGCGGAACAGCCCTTCCGCCGCGCG
>DHPY01000057.1:0-13077 GCA_002411015.1 Armatimonadetes bacterium UBA5352 | reverse complement strand
CCGGCGGCGAGGAAAAACGCCGCCTGCGACCAGTCGCGCTCGACCCGGAAGCCCGGCGCCGGGCGGTACCGCTGCCCGCCCGGCACCGCCCAGCCGGAATCCGTCCCGAGCACGGAAACGCCGAACGCCCGCAGGGTCCGCACCGTCATCTCCACATACGGCGCGGACTGCAGCGGCGAGGTCAGCCGGATTTCGCTGTCCCCGGAAAGGAGCGGGAGCGCGAGCAGCAGCCCCGTGACGAACTGGGAGCTGACATCGCCCGGCAGCGAAAAGACGCCGGGCGAAAGCCGGCCGCTCACGCGCAGCGGCAGGCAGCCCCCGGGCGGGCGGCCCACGCCCGCCTGAAGGCGGACGCCGTGCGGGGGCAGGCAGCGCAGATAGACGCCCAGCGGGCGCAGCGGCAGGCGGCCGCGCCCGGTGAACACAGCGGGCCTGCCCAGCGCCGCCGCGACGGGGACCAGAAAGCGCAGGGTGGAGCCGGACTCCCCGCAGCCCACTTCGGCCGGCCCTTCCTCCGGCGAGAGCAGCGCGCGCAGCGCGCCCCGCGTGGCACGCAGGTCGTCGCTCTCCTGCGCGCCCGGCGGCAGCGGGTCCGCCCCGCCCGCGAGCGCCGCGCAGATCATCGCCCGGTGCGCCGCGCTTTTGGAGAGCGGGACCTCGAGCCTGCCCCGCAGCGCGGAGGGCAGAATCCGCACCCGGCTCACCGCAGGGCCTCCGCCAGCCCGCTCAGCCGCTTTTCGTCGGCGGGGTACAGGAAGCTCTCGCCGATTTTTCTGAGCATCACGAGGTTGACCACGCCGCCGCGCGCCTTTTTGTCCAGCAGCGCGGCGCGGACGAGCTGCGCCGGCTGGGCTTCGTCCCATACCGGCAGGCCGTATTTCTGCAGCGCGCCGGCGATTTCGTCCGCCGTGCCCGGCTGCGTGAGGCCCGCCTTTTCGCCGCATTTCGCCATCATCACCATGCCGACGCCCACCGCTTCCCCGTGGGAAAGGCCGCGGTAGCCGTGCAGCGCCTCCAGCGCGTGGCCGAACGTGTGGCCGAAGTTCAGCAGCATCCGCTCGCCGTTGTCGAACTCGTCCCGCTCGACCGCCGCGCGCTTGATTTTGAGGTTCTCGGCGATGAAGCCCTCGAGGCCGGCGCGCACGCCGCCCCGCGCGATGCGGTCGAAAAGCGGGCGGCTCTTGATGCAGCCGTGCTTGACGGCCTCGCCCATGCCGTCGGAGAAGAAATGCGCCGGCAGGGTCTTCAGGGTGTCCGGGTCAATCAGCACCAGCGACGGCTGGTGGAACGCGCCCACCAGGTTTTTCCCCTGCGGCAGGTCCACGCCGGTCTTGCCGCCGATGGAGGAGTCGATCTGCGCGAGCAGCGAGGTGGGAATCTGCGCGAACCGGATGCCGCGCATCCACGTGGCGGCGGCGAAGCCCGCCGTGTCGCCGGTCACTCCGCCGCCGAGCGCGACGGCGAAGTCGCTGCGGGTCAGGCCGGCCCGCGCGAACGCGCCGTAAATGGTGGAGACCGTCGCGAGGGTTTTGTGCGCTTCCCCGGCGGGAAACTCGAACACCGAGACGCGAAAACCCGCCCGCCTCAGGGAATCCGCCGCGGGTTGCGCATACAGCGGCCGCACGTGGGAATCGCAGACCAGCACCGCGCGGGCCCCCGCGGGGAATTCCCGCGCCGCGAGCTCCCCCGCCCGTTTCAGGCATCCCGCCTCAATCCGAATCCGGTACGGGTGCCCGGTGTGCACCGTAAGCTCCGTCATTCTCTCAATTCCTCCTTGATTTTTCTGCCCCGGCGCAGCAGCGCGCGGAGCGTTTCGGCATCCTGCGCGGCCACCGCGTTCCGGATGCGGGTCAGGTTCTGCGTCAGCCGGTCCAGCTCCTGCACGAGCGCGCCGCGGTTTTCGAGGAACAGCTCGGCCCAGAGGGCCTCGTTGAGGTTCGCCACGCGGGACACGTCCCGGTAGCTGCCGCCCGAAAAACCGGCGTGGCGCGGGCACTGCGGGCTCATCACGTAGGCGCAGGCCAGCGCGTGGGGCAGCTGGCTGGTGAAGGCGATCCTCCGGTCGTGCTCCTCGGGCGTGGTCAGGACGACCCGGCCGAACCCGAGCGCCCCCGCGGCGGCCTTCAGCAGATCGACGGCGCTCTGCGGCGCGCCGCACGGGGTCAGCACGCAGCTTGCCCCGCGGAACAGGTCCGCGTCGCTCGCCGCGAAGCCGCGTTTTTCGGTCCCCGCCATGGGGTGGCCGCCCACAAAGACGAAGCCGCCCCGCTCTGCGAGGGGCGCCAGGCGGCGGCACACGGCGGCCTTCACGCCGCAGGTGTCGGTCACGACGCAGCCGGGCCGGATGTCGCCGAGGTGCTTTTCCACAAAATCGGCGGCCGCGCCGGGGTACAGGCACAGGCAGAGCAGGTCCGCCCCGCGCAGGTCCCGCCCGGTGCCGGCCCTGGTCACGGCGCCGCAGGCGAGGGCGGCTTTCAGCACGGCCGGGTCGCGGTCGAAGCCCGCGACGCCGCAGCCGCAGTATTTGCGGAAGGCCTTGGCGAGCGAGCCGCCGATAAGCCCCAGGCCGGCGATTGCGATTTTCCGGTTTTTCAGTTCCATGAATTTCCCCGCTTTCGCGCTTTTGCTTTTGAAGGTGCCGGCGGAAAGGCGCCGGCTACGAGACCCTGCGGCCGAACGCGCGGGCCGCGGCCCAGACGCGCGCGGCCGTGTGGTCGAACTGGTCGGGCGTGAGGGACTGCGCCCCGTCGGAAAGGGCCTTCGGCGGGTCGTTGTGCACCTCGATCATCAGGCCGTCCGCGCCGGCGGCCACGGCGGCGAGCGCCAGCGGCTCCACCATCCACGCGATGCCGCAGGCGTGGCTCGGGTCCACGACCACGGGCAGGTGCGACCGGCGCTTGAGCGCCGGCACGGCGGAGATGTCGAGCGTGTTGCGGGTGAAGTTCTCGAAGGTGCGGATGCCGCGCTCGCAGAGGATGACGTTCGCGTTCCCCTCGACCGCGACATATTCTGCGGCCTGCAGGAGGTCCTCGACCGTCGCTGACATGCCGCGCTTGAGCATCACCGGGCGGTCGACCTTGCCGAGTTCCGTGAGCAGCGCGAAGTTCTGCATGTTCCGCGCGCCAACCTGGTAGACATCGGCGACGTCATGCAGCACCTCGATGTCGCGGATGTCAACGACCTCGGTGATGAACGGAAGCCCGACCTCGGCCTTGACGGCCATGGCGATCGGGATCCCCTCCTCGCGAAGGCCCTGGAAGTCGTGCGGTGAGGTACGCGGCTTGAAGATTCCGCCGCGGAGGACCTGCGCGCCGGATGACTTCACGTAGCGCGCGATCTCGCTGAGCTGATCGTAGCTCTCTACCGCGCACGGCCCGGCCATCACGACAAACCTCTCGCCCCCGATTGCGAGCCCTTCCCCGAGAGGAATCACGCTCTGCTCCGTGCGCACCTCGCGACCCACAAGCTTGTAAGGCTTGAGGATCGGGATGATCTGCTGCACGCCAGGCATCATCTCGAGGATGTCAATCTTCTCCTGCGTCTTCTCGCCCACGACGGCGATGACGGTCTTCTCCACGCCGTAGATGGGATGGGGCGTGAAGCCGAGCGAAGAGACCTTGGCGACGAGGTTGTCAACGGTTTGCCTATCCGCACCGGACTCGACGATGATGACCATGGCGAACGCCCCTCATTGGCGGGTTGAACAGCGTGCGTGCTGGATTATAGCAGAGTAAGCAGGCGCAGTGGAAGTGCGGCCCGGCGGCGGGCGGTCAGATCGCCTGGATGCCGCGCAGGAACGGGTTGCTGCGCCGCTCCTCGCCGATGGTGGAGCTCGCGCCATGCCCCGGGTAGATCACTGTGTCCTCCGCGAACTCCTTCACGAGGCGCCGCACAGACCGGTTGAGCATGGCGGTATCGCCTCCGGGGAAGTCCGTGCGGCCGACGCTGCCTGCGAAGAGCGTGTCGCCGGTGAACAGCGCGCCATCCACCGCGAGGCAGACGCAGGCGGGGCTGTGGCCGGGCGTATGCACCACGCGCAACGTCAGCGTCCCGACCTGGTAGCTGTCGCCATCGCGCATGCCCTCATCGGGCTGCGAAGGCTCGACGCCGCCGACCATCGCCGCCCAGTACGGATGCGGCTGCTCGACCTCCGCCCGCCCCGCTTCGTGCACCAGCAGCGTAGCGCCGAGAGCCTCCTTCAGGGCGCGGTTCGCCGCGATATGGTCAACGTGCTCGTGGGTGTTGAAGATGTGGGTGATCGTGAGACCGGCGCGCTCGATGGCGTCCAGGATTATGTCAGCCTCCGCGCCCGGATCGACGATGAAGCCCTTGCGCGTTTGCTGGCAGCCCACGATGTAGCAGTTCGCCTGCAGCGGCCCGACGGGAAGTTTTTCGAGGATCATCGGCGGAGAGGTCCCTTCACTCGGCGGCATCGATGGCCCGGATCAGCACGAGTTTCTCGTCCTCGCGGAGCTGTCCCGAGCGGGTCTTCACGCGGCGGACGTAATCGCGGTCGTAGTCATCCAGTCGCCCGGCACGGCGCAGCTCCTCGCTGCCCGCCTTCAGCTCGCCCATGAGCACGAGCAGTTCGCCGAGCAGGTAGCGGTAGGCGCGGTTGTCCGGGGAGATGCGGCAGATCCTTCGCAGGACCTTCAGCGCACCCGGGCGGCGGTCGAGGCGCATCAGCGCGCAGACGAGGCGGATGTGGTAGAAGTCATCGAGCGGCGCGCACTGCGTGGCGGCAAGATATGCCTGCGCCGCCCGCATCCACTCCTCGGCCAGCACATGCAACTCGCCGAGCTTGTAGCGGTAGAGGCCCTCATCCGGCTCAATGGAGATCGCGTAGAGCAGCGCCTCCTCGGCCATCTCGGTATCGCCGGTGCGCAGATACAGGTCTGCGAGGCGGTAGGAGTAGTAGGCGCGCTCCGGCGCAAGCTCGACGGCCTCCTCCATCTCGAAGATGGCCTCGTAGAGCGCGCCGCTGCGCGACAGCAGATCGGCCATGCAGAAGTGCGCCTCGGCGCTGTCGGGCTTCTTCTTCAGCGCGTGGCGGTAGGAGGCCATCGCGCGGTCGTCGCGGTCGAGCAGCAGATGGGCGTCGCCAATGCTCAGATGGGCGCGCGCGTTGTCGGCGTCAAGCTCCGCGGCGCGCTGGTACAGCTCGATGGCGCCCTGCGCGTCATCCTGAAGGGCCTGCTGATCGCCTGCGTCGCAGTACCGTCGGGCGAGCCTGCGCTGGACGGATGAATTGTCCTTTCGGTGTGTTGTGGCCATGGTCTCCGTGCCCCGGTCGCGGGGCGGTATCTCAGAGCGTCCGGTCGCTGCTGAGCAGCAGCGTCACCGGACCGTCATTTGTGATGGTTACGTGCATGTGCGCGCCAAAGACACCCCGCTCAACTACAAGCCCGGCCTCGGCGAGCTGATCCGCGAGCGACCGGACGAGGCCATCGGCGACCTTGGGGTCGCAGGCGCCGGTGAAGCTCGGGCGACGGCCCTTGCGGCAGTCCGCGTAGAGGGTGAAGTTCGGCACCACCAGCACCGATCCGCCGGTGTCGAGCACCGACAGGTTCATCTTGCCCTCTTCATCGCCGAAGATGCGCAGGTTGGCGATCTTCTCAGCCAGCCACTGCACGTCCTCGGCGCTATCGCCGTCGCCGCAGCCCGCGAGGACCATCAGCCCCGAGCCGATCTCCCCCACGACCTCGCCGTCTACCGTCACCCGGGCCTCCGAGACCCGCTGAACGACCGCTCTCACGTCGCATGCAGCTCCCGTCGCCGTGTCGTTGCGCTCATTCTCTTTGTACCCGAGAGCGGCCCCGACGTCAATGCCGGGCCGCAAACTGTGATTTGCGCTTCCTCTTGACGGCTTCTACTACTTTCTCTAGTATCAGTGGTGACTGAGACTGCGGGGGTCGACGGCGACCTATGCGAGAAGGCCTTCCCCGGAGGTGGCTGACGTGCATCTACGCCTGATAGTTCGTGGGGTGCTCGTGCTGGCGGTCAGTGCAGCGGCTGTGACGCTGACGGGCTGTTGTGGCGACGACTGGGACGATGATATCTACGATGACGACTACTACTCCTACCAGAAGAGCCTCGTCATCTACCTGAACGTCGCCGACCAGGACGGCCTGCCGCTTCAGGGGGCCACCGTGTGGGTGGACGGGGCACAGCAGGATGAGCGCACGGCGGCGACCTATGAGGAGCTTGGGCGGGACTTCCCCTCCGACTGGGTCGGGTGGAAGTACAACTGGTCGGGCGGGCCTTTCCGAATCGACCTGAGGAACTGGCCGAGGGCGCGGGCGGAGATCGAGATACTGGTCAGCAAGACCGGCTACGAGACTCAGCGCACCACGATCGTCATCACCACCGACGATGCGGATGAGATCTACATGCGGCAGACGTTCGTGATGGAGAAGCAACTGGCTCCGGCAGCCGTGGCGAATGTGGTGGATGCGCCGAACCCGCCGGAGGTCATCTCACTGAAGTAGCGTGCCCAGGACTTCAGCACCGCGGGCCTCGGTGATCGCCACGCGAACGAGCTTTCCGCGCTCGCGCAGATCCCCGGGGCCCTCGAAGTGTACGCGCAGGTAGTTGTCGGCGATTCCCGAGAGCAGGCCGCTCTCGTCATCCGGCGTCTCCACCACGACCTCCAGCGTCTCCCCCACCGCCGACGCCGCGAAGGCCTCGGCCTTCTCACGCGACAGCTCCCGCAGGAGATGCGTGCGCTGCTTCCGCACCTCCGGGTTCACCGGGTCGGGCATCTGTGCAGCGCGCGTACCCGGGCGTTCGGAGTAGGTGAAGACGTGCAGGTAGCTTAGCGGGAGGGCACGCACGAAGGCGAATGTCTCCGCGAACTCCTCCTCGGTCTCGCCGGGGAAGCCCACCAGCACATCGGCCCCGATGCCTACCAGCGGCTCGCAGGCATGGATGCGCTCGATCAGCTCGCGGTAGAACGCGGCGGTGTAGGGGCGGCCCATCCGCGCAAGAGTCGCATCGCAGCCGGACTGCAGCGGGATGTGCAGGTGGCGGCAGAGCTTCCCCGCGCAGGGGGCATGGCGAGGCTCCAGCGCTCGGCCGCCCGCGCGGACCATCGCCACGAGGTCGCTGGAGACCTCGCGCGGCTCGATGCTGCTCAGCCGCAGACGCTGGAGGCTCGGGAGGGCGCAGGCGCGGCGGACCAGCTCGTCGAGATCGGCCGCCTCCGGCAGGTCGCGGCCGTAGGCGCCGAGGTGGATGCCGACGAAGACGACCTCCGGGTGGCCGGCCTGTGCGAGGAGGTCGGTCTGCCTGAGGGCGATCTCCGGCGGCACGCTGCGCGACGGCCCGCGGGCCTGCGTGATCGTGCAGTAGGCGCAGTTGGCGTCGCAGCCTGTCTGGACTTTGACGAACGCGCGGGTGTTCTCCGGGAAGCGTGAGACCAGGCGCCCGGGATCGCGCATTGCCTCGGACGGCACACAGAGCCGCCCGCGCTGCGCCAGCCAGTCCATGGCGGCCTGCGCGAGTTCGGCCTTGCGGTCATTCGGCGCAACGAGGTCCACCACGCCCAGCCGATCCACGGCCTCGGCCTGCATCTCGGCGTAACAGCCGGTGACGATGACCATCGCCTCAGGGGCGCGGAGGCGTGCCTGTCGGGCGAGGCGGCGGGTGTCGCGGTCGGTCCGGTGGGTGACCGTGCAGGAGTTGATGAGGTAGACCTCCGCAGGCTCTTCGAAGCCGACCGCACGGAAGCCGAGGGCCTCGAAGTCCTCCCGAATCTGCTCGCTCTCGTACTGATTGAGCTTGCAGCCGAAGGTCTTGATTGCGGCGCGCGGGGCCTCATCCACGGTGGTCAGCGACGCTCCTCTCGCATGCCCGTGAGCCCGCAGGCGGTTGCGTGGGCCGAACTCGCTGTGCTATAATCGCGAGGCTTCATGCTGTGGGCGTGGGAGGCTGGGTTGGCCGGCAGGCACGCACGACAAACGGCCGGGAATTGCTTCCCGGCCGCGCAGAAGTCGGCATTTCCGGCGGAGCTCAGCCGCGAGCGGCCTTGCGTACTTTTCCCGCCTTGATGCAGGATGTGCAGACGTGCATCCGCTTCGGCGTGCCGTCCATGATAACGCGAACGCGCTGGATGTTTGGCTGCCAGGTCCTCTTTGTCGCGCGCATGGAGTTGCTTACGTTGTGGCCCGAACTCGGGCGCTTGCCGCAGATAGAACACTTTGCCATCGATTGCGCATCCCTTCTGAAGGCGGTCGAGAGAACAGGCCGCCGGTCATCTCGCGGGTGCATGATAGTATCACATTGCGGTCGTAATCGCAAGACAGACGTGGCGCCCGAGCCTGATCAGCCTGAAGACCGTCCGTGGCTGGGAGCGCCATCATCGGCCGTCAGAGGCGATTGACATACTCCGATACCTGCCCGAAAACATCTACCCGGACTGGATGCAGCCCAGTCTGCCGATGACTGGACCGCCGCGGATCAGCGGCAGCGCAATGCCCGGCGGCGTCTTCATGTCCACCGGGAACGCCCGCGCACCTGAGGGCCTCGTCGGCGAGCTTTGGCTTGTTGGTACAGGCACCTCGATCGCCCTGCTTGGCTCCCTCGGTATGGTCCTCGCGTTCGCCATCTCGTGGCTGCTTGAGCAGGTCTACGGCATTCCGTTCGCGCAGGTCCTGCTGATGTTCCGCACGACCGTTGACCCGGTCGCCGCGCCTTGGGTGGACGTCGCGCTGAACCTGCTGATCCTGCTCTCGTTCCTGATCCTGATGCGCATCACGCCGCTGTCTGGCTACCATGCGGCGGAGCACAAGGTGATCGGCGCGGTCGAGCACTTCGGCGAGCCTACGGCGGAGTACGCGCGGATGATGCCGCGCGCCCACCGCCGCTGCGGCACGAACCTGCTCGCCGGGCTACTGCCGCTGCTGGTGCTCAGCGAGCCGCTCTACCGCATCAACCCGATCCTGGCGCTCGTGGTCGTGGTGCTGGGCTGGCAGTTCCGCTTCATCGTCGGCTACTTCATCCAGACGATCTTCGCCACGAAGGAGCCCAGCGACCGCCAGCTCCAGGCGGCCCTGCGCTCGGCGCGTCTCGTGCTGCAGCGCTGGCAGGAGAGCGGCGGGAAGCGCGTTCCGCCGCTTGTGGCGTTCTGGCGGCGCGGGATGCTCCAGATGTTCGGCGGAATGCTGATCGGGCTCTGGTTCGTCCACCAGATCTATGCCCAGCTTCACGTCTGGCTCGATTTCTGACCGCTCCCATCACAGTATGGTCCGGGCGAGGCGGCCCGGGCTCTCAGATACACATTCGGAGGACCGCACATGGCCGACCAGCAACTCACCGACCTGATCGCGCAGGCACTTCGGGCCTGCGCTGACGCGGGCACGCTGCCCGCATGCGAGATTGAAATCGCTCTCGAGCAGCCGCCGAAGCCGGAGATGGGCGACTTCTCCTGCAACATCGCCCTGCGCATGTCCGGCGAGGCGCAGATGAAGCCGCGCGACGTCGCGCAGGCGATCATAGACGCGCTTCCGGCCTGCGGTCTCGTGGACCGCTGCGAGATCGCGGGCCCGGGCTTCATCAACTTCCACCTCTCCCCCACCTGGCTGCAGGACGCGGTGCGCGATGTGCTGCTGCTCGGCGAGCGCTACGGAACCTCCACCGCAGGCGCGGGCACGAAGGTCCAGGTCGAGTTCGTCTCGGCTAACCCCGTCGGGCCGCTACACGTGGGCAACGCCCGCGGCGGCCCCTACGGTGACGCGGTCGCGAATCTCCTCGAAGCCGCGGGCCATGAGGTCGAGCGCGAGTATCTGCTCAACGATGGCCCGGACAATACGCAGTTCGTGCTCTTCGGCGCCTCCGTGCAGGCGCGTGTGCGTGAGATCCTCGGCCGGGAGTTCGAGATCCCGGAGAACGGCTACCGTGGCGAGTACGTGATCGACTTCGCGCGCGCGCTGCTGGAGCGCCATGGCGCTGAGAAGCTTGGCGCGATCCCCAATGACCCGTCGGGCCACGATGAGATGGCGCTTTTGGCCGAGGAGGTCGTGGTTGAGCACATCCGCGAGACGCTGGCGATGCTCGGGATCGAGTACCAGTCATGGTTCTCCGAGCGGAAGCTCTTTGAGGCAGGCACGGTTGGCGCGAAGATCGAGGACCTGCGCAGGCGCGGCGTGGTCTACGAGAAGGACGGCGCGCTGTGGCTGCGCACCACGGACTTCGGCGATGAAGAGGACCGCGTGCTGGTGCGCTCCAACGGCGCGAAGACCTACCTCATGACCGATCTCGCGTATGTTGATGACAAGCTCGCGCGCGGCTTCGACCACTGCATCTACGTCTGGGGCCCGGATCATGCGGCGCAGGTGCCCTCGGTGAAGGCAGGCATGGCCGCGGCCGGCGTGGACCCGGCCGTGACCGAGTTCATCATCCACCAGATCGTCCGCCTGACCGAGGGCGGCGAGATCGTGAAGATGTCCAAGCGCGCGGGGAAGATCGTCACCCTCCGGCAGCTCATCGAGGAGGTCGGCGCGGATGTCACGCGCTTCTTCCTGCTCTCGCGCTCGGTGGACGCGCACCTCGACTTCGACCTCGACCTCGCCCGCAAGGAGAGCGAGGAGAACCCGGTCTACTACGTGCAGTACGCCCACGCGCGGATAAGCTCGATCCTGCGCGAGGCGCGCGCGAAAGGCCTCAGCACCGAGGACCTGCACGAGGCCGACCTGTCGCTCCTCCAGCACGCGGATGAGATGCGGCTGATGCGCTGGATGGCGGACTACCCGGGCGAGGTGCTCGATGCCGCGATGCGGCGCGCGCCGCACCGGATCGCGCATCTCTCGCGCGATCTCGCGGCCACGTTCCACCAGTTCTACGGCACCTGCCGCGTGATCGATCTCGAGGCGCCTGAGCTGTCCCGCGCGAGGCTCGCCCTGGTCAGCGCCGCCCGCACGGTGCTCGCGAACATGCTCGGACTGCTCGGCATCTCTGCACCGGAGACGATGTGATGAGACTGCTCGCACTCGGCCTCGCCATCGCCCTACTGACAGCAGCCACGGTCGCCGCCGCGACGGTCCCGAAGGTCGCGATCATCCGCCCGGACCTGCTCCCCGCGGGCGATCCGAACGCCCTCCCGCTGGCGAACGCGCGCTTCCAGGCGGTCGCGGACGCTTTGCGTGCAGGCGGCGTCCCGTGGGTCGAGGCAACCGACAGCAGCGTCGCGAAGAGTGGCCTCCCGGATGTCCCGGTGGCGATCATGCCGGGCAACCCGGGCGTGACCGAGCAGGAGCTTGTCCATCTGCGGGCCTACCTGAAGCGCCCGGCACGGCTGATCGTCTTCCAGCAGGCCCGCGGCGACCTCGCCGGTGAGCTTGGCGCGCGCGCCGGCCAGCTCCTGCACGAGCTGGTGCAGGGCCAGTTCCACTCGCTTGAGCGTACCGGCAGCGTCATCGGCCTTCCGCCCGAGCTCGTCCTGAGCCAGCGGACGGTGCTGGAGCTGTGGCCCGCGACCGGCCAGACGCTGGCGACGTGGCGCACCTCGTCGGGGCTGGAGGCGAACCTTGCCGGCATCGTGATCTCTGACCGCGGCGCGGTCGTTGGCGCCGCGCCGGATCGCGAGCAGCTTGCGGAGCTTACGTTGCTGCTGCGCGCGCTGATCGGGCACTTCGAGCCCTCGCTCTGGACGGCGCTGGCGCCGAGCGACCCGCGCACCATCGGCCCCGTCGGCCACTACGGCTCGCTGACGGACTTCGGTGCCGCGCTGCAGCAGGCTACGGGCGACTACCTGAAGGGCTCGCGGCAGGACGTGCGCGAGGCGCAGGAGTTGCTGGCTTCTATCCAGGACCTCCTTGCCGCTGGCAGGCAGGATGAGGCCATCGCGGCCTCAAAGCGCGCGCGTGAGCTGGCCCGGCGCGCGTGGTTCCGCTCGTACCCGTCCTACACGCCCGAGATCCGCGGCGTCTGGTCGGGCGACACCGTTGATGGCGGCTGGGATGACGCGGTTGCCAAGCTCAAGGCCGCGAACTTCAACGTGGTCTTCCCCTACATGGCCTCAGGCGCCGCGTCCTACTACCCGAGCCGCTTCCTGCCCGCAACGCCCTCCTGCACCGCGAACCGGCTGAGCGAGGCGATCCGCGCGGGCCGCAAGCACGGGGTGGAGGTCCATCCGCGCATCCTCGCGCTCTTCACGATGGGCGCCTCGCCGCAGGTCAAGGAGCAGCTTCGAGCGGCTGGACGGCTCTCGCGCAGCCCCTCCGGCGTGGATACCGCCTGGCTCTGCCCGTCGAGCCCGGAGAACCGCCAGGGGGTCGTCCAGGTCGCACTGGAGATGGTCGAGGACTTCGGCGCCGACGGCGTGCAGTTCGACTACCTCCGCTACTCGTGGAAGGACCAGTGCGTCTGCGACCGCTGCCGGAAGCAGTTCGTGGCCGACACGGGCGTAACAATCCGAAGCTGGCCGGCAGATGTGCTGACGGGCGCGCACAAGCAGCGCTTCCTCGACTGGCGGCGTGAGTTGCTGAACTCGCTGCTGCGCACGGTGCGCCAGCGAATGCGCGAGGTGCGGCCAGACGCGACGCTCTCGGCGTCGGTCTTCATCAACTGGGAGAGCCATCGCGACACCTTCGGGCAGGACTGGAAGGCGTGGATTGACGAGGGGCTCGTGGATTTCGTCGCGCCGATGACCTACGTGGCGGACATGGGGAAGTTCCAGGACTGGGTGACGAAACAGGAGGCGTGGGCGGGCGGGAAGGTCCCGGTGGCGATGGGCATCGGCCCGTTCGCGGACATTGACCCGAAGGTCACGCCGCAGGGAGTGCTCGACCAGGTGCAGGCGGCCCGCAAGCTCGGCTGCGAGGGCTTCGTGCTCTTCAACTACCAGCGGCGGCTGGCAGAGGACTACCTGCCGCTGATGGCGCTTGGGGCCACGAGCACCGAGGCGCAGATGGCGGTCAAGCCGAGGCAGTAGAGGCCCACCCTCGAGGTTAAGTAGTGCGGGCGCCCTCGCCCGCACATGACAAGGTTAAGTAGTGCGGGCACCCTCGCCCGCACATGACAAGGCTAAGTAATGCGGGCGCCCTCGCCCGCACATGACAAGGTTAAGTAGTGCGGGCGCCC
>DHPY01000056.1:2921-6223 GCA_002411015.1 Armatimonadetes bacterium UBA5352 | reverse complement strand
TCGCTCGGGCGGCCCCTCCACGGCTACCGCGTCGCGCTTCCTCCGAAGTGCCCATCACTCCCGCTCGTACCACGTCACCGCCGGGATGCGGCACACGTCGCCCGGGCCCGCATCCACGATCCAATAGAGCCGCCGGCCGTCACCGTCCGCGTCCGGGAACGCCGCCTCAAGCTCCTCCGGCGGCTCCTGCAGCGTCAGCGTGGTCCCGTCCACGGCCGCGATCCGCCAGCCGCGCGAGCGCTCCTCGGTGAAGAGCCAGCGCCCCTCGTGGTGCCCGCGATCGGTGCGCGCCCCGCCCTGCAGGTCACGATCGGAGGTGACCGCGCCCGCCGCGGGGTCCGTCGCCGCGACCTCGCCCATCCCCACGATCATCAGCACATCGCCGAAGCCGAGGCGCGTGCCACCCTCAACCGCCGCCGCCTCAGTCACCGTGTAGGAGGTACTCTGCAGGTCGTTCCCGAGGATCACCACGCGCCCGATGAGCGCCTCCGGATCGGGAACCGTCGCGCCGATGGTGAGCGCGTTCGCGTTGGGGTCAACCGCCACCACCGGCGCCTCCAGCGCCGCCTGCCCCTCCAGTGCGAACTCCCCCACGCGCAGGCTCGCGCCGTTCACGATCATCGCCCGCGCCACGCCCGCCTCGTCCAGCGTCACCAACGCGTACTCGGCATCCACCGAGACCGTCTGGTCGCCGAAGCGCCACTCGCGGCTCACGCGCTCAGGTGCGCTATGCACGAGGTCCACCGCACCCGCACGGTGCACCGCCACCCCGACCGCGCCGGCCTCCTGATCGCTCCCCGGCAGTAGCTCCACGCGCTCGATGCTCTGCTCGCCCCGATGCGGCTCAGCCGTGGCGACGAAGGTCGAGGCAAGGCCGGGTTCCGCGGCCTTCCGCCGCGCGATCACGTACTGGATCTCATCCGGATTGCCCGGCTGCAACTCCGGCGAGGCGTCGCAGACGATGACCTCCTGCGCGAGCCCCGCGGGCATCGTCATCGTCAGCGCGAGGTCCTCTGCATTCCGCCACGCCGCGCGCCACTGCCCGCCGGGCGTCATGCGGCGCACGTTGTAGAGGCCGTGGTAGCCGGAGGTGCCATCGCCCAGCGCAAACGGGCCCGGAGGCTCCGCGCCGAAGGGCACATCGGGACCGGCGAGCGTCCCCTGCGCCTGCACGGGCCCGAGCGCGCCGCCCTCCAGCGCAAGCTCGAACCACGGCTCAGGCGCGCTCGGGCCGTGGAAGCACCAGTCATGCTGCGAGCCGCCGCGCACGCGGAAGATGTCGAGCAGGTAGCTGCTGTCGGGGGAGGTGTCTATGAGCGCGGCAGTGCGGCGGTAGAGCGAGGTGAGGCCCGGATAGACGCTTCCGGCGGAGGCGTCCACGAACTGCACGCCTGGCGTGGAGAGGAGCGCATTCAGGTCTCCCGCGCGCAGGTTCTGGTGCGAGGACTCGTCCACCACCACGCAGTAGTGCTTGTGCGTGTCGGTCGAGCGCCAGCGCCAGAAGTTCGGGCGCGTGAAGGGGAACGGATAGCCGTCCTCGGGCATCATCGCGCGCCCGAGCGCCCAGAGTTCGACGTTCAGCCGGTCGTGATGCCCGTGCCCGCCCTCTGCGGAGCCGTAGTAGAGGCTCATCCCGCGCGCGTCCTCGCCCTCGCCGGCCTCGAGGATCGCGAGCCCGTAGCCGCCGATGTTGCGCGTGCCGAGGGTGAGGTCGGTGCCGTGGTCCGCGACTGCCGCCGCCACCGCCTCCTCGTCGAACCAGTCCACGAAGAGGTCGCGCGACTTCGCGTTCTGCGCCGCCAGCGCCTGCGCGTGGCGAAGCTCGCCGTAGTGCGTGAAGGCCTGCCCGAGCACCTTCGGCCAGCGCCCGATCGGCCCGCCGCTCTTCGGCCCGCCGGCGTCGCCGATGTCCGGACCCCAGCGATTGTTCACCGCCATGTCGATGCCGATGTCCGCCATCTTCTTGAGCTTCGGGTTGTCCCAGATGTCCACCCCGAGCTTCGGCAGCAGGTCCGCGATCTCGTAGAAGTTGCTGACCCAGCCCGAGGAGTAGCCGGTCGCGCTCTCGGCGCCCATGCCGTCGCGCCAGAAGCCGTTCCAGAGCAGGTCCTCGACGCGCCCCGCGCCGGACATCAGCCACTCGCGCATCTGCTCGGTGGTCGGCGCGTACTCCGGGTCCTCGTTGTTCAGCACGATCGCCAGCACGCAGGCCGTGCGCTGGTGCATCCCCATGTTCCCGATGGCGTTCACGCCGCCCAGCACATCGCGCTCCATCACCGCGAGCATGCCCTGCTCGATGGTGCGGCGCGGGTCGGCGATGCCCTTTGCCTGCAGGAACGCGAGCAGCTCCGGGTTCGTGTCGAAGGCGGGCCAGATCGCGTCGTAGGCCAGCGTGATCCGGATGTCATCGCCGGTCGTCCAGATGTGGTCGGAGATCCGTCCGGTAACGCCGAAGCGCCCCTCGTGGTAGCCCTGGGTGGGGTAGTCGAGGCGTTCGTATTCGCTGGCGACCTTCGTCATGATGATCGCACAGGCGCGGGCGTAGCGCTCATCGCCGGTGAGCAGGTAGGCCTGCCCGAGCTTCTCCATCCCCCCGAGGATGTCGCGGTTCCAGCGCTGCCAGAAGATGTAGTAGGAGACGAACCAGTAGCGGTCGCCGTCGGGCCCCAGCCACCCGATGCCATAGTCGGTCGGCGTCTCGCCGGTTGCCGGCTCGCCCTCGAGGCCCTCAGTGTTCCACGGCTCGAAGTCATTGGCGGGGAAGGTCTGCTCGCAGACCGGGCAGGTCAGCTTGAAGGGCCGGTCGCGATCCATGATCCACGGGTAGTGCCCGGCCTTGCGCGTGATCTCCTCGCCGCAGGTGGGGCAGTCGTGGCCGATGTTCACGTTGATCGCCCGCATCTGCTCGGGCGGCGGCACGAACTCCCACAGCTCCTCGTCGGTCAACTGCAGGTACCAGTCGGCCGCCGCGCGCGCGGCCTCGACCTGCGCCTGCGCCCACTCCTGCGTCTCCACGAGTGAGTGCATGCGGGCCATCCGGTCGGCGTCGTAGTAGGTCCTCGCGGTCTTCTCAGCGCTGGCGGAGATCGCCATTGTCATCACCAGCGCGCAGAGCATGGCGCGCTTCATGAGAGTGGGCTCCTTGTCATAGCCAACGTCCGGTCAGATTCAGGAAGTCGGCGGGTCTCCAGTGCAAGCGCCTTCGTCCCGTCCAGGAGGGGCTGCTTTCCCGACTCCGCCTGCGGCGGAGGGACAGCGCTTGCGCAGTGGCGCCCGAGCGTCGTTTGCGAGGGCGACAGCTT
>DHPY01000056.1:0-2834 GCA_002411015.1 Armatimonadetes bacterium UBA5352 | reverse complement strand
AGCGTCGTTTGCGAGGGCGACAGCTTCATTGCCAGCCCGCCGTTTGCCGTTGCGGGCTCCACAGACCGGGCGAGCAAGCTCACCTCTTCGAGCTGCGCGCTGGCCGCGCCTACTCGGCCCACCTCCAGCATCGGCGCGGCCATCCTGAGGAGGTCGTCGCGCGAGAGCCCGTGCTCCGCGCCACGCTCGAGCCACGCCGTCTGCCCCTGCCTGAGCGCCTCGCGATGCATCGTGCCGAACGCCGTCCCGACCTCCCGCGGCGTGCCCGAGAGAGTGCTGACCATCGGCGGCCGGCCGCCGCCCGTCTTGCCCGCTGACATGATCTCTGCCTCCCGTACTACAGTTCCCGATAGAATGGCATCACAATCGCCACAAGCGACCAGATGTTGAACGCGAGCATCGCAGCCGCGATCGCGTACGGCAGCGCCTCGCGGCTGCGCTCCGGCAGCAGCCGCGCCACCCCCATAGTCCAGAGCATCCCCAGCGCGAAGAGCACCGGGAAGTAGTAGCGGCCCTGGCTGCCGCCGCCGATCCCGATGAACAGCGCGTGCGCCGTCACCGCCGCCGCCATCAGCAGCAGCGTCAGCAGCACCACCGCGAAACCCCGCCGCTGCTCCTCCGGCCACCTGAGCCGCCCCGCCCGCGAGTCCGCGATCAGCAGCGCCAGCCCCGGCAGCGGCAGCAGCGAGATCGGCAGCAGCGCCCAGTAGATCCATATCGGCAGCGCGATGTTCGTCCACGCGAAGTTGCCCCAGAAGTTCCGGAAGGTCATCGGCAGGTGCAGCGACAGCGCCAGCCACAGGTGCTCCGGGAACATGAAGTAGTAGTCCCACGGAAGCTGCGTCTGCGGGTTCGCCGGGTAGTGCATGAAGTGCCCGTAGAGCATCCTGTTGCGCACAAACCACCAGCCCGCGACCGTCGCCATCACCGCGACCATGACCGCCCCCCGCTTCACGATCAGCCCCCAGCGCTGCGCTGCGATTCGCTTTGCGAGATCGGTCAGGTAGGACGGATGCTCCTCCGGCTCATGCCGCCGGCCCGCCGACCACGCCAGCCCGAGCAGCGCCACCGGGATCACCACGTTCGCTGAGTCCTTCGTGATCATCCCGATCCCGAGCGCCAGCCCGAGCAGCGCCACCCGCCGCAGCGTCGGCCCATCGCGCAGCACAAGCAGCGTCATCAGCACGCTCAGCTCAACCGCCACCACCGTCGCCGGGTCGTTGCCCACCGCGGCTGAGATGTGCGTGTACATCGGCAGGAAGGCCATCCCCGCGCCCACGCTGTCCGCGAGCCACTCCTGCTCCGGGAACAGCACCCGCACGATCCGCCATCCGAGCACCACACCCAGACCGCCGATCAGCATGGTGAAAAGCCGCACCTTCAGCCACCCGGCGCGCTGCACCGGGCTGTATGAGAGCGCCTCGCGCCATGCGTTCAGCATCAGGTGATACTGCGCGCGCGGCACCCACGGGTGCTTGCGGATCTGCGGGGGGAGCGGCCCGTCGGTCGTCGGAGGCGCGTTCAGGGCCGGCGATTGCTCCGGCGCAACGCCCCATCCGATCGCCTCGGCGGTAGCCATCGTCAGCTTGCAGACTCCCGCCGAAAGCGTGTAGTATAGGGGCGCCTGATAGCTCTCGTAGCCAACGTTATCCTGGTAGTAGTGCGGCAGACGGCCGTTCTCGGCGACAAAAAGGACGTAGGCGAAGTGCGCCGGCTCATCAGGGGCGTGGCCGAGGGGCAGAGTGAGGGCGTATGCGGCGCCCAGCACGAGGTAGACGCAGAGCGCGACCACGCGCAGCTTCCTGCGAGCCGAGGGCGTTGCGGAACGCTCCGGGGCCGCCGGATCGTTATCTCCCATGGGACGGTCGCGGTCGCTCATGGTCGTGGCGGCACTCTAACACAAAGCGACGTCGCGGACAACGCCGGCTGCAGAGCCTGGTCGGGGAGGCACCGAATGAAGGTCGTGCTGCTGGTCGGTGGCAAGGGTGTTCGCCTCGCGGGTGAGGACGCTCCACTCCCCAAGGCCCTCTTCAGCATCGGGGAGCAGCCTCTCGTCTACCACATCATGCGCTCCTTCGCGAGCTACGGGCTGACCGACTTCGTCCTCACGCTCGGCTACCGCGGCGAGCAGATCGTGGACTACTTCCTGCACCACGCGCCCTTCCTGCAGACGGACCTGCGCCTGCGCCTCGGCGGCGACGGCGATCTGCCGAGGGTCCGGCGGCTCGCCGGCCCCTCGCAGAGCTGGGAGGTCACGCTCGCGCACACCGGTGAGGAAGCGCCCACCGGAGAGCGCCTCCGCCGCGTCCGGCCCTATCTGGAGGACGGTGACCGCTTCATCGTGACCTACGGCGACGGCCTCGCGGACCTTGATATCCGCGCACTCATCGCCTTCCACGAAGCGCACGGGAAGGCCGGAACGGTCACCGTGGTGCGAGCTCGTTCCCAGTTCGGCCACGTGAGCTTCGGCGATGGCGGCATTGTGGATGAACTGATCGAGAAGCCCCCTTTGCCGGGCTGGATCAACGGCGGCTTCTTCGTCTTTGACGCGCGGATCTTCGACTACCTGCAGCCCGGCGACAGCCTCGAGGCCGACTGCCTGCCACGGATGGTCGCCGATGGCGGACTCATCGCACGCCCGCACGAGGGCTTCTGGGCCTGCATGGACACATACAAGGACGGCATGATGCTCACGGAGCTATGGGAGTCCGGCAAGGCCCCGTGGCCGTGAACGGCGGGGGGGTACGGCGGGGAAGGGTGAGAGGTGAAGGGTGAAGGGGGCTAACGGCGGGGAAGCGACCTGCTCAGCACCCCGTGGGGCAGGCATCCTGCCT
>DHPY01000104.1:137375-137649 GCA_002411015.1 Armatimonadetes bacterium UBA5352 | reverse complement strand
GCCGTCTCCACCGCGCCGGTCAAGCAGCACTGGGTACAGTCGGACGGACAAGGACTGCTCGATCCCTACATCAAGAACAATCAGGTCTACCGATGCCCGAGCGCCAAGACCATCGTCTATGGCTACGGCTATAACGGTGCGCTCTCGTACACAGTTGAGCTGGCGAAGGTCAAGTCGCCCGCCGAGATTCTGATTTTTGTGGACGACACCTGGGGCGGCCGCATCGCGTATCTGCCCGCAAACGAGACCACAGGTGCGCCGAACCTCGCCAACT
>DHPY01000104.1:39809-137232 GCA_002411015.1 Armatimonadetes bacterium UBA5352 | reverse complement strand
CGCCAACTTCGCGAACCCGGCCGCCGCCCCGTTCGTGTGGGGCCAGAACACACCCTATGGTCGCCACAACGGTGTCGTGAACGTGGGCTTCTGCGACGGTCACGCGAAAGCCATGACGCCCGAGGTGCTGTGGGCCGATGCCACGAACAAGTGGTACAGGGACTGGTGAGCCCTGGCGGAGAGGGGAACATCAGATGAACCGTGGTATTCTGTGAGACCCACCGCGCACCACGCCTCCCGGGGCGTGGTGCGTTTTCCTCTGCTAGTACACCTGGCGTCCGCACATAACACCGTGGAGGAGTGCGAGGGTCCATGCTCAAGGAGTTCAGGGAGTTTGCGCTCAAGGGCAGCGTGATGGACATGGCCATCGGCATCATCATCGGTGCCGCATTCGGGAGAATTGTGACCTCACTGGTCGAGGACATCCTCATGCCGCCAATCGGTCTTCTGCTCGGGCGGGTAGACTTCTCCGCCCTGTACATCAACCTCTCGGGCCAGCCGTATGATTCGGTAGAGGCTGCAACGGCGGCGGGGGCGCCGATCATCCGGTATGGCATATTCCTCAATCAGACCATCAGCTTCATCTTCGTGGCGTTCGCGGTCTTCCTGCTGGTGAAGGCCATCAACCGCCTTCGCCGGCAGGAGGAGGCGGTCGAGGAAGCTACGGAGAAGGACTGCCCCTACTGCTTCACTCAGATCCTGGCCGCCGCTACCCGCTGCCCGAACTGCACCTCGGAGCTGAACGAGGCGCCGCCCGCGTAACCGGCTGCCTGGTCGGAGAATCACAGCGCCACGCCTCCGTGAGGCGTGGCGCTATGCTTGTGATCACCGGGTTCGATCAAGCTGCCGGGTCGTAGTACTTGTTCGTGCCATCGGCCCAGAGCTCAATCGGCTTGGTGGCCTTCGCGTGACCGTCACAGAACGCGACATTGACGAAGTCGTTGTGTCGTCCGTACGGGCAGTTAACGCCCCAGACGATATTTGCTCCCGTGGAGCCGGGCGGGTTCACGAAGTTCGCTCCCCAGTTGCCGACGCCCTGCGAGGGACGATAGAGGATCGCGCTTCCGAAGGTGTCGTCCGCGAACATGACCTTCTCCGCGGGCTTATTGATCCTGGCCATCTCCACGAACCCGAGGATGATGCTGTAGCCGTACCCGCGACGCGTCTGCTCGCTCGGGCAGATAAACACCTGTGCGTTGTTGATGTACGGGTAGATGAGGCCAGGTTCGGCCGCGGATCGATAGTACCAGTAGACGGCGCCGGGCTGGCCCCAGGTTCCTGTGCAGCGGGGGAAGAAGACCTCGTCATAGTCCTGAACATACATCATTGCCGCAAGGCCCATCTGCTTAACGTTGGAGAGACACGATGCCTGGCGCGCCTTCTCGCGCGCCCTGGCGAAGACGGGGAACAGGATCGCCGCCAGAATGGCGATGATCGCAATGACAACGAGCAACTCGATCAGGGTGAAACCACGTCGCATGTCGCTCACTCCTTCTACCACGATGACACGTTGGGGCATTCACAATCGTGTCTACACTCGCCGTGAGTATACCACAAAACTCAGCGCAGGTTAGACTATTCATAGGGTTCGTCTTCCGCCGAGACGCGACCTTCTGTCGCCACAAATCGTCAGTAGACGTACAGCATGTTCCCCGTTGTGCCAGTGATCGCATCCGCGATGAGGAAGCCCGCGCACGCGAGCGCCTGTCCGAGGATCAGGCCCAGCATCACTCGCGTACCCCGGTCGTAGACGCTGAAGCCGCCGTAGCGCAGCACCAGCCATTTGCTCAGCCAGCCGAGCAGGATCGAGAACCACAGATCCTGCACCGGCTGAGTGGGTGCAATCGCAAAGCCCAGCGGATGAAGCGGCCAACCCACGAAGCGCATGTGCAGCGTCGTCAGGCCCCACATGACCAGCCCTCCCGCCACCATCCACAGCCACCAGCTCAGGCTCGGCTCGACCGGGTTCTGCAGTGACGCTGCGGCGTACGTGAATGCCGCTCTCGGGCAGCCGGCGAAAAGCCATGAACTGAGCGTGACCCCGCCGTGCGCGTACGCCAGTGACATGGTGGTGACGGTCGAGACCACCAGAGCGATCACCAGCACGACCGCCGCCAGAGGCAGGAACCCGCGCCTGCGCACGCCCGCATCCGTCCAGACCTTGAGGCCATGCGCTGCGAAGGGCATCAGGAAGACCCGGATATCCGCGCTCCACGCGAAGCTGTAGGCGAGCGAGGCGATGCCCGCAGGGCCGATGGCAGTGGTGCCGAGGGCGTGCAGCACGAACGACTGCGGGATCAGCGCGGCGCGCGAGACCGGAACCCCGCCCTGCACCGCCGCTCGCGTGAGTGCAATGAAAGTCACGAAGGCGGCGATGATCAGCAGCACCGAGGCGACGACCGACAGCCCGCTCGCGGTGAGCCACCAGGTCATCCCGATCAGCCCGACCCCCAGTGCCGCCGCGCCTGTTGCGGCGATCGAGTCGGGCTCATGCGGTGCTGCCTGCCGTCCCCCTATCAGCGTGCGGAAGCCGCGAGCGATGTCGGCGCGCGCGGCCCACATACTCGCGCCGACAAGGAAGAACATCGCGCCCATTGCCTGGTTCGAGACCGCGAGGGAGCCTGACGAGTAGACCTCCTTCGCGCCCACACTGATGCCCAGCAAACGGAGGACGGGCGTCTGGAAGGCGCTGACCAGGGCGAAGAACCAGAGGCTGAAACTGAGGTCGGCGTTGATGAGGTACGAGAACGCGACGACCGCGAAGTTGGTCCACAGGCGCATGAGGACGCGCTCGCGCTGCAGCGGCACAAGCGTCTCAAAGCGCAGGTGAAGCTCCGGCACGACGGGGTAGTAGTGACGCAGCCCGATGAAGACCGAGGGGATGATCGCGATCAGAGCGCCGATCCAGAAGAGCCGGTTGCGCAGCAGCGCCGGCCATAGCGCCGAACGCTCCTCACCCGCCACCATCTCCACCGGCAGCCACATCAGCGGGTAGACGAGGCGCTCGTGCTCGATCCATTGCCGATGCACGAGGACCATCAGCCCGAGGGTGGTGGCCGCCATCGCCGCGGTGAAGATCGCCCACATCCCCAGCGGCAGCAGCCACGGCTCCCACGGGATCCCCGTGCCCACGCGCGTGCCCTCGTAGAACTGTCGCGCGGTGATCTCCTCCGTCACCCCGAGCCACTCGACGGAGCGCTCTGCGATCAGTTCCTTCCAGTGGTTCTCCGGCGTCCCGTAGTAGCTGACGCCGCTCATGATCGGCAGGAGCTGGCCGACGAGGCCCCACGTCACCACCGAGGAGGCGAGCAGTGCGGCCATGAAGATCACGAGCATGTCCGCGCGCGTCAGGCCGAGGCGGCGGCTGATGAGCTTGAGGATGGGGTTGACGACCGCGACGAGGACAAAGAACAGGGCAACAATGCCGAACGGGAGCGAGGTGTTCGCGGGCCTGCTGCCGCGAACGACCAGTTCGGCCCACGGGAAGCTGAAGCCGATGATCGCCGAGGTGAGGACGCTCAGCGAGATCGCGCGGCCGCTCAGAGGCGCGGCCTCAGACTGCGCGACCGTATCGTGCTCAGGCACAGCGGGCTCTCCGACCATCAGTCGCCTCGACTCTGGCGCATACGGACGGCTGCTGTGTGCAGGCGGTGGCGAGAGCTTCGCCGCTCCGGTCGGCGTGACCTCCGCGATGCGCACTGGATCGCCCCTGCCCGCCTAGAGCTTCAGGCACCGCGAGAAGCCATATGGGTGGATCGGCGGCAGCGGTCCATCCATCGGCGCCTCCGCGCGCACGATCGTCCTGCGCGCCGGGCCCTCCCAGCCGGTGATCCACGGCTCACAGCGCACGCGCGCGGCGCCCTCGCCGAGGATGCTCAGCATCAGCGAGCACCAGCCACCGTCGGGTATGCTGAAGGCATAATCGTCGCGCTCCCGCGCCCCCAGTGGCGGCAGGAAGAAGCTCGTGCCGTAGCCGCGCTGCTCGTTCCGGAAGATGCGCTCAGCGGCGATCCGATGCGCCTTGCCGCCCGTGCGATAGCGACTCACGTCGAGGCAGACGGTGAGCGAGTCGAGGTCCGCCTCCGCGCCGCGCACTGTGACGAGCATCTCTCCACCCGCGAAGCGATGGGGAATGCCGCAGTACCAGCCCATCCGCACGCCGTCGGCAATGCTCTGCTCTCCGAGGGGCTCGGCGATGATCTCGGGTATCTGCATGTCCGGGTGCAGTGTCGGGCCGATCCCATCCGTCATCGGCCTCGCTCCCGGGAAGAGGTACTCCGTGCCGCCCACAACTGCGCGCGCCATGAAGGGCGCACCGGGGATGGGCGAGGCATCCGGCAGCTCCTCGCGCTCAAGCCGCAGCAGCCGGACCTCATGACCGAGCATCGTGATCGCGCGAAGCTGCGGGAGGTCCTGCCAGTACGGGTAGACCTGCCGCCACGTGCCCGGCACCCAGCCGAGTTCGTAGCTGAGGCGCTGCTGATCGCCCCACGCCTGCGGCTGCGGCGACGGGTTGCGCAGCACGAGCCATGCGCTGTCCGCCGATGGATGGAGGTAGCCATAGATGGCGCCACTCGCCGGACTGCCGCCGACTATGCGCGTGCCTCGCGTGCCGAGTTCGGCTGCGTGATAGTGCAGCCAGTCGAGCACCTGCTGCACCTGATCGGCCTCCCACTGCGTCAGACTCTCCGGGCAGACCGCCATGTGCAGATAGGTGGAGCCGCGCATGAACTGCAGGACGGCGTTGTCCACCCAGGTGTGCGGCTGCTCGCGGAACGGGTTCGCCAGCGCGTGCGCGAAACCGTGGTTGTCGTAGGCATCGTTCGGGAACGGCGTCTCCGCCCGCACGAGGTGCTGGTAGTACATCTCATCGCGATGGGTGTTGTCGCGGTCTCGCATCGTGCGGGAGGGGAGAGCCGCGTACTCGCCATCGCCGGAGCTTGCGAGCCAGACATGGTCGGCATGCTGCAGCCACCAGGGGCTCGGCCACCAGCCATTGCGGGTGATCAGGTCGGGATTGGCCTTACGCATCGCCCGCTCGATGCGATTGAACGCGAGGATGGAGGCCTCGCGCACGTGGTCGTAGCTTGGATAGCGCTCGGTGAAGTGCCCGTTCGTGGCGCACTCGTTGTCCCAGTCGATCTTGAGGTGCTTTGCGCCGGCGCGCCCCACGATCTCGCTGAAGCGCTTCGCCAGCGCCTCCTCGAAGCCCGGCTGCATCATCACCACGTACTCGCCCCACGGGTAGCTACCGGGCCCCGAGCCCGTCTCCCAGCCCTGTTGCTTGATCCACTCCATGTCCATCCCCGTGCGGCCGTTATGGCTCACCCACACCGACAGCTCCATCCCGGCCTCGCGCACCTGCTCGCCGAACCGGATGAAGAGCGCATCCGAGTCATCCGGATCCTCCTTCAGCCGGAAGAGAGACTGCCGGTCGAAGTAGCCAGCATCGATACCCATCCCGTCCGGCCGCAGCCCAAGCTCCACGATCGAGCGCAGGAAGGCTTCGTTAGATGCGAGGCAGTCGATGTACTCACCACCACCGAGAGGCATCGTTGACCAGCCGCTCGTGAAGGTGACGAAGGGCTGCTCGAGTCGGGGCTTGCGGATGCGCCAGAGGTAGTCCATGAACGCCTCGGCGACCTGTTCGTGCGATCCGGCGACGCCGAAGACCGCGGAGAAGCTGGCGATGACACCCTCCTCATCCCATACCGGGTGGTGGTAAAGCTCCAGGCGCTCGCGCGGCACGGCGAACGCAGCTGGATGCTCCAGGCCGGCGAACCAGTCGCCAGCCCACACCGGGTAGCCGCAGCCGGGCTGCGGCGCGTAAGTCGCGAGGTCCTCGATCTCCTCTCCACCGGGGCCGCCGCGGATGCCGTAGCCGACGCGCCGGATCGGCGCCGGTGGCGTCTCCTGCACGTCCACGATGACGCGGTCCGGCGTCTGCAGCGGCTGTGTCGCGCGCAGAGTCACCTGCTTGCGGAACCACGGCTCGTCCTCCGCCAGCAGGTAGCTGACCTCGGCGGTCATCGCGCAGGTGCTGCACTCGCCGCGGAGAGTGACGCGGTCGGACGCGGCCTCAGGCTCCTGCCAACCGAAGCGACTTCCCGGGATCTCCTCGCCCGCCATCACCACCGCGAACCCGGGCAGCGCAAACTCGGTCACGCTGCCGGAGCGGTGGTTGGTTGCACGGAGAGTGCCGGGCAGGAATTCGAGCGTGATGAACTGGTTCGCCAGCGTCACGTGAGCATCAGCCATAGCGGCTCACCTCAGCGTTAGATGGATCGCTGCTCCGGCGTCATTCTCCCGCGAAAGATACATTCCTGCCGCGAGGTGCAATCGGCGGCGGGGTGGAATGGCCGCTGTCACAGAACGGGCGCATCGCCCGCCCGTCCAGGAGGTGCTCCATGTGCGCTGGGCCACCATGCTGATGCTGGTCGCGGGAGTAATTGGCTTCATGCCTCAACCACACGCGCAGGAGGATGACGCCTTCGAGCAGATTCGCGCGGAGATGCTCGGGCGCAGGCGCCGGGTCATCCTCAACAACGATGGCGGCGATGCGGTCGTCGCGGCGAAAGCTCCTACCGCGGAGGCGATGCTGGCTGCGCGCACGGTGGGCCTCGAGGACACGCATGTGGACACGATCTTCTACTGCACGAACCGCGGCACGTTCTCGCGCCACAGCCACAACTCGCAGGTCTCCGAGAGCTTTCTGGGCACGGAGGGCCGCTTCGCGAACAACGTGCTCCCCGCGCTGATCGAGCAGGGCACAGATCTGCTGAAGGTCATGGTGGAGTGGTGCCATGGGCACGATAAGGAGATCTTCTGGTCTGAGCGGATGAACGATCAGCACGACTCCAGCAATCCCGAGAACTTCTCTGCCTGGAAGCAGGCGCACCCGGAGTGCCTTGTCGGCAGTGCGGACAACCGGCCACCGTATGGCTCCTGGTCGCAGGTGGACTACGCCCAGCCGGCGGTGCGGGAGCAGATGCTCGCGATCATCGAGGAGGTCTGCCGCAACTACGACGTGGACGGGATTGAGATGGACTTCTTCCGCCATCCCTCCTTCTTCCGCAGCACCGCCTGGGGCGAGCACGCGTCGGAGGAAGAGACCGCGATCATGACCGCCTTCGTGCGGCGGGTCCGGGAGATGACGGAGGCGGTCGGCCGCGAGCGCGGCAGACCGATCCTCGTCGCGATCCGCGTGGTCGATTCCTTGGAGATGGCGCTTGCGCTCGGTCTCGATCTGGAGACATGGCTGGACGAGGGGCTTGTGGACATCATGACCGGGAGCTGCTACTTCCGCATGAACCCGTGGAGATACCTCGCCGAGCTTGGTCACCGCTACGGCGTCAAGGTCTACGCAGGGCTGAGCGATTCGCGCGTGCAGGCCGACACAGCACCCTTCAGCCGCCGCTCGCAGGAGAGCTATCGAGCGCGTACCGCGAGTGCGTGGCAGGCCGGCGTCGATGGCATCTACATCTTCAACATGTTCAACCCGCGTTCGCGTTTCCTGCGCGAGATCGGTGAGCCGGATGTGCTTGCCGGCCTCAGCAAGACCTACTTCGCGACGGTGTGCGGCGCCAACGGCCGCACCTACGGCAGCCCCGACTACTGGCTGGCCGGCGGCACCCAGTGGCGCAACGTCCCGGTGCTGACACCCGAGACGCCGCTCAGTCTCGCGCCGGGCGAGCGCCGGAGCATACCGCTCTTCATCGGCAATGACCTCGCGGCGCCTCGCGCAGATGGGCTCTCTCCAGTCGCCACATGCCATGTCCTGACCGGCTCCGGGGACCGCCTGAGCGTGCTGCTGAACGGCCGTGAACTCACCGAG
Organism: Armatimonadetes bacterium UBA5352; assembly: GCA_002411015.1. Classification (GTDB taxonomy): domain Bacteria; phylum Armatimonadota; class Zipacnadia; order Zipacnadales; family UBA5352; genus UBA5352. Next base: position 129,398 of record DHPY01000104.1, on the reverse strand, counting down.
CGGCGCTACGAGAAGCCGTGGCTGAGCTTCCTCCTATCTGAGGACGACCTGCGGCCTGGCGAGAACACCATCGAGTTCGTTGCGGCAGGCGCGCCGGCTGACGGTGACGCTGAGCCAGCCTCCGTCGAGTGGACCGCGGAGGCTCTGCCCGGGACGCCATGGCGGCACCTCACCTTTCGCCCGGGAGTTGCGTTCGCCGAGCTACAGGACGGGGCGCTGCTCGTGGCCGACCGGGGAGAGGCGGCCGGAGATTTCATCTACTTCACCCACGCGTGGGGGGCCGAGGCGGATGCCCCCGCCGAGGTGGAGGCCGTCGTGCGGGTGCTCGATGGCTGGAACAACATCACGGTGAGCAATGGCGCGGCGACGGAGCGGGTGGGGCTCTATCCCGATCGGATCGAGACATACCACAGCAACCTCATCTATCCGATGGATACAACCGCCGACTTCCACACGTACCGGGTGAGGGTTCAGGGGGATGACATTCAAGTATACGTGGATGGAGAACTGCGCGTTGACGGCCGCGGCGCATTCGTTCAGCCCGCGAATGGACGCAACGACGCCGCGTTCGGGGCGGCCAACTCCCCATCACGTGGAGAGGCGCTCTGGCGCTCCGTACGCCTGACAAGCTCCGGCCTCAGTGGTGCCCAGGTGTTCGATCTGTTAGTCAGCATTGTCGTTCCCGGCAACAGAATGAACTTCCGCCTCCAATAATTGTCCAGTGCAAGGAGGTGGAATGGGAATTAGTTGAGAATGCAACGTGCGTCTGCGGTCCCGGGGGAGTCGGCTGTAGTCTCCACGCCGCCGCCGCGCGCAAGGCAGCCATCTCCACAACGTCAGGCAGGCTTCAGGGAACCCAGACGCTGTTTCAGTTGCCAGGAGTGGATCGCTTTGAACGCCCGCAACCGGTTGCTTCTGCTCTTGTTCGTCCTGATGGCTCTCACCCCGGCCGGATCCGCGCTGTCGGCAGAGGAGGCGGCGGCGTCGTCAATCTCCATCCTTCGCGAGAATGGCAATGTCTCCGTTTTCGCGGTCAATGCCGACGCTCATGACCTGCTCAGCCAGTTGGCGAACGAGAGCGGCCTGCCGATCATCGTGGACGACACGGTTGACCGGAAGATCACCCTCAATCTCGTGAACAAGCCCCCTCGGGAGATCCTGACCACCATCGTGGACACGTACGGTCTCTCCCTCGCCGAGGTGGATGGCATATTCATCTTCTCCGAGGGCATCCCGAACTCGCCTTCGTCCTATCTGCTCTCGGATATTGGCTCGTACACCACCCAGTACGTCTCCGCGGCCCAGGCACGCGATCTGATGCCGGCTTTCCTGACGCGCTACGTGAAAGCCAACGCGTCACAGAACGCCGTAGTGCTTTCGGCGCCGGAGCCGGTTCTCCGCCGCTTCCGCGAGGACATCGAGCAGTTCGACAAGCCCGCCGCGCAGATCATGCTCGACGTGCTGGTCGTCGAGTTCACGGATGTTGACACGGACACTTTCGCGGCGCAGGTTGGCTGGGACAACTCCACGCTCGGCATGCGCAGCGACTCGGTCACCGGCGATCTGAGCTTCACGGCGCTGGCTGAGCTGCCCACGAACTTCTTCGCCTATATTGACGCGCTGGTAACCGCGCGGAAGGCCCGCGTTCGCGCATGCCCGTCCATCGCCACCGTGAGCGGATCACGCGCTCGAATCTTCATTGGGACGCAGCAGTTCCTTGAGATCCCGGTCTACCTGCCGGGGCAGGGCCGCAGCAACTCAATTGATGCCGGCGTATCGCTGGAGATGCGGCCACTCACTGGCGGGGAGGGCGAGATCATTCTCGCAATCGAGGAGGAGATCTCCACCCTCGGCGCCATCTCGCCGATCACCGGCCTGCCGGAGAAGACCACGCGCTCGGCCGACACAACCGTGCGTATCGGCGACGGCCAGACGCTGATCATCGGCGGCCTGAAGCAGGACGAGAGCCGCGAAGTGCGCGGGCGAATCCCGCTGCTTGCCGACATCCCGATCATCGGCCAGTTTTTCAAGTCTCATGACATCGAGAAGACGAGCGTGGACCTCACGATCTTCGTGACCGCGCGTCTCCTCTCTCAGACCGGGCACCTTCCGGCAGAGCAGGAGCGAGCGGTCATGGAGCGCTTCCTCCCATCGGACGAGGCCGCCGCCGATGAGTAAGCCGCGCGTCGCTGTGCTGCTCCTGCTTCTGGCGAGCGCGCCCGCGGTCGCTCAGACGCAGTTTGCGGTCAACATCACCGACGTCGCCGTCGAGCAGCTCACGAACGGCCTGCGGATCACAGTTAAGGCCGACGGTCTACTCGTGGCGCAGACGACGGGGAACTGGTACCAGACCAATGAAGACTATGAGTTCCCGGTGTGGCTGGCGAACGCGCACTCGTCCGTCGGCACGTTCGTGGACATCAGCAGCTACCCGGTGAACTACCTCAAGCTCGAGACGCCCTCAGATTCGCGAGAGGGCGTTGGAGTGATGCTGACGGTGCGTCTGTACCGCTCTGCGCATGTCCGCAGTGTGGATCTTGACAACCAGCGAACCGACTGGACATGGGACTGGGACCCCGGGAGCGCCGCCTACGACCTGCGCAAGGGCAAGTCCGGCAGAGAGCTCGTCATCACAGTCTGGAGCGACCGCAAAGAGCTGCTGCCCAGCCAGCGCGAGCGCCGCTACGATCAGGGCCTCAGACAGAGCCTCTCCGTGGAGTTCGCCGACGGGCTCCTCAACGTCGCCGCCGTGAACGTTCCTCTCGAGACACTCGTGTCTGAGGTCGCCACGCGCTCCGGTGCGACGATCACCGTGAGCGACCGCGTGCAGCGGCTCGCGACGATGCGACTGACGGGACTTCCTCTCGACCAGTTCCTCAGAGCCGTCGCACGCAGCCTCGGCCTCACAGTCACCACGGCAGAGGGAACGTGGTTCATCTACGATGGACTGCCCACCGCGCTGTCGGCGTACACCGCCGCGGATAGCCGGGAGATCAGGCTGCGCCACATCTCGGCGGACAGGGCCCTGGACCTGCTGCCTGAGTTCCTCGTGCGCTACCTGCGGCCAGGCGAGCGCGAGGACTCGATCCTCGCCTACGGCCCTACCAACCTGCTCGACCGGATTGAGGCAGACGTCGCCATGCTCGATCGGCCGGGGCATGCGGTACGGATCACGACTGCGATGGTTGAGGTATCGAGCGACGAGGCAAGCGAGGCGCTCTGGTCACTCCTGCGCCAGGGACCGACGGTCTATCGTGCCACCCCCGCTGAGGGCCGCCTGCGCATCCAGGACAGCAACCAGTCACTCGATGACCTCGTGCTCAAGATCACGGCGCTTGACACGAACGACAAGCTCAAGGTGGATGTGCGCCCATCACTGCGCGTGCAGCAGGGGCAGACTGCGCGGCTATTCGTTGGCGACCGGCAGTTCTACCAGTTCCTCGAGAATGGCTCCAATCTGAGTCTCACTTCCACGGAGGCCGGCGTCTCTCTGGTCGTGAGCGCGGGGGCCATCGCCGAGGACGCTATCAGCGCCTACGTCGCCCTTAACGTGAGTACCTTCCGGGGCGCAAGACGCCCGCCGATTGTCGACACGCGTGAGGCGTCCGTGAGCCTGATTCTGGCCAACGGTGGCACTCTCATCGCTTGCGGTGGGATCGTGGAGAGCTCGAGGTTCGGCAACCGCGACAGCCTCTACGGCATTCCAGGACACAAGCAGGACTCCGGTCGGTGCAGTGAGATCGTCTTCCTGATCGGAGCAGAGATCGTTGACGACGAGAGCGATGGCGCCAATCTGGAGCTTCCCTTCGGGAGAGGAATCTGATGCTACGGATCGTTGTGTCAGGCCTTCATGTCACGCATGCAGCGATCATCCTTGGCCTCGTCTGCGTCGCGCCTGCTCTCGCGCAGGATGCGTACTGCACGGTCACCAAGGTGACTACCGCAGCACTCAGCAACGGTGCCACGATCACCGTTGAGGCGGATGGAATGCTCGAGTACCGGGTGCGGACCGAGCAGGGAAGCCGAACGCGTCAGATCATCGTTGATCTCGAAAACGCGCGCTCCGGGCTTGCCAGTGACCTCATTCGCCCGCAGGACATCTACCCGATCAGCTTCATCAGCTTCACGATCCCTGGCGATGCGATCAATGGCATCGGGCTGAGGATGCAGGTCGAACTGGTGGATTCCGCCACCTTCCAGATGGCCGATCAGTCCGACCCGCAGAAGCTGATCTTCACGATCCGCACTGAGAGAACGATCCCGCGCAGTGGCAACGGGAGCAGCTCAGCTGCAAGCTCCGGTACCACGGCGGCGGCCGGCGACGGCAAGGAGGAGCTGGAGGTCACCTGCGATGAGGGCGGCATGGTGACCCTGCGCGCGCTCAAGGCGGATATCCACCGCGTGGTGGCTGAGCTCGCACGCTCCGCGGGAGCGAATGTCGCGGTTGACGACGCGGTGCGGCGAAAGGTCTCGATGAACCTCACCGGCCTCACCCCCCAGCAGGTCCTGCAGGGCATTGCGAGCGGCTACGGCCTCGCGCTCTCCAGCGTGGGCGATGTGCAGATGCTCTCGGAAGGCATCCCCACCGACCTGCCGACCTACGGCCGATCGGCCACCACCTCCTACCCGCTCACCTACGTTAAGGTGGATGACGCGGCGAGCCTGCTGCCTCCGTTCCTGATCGAGTACCTGCGGCGCAATCCGCAGCAGAACTCGATCGTCGTGACGGCGCCGCGCCAGATGCTCGACAAGATCGGGCGCGACCTGCGCAGCATCGACGTCGCGCCGCCGCTGATCATGGTCGAGGTCGTGGCGATGGAGGTCACGCGCGATGGCTCCGCGGAGAGCTTCCTGCGCTGGGCATACGGCGGCCCCGATACTGAGCTCTCCGGCAACACCCGCACCGGCGAGGTGGACTACGAGGAGGGGGAGAGCTTCGGCATCGCAGGTGGCGTCGTGGACACCGAGACGCTGTCCCTGCGCATACGTGGCCTCCTGAATCAGGGCTCAGCCAAGATCCACGCTCAGCCTCGCATGGCTGCGCTCAACGGTGAGACCGCGAACATCTTCATCGGCCGCGACCGATTCATCCGCATGACCTACTCATCGGGCAATGACCAGCAGGAGCGGATCGAGACAGTGCGTGTGGGCGTGTCGCTTGAGCTTACGCCATGGACCGGAGGTAACGGGGAGATCACCTCCGACGTGGAATGTGAGGTCTCGAACATCGTTGAGATCGACGCCGACACCGGCATCCCGCGGCTTAGCACGCGGCGGGCGGAGGCGAATGTGCGCGCGCGCGATGGTGAAACGATCATCATCGGCGGACTGCTGCAGCGCCAGCAGGAACGCACCGAACGGCGGATCCCGATCCTCAGCGAACTGCCGCTCATCGGCCCGCTCTTCCGTTCGGCCAGCAATACATCAACCGACACGGAACTGGTGTTCCTGCTGACACCACGAGTGATCGACACCGATGCGGCCGCAGCGGTCGCAGCCGAGGCCATTGGCCAGCTTGGTGGCCAGACGGCCGTAACCTGCCCGGCACCTCTCGGCGCAACAGAGGCCGCACTGGAGGATGCCGCGAGCGGCCTCGCGGGCACGCCGCGGGAGGTCCCGACGCCGGAGGGACCGGCCTGTCCGGCACAGCCTGCGGCCCCACCATGGTGGCGGTAGTCGCAGCTTCCTGGAGATGAGGACGCGGATGGCTGACCGACCGAATATCCTCTTCGCCCTTGCGGATGACGCAGGCATGCACTTTGGCGCCTACGGCTGCCCGTGGGTGGCAACGCCGGCTTTCGATCGCGTGGCGCAGCATGGCGTGCTGTTCACGAACGCATACACCTGCAACAGCAAGTGCGCGCACTCGCGTGCCTCGATCATCACCGGGCGCGGCAGCTCGGTCTCGCGCCATGGCCTGCAGCTCCTCCTCGCAACCTCGACTGACCGACGAATCTCGCTGATGGACCGGAGCACGCGATCCCAAAGATCGATCTGCGCGCGGCTTGAGCGTGAGCTCACCAAACAGGGAGATCCTCGCATGACAAGTGTGGCCCAAACCTCGGCGAGACCCTCACAGCAGACCCCCAGGGCCTCCGGGGCAGTTCCCATGAGCGCTTGCTGGCGGGAGAGCTTGAGCCGGCGGGCTGGAGCAAGCCAGTGGACGTTGATCCTGAAGCGTCGATCGAGTAACGGTCGGTCTCCCGCAGAGATGAAGGCCCCGCCGCAGACTGCGTGGAATAGCCCTCTGATCGCGATGCCTCACGTTCGTCGCCTCTTACACCAAGGAGTGCTTACCGATGAGTCTTCCCGCAGACTACTGGGCCAGCATTGACGCTGACAGCGTGCCCTATATCGCCACTGAGATCCCCGGCCCGCGTTCCAACGACCTCCACGAGCGCGGCGTTACGCACATGATCGGCTACTCCAGCCAGGTCAAGCTCTTCCCGGTCGCGTTCGAGAGCGGCCACGGCTCCACGCTCACCGATGTCGATGGCAACCGTTACATTGACTTCTCCAGCGGCATCTACGTCACCACCCTCGGCCACTGCCATCCGAAGGTCTCCGAGGCCGTGGCCGAGGCCGCGCACACGCTGATGAACTGCCATGACTTCAACACCCCGATCAAGGTTGAACTCCTCGAGAAGATGGCCGAGATCCAGCCATGGGACCTGCAAGGCATCCAGCTCTACGACAGCGGCACCACCGCCGTCGAGGCCGGCCTGCGCGTCTGCCGGGCCGCAACCGGGAAGCATGAGTTCATCTCCTGCTTCATGGACTTCCACGGGAAGACCGGCCATGCCGTCAGCCTCGGCAAGATGAACTCGACGAACGGTCCCGGGCGCTCCCAGGGCTTCTACCTCGTCCCCCGGCCGAACCCCTACCGGCCGATGTTCACGAAGCCTGGCGGCGAGATTGACACCGACGCCTACATAGACTTCTACGCGCAGTTCATCGACAACGCCACCACCGGCCAGGTCGCCGCGTTCGTGCTGGAGCCGATCCAGGGCTGGGCCGGGTCAATTGTGCCTCCGGATGACTTCTTCCCGAAGCTCCGCGCGTTCTGCGACGAACGCGGCATCCTGCTGATGGCCGATGAGGTCCTCACCAGCATGGGCCGCACCGGGAAGTACTTCTGCATGGAGCACTGGGACACCGCGCCCGATGTGGTGACGATCGGTAAAGGCTTCGGCAACGGCTTCCCCGTCACGGCGATGATGGTCTCTGACAAATACAAGGAGACCATCGCTAACATCTCCGCCTCTACCAGCTACGGGGGCAATCCGATGGCCTGCGCGGCGGCGCTGGCGAGCATCAAGGCCATGGAGGAGGAGGGCCTCCTCGAGCACGCGCTCGAACTCGGCGAGTTCATGCTTGGGAAGATGCGAGCGATGCGCGACCGGCACAGCATCGTCGGCGACGTTCGCGGCATCGGCGGCCTGCTCGGCCTCGAGCTTGTGAAGGACCGCGAGACCCGCGAGCCCTTCGAGCAGGCGGGCAAGCTCGTCTACCAGCGCGCCTTCGAGCGCGGCCTGGCATGGGTGCCCGCGTGGCACATCCTGCGCATGTCGCCGCCGATCGTGATGGACTTCGATGTGGCCGCAAAAGGCCTTACGATCATCGAGGAGGCGATCGATGAGGTCGAGCGGGAGCTGGGCTACGCGTGAGCGCGTACCTGACCTTCGACATCGGCACCACCGCGCTGAAGACCGCGCTGATAGGCGACGACGGACGCCTGCTGGCGCTGGCTGAGGTGGAGTACACGCCCGCCGTCCCACGGCCGAATTGGATGGAGGAGGCCCCCGAGACCTACTGGGATGCCGCCGTCACCGGCGCCCGCAAAGTCCTTGCCGAGGCACAACTGCCCCGCGAGGCCGTGCGCGCGATCGGCCTCAGCTCGCAGGGTGAGAGCTTCCTCGCGATGGATGCGGCCGGCCACCCGCTCACGCCCGTCATCGTCTGGCTCGACGGGCGCGCGCGCGACGTCGCCGAGCGCTGGCAGGGGCAGTGGCTCACGCGCGAGCACTTCCGCGCAATCACCGGCTACCCGTGGATCCCACACGAACTGACCGCGTTCAAGATCGGTTGGCTGGCTGAGCATCAGCCGCAGGCGCACCGGGACGCGGAGTTCCTCTGCCTGCCGGATTACCTCATCTACCGGCTGACGGGGGAGATCGCCACCGACTTCAACATCGCGCAGATGGGCGGGCTGCTGGACGTTGACGCGGGCGAGTGGTCGCCGGAGATCCTCGAGGCCGCGGGCATCAACGAGAGTCAGCTTCCGCCAATCCATCCGCCGGGGACGGCGGTTGGCGAGCTGAACGCGTCCGCCGCAGAGGCACTCGGCCTGCCGGCCGGTGTGCCGGTCTGCACCGGCTGCAACGACCAGCTTGCAGGCGCCATCGGCGCGGGCAATGTGCGCGACGGCGTGGTGAGCGAGACTACCGGCACCGCACTTGCGGTGGTCGCCGCCACGCCGGAGCGCGTGCGCGATGCGGACTTCTTCGCAGGGCGGCATGCGGCGCCCGGGCTGTGGTACGCCATGCCCTACGCGGCGGTCTCCGCGATCGTACTGACATGGTTCCGCGACCTCTGTGGAGCAGGCAGCTTCGACGAACTGCTCGCCGGCGTCAAGGAGGTGCCGCCGGGTAGCGACGGCCTGACGGTGCTGCCGCACTTCTCCGGAACGCCCGACACCCCCGACGCCCGCGGCGCAATCCTCGGCCTGACCCTCGGCCATGGCCGCAGCGAGATCGCGCGCGCGATAATGGAGAGTTGCGCCTGCCTCCTGCGCGAGCTGCTCGAGCCACTGGTTCGTCGCGGGCTGACCGTGGATCGTGTCCGATCGCTCGGAGGCGCCGCGCGCTCGGACCTGTGGCTGCAGATCAAGGCCGATATGCTCCAGACGCCCGTTGAGCGCCCTGCCTGCACGGAGGCGGCCTCGCTCGGAGCCGCACTGCTTGCCGCAACCGGCACCGGGCAGTTCGCGTCGCTCGCCGAGGCTGCGCATGCGTGGTACGCTCCGGCGCGGAGCTTTGAGCCGAGCCCCGTACTGGCAGCAGTCTACGACGATATCTTCAGCCGCTATCTTGACTACTGCTCCCGGTTATATGACGAAGAAGCATGAGCTGGGCTGAATGTGCAAGGGAGCTGCTCGCTCCGCCGCGAGAACCAATCGCCCCCTCAGACGTTGATCTGACTGAGGGTCCACTTGCTCGACATCGCGCACAGGGAGCGGCCATGGCAGAGATCCGCGCAGACCATCCGTGTCGCCCAACAGAGCTTCGCGAACTCCATCGCGATGGCATCTGCGAGTTCTACATGACGAGGAGCGCGGCGCTTCCGGAGGAGATCGACTCCTCGGTGGCGGCAGTGCGCCGCAGCCTCGGCGCGGCCACCATCGCCGCGGAGTGCTTTGGTTCGCGCGCGTCTGATCCACTGTACAACGGCTACTCCGGACCGCTGACATGGATACTCGGCAACTCTGTGACCGCTGGCCTCGGAGGACTGCATCTCCGCGGGATACGTGGCGCGGAGCTTGAGCCGGTTGTGCTTGATGGCCGGACCGTCGGCACGGTCGTCCACGGTCCTCACGCTTCTGAGTGCTTCCTCGCAGGTATCCGTGCGGAGGACACAGCGGCTTCTCGCAAGCAGCAGGCAGAAGACACCTTCCGCGCGATCGAGCGGGCGCTGGAGACGGTGGAGATGGACTTCAGCCACGTCGCCCGCACGTGGCTATTCCTCGACGACATTCTCGAGTGGTACAGCGAGTTCAACGCCGTGCGCACGGCCTTCTTCACGGAGCGCGGCGTCTTCGACCGCCTTGTCCCTGCGAGCACCGGAATCGGTGGCGCCAACCCGTGGGGAGCAGCGATGATGGTGGGCGCGTATGCCATCCTCCCTCACGACGCTCGGGTGACTGTGCGGGCGCTGCCCTCGCCGATGCAGTGCCCGGCGCTCCAGTACGGAAGCTCCTTCAGTCGCGCCGTCGAGGTGGACCTGCCCGGTGTGCGGCGCGTCTTCGTTTCCGGCACAGCGAGCATCGATCCGGATGGACGCACCGCGCATGTCGGCGACGTCCGGGCCCAGACCGCTCTGACCTGCGACGTAATCGCCGCGATCCTCCACTCGCGCGGGATGGGCTGGGAGGATGTCGTGCGAGCCACTGCGTACGTGCGCCATCCCGAGGACGCCGGTGTGCTCGAGCAGCATCGGTGCGCGGAAGGGCTGCCGGAGTTGCCGGTGATCGTGGCTCACAACACCATCTGCCGCGATGACCTGCTCTTTGAGCTCGAGGTGGATGCCGTGCAGACGCAGACCGCCCCTGCAATCTCAAGGCTGCCCTGACACGCCCTTGCGCCCATGACCTACTCCACTGCCAGGGTCAACGAGATATCGCCATCGGATTCCGGCTCAATCACGTGCCCGATGTCCACGCCGCCATCATTATCGCCATCCGGTCCGACCGAGTAGATCGTGAGCCCGCGTGCTGCCACGGGCTCCTGCCCGCCGGCCGGGTGCGCGCGGGTGGTGGCCCCAAGTGCCACACTCTGCAGCGGCGCATCGGCGAACGGATCGCGCGGGAGCTCCGGCAGGTACCCCGGCACGAGCGCGTCCAGCGATGCCGGATACGTGCCCGTCTCCGCGAAGAACGCCCATGCCGCGAGCGCGGCGAGGTCTACCCGCAGGCGCGCCTCGCTGGACGCGTAGAGCAGCCCCGCGCGCTCGAATGACGGCAGCAGCGTCGCCAGCAGGACGTTCGCGGGCGCCTCGACCGGCTGGCGCGCCCAGAATGGCTTCGCCGCCTCAGCCTGCCACGCCGCATGGAAGCGGCCAAGCTCCGCCCAGGCCTGCTCGGGCGTGAGCGCCTCCATCTGCGTGATCTTCTCCTCCACGAGCGCCCTCAGCGCTGCGCCATCCATCTCCGCGACCGCGGGGTCCTCCTGCGCGAGCATCTCTCGCGCGTAGTCGGGGTCATTGTGCAGTTGCTGGATCGCCTCCTCCATGCCTTCGAACTGCGGCGATTGCTCGCGCATCATGACGCGCGAGACGATCTCCTCGCCCCGCAGCGTCTGCTCCAATCCCGGCAGTTCGCTGATTGCCTGGCGCATGGCATTCGCGGCGATCCGAGCCTCCTGCGCGCCAAGATTCGGGATCGCCTCACGCAACCGCGCCTCGCCGATGGTGCTGCAGGCAAGCTGCACCAGCCCCGCGATCAGCGAACCGCTCGTGCCCACGTCGGCGCCGATCTGCAGGCACGCAACGCCATCCAGCGCCGCGGAGAGCGCGTCATCGCGGCGGAGGTGATAGACGCTGCGGCTCGCGAACATGCGGCATGCCTGGCGGTAGTTGGCGAACTCCGCGAAGGCCTGCGCGAAATCCTCCTGGGTAAGAAGCTGCGGCGCCTGCGCCTCACCCGCGATGGCAGCTTCGAGCGCGCTGAAGACCGGCGCGTAGGCGTCAAGGAGCCGCGCGAGCATCTCCGGCTCAAGCGCGGCCTCGCTCATGTCGAGAGACGTCGGCGCGCTCTTCGGAAGCTCCTCCGCGAGCCGCTGCTGGATCTGCTCCTCAAGCTCGAACGCGAACTGGTAGATCTCCCACGCGTTCGGATCAGGCATCTCCGCCGCCGGCGGCTCCCACGCCTGCAACGGTTGTCCGGCCTCCTCCTGCGGGAGCGCGAGGCCAGGGAGGACGGCCATCAGCGCGATGATCGCCAACCGGTCACCCATCTGTGCAACCCCCTTCTGCGGACGCAGTGCTGCAATCCCACCATACTCCTCTCCAGTTGGCTACGCAACCCACTGCAAATCGCGGGCCTCACTCCAGTGGAGCGGCGCCCGCTTCCGCAGACGCTCCTGTCATGCTATAATCGACCCCGAAGCCACCAGCCCCTTGCACTGGAGCGTTGCCATGACCCGAAGGATCGCTCTGCTTCTCCTCCTCGCGGCAGCAGCGTCCGCGATCGCGGATGATCCCCCCATCGTCCGCTACACCACCTGGATGCTCGCGCCGCCGGGCCCCGTCACCATCGAATCGCGCCTCTACGGCGCCAATGACTTCAGCTATGCCGACCAGCCCACCTTCCGCATCCTCGACCTCAACGGCGACACGGTTGCCACAATTGATGGCACTCTCGGGCAGACCTGCACTCTGACCGTGAGCGACGCCAGTCCGCTGTCGCTCCTGAGGCTCGAACCGGGGGCCAACTACGCCGTCCCGGTGCCCACGGCCGATACGTGGTGGTATATCGCCACCCCTGAGGCGCCGCTGAACGTCGTGAGAGGCTTCGACGGCCTCTACTTTTACGTGCCGCCCGGCCTCAACGCCGCCACCATCTTCGCGCATGCCTTCTCCATCGGCGAGGCGGGCAGGCTCGTCATCACCGACCTTGAGGGCGCCGAGATCGCGAGTCTCGAGAGCGACTTCAATGAGCCGGAGGCGCTGCTCTTCCAGGCGCCCCCGGAGGGCGCACTCCTGCGGCTGTCGCTGGTAGCGCCGGAGAATCCGGGGTGGTCGCTCGATGACGCAGCGGTCTGGCTCGGGCCGGAGCTACCCGGTCTGCTCGCGCCGACACCTGAGGCCGCCGCGGAGGTGGAGCGGATCGCACCGCAAATCGGGATCGAGACGAACTGGACGCCGCTCGTTGACTTCGAGGGCGTCGACAACCCCATCGGCACCATCCAGTGGGCGAAGCTCGTGCCTGAGGACGCCACCCTCCCTTCGTACGATGTGGCGCTCAGCGACGAGCAGGCCTTCGGCGGCGAGCAGTCGCTGCGCGTCGAGATCCGCTTCCCCGAGGCCTACGCCGAGACCGGCCAGCAGCTCAAGCTCTTCACGCTCCCGGTGCCGGGCGATGGCATCGGCAAGGTGCGGCTGTTCCTCTACGGTGACGGCTCCGGACGCGGCCTCCGCGTCCGGGTGCGCGATGCCTCTCAGGAGCAGCACTACTTCGATCCCGGGCCGATCAACTGGGTCGGGTGGAAGGCAGTCTTGGCCGACTTTGAGCACGCCTCAACCGCAGTCAGCGGCGGCGACGAGAACAAGCGCATAGATGGCCCGACAGTGAACGTGGTGCTGGAGATCGGCCACGCGCGCAGCAACCCGGTGCAGTCCGTGCTCTACGTAGATGACATCGCCATCAGCCCACGCAGTGACGAGGCAGGAGAGGCACGATGAAGCGGATTCTGAGCGCGCTACTGATGCTGGTGATCATGGCCGCCCCGGCGCTCGCCACGCGCGAGCCGACCGTGCCGCCGGTCTACTACCTGATCGACTACGGGCAGGGGCATCTCGACAGCCCGGAGTACGTGGAGTGGATCCGGGAACTCCCGCCGGATCTGCTGCACTTCGGCAAGGACGTGCCGATGACGCACCTCTACGGTCCGATTGTGGCCGTCGGCGGCGAGAACCAGGCGCACGGGCGCAATCGCGACGACATCCGCCGACTCACTCCCGCTGAGGTGCATGAGCGGATCGCGGCCCTGCAGCGGATGAACGATGCCCTCCACGCGGCCGGCGTGAAGATGGTCATGCCCTACACGGCCGCGATCACCTACGCAGGCAACCCCGACACCCGCGAGGGCTTCTACGACTTCTACGATCACTGGGACGAGTACGCTGAGTTCGGCCTCGGCCCGAAGCCACAGTCCGACCCCGCCGAATGGATCGCGCTGAAGGCCGATGGCTCACGTCACACCTTCGGCAATGAGGAGAAGCCCGAGTACTACGCCGGCCTCGACCGCTACATTGCCGCGATCACGCACCCCGACTGGCGCAACTGGCTGATGGACGTGCACCGGTTGGTCGCTGAGGCGGGCTACGATGGCGCGTTCCCGGACAACACCAGCCCCATCAACGACTACTCGGAGCACTCGCAGGCTGCCTTCCGCGAGTACCTGCGCGCGAAGTTCCGTCCGGCCGAGATCCGTGAGCTCTTCGGCGTGCAGAACGTGGACAAGGTCTCGCTGCCGACCGCGAACGAGGGCGTCGCGTGGGTTGAGGCGCAGAGGTTCTGGCGCGTGCGCCTCGGCGAGCACGCACACGCGATGCGCGAGGGCGGGCGTCAGGCGAGCCCTGACTTCGTGCTCTTCCCGAACCTCGGCGGCCCCACGCACGTGGCCGAGTACATGGTCGGGAATGCCGACTACTACATGGCTGAGGGCGGTCTGGGCGTCGAGGGCGCGGGGTGCATCGTGCAGCGCATCATCGGCGACATCACCTACCGCCAGGTCCATGACAACATCATCGACTACGTCTACGGCCGCGATCTTCCGGGCGACCTCCGCACCATGCTCCTGAAGCTCAGCCCGATGCCGGATTCGCGCAAGCTCGCGCTTGCAGAGGCTGCCGCATTCGGCTCAGGCGCCTACAACGGTGTGCGGCGCAACTCCCGCGACGACCAGGCGCCTTACATCCGCTTCCTGCGCGACAATGCCGACATCTACGATGACAAGGTCTCGGCCGCGCGCGTCGCCATGCTCTTCTTCCCTATGCGTGACTTCTACCGCGCGGGTGGTCAGGTCTCCCGGCATACCGGAACCGCTCGCACTATCTTCGGACGCCTCGCGGAGCTGCAGATCCCCTGCGATCTCTTCTCTGAGACTGGCCTCTCCGCCGACACTCTCGCCACCTACGACGTGCTGATCGCGCCCAACATGGAGTACCTCAGCGACGAGCATCTCGCGATGATGAGGGGCTTCGTCGAGGGCGGCGGCACACTGATCACCGTCGGGCCTTTCGCGACGCATGATGAGCTGATGCGGCCGCGGGCGGCCATCGAATGGCTGCCCGAGGCGGATGGCCAGCGCGATCTGGGCGAGGGGCGCGTCGTGCGCAGGGAGCTGCTGCCCACGGAGAGCGGCATGCTGGAACTCCTTGAGCCGGCAGGCGAGACGCGCGTCGTCATGGACGCGGCGGGGAACTCGCAGTGGCTGCTGCGCACTGCGTGCTACTCGGACGATGGCGAGGTTGTCGTGCACCTGCTGAACTATTCGGTCCCGGTCCAGCCGGGCCCAGGCGACACGGTGCCGAGGCGGGACGTGCAGGTGCGCGCTCCGCTGCCGGATGGCGCGACGGTGACGGCTGTGGAGTGCGTTGCGCCGGAGATGGAGGACTTCTCGCCTGAGTTCGAGGTCCGAGACGGAGCCTGCTGGTTCACCGTGCCGGAGGTGCCGATCTACGTGGTCTGCAGGGCGAAGCTCGGCTGAGCAGTGCCAGGGGCCGCGCGCTGAATCCGCGCGGCCCCTGCAGCACGATCACTCAGTACTTCGTCACATCCGCGAGCGCATTGCGCATCCGGCGGTAGACGTTGCCGTCGTAGAAGTTGCTGACGTACTGTCCCGGCGGCACAAGCTCATCCACCCGCGCCAGTTCCTCGTCGGTCAGCTCCAGTTCGTAGCTCCCGAGCGTCGAGCGGAGCTGCTCGATCGTACGCGGGCCAATGAGGATCGAGGTTACGCCCGGGCGCGTCAGCAGCCACGCATGCGCGAACTCCGCCAGCGTCACCCCGCGGGCCTCCGCCAGCGCAATGAGCTCCTCCACCACATCGAGCGCCTCATTCGTGAAGCGATCGTTCTCCTCCGGATTGGCTCGGATCCAGCGCCCGATCTCGGGCATGTCCCGGCCCTTGCGGTATTTGCCCGAGAGCAGTCCGTAGGCCAGCGGCCCCCAGACGCAGACGCCGATCCCCTGCCGCTGCGCCATCCACAGCAGTTCATTCTCCACTCCGCGGTCGAGGATGTGATACGGTGGCTGCTCCGCGACGAAGCGGGGGAGACCACGCGCTTGCGAGAGCGCCAGGCCCTCCATGATGAGCGTCGGCGGCCACTTCGAGGTGCCCACGTAGAGCAGCTTGCCCTGCTGGACGAGCGTGTCGAGGGTCTCGAGGATCTCGTCCATCGGCGTGGTGATGTCCACCACGTGCAGGTAGAAGAGGTCTATCCGGTCGGTCTTCAGGCGCCGGAGGCTCTCCTCGACCGAGCGCGTCAGGTGATAGCGGCTCGCGCCATGGTCGTTCGGGCCGTCACCCATCGCCGCCACGGCCTTCGTGGCGAGCACGATCTCGTCGCGGCGGCCGCTCGCTTCGAGGATATTGCCGACCGCGGTCTCCGAGATCCCGCGCCCGTAGACGTTGGCGGTATCAATGAAGCTGATCCCGGCGTCGAGCGCCTCGCCCACGATCGCCCCCCACTCCGCCTCCTCCTCCGGCTTGCGGATGTTCATCGTGCCGAGGCAGAAGCGCGAGACCCGGCACCCGGTGCGTCCAAGCTGCACGTAATCCATCAATCCCATCCCTCCGAGCGTTTCGATGTGCGCGAAGGCTTCCTCGTGCGCCGGCGCGCACCTTCCTGCCGCGCGGAGGTCCTGCCGCTGCCGTAGCGAACTCCTCTCCCGAATACTGACCCGCGGGAGGCGTTGTCATGCAGCAGATTGTGCGCGACCGAGCGGTCGCTCGAGACATGGGCAGCTACGATGTGCACATCCATGGAGGCGGGCTGAGCGGCTGGGCGGCTGCGGTCAGCCTCGCCCGCGAGGGGCGCTCCGTGCTCCTGAGCGCGCCGCGCACCTCGCTCGGCCATGAGATCTGGGCTGCGCTGAGCACCTGGTGGCCGCCGGAACTGGAGAACCCCACACTGTGGCAGGAGATCGTTTGCGAGCTTGAACGGGTCAACGCCGCTCGCGGCACACTCCTCGACGCGGTGGCCGCGCAGGTCGCGCTCGAACGCGCCGCCGATGAAGCCGGCGTGGAGGTGCTCCTGCAGGTCAATGCACACCCCTCCGATGGCGACATGACGCTCCTGACCGGCCGCTGGGGCCTGATGGCCGCCCGCAGCCGCGTCGTCATCGACGCCACCGAGCGGGGGCGGCTGGCCCTGGAGCGCGGCGCCACCTGCCATGCTCGCGAGACGGATGAGCCGACCATCCGCCGTGCGCTGATGGTGAAGACCGGCCTCGTGCAGCCCGAGCGCATCGAGATCGGCAGCGATCTGCCGATCGCCGGCGGCGCAGTGATGGCCTGGACCGGCCTCTGGCCCGGCGACGTCATCCTCGAAGTCGAACTCGACCTGGCCTCCGACGACCCGACCGCGATGGAGATGCGCTCGCGGCGCGTCGTGGCCGAGATCGCGATTCGCCTGCGTGGCGCCCGCGAGGAGTTCGCGCAGGGCAGCCTCGTGCACATCGCGCTTGACCCGATCCTGCCGCGAAGCGCAGTCCTCGACGCATCCGATGCCCCGGCAGTGGTCGCGCGGCTGCATGGTGACGCCGGCGCTATCGAGGTCACGCGCGGGATGATGCTGCCCGCCGGAACGCAGCGCCTGATCGCCGCCTCGCCCGCACTCGACGTCGGCGGGATCGCTGCCCGATCGTGCTACTACGCGCCGAACGCGGTCTCGCTGGGCGTGGCCGCCGCGACGCTTGCCGCTGAGATGCTTTGAGGGAGGTTCGCGCTGTGAGTGAGCTTCAGATACGAGACGCGCTTGAGGCGCCGAAGACCATCGAGGTCGCAGGAGAGACGCTGCAGGTGGCGGCTACGGCCGACGTGCTTGTGGCCGGAGGAGGACCTGCAGGTGCGCTGGCAGCGATCGCCGCAGGCCGCCAGGGGGCTAAGGTAATCCTCGTCGAGGCGCAGCCGTTCCTCGGCGGCATCGCCACCGGCGGCCCGATCCACCACTACTACTGGGGCCTCAGCGGCGGCCTGCAGGACGAACTCGATCGCCGCGACGAGGAGCTTGATCCGACCCTTTGCGCCAGCAGGCGCGGGTGGCATCCCGAGGGCCGGAAGCTCGTACTCGATGAGATGGCCGAGGCCGCCGGCGTGGAGCTCTGGCTCCGCACCACCGTCACCGGCGTGGTCGTCGAGGATGGCACAGTTCGCGGGCTGGTGGTTGACGGCGAGCGCGGGCGGGTCGCGGTCCTCGCGCACGTGACAGTAGATGCGACCGGTGACGGCGACGTGGCGGCTCTCGCTGGCGCGCGCTGGATGATGGGCCGCGATGGCGACGGGATGCCGATGGCCTACTCGCTGACGCCCGGGGTCTGCCACCCGACGCTCGACGCGCAGGTCTCGCACGCGAACTTCGACGCCGGCTGGGTCTTCCCGAATGACCCGGTGGATTACGCGCGCGGCTTCACCGTCGCCCGGCGGAGGCTCTGGCGCGACCCCTACACCGAGGAGAACCGCTTCCAGTACTGCGGCGCGATCCTCGGGGTCCGCGAGAGCCGCACGGTCCTCGGCGAGTACGTGCTGACGCTCGATGACCTCTTCTTCGGCCAATGCTTCCCCGACACCATCGGGAAGACGCGCAGCCACTACGACAACCACGCGCGCGACTGTGCCCTGGAGGGCCACGAGGCGCGGATCTTCTGCGACGTGACCGGCAACTGGAGGTCCGCCCTGCAGTGTGACCTGCCCTACCGTGTGCTGCTGCCGCAGGGGCTTGAGGGTCTGCTCCTCTCCGGCCGCTGCATCTCCATGACACACGATGCCGCCGCTGCGGTGCGGATGATGAAGGACATGCACCGGATTGGCGAGGCGGCAGGCATCGCCGCGGCGCTGGCCGCCCGTCACGGCGTCGGCGTGCGCGACATCAACATCGCCGAGCTGCAGCGTGAGCTGGTGAAGAGCGGCATTCTGACGCAGACGGAACTCGCGGAGGGCGAGCGCGAGGAGCGCCGGCAGCCGCGCTCGATCCCCGAGCTCATTGCGGCACTCGACGGCGACGGCCGCGAGCTCGCCATGTGGGAGCTCTACTGCCACCACGAAGACGCACACCCGGCGCTCCTTGAAGCCATGAGAGCCGCCGACGATCGCTCGCCGTGGGCGGCACTCGTCCTCGGCGCGCAGGGCGTGGAGGAGGCTCGGTCGGTGCTCGTTGAGATGCTGCGGGAGCGCGACGCTGCGGTGCCCAGCAACCACCCGTTCGTGCAGCCGCGCTGGGTCAGCGCTCTAGCCTGCCTCACCGACGATCCGCGCCCAGAGGAACGCGAGCTGTACGAGGCAGCGCTGGAGACTGAGGCGACCTTCAACGAGCCGTGGCTCTACGCCCTCGCGGGGCTCGAGCGTCTCGCCGATCCGCGAGCGGCGGAGGCGATCCACAGCTTCCTCGACCGCCTGCGCGCGGATGCCCGCTTCTGGAACGACAGCTATGACCCGAAGCGCCATCCCGGGTGGAAGTTCGAGCTTGCTGCCGCGCGGGCGCTCCGGGCAATGAGCGACCCGATGGGGGAGGAGATCATCCGCCGCTACGCACACGACCGGCGGCTGACCGTGAGCGCGTACGCGCAGAGGCTGCTGTCCAACAGCTGAGATTGCTTCGTGGGGGCGAGCCACGACGACTACGCCTCGCCCCGCACATCCAGCGTAATGACGCCCGCAAGCTCCTCGCGCAGCTCGCCGGGGATGCGCGCGGGCAGCGCGATCGACTCGCGCAGCCAGCGCACCGGGCAGCCCTCCGCGCGGAAGAGTTGTACGACCCAGCGCTCGGCGCCGATCTCCGCAAGCTCCCGGGCGATCGCGCGCAGGTGGTTGTGCGTGAGCAGCGCAGGATGGTAGGTCGTGCGGAACTCGTGCTCGACACCCGACGCAAGCACTGCCATGGCCGACTCCCACGCGCCACGCCCGCTGGCGGGTACCTGCGTGATGAGCGGATACTCCTCGAAGGGCGCCTTGATATCCATCGCGACCTGGCCCAGGCCGCCGCACTCCAGCGCGGCTCGCAGCTTGCGTGGAGCGTAGCCGTTGCTGTGTACCGCCACCGCGAAGCCCATCGCAGCGACCTCGCTCAGCGCTGCGGGGAGTTCTGATTGCGCGGTCGGCTCACCACCCGAGAAGATCACCGCATCAATGAAGCCACGCCGCGCCTCAAGCTCCCGCAGGATCGCCGGCCACGGCGTCATTCCGGGGGCGGTCAGCGGCGTGAGCTCTGCGTTATGGCAGTAGCGGCACTTCCACGGGCAGCCCTGCAGAAAGACTACAGCGGAGAGACGGCCAGACCATTCGAGGGTCGTCAAAGGCTCGAAGCCCCCGACGCGCAGGCGGGGGTGCTCCCCATCCGGCATCGAGGGCTCAATGAGTCGCGGTACACGCATGCGCTACAGTCCCAGCTTCTCCTGGCCCGACGGGGTCTGGTAGGCCATCGGCGGCTCGAGGAACGCCCGGCGGTCGGCATACTCCGACTGCTTGCCCGCGTTCCACATCGACACCGGCCGGTAGTAGCCCATCACGCGCGTCCAGACCTCGCAGCGCGTGCGCTCTGAGTCGCTCAGTTGGCTGCCCGCGTCCTGCTTCTCTCTGTCGCGATCCATTCGTTTCGCCTTCCTTCGCGGCGGTTCCCCGCGAGCCGCGCCACCGCAGTGGTGTGGTAGTTGCTGCGTATCCAACACCGCTCGGAGAACCATTCGGCGCGTCGCCGGCGTGACCTCCTGCTACTTTGCGCTGACCTGTGCGCCACCAGAGCGTTTCTCAGCCAGACGTTCGGCGTCGCACTTCGGGCAGAACTCCTGTTCGCCCGCAAGGTACCCGTGGCGCGGGCAGATCGAGAACGTCGGCGTAATCGTCAGGTACGGTATGCGGAAGCGCTCCAGCGTACGCCGCACCAACTGCTTGCAGGCCTCGGCCGAGCTGATCCGCTCCGGCATGTACATATGGAAGACCGTCCCACCCGTGTAGAGCCGCTGCAGCTCCTCCTGGTGCTCCAGCGCCCCAAACGGGTCCTCGGTCCAGCCAACCGGCAACTGGCTTGAGTTCGTGTAGTAGGGCGCACTCTCAGGGCCGGACTGGATGATGTCCGCCCAACGCTTCCGGTCCTCCCGCGCGAAGCGGTAGGTCGCGCTCTCGGCGGGTGTGGCCTCCAGGTTGTAGAGATGCCCCGTCTCCTCCTGGACTGCCACGAGCCGCTCCCGGATGTGATTCAGCAGGTCTATCGCGAACTGCCGTCCCCACTCGTCAGTGATGTCATGCTCGCCGCCGGTGAAGTTGGCGATGCACTCGTGGATCCCGTTCACGCCGATGGTGCTGAAGTGGTTGCGTAGCTTGCCGAGGTAGCGCTGTGTATACGGAAGAAGCCCATTATCTATACAACGTTGCACCGTCTTGCGCTTGAGTTCCAGGCTCTCCGAGGCGATCTCGAGCAGATCGTCAATGCGCTGGTAGAGCGCATACAGGTCGCCCTTCGCGAGGTAGCCCATGCGCGCGCAGTTCAGCGTGACGACGCCCACGGAACCTGTCTGCTCCGCTGAGCCGAAGAGGCCGTTCCCGCGCTTGAGCAACTCGTGCAAGTCAAGCTGGAGTCTGCAGCACATCGAGCGCACCATGTGCGGCTCGAGGTCAGAGTTGAGGAAGTTCTGGAAGTAAGGGATGCCATACTTCGCCGTCATCTCAAAGAGCCGATTGGTATTCGGGTGATCCCAGTCGAAATCGTGCGTGATGTTGTAGGTCGGAATCGGGAAGGTGAAGACCCGGCCGCGCCAGTCGCCGATCGTCATGACCTCGAGGAATGCCTGGTTGATCATCGCCATCTCGTGGTCGAGGTCGCCGTAGGTGAAGCTGACTTCCTCATCGCCGAGCCGCGGGTGCTGGTTACGCAGGTCCTCCGGGCAGGTCCAGTCGAGGGTGATGTTCGTGAACGGCGTCTGCGTGCCCCAGCGGGACGGCACGTTTAGGTTGTAGACGAACTCCTGGATGCACTGCTTCACGTCGCCATAGCGCAGGTGATCCGCGCGGACGAAGGGCGCGAGGTAGGTGTCGAAGCTGCTGAAGGCCTGAGCGCCTGCCCACTCGTTCTGCAGCGTGCCGAGGAAGTTGACCATCTGTCCGACAGCCGAGGACAGGCGCTTCGCCGGCGCCGCCTCAACCTTGCCCGGCACACCGTTGAAGCCCTGGTAGAGCAGGTCGCGCAGCGACCAGCCGGCGCAGTAGCCCGAGAGCATGTCGAGGTCGTGGATGTGCAGGTCGCCGCGCCTGTGCGCCTGACCGACCTCAGCCGGGTAGACCTCGCTCAGCCAGTAGTTCGCGGTGACCTTCCCCGCAACGTTCAGGATCAGGCCCCCAAGCGAGTAGCCCTGGTTGGCGTTTGCGTGAACCCGCCAGTCCGCCTCCTCGAGGTATTCGTTGACGGAGCTGACGGCATCTATCAGCACACGCTGGTCATCGCGCACACGCTTACGTTGCTCGCGGTACACGATGTACTTGCGCGCGGTGACGAAGTGGTCGGCCTCGATGAGGACCTGCTCCACGATGTCCTGGATCTGCTCCACGGAGGGGCTGTCGGACCAACTTCGGTGGCGGATGACCTTCAGGACCCGCTCGGTGAGCTCTGCTGCCTCACCGCGGCCGAACTCACCGGAGGCGTTGCCGGCCTTGAGGATCGCGAGTTCGATCCGCGATGGATCGAACGGCACGCGCTGGCCGTCCCGCTTTATGACCTCACGTACGCCGAGTGTCGGATCGAGGTCCATCGGAGCGCTCGCCTCCCGGGCACCCCGCATGCGGCGGGGGCATCAGTTGTAGTGCGATGAAGGCTCTGAACGTGTTGCTTCAGCCGCCACCAGACCACCTGTCGTGCTGCGACGGCGACTTCGGAAGCTCCCCTTCGCCGCATCCCTCGCGCTTCCTGCCTGTCCTTCGAGTTCCCGAGCAAGGCGGTGCAGGGCTGTTGAGGATTAGGTGATCGAAGGTGCACTCATTTATACAATGCCCGCCAGGGGGAGTCAAGGTCGCTGAGCAGATCCCTGATTCCGCGCCCTGGCGGGCCGTTTCGCGCCGCGTCAGCTGTGCCTCGCGACACTCTTTCTGGAGAGCGCCGCCTGCATCCGCTAGCAGGCGAGCCGCCGCGATGGCCGTTCTGCCGTGCGCGGCTCCAGCTCTGCATGGCAGGTCGAGCACCTGCCCTTACGAGTCTCTACCACAGAGAGCAACATCCGGCAACGAGGGCAGACTGCCCGCTCAAGTCGGAATCGCGTCTGTCGAGGCGCTTCGCGCTCATCCTCGCCTTCGTCATCCATCTCTCTCGCCACCACGACATCGACGTCTTCGTACGCATCCCAGTTCATGCCGCCCATCCCCAATCGTTTCCCGACCTTGCTCCGAACCTTAGTCTACCCAGATGACGGTCGGTTCAATGCGTGCGAGGGGAGATTTCAGATCGTGGCGATGGACTCCCTGCTGGGGGAAATCCCGAAATGCCTCGGGTCTCAGCCCGAAACCTGAGTCGGGCGGGCGCTCTTGGGAGGACGAGAAGCGGCCGGGGTTAGCGTTCTGTGCCAGACCCCGGCCGGTCACCTCTACCTCCCCAGGCCCTCTGTAGCTCCTACTTCGGCTTCACCGCCTGCCCGGTGGCAGCGGACTCATACGCCGCCTCATAGATCGCCACGTAGCGCCGCGTCTGCTCCGGCTTCACCATCAGTTCCGCGCCCTCGTTCAGGTGGTCCGACACGTTCTGGTAGAGCTGCGCGCGGTCGGGCTCGATGCAGGGCACCTCAGTAACCGCATGCTGCCCTGCAACTTCGTGGTGCCACGTTACATTGCCCGCGCCACCCGCCTGCTTGAAGAGCCCGCCCTCCTCACCGAGCACCAGCCAGCGCGGCTTCTGCGCCCACATGTTGTTGCTGAAGGTCGCCTCCGCGCGCAGGCCCGACTCGAACTCGATCATCAGTTGGGTATGCGTCGGGACGTCCATGAGATCGGTCCACATGCGGTGCTCGAACTGCGCGTAAACGCTTTTCGCGGGGCTGTCGGCGATCAGGCACATCTGGTCGAGCACGTGCGCGCCCCAGTCGCGGATCATCCCGCCGCCGTGCGCCTCAGAGCAGCGCCATCCGCGCAGCGGCCGCGCGCCGCCGACCGCGCACTCAACCATGAAGGGCTCTCCGACCGCACCCTCATCTATCAGCCGCTTCACTGTCACGAAGTCCGGGTCGAGGCGGCGGTTGTTGTAGACCGTGAGCATGACGCCATTGGCCTTCGACGCCGCGATCATCGCGTCCGCCTCGGCCGTGGTCACGCACATCGGCTTCTCGGTCAGTACGTGCTTTCCGGCTTCCATGGCCTGGATCGCCAGCGGCGCGTGCACATCGTGCGGGACGATCAGCGAGACCATGTCCACGCTGTCATCGGCGCAGACCTCATGGAGCGAAGCGTACGTCGGCACTCCCTCGGTGGCCGCGGCGGCCGCCCGGCGTTCCGCATCAGACTCGCACACCCCGGTGAGCTCCAGCCCGATGGCCTTCCCGATCATCTCAGAATGGTGGTGGCCCATCCCGAACGCGCTTCCGTATCCGACGACGACGACGTTCACTGACATCTCGGCCTCCCATGGCGCTGGCGGATCATGGCGCGACGTCGGCGAGTACCGCGCTTGACCCGCGCCGGTCTGTGTGATACGAACAAGCGCGCCTGCGCGCGACTTCGCCGCGGGTGAGCGTTCCTCATGTCGCGCGAGATACCTGCTGGAGGTCACGCCGTGAACGATGCTGCTGCCGAACCGAGGGACGTCGCACGCGACCTGCGCCGCTGGCAGGCTCGCACGGTAGCCACGGTCTTCGCCACCTACGCCACCTACTACTTCTGCCGGCAGAACATCGCGGCGGCGCTTCCGGCCATGCAGCGCGACCTCGGCCTCACGAAGAGCGACCTTGGCCAGGTGACCATGGCGCTCTTCATCGGCTACGCGCTCGGCCAGCTTCTCTTTGGCGCGCTGAGCGACCGCCACGGCGTGCGCTGGATGCTTCTCGGCGGGATGCTCGGCTCGGCAGCGCTGAACGTTGCGTTCGCGTTCTCGCGCCCGATGGCGCCGATGATCGTGATCTGGGGCCTCAACGGCTTCTTCCAGGCGAGCGGCTTCCCGTCCACCGCGAAGACCATCGCCAACTGGTTCCCGCCCGCTCAGCGTGGGCGCGTCTCGGCGATCCGCGGCGCCGACTACCCGCTTGGATCGCTGCTCGTGATGGTGCTCGCGGGCTGGCTCGGGGAGCACTACGGCTGGCGCTGGGCGTTCATCGTGCCCGCGGGCGTCCTCACGATCTCCGCGCTGCACACCTTCCTGCGTCTGCGCGAGGCCCCGGAGGATGTGGGCCTGCCCTCGGCCGAGGAGCAGCATACCGGCCAGGCGGCCGAGACCGGCAACGGCTTCAACGGCTGGCGCTACATCATCAGGATGACCGTCGGCAATCGGCGGATCTGGGCGCTGGCGGTGGCGTTCTTTGGCCTGACGATTACGCGCCATGGCTTCGGCATCTGGGCGGTCACCTACCTCACCGATCAGGGCGCGAGCATCTCACGCGCGGCTGCGATCACGGCCATCATCTGGGCGGGCGGGATAGTGGGGAACTTCGTGGCGGGCTGGTGGACCGACACCACCCTCGGCGGGCGGCGCGCGCCGGTGGTCGTGCCGATGCTGGCGCTGCTCGCGGTGCTGAGCGCCATCTTCCCGCTCGTGCCGGTGCAGTCTACCGGGCTGCTGCTGCTCTACCTCGCGGTCGTGGGCGCATGTACCTATGGGCCGGACATGATGATCTGCCACACGATGGCGATGGACGTGGCAACTCGCAAAGCTGCCGCCAGCGCGGGCGGCTTCATCGACTTCTGGGGCTCCGTCGGCGCGGCGATCAGCGTAGCCCTCACCGGGCAGCTTGCCGAGAGCATGGGCTGGTCATCGGTGGTGGGCCTTTGGGCGGGCGGAGCGGCGCTGGCGGCGGTCATGGTCGCGCTGCTGTGGAACGTGCGCGGCGGCCATGCCGAGTACGTGTGAGTCTCCGCACTACGCCCGCTCGATCTCCAGCGGCGGGCTGATGATGATGCCCGCGCCATGCCTGTCGTAGCTGCCGCTCGATGGCGGGTCCAGCAGCACGCTCCGCCCCTCGACCCTTAGCCGCCCCTCCGCGAACCACTGGATCGCCTGTGGGTAGATCCGGTGCTCCTGCTGGAGGATCCGCGCACCGAGCGTCTCCTCGGTGTCACCCGGGATGACCGGCACCGCGGCCTGGATGATGATCGGCCCGCGGTCGAACTCCTCGTCGGCGAAGTGCACTGTGGCTCCTGAGACCCGCACGCCGTACTCCACCGCGTCGCGCTGCCCGTGTGCGCCCTTGAAGGAGGGCAGGATCGCCGGGTGGATGTTCAGGACCGCATGCGGCCAGCCACGCAGCACACCGCTGCCGATCCGGCGCATGTAGCCCGCGAGGCAGACGAGGTCCACTCCGGCGGCGCGCAGGACCTCCACATGGCGCTGATCGGCGGCCTCGAACCTCTCTGAGAGGTCCTTGCCGACCGGGACGACCTCGGCGGCGATGCCGTGCTTCTGCGCGCGCTCGAGCGCACCCGCGTCCGCGCGGTTGCTGATGAGCACGCCCACGCGGGCGTTGATCCGCCCGGACTCGCAGGCATCGATGATCGACTGGAAGTTCGTGCCTCCCCCGGACGCGAAGACGCCGAGGGTGATCTGACGCGACATGGGCTCCACTCCTGGTGATTCGTAGGGTTAGCTAGTCCGCGGAACTCCCTGGTACGGGCTGCCGCCGCCGGTCAAGGTACGCCTGCGCTCCCCGGTTCACGTCCTCCGGCAGCAGGAAACAGCCGCCGCCTCCCGTGACGAGGCCTCCGCTTTCCATCGCGTCGAGGTATGCCCGCTGCAGCGAGGTCCCGCGCGGGGCCTGCGAGAGGTCCTCCGGCATGTCGCGCAGCAGCCCTCCGAACAGGCCCGATGGCAGCGAGTCCTCGCCGAGGCCGATAGGGAAGAGGTAGACCTCGCGCTGGAAGCGCACCATGTTCGAAGTCGCCGGCGCGATCTCCTGGAGGGCGGTGTTGAGCACCCACGAGCCGCACATGAACGCATTGGAGCGGTAGTTCGGGAAGTGCCGCGGGAAGAACGCGAGCGCCCGCCTGAACGCCTCGCCGCACGCGTCGAAGTCCATCGGCTCGCCGCCCGGGATGTGTATGTGCAGCACCGGGTCGCCCGGCACAAGCTCCTGCTCCCACTCAGTGAGCTGAAGCTCAACCTGGTCACGGAGGGCATGGCCCTCAGGCGAGATGGGCGTGCCGCGCAGGATCTCCTCGGTTACCGTCAGTTGTGCCTCCCACGAATCGGTGGCGTCGTCACTCGTCCGCAGGATCTGCCCATCATCCCGGAAACGCACCCCGGCCTCGGAGATGGCGCTGACCCGCCCGGTCTTCCGATGCCGGTAGACGCGGATACGGTAGTGGCTCGTGCCGAACTGGAACTGAAGCCGCGCCAGGCGGTAGATGACACCCGTGTAGTGGTTCATCAGCCACGCGATCAGCCGCGGCGGCACCTCGGGGTAGCCCTGCTCGCGCGTGGTGTCGCGCAGATAGAGATCGATCTGCAGGAGCGTGTCCCGCACGACTTCCTCCGGCACATCGTGCTGACGATGGATCTCCTGCATCCGCTCGTAGCCGGAGATGAGCGCGATCAGCCACAGCAGGGCGCCCTCGTGCCCGAGCGCGGACTCGCCCAGATTCGGCCACAGCCGCACACGCGGCGCGCTGAACTGCGCCTCGTGCAGCCAGTAGCGCGCGTGCCACGCCAGCGCGCTCGCGGCCTCACTCTCGCGCACACGCTCAGCCGCTCTCAGCAGCGCACCATGCCATTGCTCGGGGATATGCGCGGCGGCGATCCCGGCGCGAACCGCTTCCTGCGCCAGGAACTCCGGAACGCCCTCCTGCGCATGAGCCTGCGACTCCTCCCAGCCATCCTGCAGCGCCTCACGCGCGCCCTCGATCTGCAGTTCACTCAGCACCTGATTGAGATCCATCGGCTCACTCTCTGGCCAGACATAAGCGCCCAGGCAGCGCTTCAGTAGTACGCGTATTCCCGCCAACGACCGCCTGCTCCTGCGCGAGGCTCAGAACCGCGGCGGCGCCTGCAGGCCGAACCAGTTCGATTGCCAGTCCGGCCGCGTCGGCGGAGCGGGGCAGAGCTCACCCTCATCGAGGTGCGCCCCGACCGGGAAGACGAGGTATTCCGTGCTCGCCTCCGTCTCCCACTGCAGGTCATCGCCGGAGAGCGTCAGTTCGCCATCCGGGCCGCAGATGTCCACCTGCTGCCCCGGCCACGGGTTGCGCAGCGTGCAGGCGCCGCCCACCGTGCTGACGATCCGCGCGTAGGTGACGCCGCCGCCGAGCATCTGTGCGCTCACGAGGAAGCCGCCCTCGGCCCGCAGGTCCTCGAAGAACGCGTCGCTCCAGGCGTCCGGAACGGTCGGGAAGAGCCGGATCGTGCCCCCCCAGCTCTGCATAAGCATCTCCATGATCGCCGAGGCGGCCGCGAAGCCGCCCTCCAGCGTCATCGGCTGATAGTGGAAGAATGAGTGCCCGAAGTAGCGGTAGTCCCCGTTCACGTGCAGGCTGTTGGGCATCAGGAACGCGCGGTAGCGCTGGAGCATGTCGTCGGCCATGTTCCCGTGTCCGGCCCGCGACGCGATGAGCGACGCCCACGGGAACGACCAGCCGGTCCACCTTCCGGTACCCATCATGTTCCAGTGGGTGACCGAGCGCTGGATGAGCGCGTTCTGCTCGGGGTCCTCCCGGTTCAGCGTCCCAAGCGGGTGGATCGCCATCAGGTGCGAGTGGTGCCGGTGCGACTCGTAGAGCGCATCGCAGGCGGTGACCATGATGCCGCTGCCATCATGCGGGTAGTCCGGGAGCTTATGCAGCGTCTTGTTCCAGCGCAGGCGCCCCGGGTCGTCGAGGTCGAGCAGCGCGGTCGCCTCCAGCAGGCTCTCGCCGAGCCAGCGGATCAGCGCGATGTCGCTCGACGGATCGGGGCCGTAGCGCTTCACGCTACCCTCACCCCACTCGGGCGCGTAGCCGAGGGGCAGATGCAGCGTGCCTGCTTCGTCGGGCTCCAGCAGGTTCATATAGGTCTCCATCGCGCCGCGCATGATCGGCAGCGCCTGCTCGCGCAGGAACTCCCGGTCGCCCGAGTAGAGCCAGTGGAGCCAGTAGTGATGTGCAAGCCATGCCGCGTTGCCCGGCCAGTACTCGACGCCGTGGTAGCCATGGATGCGCGCGCCGGTTGGCCCGATCGCGCAGCCCGACCATATGCCCTCGAACCCGAAGAACTCCTCGCAATCCTTCCGCCAGCGCGGGAGGCACTTCGTGAAGATCTCGTACAGCGGCAGGCCCGCGTCGAGGTGGTTGCTCTCGTAGACGGGCCAGTAGCTCTCCTGCACGTTCATGTCGAGGTGGTAGTCGCCCGACCACGGCGGCATCACGCCATCGGCCGTCCAGAGCCCCTGCAGCGTGATTGGCAGCCCGCCCGGCCTGCTGGAGCAGCCCAGCTTGTACATCTCGACGTACCACAGGTTCTCGAGGAATGCGTCCGGGATCGTCAGCCACGACGCGCGCCACCACTCACGCCACCACTGCTCATGCTTCACGCGCAGCGCCGCCACGTCCGGCTCGTGCACCAGCCTCAGTGCCTCCTGCAGCGGCCGCTTCGAGTGGTGATGGCTTACAATCGCCACCGCCAGCAGTCCACCGCTCTCGGTCTTCTGCAGCCGCCATGCCACCGCATACTCGCCGCCCGCGGGGAACCTCAGCCGCAGCCAGTGCGAGCCGTGATCGGCGGTGCCAGTCTCAGGCTGCTGATAGCCCCACGCCTCGAGCGTCTCCTTCGCCTCGTCGGTGAGGTGGTCGAGCGAGACCCTGACCTTCGGCAGCGGGAGGCCGTCTGTGGTCTCAAGCTCCATCAGCAGCAGCGGCTCGCCATCGGGCATGAACGCGCGCCAGCCAAGCCGGCCCTTCTTACACTCGATGGAGCCGCGCGCGCAGGCCTTCATCAGTTCAAGCCGCCCCCGGAATGCCTCAGCGCCCGGCACCGTCATTTCAACGCGCGGCATCGGCAGGCGCGTCGGGTGTGGCTTCTCCGGCACGCGCCAGCGATCCACCATGTCAGACTTCGCAGTCTGCTCGGCACCCGCTTCCACGAGCCGGCGGAGGTTCTGGTAGGTGTAGATCTCCGGATCGGGCTGTTGCTCGCGCAGCTCCCAGCAGTCGTAGCGGTCCAGCGTGATCTTCAGCGGCTCCCCATCGCCCCAGACCATCGCGCCGACTTCGCCGTTGGCCAGCGGGATGCCGTTCAGCCACTCCTCGGGAGCAGCGTTCCAGAACATGTCATGCTGCTCGAGGAGCCGCGCAAGCTGCTTATCAGACAGGTGCATCCGGATCACCTCCGCCGCTGCTTGGGTGGCAGGGAGGAGTATTCGCCGCACCCGCGCGAGGCCCTCCGAAAGCCTCGCCTTCATGCGCTGCGGAGGGAAGCTCTTCCCGCGCGGCGAAGATGCGCCGACCGCAACGTCTGAAGTGGCCGTCAAGTGAGGCGATGGTCCATGGTTGACACACTCGGCAGTGTGCAACTGAAGTCCGGCGAGCAGATGGAGATCGTGCGCGTAGTGCCTCCTGAGCCTGAGTGGCGTGATCGCATCCTCCCGTTCCTCGGGCACAAGGGCGAGCCGTGGCAGTGGCAGATGGAGATCGCCTTCCGCGAGGGCATGCCCGGCGCGCTGCAGTACTACTACGAGGGCCTCGTGGACGGCGTCATCGTCGGCAATATCATGACCATCGAGTCGATGGACGCGCCGATCGGCATCCTCGGGCATGTCTTCACCCCGCCTGAGCAGCGCCGCAAGGGCATCTGCTCCCGGCTCATGGAGGCGGTCACCGACGACTTCCGCGCCCGCAACGGGCGCGCGCTCTTCCTGCACACCGGCTACGACAGCCCGCCATACCACATCTACGAGGAATGGGGCTTCGTCGGCTACCGCAACACCGGCACGATGGCGTGGGTGCTGGAGGAGGACTTCGCGGCAAAGCAGTTCGCGCCCCGGCCGGTGATGGTGCGCGAGACCCACTGGGGCGACTGGGCTACGCTGGAGGCGCTGGCCGAGGTGCAGGAGGGCTGGCACATCCGGAGCGTCTACCTCAACCAGCACGGCTTCGGCGGCTTCGAGGGCCAGTACCTGAACGTGCGGCGCGGCCTCGTCGAGGGCCGCATCAGCGACTTTCGGCTGCTCTCAGCTGAGGACGGCGCCGTGGTCGGCTACGCGCTGCTCGCGCCCTGGCGGGCGTTCCCGGGAGCGCCGCTCGTGCTGGATACCTTCGTGCACCCGAGCTTCATCGAGCAGGCGCCCGCACTCGTGCAGGCGGTGGCTCTCCCCGGCAACCAGCGTGTGCTCGCGTTCTCTGACTCAGCATCGCACGGTCGGGCGGAGGCCCTGCAATCCGCAGGCTTCGCCGAGGAGGCCACGATTAGCCGCGCAGTCACCAGCGATGCCGGCGATCCCCTCGATCTCGTCATCTTCGCGCGAGGATGAGCGCCATGGCCGATGGTCGCCGAGACCGTGCGCGTCGGGATGGATGGCGGAGGCTTCATCCTCTCGCCGACCGCCACGCTCGGCGGCCGGCCGACGATGACCGATCACGCGCGAGAGAACTGGCTGGCGATGCTGGACGTCGCGCTAGAAGTCGGGGAGTATGAGTGAGGTATGCGGCACATATGAAAGCCCTGGCGGTCGCTATGTTGATGATCATGCCATCCGTCGCCTGTGCGGCGCCGCCGCCGGATTACCTGCCGGAGGCGGAGAAGAGCATCGCCGACAGCGTGGACCCGTGGGGGCTGCCCTTCAGCGACGCACTGGCCCGCTACCAGGAGCGCTTTGCGCCCGATCCCGACGCTCAGTTCGCGCTCGGCATGAACCACGAGCTGGTCAAGATCCTGCCCAACAAGTACTGGTATCGCGGCCCGAGCTGGTTGCCGGGCGGTGGCCCTGCAACCGTGGGCCCGTTCCTCGCGCCCGCGGGTGAGAGGCAGGGCTTCCAGGTGGTCGCGCTACCGAGCGTGGGCGCTCCGGAGCGTGAGTACACGCTCACACTGGAGTTGCGTGACGCCGGCGAGGCGGAGGCCACCATCTACCGCCAGGTGTTCGTCACCACCGCGCAGAACGCTTCGTACCCGCGCATGCACTCTGACCGCTGGCCCGACCCGCTTGTGCCGGAGAACCGCGCGAGCGCCTCAGGCACCGATCTCGCAGCCTACTGGGTAGACGTGGCCATCCCCGCGGACCACCCTGGCGGTGAGATCGCATGCCGCCTGACGCTCAGCGATAGCGAGCAGACCGCGACGGTAACGCCGATCATTCGCGTGGTGCCGAACCTCGCGCTTGAGCCGAAGAGCTACCCATTTCTGAGCTGGTTCGGGCGGAGGTGGGGCGGAGGCACCCTCAGTGACGAGCAGTTCGGCGCCATGTGCGAGATGGCGCTGGAGCATCACATGCAGCCCGCGGACGCGCTGGCGGGGCTATGGAGCACGGAGGATCCTTCGGCCTTCGACACGATGCACGACCTGCTCGCAGCGCAGGGCCAGCGCTTCTTCGATCTGCGCGGCATTCCCGACGCCGACATGCCCGCCGCGTATGAGCACATCCGGGCCGCAGGCTGGCTCGACCAGTGCCTCCTCTACCGGGGGCCCGATGAGCCCGATGCCGCGACCTTCGCGCAGCAGAACATCCCGCTCTGCGAGGAGGTGCGGCAGAAGTACCCCGGCCTGCGCGTGTACCTCGCGAGCGAGTATCACCCGAACATGCCCGATGGCTGCGACATCTGGATGACCGACGTCTCCGCGAGTCAGTATGACCCGGCGACGATGCGCGACATGGAGGCGCCGGAGCTGTGGCACTACTACTGTCACCTCCCGATCCACTGGCAGATGCGCGCACCGCTGGCGGGCGCGCCGAACATGGAGATCGACAACGCCGCGATAGAGCACCGGCTCGCGCTCTGGATGAGCTACTTCGCCGGCGCACGCGGCGTCTTCACATGGGCCGGCTTCCGGGCGACGGACCTGCAGGCAGACTTCTGGGAGACCCTGACACTCTCCGACGCGCTCTCAGGCTACCCCTACGGCGGCGTGCATAACGGGAACAACTTCCGCGTCTATCCGCCTCGGGAGGAGGGGGGGCCGGTGCTGCCGTCGCTGCGGCTGAAGATCACCCGCGATGCGCTCGTGGACCTGGCGCTCTTCGAGAAGGCGCGGGCGCTGCTCGCTGAAGGCGATCTGACTCCGCTCGAGGAACAGCGCCTGCAGGCGCTCCTCGAGCCGACACCGGCGGTCTTCGTGGACTTCCACTACTGGAACCCGGGCCCTGCCGCGCTGTTGCGCCACCGGGATGAGCTTCTGCTGGCGCTCGATGAGATCGTGAACCACTGAACCCGAGAGGACACTGAGATCATGTCTGAGACCCTCAGAACCCGCTGTGCCGTCGTCGGCCTGAGCCCGCGCAGCCCCTTCGGCCGCGCGAAGCCCGTCACTGAGCAGCCCAACACCGAGCTTGTCGCGGTCTGCGACATCCTCGAAGAGCCCGCGCGCACGGTGGGGGAGGAGTATGGCATCCCCTGGTACACCGACTACGAGGAGATGCTCAAGCAGGACGACATCGAGATGGTCTTCATCGCCACGCCGGACGCCGAGCATGCCCGGCAGTCCATCGCGGCGCTGGAGAGCGGCATCCACGTCCTCTGCGAGAAGCCGATGGCGATCAGCATCGAGGAAGTCCGCGCGATGCTCGCCGCCGAGGAGAAGTCCGGCTGCAAGCTCGGCATCAACCAGGTGCTGCGCACCAACCCGCGGATGGTTGAGGCGAAGCGGCTGGCTGACAGCGGCTACCTCGGCGACCTCTTCTTCGGCGAGGCCGACTACGTGCACAACATCTCGAACCTGATCCGCACCGGCTGGCGAGGCAGGCGCGAGCAGAACCACACGCCCTTTATCGGCGGCGGCTGTCACATGATAGACCTGCTGCGCTGGTGCATGGGCGAGGTAGTGGAGATACACGCCTACGGGAGCAAGAAGTGCCTCACCGACGAGGAGTACCCGTTCATGGACTGCGCCATCTCGGTGCTGAAGTTCGAGAGCGGCGCCTGCGGGAAGTTCGGCACCACCTACGGCTGCCAGCGCCCCTCGTTCCGCAACTTCATGCTCTACGGGACGGAAGGCACCTACCTCTCCGGCCGCGAGTTCGACCGCATCCGGCTCAACGACAGCCTCGACGACATCATCAAGGTTGAGCTGCCTGTGAAAGGCCACCCCTACGGCCCCGTCATCCGGGACTTCGCGCAGGCCGTCATCGATGACACCGCGCCGCCGATCTCCGGCCGCGATGTCGCGAACTCAGTCGCGATCTCACTCGCCGGCGACCTCTCTCTCGCCACCGGCGAACCGCAGAGGCCCGAGCGCTTCGACCTCTGAGACGCGCGAGGGGCTCCCGCGCTTCGGGAGCCCCTCTCATAGCTTCGCTCGGCTTAGCTTTCGCCTTCTTCAGCCTCGTCCAGACCGAGGGCCTTCGCGGCCGCCTCAAGATCGGCGTCCGCGAAGGTCAGGACTGCCGCGTAGCGCCGCGAGGCCGAGAGCGCGGCAACGTCCTCGATGCTGATCCCGGCGTCCGCGATCGCTTTCGTGATCTCGCAGAGCGCCCCGACGCGGTCGTCTCCCTCGATCAGGAAGACCTGCCGAGTCTGCATGTGCACGCCGCGCTGTCCCGCGAGGTCACGGACCGCCATCATGTCCTCGGGAATGGCCATCAGCGCCATGCCCTGGCGCCGCTGGCTCGCGATCGCCAGCATGTTCACACCGGCGTCCCGCAGTACGCAGAGCACCCGGTGCAGCACTCCGACCTCGTCACTGACCTGGACAACCGCCGCCGTCACCTGCCGGATCGTGTGACTCATAGCGAGCACCTCCTCGAGATGGCAGGTACATATACGCTACGCGCGCGGCAATCTCCTCTCCACCGGCAACATTGGCGCGAATGGCTTCGCCGGAAGCGTCTGATACCAGTAGGCCGTGGAGGAGTAGTCGTCTGAGCGGTGGTTGGCGTGGCCATGCTCGATGCTCACGCGAATCGAGCGCTGGAAGACGATCGGGTCCGGGATATGCAGCCGGTAGACCGTCCACTTCCCGTCCCAGTTGCGGTGCCCGCGGTTGAAGAGCGAGGTGCCGTGATACAGCCCCCGCACATCCTGCATCCCGTAGGCGTGCGAGAAGTAGTCCTCCGAGCCCGTCCCGTGCAGCGACGGAGGCCACTGTTCGCCATCGATGAAGATCATGTCGTCGCCCTCGCCCCACCAGCCGCCATCCCAGTTGTCGATGGAGAGATTGCAGCCGACGTAGTGCCCGCGCCCCTCCGCCTCCAGGATCAGGTAGTTCCCCTCATCGCTGAGGTTCGGCGTCTGGTTGAGCTTGCGTTCGGCCGACATCGCGTTCGGCGCGCCCCAGCCGTCGCAGGGGTTCTCGCGCCGCCACGAGGCGTGGAAGTAGAGGTGATCTGGCGTCGGCTCGTCCTGCTCCTCGTAGTCCACGTAGAAGTAGACCGGCCGCGACTGCTCGCTCTCATTCACAAGCTCGATGCGCGCGCCGGTCGAGAAGGGCATCGGGAACCAGCAGTTGAACGCCGACCGCAGCCTGCCGCTCGGGTGGTGCGTCATGTTGAGTGCGATGCACTCATACTCCGCCAGCATCCCGTGGCCTACGCCGAAGAAGTCTCCCATCGGCACCTCGACGCTCGGCGCGTCCTGCCCGTCCCAGTACATCCGCAGCAGCACCCTGCGCGGCCACGCCGGCTCGTCCGAACTTGAGGTCATCCAGATGTGGTTGATGCACCCCGCACTCTCAATCTGCGCGAGGGTGCGCGTCTCACCGGGCTCCATTATCCAGCGATCCCCGTTTGCGCCGCTCGTGTCCCAGCTTGAGATGCGCTTCGATCGCGTGTCGCGCGGCAGGATCAGCCCTCGCAGCGGGTTCGTCAGGCTCGGCATCATCGTCATCTCGCCTCCCTGAAGCTACTGCGCCGTCAGCGCCTCCAGCGTCGCCGCGCCCGGAGCGAGCAGCACCGCCGCATAGATCTCTACCGGCGGTACCGTGACCGCGCCGTCAACGACCGGCAGTTCGCTCGGCTCCGCTCCCGGCGCCACCAGCCACGCGACCGTGAGCGCCGGATCGTTCACCTGCAGCGTGATCTCGGGCGTCGGGCGGATCTCCTGTATCGCGTAGGCATCGTCGTACACGAAGTCGTGGTTCACGATGTGCGCGGAAAAGATGCCCCGTTCGGGCTGGCGCAGCACGTTCACCAGCACCGTCTCGGGCCACGCGCCTGACACGGGAGTGGCGGCCCGCAGGGCGTCCAGCGCGACCGCGCACTCATCAGCGGAGAGCGCCTCCAGCGATCCCGCCATCTGCAGCACGCGGCCCTCGCCGAGCGTGACCTCCTCGTAGCCTGCCTCGGAGGTGCGGCTGCGCAGCGTCAGCGACTGCACCCGCGCGTACTCCCCCCCGCCGGCGGTTCCGTGCACCGCGATCGTGTCGCCCGCGGTAAGCTCAAGCGGCTCGGATATGAAGTCATGCCACTCATCATCGTCGGCGTCCGCGGTCCAACTGCCGACCGCGGTGCCGTTCACGAGCAGTTCGTAGCTCGACCGCCCGTCGCTCTCGTCGAGGTAGCTGAATCCGATCTGCCACAGCCCCGGCTCGGCAGCGAACTCAAGCGACGCCGTGCCCTCAGTCATCGCCTTGATGCGCCCGCTGTCGGCCTCGTAGCCATCCATCTTGAGGTCGAGCGCGCTCACGTTGAGGTAGAGCGCGTCGGAGACCCCGGGCAGGAACTCCGCGACCTTGCGGCGGGCCTCGATGGGCTCCAGTCGCTCGCGGATATCGAGGCTGGCCGAGAGCACCAGCGTCCCGCCGCGCTCGACGAACTCGCGCAGACCCGTCATCTCCTGCGGCGTGAGCGTCGCCTGCCCGTCTATCAGCAGCGCGCCGAAGTCATCCAGCCCGCCCCGGCTGAGGTCGGAGTTCACCACGACATCCGATGGCACCCCCGCGCTCTGCAGCAGCCAGAGAAGGTCGTTGATGTTGCCGCGATCGAGCCCCAGGATCTGCCCCGTGCGCGGTCCGTAGGTGAGATCGAAGAGCACCCCGACTTTGCTGCCAGCACGCTGATCGGCAAGCAGCGCCTCCCACTGTCGCGCGAAGCCCGCGTACCCCTCGCAGGCGTCAAGGATCGCCCGGTCCTCCTCCGGCTTGGTCATCGCCAGCACGTTGCGGTCGCCATTGAGGCTCATGTTCGGCATGTAGTTGCCGCCGAGCGCGATCCCGGTCGCGCAGCCCAGCGCGTACTCCTCCGGCAGCGGGAGCGCCACCCACATGTTCGTCGCGCCGGGAGCGTGGTAGCGCTCCACCCCGCGAGCCTGCCTCGGTGGGCCCGGGATGTAGCTCAGGAAGCCGGTCGGGCGGCCGTGACTGGCGGCCAGGCCGATCTTGCAGGCCGCGATGTCTTTCCCGAAGGGCGGGTGCGCGAAGGCCTCGGTGAAGACGCCATCCACCAGGCCCTGATCTATCAACCAGTAGCTCAGGTTGTTCGCGACGATGAACAGCGGCTCTTCGCGGTCGTGCGCGTAGGCGTGGACCTGCTCAAAGAACTCGCGCGCGGTGTCGAGCGTGAACCAGCGCTCAAGCTCGCCCGGAGTGCCTGCCTCGCCAAGCTCATACGCAGTGCCGGTATGCTCGAGGCTGTAGGCGCGGAACTTCTCGCGGCAGGTCGGGCAGTAGCACGCCCAGGTCATGGGGTTGTCGAAGAAGATGCAGTCAACGCCCATCTCCTGGAGGGCGTCCATCCGCCCCTTGATGTACTCCAGCCACGCCGGCTGGTTGAAGCACCCCGCATAGCGCGCCGGGTTGTTATAGATGACCTTGTACTCGCCCTCGGGGGTAAGGATCGCCGCCTCGCGCAGCTCCGGGTGCTCCGGGAAGAGCTGCTCGTGGTAGATCGTGCGCGAGCAGATGTACATCATCCGGTGCGCGCCCCCCTCGCGCGCAATCTGCATCGCATCACCTGCGAAGGCGCCGCCCTGGATCAGGTTGAAGCCTGCGTCCAGCAGGAACTGCACCTGCGCCTCGTCCATCGA
This sequence comes from Armatimonadetes bacterium UBA5352, assembly GCA_002411015.1. GTDB lineage: Bacteria > Armatimonadota > Zipacnadia > Zipacnadales > UBA5352 > UBA5352. The sequence continues at coordinate 91,432 of DHPY01000104.1, read as the reverse complement.
GGAGTAGTTGATGACCCAGCGGACCGCCCCCGGATCCGCCCACGGGAAGGTCTCAGTCGGCGGCTCCCAGTGCGCGTCTGATCTCGCTGCCATGATGGTGACCACCCCGATGGCGATCAGTGCAGAGCGGCTGAGTACGCGCATCATCAGGCCATGACTCCTCGCGCTACGTGTTGAACATCGGCGCGTCGGTCGGCTCCGGAATGCCGAAAACCTCGCGCTTGCGCTGCAGGTAGTAGAGATAGTCGGCGTAGCTGACATCCGGCGGCACGCGATGGTCCACGTGCGGGATGTAGCCGCCCTCGTCCACCAGCGGCTTCAGGCGCGCGATCTCAGCGTCAATCGCGTCGCGGCCCGCCGCCAGCGCGCGCTTGTTGACGCCGCCCATCAGCAGAACCTTCTGGCCCCAGCGCTTCCGAATGTCAATCGGGTCCGAGCCCGCCGCGACCTCCACCGGGAACATGCAGTTCACGCCGCCATCGAGCCAGCCATCAACCGAATCGGTGATGTTGCCGTCCGAATCGACGAAGCACATGACCGCGCCCATCTCGTACATGAGGTCCGTGATCCGCGTGTAGCGCGGCGTCAGCCAGCGGTGGAACATGGTGGGGGAGATGATGCAGCCCTGCTTGAAGTTGATGTCCTCCCAGAACGAGCCGCAGTCGATCCGGCAGCCCGCCTTCACCGCGGGCTCAATCACCGCACAGGCCATCTGGCACATGTGCTCGACCATATCGCCGATAAGCTCCGGGTCATCGTGGCACATCATCGCGATGCCCTCGAAGCCCATGTAGTTCCGCAGCCGCCCGAAGAGACTGCCGCCGTGGATCTGCACGGGCACATCGCTCTCGTGCGTGCGCAGAGCGATCTCGTCCCAGTCGCTCCCGTAGCGCGCCGGGTCGTCAATCCGCAGCCGCTCCTTGAGCTCCTCCCACGAAGCACGGTCCCTGACCGGAAACTCGAGGTAACGCGGGATCGTGCTCGTGCCATCCGTGTAGATGACCTTCTTCGCGCCCTCGCCATCCTGCACGATCTGGCGGTCCCCGCTCTCCTCGAGGATCTTGCTCTCAAAGCCCGGGATCAGCCCGACCGGGGCCGGCAGCATCATCATGCGCTCGAAGCCGAAGAACGGGTCGCAGTTGGAGTTGCTGTTGATCTCCTCCGGCAGCCCCTCCTGATGCCACCGCTTGAAGGTATCATCCCAGAAGCCGAACTCCCGATCCGGGACGTGGTCCACCGGCTGATACGTCATGCACGCGACAAAGCGCTCCCGCTGATTCATGCTCGGGTTGCCTCCGTTGCCTCACGTTGGCTCCCTCTTCCGGAACGGAGAGGGGGCCGTGAGACCGGAGGTCTCCGGGAGAGGTGGCTCAGTTCCCTTCGACCTCGGCGATCTGCGCGCGCAGGAAGTCCACGACTTCGGCAAAGGTCTCTTCTTTCGCGTACTCAATGATCAGCGGCACGTCCCCGAGTGCCATCAGTCGCTCGAGGAAGACCGGCCAGTTCACCTGACCCTGGCCGGCGGAGGGGAAGCTCGGCATCCCCTTCTCATCCACGATGCAATCCTTCGCGTGCGCGAGGACAATATGCTCGCGCAGTACCTCGAACGGCCGCGCGGTGTCGTCGTAGCAGAGGATGTTCGCCGGGTCGAGCAGGACCTTCAGGTTCGGGCTACCGATCTCCTCGATCAGCCCGCGCATCGTCCATGAGTTCGGCACCGTCTGCGCGTAAGACGGCTCCACGCAGACCGTGATCCCGTTCGCCTCCGCCAGCGGCATGAACTCCCGGAATGCCTCGACGCAGCGCTCGAAGCCTCCGACCCCGCGCCGGCCGGACTCAGTGGCGATAGTGTCGCAGCCGAAGCGCCGCGCGGTCTCGATGGCGCCCTTCATCGCGTCAATCGCGGCACGCCGGACCTCCGGATCATCGCTGCTGATGTTGTTGTAGGAGTCCATCGCCCACGTTGCCAGCCCGGCGTCGTGGAAGCTCCTGCGGACATGCTCCGCCGCCTCCGCCGGGTATGCCGACGGGTCCATCGCCGGGTGGCTGGTGCTGTACTGCGGGTACTCCTGATAGATCGTGGGTACCGCCACGCCGTCGAGGCCATAGGAAGCGATGAGCCTGGCCGCTTCCTCGACCGGATGAGTGCGTGTGAAGATAATCGCTCGCACACCAAGCTTCACGTCTCGTCACCTCTCGCTATGAGTGCTGCTGGTCGGCGCGGGAACGGCCACGATTTCCTCCAGTGACCACATCCCCGCTCTGGATACGGGACGCGTGTGCAGCGGCAGGCACACCTTCCAGTCCTCGGACGCCTCGAGTTCCTCCCTCTCCAGTTCCACCAACTGCGCATGCAACTTCCGGCGCAGCGCCTCGGGGCCGATGCCGCCCTCCTGGTAACTCGTCAGGTACTCGTCCGGGCCGCGCAGAAGGAACTCTATCCGACACTGCGCCATTAGGTCCTGCAGACTTCCGGGTCCGAGGACAAGGCCGGTGTAACCTGGATTGTCAAGCCAGTAGACAGCCTCCGCCTCCGGCAGGAACACCGCCGCCGGGACACTGAGTACGGCCACGGGGATGCAGCTATCCCCTGCAATCAGCACGCGCCGTCCTCGTACCGCCTCACGCATTGCTGGACTGCCCGCGATGGAGGCGAACTCCGCCAGCCGATGCCGCCCCGATGGAAGCATGAGATTCGACACACCAGCGGTCAGACCTCCGACGACCACACACAGCGCCAGCGCGACGAACGGCACCCGGGCCGCCTGCCGACGTATTGCGGCGCCCATGAGGAAGACGAGGGTGAGCGCCTCCAGAGGCATCATCATCCTGCCCCAGAATGTGTTGAGCCTGCCACGAAGGCTGGCCAGAAGAAGCGAAGCGAGGAGGAGCGGGATTCCGACCAGGCAGAGGAGGCGCAGCCATCTCCATGCCAGCGTGCGAGTCGGGGCGGGCAGCCTGAGACCCTCCAATCCCGCTGCGACCAAAGTGAAGATGAGAAAGAACCCGCCGAGGAACGCGATGAGGAGATCGGGGCCCGAGATGATGTTCGGGTCCGTCGGTATGCCGCTCAGGCCGAGGGTGAAAGCGTACAGAAGCTCCAGCGCCTTGAAACTGGCTGGATGACCGGCCTCCGCATAGTGCTGCGTGAGGCGCCCCGCAATGAAATGGTTCCGCCCAAGCCATGCCGCGAGCGTCAGCCACGCCGCTGCGCTTGGCACAAGCGCCCCTGCGATGCGCCGCCAGCGATCCTCGCTCTGCCAGAGTGTCACCGCACCCGCCATTCCCGCCAGCGCGGCGAGAGGCGCACCGGTGTAGCGCGTCAGGACAGCCGCCGACCAGAACACCGACGCGACCGCCACGTAACGCCAGTGAGGAGCCTCGACGACCTTCACGTGCGCGACCAGCGCCCATGCGACCAGGGCCATGAAGAGATGCTCGGAGAGTACGCGCGGGGCCTCGTAGATGACCGGCCCCGAGAGGAGATACAGCCCCGCCACGACCGGGGCCGCGATGCGCCTTCCCGATGTCAGCGACGCCAGCACCCCGAAGCCGAGCCCGGCGAGGAGTTGCCCGGCGAGGTTGAGTGCGTGTGTCGCCAGCACCATCCTCACCGGATCGTCAGCCTGCAGACCAGAGACGAGGGCAATCGCGGCCGAATAGCCCGGGGGCCACCAGGGGACTGGGTTGATCTCGCTGGGCGCATCGAGCAGTTCGGGGGTGAATTGCATTGTTGACAGGCTGTACACGCCCCTCTTTACCAGGGCCTGCGCGCCGGAGACGTACCCGACCGCATCGGGCCAGAGAAGCGGTCCGGCCTGCTGCTGCATGATCGAGTAGAAGATGGCTACGGCCAGCGCCGCAACAACTGCCAGCCGAAGCGGCCAGTCTCGTAGCCGGTCTGAGGCGCCGTCGGTCGGCGTCTCAGCGGGGCTGCCGGCGCCACCTCCCTCGGCCACTGCTCTCATCCTCCCCGGGTGAGCCTCAGTCTTTAGCCGTCCGCGAGAGCTTCCGCCACGCGCCCGAGCCCGCACGCCAGAACGCCAGTGCCGCCAGCGCCTTGAGCCCATCTCCGGGCAGGAACGGCAGCAGCCCTACGCTCAGAGCCTGTCCCACCGAAAGCCCCTGCGACACGCAGAGCCAGGCCGATCCGCACAGGAGAAGTGTGAGGCTCGCGAGGCCCATCGCCAAGCCGACCTTCAGGGCGCTGTCGGTGCGGCGCGTCGCGGCACCTACGATCCGCGCGGCAATGACGAAGCCGATCAGGTAGCCGAATGTAACGCCCGTCAGCGCGCCGCCCGCGAGAGGCACCGCACCCGCTGCGCCCATCACTATGAACAGCACCTGGCTCAGCGAGCCCGCCAGCGGCCCGAGGACGGCGCCTGAGATCAGCACCATCATCGTCTGGCCCGTGACGGGCACGGGGGAGAACGGGAGCGGGATCCGCAGGTTCGCCGCTACCGCGGTCATGCCCGCGGCCGCAACGGTGCCTGCAATCAAGAGCAGGTGGCGGCGGGTAAGAGCGGGAACACCTATGCGCGTCGTCAGCGCGGTGATTCTGTCCATATTGGGCGTCCTTTCCTGCCTCGTCCGGCATGCAGGTCGTGCCGGGTGGCGGTTCGAGGGGCAGTATACCCAGATCGCAACTGCCCCGCAAGCTTGCCGGAGCAATTGAGAGTGAATGGGTGAGGGCTATGCTCTACGGTCAGTTCATATTCCACGGAACCCCCGAACGCCCCTCCTGTCATTGCGCCTCGATCGCCGAGCGGCCTGGGGGCGGCCTGTTCGCGACCTGGTACGCCGGCTCGCATGAAGGCGCGGCCGACGTCGCCGTCATGTGCGCCATCCACGGCGGCGACCGCTGGAGCGACCCCCGCGTCCTCTTCGACCCGCCCGGCCGCCCCGGCGGAAACACCGTCGTGTGCCGCCAGGGAACCGAGCTCTGGCACTTCGTGGATGTCATCCAGGACAGCGGCTGGGACACCGCCGCGCTCTACCTCCTCCGCAGCCACGACGGCGGCGAGAGCTGGACCGAGGCCCAGGTCTTCGACGACGAGCCCGGGATGATGGTCCGCCATCGCCCGCTGCAACTCTCCTCCGGGCGGCTCGTGCTGCCTGCCTATGATGAGAAGGTCTGGGAGGGCGTCTGCTATCTCACCGATGACGGTGGCGAGGCGTGGCGCCGCTCCGGCCGCATGTCCGCCCCCACCGGCGCAATCCAGCCCGCCGTCATCGAGCGGGAGGATGGCACGCTGCACGCGATCCTGCGCTCAGATGGCGAGGTCTCCCACGCGTGGGAGTGCGACTCAACGGACGGCGGCGAGACGTGGTCGCCATGCGTGCCCTCGGAACTGCAGAACCCCAACTCGGGCGCCGACATGGTGAAGCTCGACAGCGGCGAGACCATCGTCTGCTTCAACGACAGCCCCACGCAGCGCACTCCTCTCACCATGGCGCTCTCACTCGATGAGGGCCGGACATGGCTGGCCAGGCGCAATGTGGAGAGCGAGCCGGGTGAGTACTCCTACCCGACGCTCATGGTCGCCGATGATGGCAGCGTCCATCTCGTCTACACCTGGCGCCGCGAACGGATCCGGTGGATGAACTTCCGCCCCGACTGGGTCACTTGTTCGTAACGTGCTCGGCGGTATGCATTCGGTGCTTCGACTTGCAGCACGCCCTCGCGGAATGTATACTCCCATCCGGGACAGGCTCTACGCGCGGCAACATCGCACCTCGGGTGGCAGACATGGTCGCGGTACAGGCTGGAAGCGCGCGTTCCTGGGCGATCGAGCTTCTGCAGGTCGCCCTCGCAGTTGCGGGTCTATGGGTCGCCTGCTCGGCGCTGGACATCGCCCTCTACCAGCGCCTGACCGACGGCCACGCCTCGGCCTCGCGCACACCGCTCGCGTGTGTCATCTCCCCGCCGCTCCCACAACGGGTGCGCTCCGGGAGGCTCGAGGCCCCCTCCGTCGCCCCCGTGGCTTCTGCGGTCAGCCATCGCAGTGGTGAGCTTGCGGCGGCGCTGGCGCGTGTTCAGGCTGAGCAGGGCGCAGCGGCCAGCGGCGTTCGTCTCGAAGACGTCTTCTACGTGGATGCCGCGACGGTCGCGAGCTTCATCGGCGCGGAACTGGTCCGGCAGGCGCCAGGCGCTCCGGCGAGGCTGATCGCCCCGACTGGCATCGTGGAGTTCACGCCCCTCAGCCCTATCGTGAGACGCAACTACCAGCCGGTGACCCTCCCGCAGCCGCCCCGTGAACTCAACGGCCGGCTGCACCTGCCGGTACGAGGCCTCGATGCCGTCCTGCCCGTCAGCACTGCGTGGAGCGCAGCGAAGTCGGCCTGGACGCTCTCCAGCGGCGATCGGCGCCTCGAGGTCGCGGCTCCGGAGGACCTCTTTGAGATCGTGATCGATCGCAGCGATCGCACGCTGGAGGTCTCGTACTCCGGCAGGCAGCTCGTCCGCTGGGCGTGCTGCACCGGTGAGGGGAACAACAGCCCCATCGGCGACTGGCGCGTCCGCAACAAGGCCGTGTGGCCGCCGTGGCGGGCGTACTGGGGCGAGTACATCCCCGGCGGCAGCCCGCGCAACCCGCTGGGCGCTCGCTGGCTCGGCACCACCGCCCGCGGCTATGAGACCGGCCGCGCCATCGGCATCCACGGCACCAACCAGCCGTCATCCATCGGCAGGCGCATCTCAGGCGGCTGCATCCGGCTCACGAACGCGCACGCGATCGAGATGTATGAGACCATCCCGATCGGCACCCGCGTGGTCATCAAGGAATGACTTCAGGAGCCGACATTGCCCACGTAGGTGGGGTGCCCTCGCCCCACCAGAACGAGAGCCTGTGACAGCCAACGGCTCCGCCCAGTGTGCGGGCGAGGACGCCCGTACCACTCTGCCTTGATAGCTGCTGCAACCAGGAGCGCTGCATGATCCTCGGAATAGGGACAGACATCGTTGGAACAGACCGGCTGGGATATCTCGTCGAATCATACGGCGACCGCTTCCTCTGCCGCTGCTTCACGCGCAGGGAGATCGAGACCGCTGAGCTGCGCGCGACCCTTTCGGAGCGCCTCGGCACGCGTTTCGCCGCGAAAGAGGCCTGCATGAAGGCCCTCGGCACCGGCTGGCGCGGCGGCGTTCACTTCACGCAGATCGAGGTGCGCAAGCACCCGAGCGGGCGGCCTGAGCTTGTCCTGAGCGGCGCGGCGAAGGAGCGCGCCGATGCCATGGGCGTCACTAACATTCACGTCTCCCTCTCCCACGACGCTGGCATCGCCATGGCCGTCGTCATTCTCGAGGGTCCCGGCTAACGCCACAGGCGTCCAGCGTGTAACCGCATGCGAATCATCGACCGCTACCTCCTCGGCAGACTCATTCTGCCCTTCATCGTCGGGCTGATGCTCTTCGTGCTGATCCTCCTCGCGGAGGTCGCATACAACATCAGCTCAACGATCGTGGGCGGCCGCGTCTCCGCGGAGCTGATCATCCGCTACCTGCTCCTGCGCACTCCCCGCGCGATCGTCTGGTCGCTCCCCTTCGGCACACTGCTCGGCGTCGCGATGTCCGTCACGACCCTGGCTCACTACGGGGAGATTACCGCCATCCGCGCGGGCGGAGTCTCCTTCACCCGCATCTGCGCCCCCATGATCATCGCCGGAGCCCTCGCATCCGGGGGCGGCCTCGCCCTCAACCAGTACGTCGTCCCGACCACCATGGAGGCTGCGCAGCAGGCGCTGGCCGACATGATGATGACCCAGGCGGTGGTGCGCGAGGCCCACAACCAGTTCTTTCGCGATGAGCAGGGCCGCTTCTTCTACGTGCGCGACATGCTTCCGGCGGAGAACCTGCTGCGCGAGATCGCCATCTGGACGCGCAACGGCGAGGGCCGCATCTCGGAGGTCATGGTAGCGCAGAGCGCGCATCTGCAGGGCACCGTCTGGACGCTCTACGATGGCGCCCGGGTGGCGCTTGATGAGCGCGGCGGCCTCGGGGCCGAGGTCGAGCAGTTCGCCAGCCGCGAGGTGCACCTCACACGCGCGCTGCAGCAGTACTACTCCGAGCACCGCGCCCCGGCGGAGATGGCGCCGTACGAGCTGCAGGAGCTGATCGAGGTCCGCAAGGCCACCGGCGGCGACACGCAGCAGTACGAGGTCTACCTGCACTTCAAGTACTCAATCCCGGTCGCCTGCTTCGTCTTCGCCATCGTGGCTGCACCGCTGGGCCATCGCTACGCGCGCCACGGCACGTACGTCGGAGTCGTCGTCTCGCTGCTGGTGGTCTTCCTGTATAATGGCGTGCGGTCGTGGACACTGGCCTTCGGGCTTGCTGGCTCACTCGATCCAGTAACCGCCGGCTGGGCGCCGGACGCGCTGTTCGGCGTCCTTGGGATGATCTTCCTCGCCCGCGAGGGCTGAGGCAGGGCTGGCGGCACTTCTGGCGAAATGCCCCTCTGTTGCGCGTCACGGCAGGGCTGCGGGGAGGTGACTCGATGCGTGAGAGCGTCAGCGCCGGTGAGCTTACCGCCACCATCGGCAACAATGAGGCGGACGATGGCCAGCGCGCAGGCTACCATGGTCTGCAGTCGCTCACGTCCGTCCATGCGCCTGGCGAGAGCCTCTTCGTCCCTGGCCTCGCCGGGATCAACCTCGAGCACCTGCTCGATGGCCGCGACATGCGCGATGACAACCAGTACTTCGAGCCTCGGCGGTTGCCAATTGAACTCGAGAGGCTCGACTCACAGTCTGTCATGCTTCACCAGGACGCGACGCCCACGCTCGGCGTGCAGTCCCTGATCACATTCAGCCTGCGCGTGCCACATTACATTGACATCGACCTGCGACTGGTGCTGCGCCGGGAGACGCTCGCGCGCGACTACCTGCTGGCCTTCTACGCGAGCTACATCAACGCGCCGGAGTCGCCTGCGATGCACTTCCTCGGCCGCCCGCGCGATGAGCCGGTGGGGGAGGGCTGGCTCGAGCTGAACTCTCCCCGCCATGGCTCGGGAAGCACTGTCTGCAGCGTGACCACCAGCGCCAGCCTGCCACACTCGATGTCGCGCGAGACGCTCGCGTACAGCTACTCCGATCTGGCGTGGACGCGCCCGTTCTTCTTCGGCCGCCGAGGGCGGATGGTGTTCGCGCTCATGTTCGAGCCGGGGCACGATCTGCGCTTCACGCATTCGCCGACCGGTGGCGGCGCGGGCAACCCGGCGTGGGATCTCCAGTGGGTGCTGCACCGGCCGCGTGTGGATGAGGAGCATCGCCTCCGCGCCCGTGCCATCTATAGACCGTGGGAGAGCGACCGTGACATTGCCCGCGAGTATGAGCACTGGGACCCGCTGCTGAGTTAGCTGCCGTCCCGTGGTGCGGGCGCCCCGCCCGCGTCGGTTCAGTTGTTCCGTGGTGCGGGCGCCCCGCCCGCACGCCGTCAGCCGTCAGCCGTCAGCCGTTGTCGTTGTGGCCCTCGCGCCCTCGCGAGGGACGTCGCTCGCAGGAGTCAGCACATGGAAGGCCACTGGATGCGCCTGAACCGGCTCTTCTCCGACGGGAAGCGCGCGATCATCGTCGCCGCCGATCACGGCTTCTTCGTCGGCCCGACCGCCGGCGCCATCAACCTCCCCCGAGCCATCGAGGCGTGGCGCGACGCCGACGGCATCCTGCTCTCGCCGGGGATGCTCCAGTCCTGCGGCCACGCTTTCAGCTACCGTGGCGCTCCCTGCGCGGTCGTGCGCCTCGACTGGAGCACCGTCTTCGGAGGCCGCTGGGGCTTCACGGGCGCCCATCCGGCCCGCGTCCTCGACCCCGCCCGTGCACTGGCGATGGGCGCCGACCTCGGCATCGCGACCTTCACCGTCACGATGCAGCACGAGGAGATCGATCGCGAGAACATCGAGCACTTCGCCCGGCTCGTTGAGGCGAAGCGCGAGTGCGGCCTGCCGCTCATTGGCGAGCTCTTTCCGATCGCTCCCAGTGAGCTGACCGCCGATGAGCTGTTTCGGCAGGTCCACAATGGCTGCCGGATCCTCGCGGAGCTTGGCGCGGATATCATCAAGACCTACTTCACCGGTGAGCGCTTCGCCGAGACGGTGGAGGCGACCCCGGTGCCGATCATGGTGCTGGGGGCGGAGAAGCTGCCGCACGCGATCGACGCGCTGGAGCTAGCGCAGCGGGCAATCAGAGCCGGCGCGCGTGGCATCGTCTTCGGCCGGAACGTCATCCAGAGCGACGACCCGGCGGCGATGATCGCGGCGCTACGCATGGTAGTCAAGGAGGACGCCGCGCCGAACGAGGCGGTGGGGGAGTTCGGGCTGATCTGAAGATGCGAGGTGTCGCAGTGGTACGCAGCGGAGTATGCAGCTTCATTGCAGCAACCATCATCGTCGCAGCCGCGCAGGCGAACCCGGGTCTCCCCGATGCGCGGACAGGTGGCGAGGCGCTGTCGCACCTCAACGCCCACCGCCCCGGCCTTCCGCCGGAGGCGCTGCTCGTGCCGCTCGGGAATGGCCTCGATGGCGTCCTGAAGGGCCACACACTCGCGGCTGAATCGCGCCTGATGGACGCACTCGCGCGCCAGCGGCTCAACCAGTCGGTCCTGCGCGTGGCATCCGCGGGCGTTGACGGCCGTCGCATGGGCCTCATCAAGCTTCAGGCCGGCCGCCGCAACGGGGAGTTCGTGCTCGCCGATCTCCGCGAGGACGCCGCCGCCTGCCTCGACGCCGCCTTCCACGATGGCCTCGCCTTCGATCAGCTTGACCTGTGGTCGGTGGTGCCCGGCGCCGGCCTCGTCGGCGATCTCCAGGAGCACCACCCGGTCTTCTCGCTGTCGGTCTCGCGTGAGGAGTATCTGAACGCATCCGCGGGCATGGGCACCGGCCCGGAGGTGCTCGATGCGCTGGAGGGCGTCCGCTACTCCCCGGTCTTCGCGCGCTATGCGACCGACGGCGCGTCACTGTCATCGCTTCCCGCCGGCGCCTTCACTGATCCGCCCGCGGCGGAGGGCTGGGACGCGCTCCTGACCGAGGCAGCGAGCGGCCAGGTGCTCGCAGAAATGGCGACGCAGAGCACCGTTGAGGCGATCTTCAGCGGCCGCGGCGATCAGAACCTCGTGGCCCTCACCATCGACGACGGCCCGCACCCGCTGATCACGCCGCTCATGCTTGAAATCCTCGCGCAGAAGGCGGTGCGGGCCACGTTCTTCGTTGTCGGACAGCAGGTTGAGCAGTTCCCGGCGCTGGCGCAGATGACCCTGCGTGGCGGCCACGAACTCGCCAACCACTCCTACTCGAACCGCCGCATGAGCCAGCTTCCAGATGACGAGGCGTGGGCGGAGATCGCCTCATGCGCGCGCATCGTCGAGCGCGTGACGGGCGAGCAGATGCGCTGGTTCCGGCCGCCGGGCGGACGCTGTTCGGAGGGCGGGTTGCGGGCCATGGCCTCACTCGGCTCCGGCGGCGCGTTCTGGTCCCGCAACACGGGTGACTGGGTGCAGCCGCCTGCCGCGCAGATCGTGCGCAACGCCACGGAGGGCCTGCAGCCGGGCGACATCATCCTCATGCACCAGGGCGAGATGTGCTCGGTTGAGGCGCTGCCGCTGATGATCGACCGCATCCGGGAGATGGGCCTTGAGCCGACGACGCTCCGCGCGCTCGGCGAGAACGGAGGAGCAGTTCGCGACGATCCGGCGGTCGTCAGCGCGCTCGTGAACAGCCAGATCAGCGGCGAGTAGCCGGTAAGCGCGGCATATCCTCGGCAGTACGGAGGGGCCGCCTGAGGCCACCGCGTCGTTTGCGGTGGCCGAAGCCGGCCCGTGCTGTTCGCTCAGACGCCACCTATCGGCTTGTCGCGGGTCGGCTTCGCGCCGCCACTCTCGCTGGCGCTCGACTGCCGTGGCTCAGGCGGCCCCTCCGTACGGCCCGCCGTAGCCGTTCGCTGCCGTTCGCCGTCGTTCGCTGCCCTACACCTTCGGGTCCTCCCAGATCTTCGACGGCCGCCCTGAGCGCGGGGCGCGGGGCACCGAGTGCACGGAGCCCCGCTGTTCGCGGGCGGCGATCGGCGGCGGCCGGCGCGTGATGTGCTTCCCGAGCCATTCGTCATTCACGATCTCGCCCAGGTACTCGCCCTTGAGCGTATAGGCGATATCGCCGCGGAACATCCCGACGTGCGTGCCCTTCACGTCATGAAGCTGGTCGCCCATCCGCCAGCCCGCAAACTCCCCCGAGTCGATCTTCCACAGGGGCTTCTGTTCCATGGTATGGCCCTCCCCGAGACGCGTGTCTCACAGATACTTGTCGAAGAACTCGAACGCCAGGTTCCCCGCGAACGCGTGCGGGCCGGGATGGATCTCCACCCAGAGGTCCTCCTCCGCCCCCGCCGCCGCGTAGATCTTCTTCAGCGCCTCGATGCTGATGAGCTGGTCCTCGATGTAGAAACACAGGTCGTGATAGCCCGCCTCGACCAGCAGCGGCCTCGGCGCGATGAGACCCGCGATGTCGTGCGTGTCGAAGTAGCGGTAGATGTTCGGCACGATCTGTGAGCCGCAGAAGTTCGCGCGGTTCACCCCGAAGCGCTCCCACGGGTTGAGGTAGCCGATGATATCCGCGGCCTTGATCCGCGGCTCGGCGGCCGTCGTGAAGGTCGTCTGCGTGCCGCCCTGCGAGAGCCCCATCATGCCGATCCGGCTCGCATCTACCTCTGGCCGCGTCTCGAGGTAGTCAATGCAGCGCTGGAAGTCGAAGATGTTCAGCGTCAGGGTGTAAATCCCCATGATCGCGCCGCGGATGAAGTGCACGTTGCACTTGTCGCGCGTGCCAACCATCGTGCCCTCGCTTGAGCGCTCGCCGAAGACCCGCAGATCGGGGCTGATCGTCACATAGCCGTGCTTCGCCATCTGCCAGCCGTAGTCGTAGTTCATCGCCTCGATGTCGCTGACGTAGGCGCGCGAGCTGCGATTGCCGGAAACCGGCTCCTTGCCGAACTGCCCGTGGCCGTGGCTGCACAGGATCGCGGGGTTCGAGCCATCGGCGGCCATATCCGCCGGCCGCAGCACCACCGCCGGCACCGACATGTACTCCTCCGAGTCGAAGACCACGCGCTCGCGGATGATCCCGTCATGCTCGACCGAGGCGATGATCTCCGCGTTGAGCGGCGCGGGCTTCGGCCACCGCCCGAGCAGCTCCATGAACTTCGCCTGCGCCCGCTCGTGCCACGCCTCGAAGTCATCCGCTGTTGAGCCGGCGAACTGCAGCTCAGGCGCATGCTCGGCCGCAAGCTTGTTGAAGTAGTCTATCATCGAGAAGGTGCGGTTGGCCATGGGCGGAACTCCCTCCGCGACAGACTGATGCGCGAGCGCGTGATATGTTGACCGCAACCGGTGGAGATTCCTTTCGGAGGGCTCATCACTTGAGTGGGGGACATGAGCGGACAGAGCGGATCCCGTCGTCGCTGCCGCTGGAGGGGCTAGAATGAAACTGGGTCGCCTGTGTGGAATGGGTTGGCGCTTGAACCAATTCATTCGCTCAGGGAGGCGACCCAAAGATGATCTACGTAGGCATCGACGTACACAAGACCCGTTCGACGCTGGTTGCGCTTGATCCTTCGACAGGTGAGTATTGCGAGTGCACGGTTCTGACGCAGCGCGATGAGCTGGTGGCGGCACTGTTGAAGGTACCCGAGCCGTTCGTGGTCGGCGTAGAAGCGACGCTGTTTGCTCCCGCTGTGACCGCATGGTTGCGGGAGGCGCATATCCCAGTCGTGCAGCGGCCCGAACAGCGCGAAGATCGCCGCGGCACGCAAGATGTTGCTCGACATCTACTTCCTGTGGCGGCAGGTGGTCGAGTGAGTCATCGAGGCTGCGCCCTGGCTGCGGAGAGTGACTAGGGTTGAGGCGTTGAGCGCAGGCGCGATGTGAGTGTGAGAGAGGGAGACGCTTTTTCGGATCGCCGGTGTCCTCGCTGTGCGGCATACCAGGACATGTCACAACTGCTGCCGGTGGAGGTGCTCGAGGAGACCGAGATCAGGCGGCTGCAGCGGCGCGGTGACGGCACCGTGGAGCAGATCCAGAAGACCGGCGACTATAGCCGCCACGACGTTGACTGGCCGATCAAGTCCATAGACGATTGGCACCCCTACAAGGCCCGGCGCATGCAGGCGGATGATCCCTCGCGCTTCCCCGCGAACTGGGCAGACTATGTCGCCGAGTTCCGCGATCGAGACTACCCGCTGCGGTTCACGCACCGGGGCGTCTACGGCTTCTGCCGCAACCGCATGGGCGACGAGAACCTCGCCTACGCGTTCTACGATCAGCCCGAGCTCGTTCATGACATGACGGAGAGCTACACGACCATGGCCATCGAGCTGTGGCGCAAGCAGATCGTGGACGTGCAGCCCGACCTGATCGAGTGCTGGGAGGACATGGCCCAAAACTCCGGCTCGCTGATCTCGCCCGCGACCTTCCGGGAGTTCATGACGCCACAGTACCGCCGCATCCGGGAGTTTGCTGACGCGCATGACATCCCTATCGTGCTCGTGGACTCGGACGGGTTTATCGAGGACCTGACTGAGTTGATGCTGGAGGCGGGCGTGAACGCGATATACCCCTACGAGGTGCAGTGCGGGAACGACGTCGCGCGGGTGCTGCGGCGCTATCCGGATATCGGCTGCGTGGGCGGGCTGGACAAGCAGTGCATGGCGCGCGGGCGAGATGCCATCGACGCGGAGATCGAGCGCGCGCGGCGGCTCATCGAGATGGGCCGCTTCATTCCCGGGCCGGATCACTTCGTGCTCTCGGACGTGAGCTTCGCGAGCTACCGCTACTTCATGGAGCAGCTTCGCGAGGTCTGCCTGACAACCGAGCCGGCATCTGTAGCGGTCTGACTGGTGCGGAGCCTGATGCGGATCCTGCTGATCGTGAACCCGGCCGCGGGAAGGCGCTCGCGCCGCGATGTTGCGGGCGAGACAGCCGCCATCCTCCGGTCTGGCGGCTGGGAGGTGGCGCTTCGGGAGACGGGCTGGCCGGAAGCCACGAGGGCGCTTGCGCGTGAGGGCGCCGCGGAAGGGTTCGATGCGGTCTTCGCGTGCGGGGGCGACGGCACCCTCTCGGATGTGATCGCAGGGCTGCTGGACACGGGAGTGCCTGCGGGGATCATCCCTGCAGGCACCGGCAATGACTTCGCGCGCACGCTGGGAGTGCCGCTCGATCCCCTGGCTGCAGCCGAGAGCTACCTCAGAGGCCGTGCCGGGCCGCTCGACCTGCTCTGCGTGGATGACGGCCGGCTCTGGGCCATCAACATCATGGGCGTGGGCTTCGATGCACGCGTGGCGCGCCGGGTCAACGCGCGGAGCCGGATCACCGGCGGCTTGCTCGCCTACCTGACAGGCGTGGCCGCGGAGCTGGCGGCGAATCGCCCGACGATCGTGCGCGTGACTGCGGACGGAGAGCGCTGGGAGGGGCCGGTGCTGCTGGTCGCAGTCGCTAACGCGCGCTCGTACGGGGCGGGGATGATGATCGCGCCACAGGCTGAGATTGACGATGGGCTGCTTGACCTCGTGGTGGTCGAGCACCTCTCGCGGACGTCGTTCGCGCTGAACTTTCCGAAGGTCATGCGGGGGACGCACCTGTCTCTGCCGGTCGTGCATAGCTGGCGCGCGAGCAAGGTCATCATCGAGACCGATGAGCCATCGCCGGTGCTGATTGACGGCGATGTGAAGGGCGACACGCCGCTGACCGTGGAGGTTGCGCCGGCGCGTGGCAGGATCTGGAGACCGGGCAGTCGGGCAAACTCAGAAGGTGGTTAGACCATGCGCACAGACGCGAAGCTGGCCGAAGCCGTGCACGGTGCCATCGAGGACGCGATCGCGACCGGGCAGACCCCCGGCGCCGTATGCCTGATCGCGCGAGGCGATGAGACGCTGTGCCTCGACGCAGTGGGGGAGCGCTCGTGGGAGCCTGGACGGCTGCCGATGGAGCCCGACACGGTCTTCGACATGGCCTCGGTGACGAAGGTCGTGGCGACCACCACGGTGGTGATGCAGCTTGTTGAGCGCGGTGTGCTGTCGCTCGAGGACGCGGTGCAGCGCTGGCTGCCGGAGTTCCGTGACGGGCGCGTGACGCTCCGTCACCTGCTGGCGCATTCATCGGGGCTGCCCGCGCATCGCAACTACCCGACTCTGCTCGGCTACGAGGTGCCGCCCGAGGAGCGCTGGGAGCGCGTGGTGGGGGAGATCTGCCGCCTGCCGCAGGAATATGAGCCGGGCGAGGGCACGATCTACTCCTGCCTCGGCTTCATCCTGCTCACGCACATCGTGCGGCTGGCGTCCGAGCGCGGCGTCGAGGACCTCTCGCGAGAGCGCGTCTTTGGGCCACTCGGTATGGGTGACACGGGCTTCTGCCCCTCGCGAGAGCTGACTGGGCGCTGTGCGGCCACCGAGCGCCTTCCCGAGGGCGTGCTGCTGGGCGATGTGCATGATGAGAACTCTCGGTATCTCGGCGGCGCGGGCGGGAACGCGGGGCTGTTCTCAACGGCCACGGATCTCTGGCGGTTCATGCGGATGATCCTCGCGTACGGTGAGCTTGATGGCGCACGGGTGCTGCGGCCGGAGACGGTGGAGATGATGCTCGAGCCGCAGGCCGGCGCCCCGGATGGCCGCCGCTGCATCGGCTGGCGGCTCGGCCACGCAACCGATCCGCACATGCATGGCGCGCCGACCCCCGAGAGCGTCGGCCACACCGGCTACACGGGGACCTGCGTCTGGGCCGATCGCGCGAGTGGGATGATCGTGATCCTGCTGGCGAACCGCGTGCATTCCAGCCGCGAGGCGGATGTCGAGCAGATGCGCCGCGAGATCGGGGCGATTGCCGCGGAGGTGGCGGAGTGAGAGTGAGATCGGGCCCAGTCGCGGTCGTCGCGATGGTGGCGCTGGGACTGGTGGTGGCCGCGATCGTCGCGTCGTGCCAGCAGGAACCCGCCGGCACTGACGCTGACGCGCGCGCGATCGCCGACGCTGCGCCGCCGCTTCGGTCTGAGGTGACGGAGGCTCCGCAGGATCGCTGGCGGCGCGGTTTCGTGGCGCCTTCGGCGAGAGCATCTAGGCGACGCCCTCCTTCGCACGGGCGGGTGTACGTGCGCGGTACCGGGCGCGTGTTCTGCGTGGGTGAGCGCCCGGCCCGTAGGAACGTGGTGATCGGTCACGCCAGCGCCGACCGCAGCAGCATCAGCGACGCGATGACCAGCACCACGTAGAGTATGCGGCGGAAGAGCAGTTCCTCCACCCGGTAGTGCGCAGCCGTGCCGAAGACCATTCCGGCCAATGTGAACGGGATGCACATTGCCGCGAGTTTCAGTTGCGGCGCGGTGAAGCTGCCGCGTATGAACCACTGCACGAGCAGGATCGTATTCAGAGTGAGCCACGTGGCGCTCATCGTGACGCGGAAGGTGCTCTTCTCCGGCATCGCGCGGGTGCCGTACACGACGATAAGCGGCCCGCCGGTGGCGAAGGCTCCGTGCACCACTCCACCGAGCGCCAGCAGCGCGGTCATCGCGCGGCCCTTCCAGCCGATGAGGCGCTCGCGGCTGTCCGCGCGTGGCAGTGGCCGGATGATGCCGTAGACCCCCAGGCCCAGCGTGAAGAGCCCCACGATGAGCTTAAGCGGCGCCTCCGGCACCACCCCTGCCGCCCAGAGGCCGACCGGCAGGCCGACCACGACGAAGCCGACGATCTTCGCCCAGTCACGCCAGGAGATGCTGCGGTGCGCGTGGCAGCAGATGAAGACTGCGAGCACCCAGGCCTGCACTACGAGCACCGGCACGGCCGCCTTCACGCCGATGAGCATCGCCACGAACGGCAGCGCAAGGATGCTGCCGCCGAAGCCGACGAGGCTGCTCGCGGTGTTCGAGAGAAGTATCGTCGCGAAGATCAGTAGATACTCAGTGTGTCCGTTCACTCTCCCATCAATCCAGCGTCTCCATCTCTACATCGGCAGCGGTGTCGCCGTCTGCGATGATCTCGTCCGCCGCCTCGTCCCAGAAGTTGAGCACCTCCTGCGGAATGCCGGGAACATCCTGAAAACGCGCGCGCAGGAAGACCTCAACCATCCGCTTCGCGACATCGACCGCAACGA
Organism: Armatimonadetes bacterium UBA5352; assembly: GCA_002411015.1. Taxonomy (GTDB): domain Bacteria; phylum Armatimonadota; class Zipacnadia; order Zipacnadales; family UBA5352; genus UBA5352. Next base: position 73,311 of record DHPY01000104.1, on the reverse strand, counting down.
GGCTCTGGCCCATGCACAGGCAGTTCGCGTCGTTGACCTTGCGCGCGAACTCGGCGGCGAGAGGGCTCTCGCATGAGACCGCGCAGACATCATGGAACTTGTTGGCCGCCAGCGACATACCTGTGCCACTGCCGCAGCAGAGGACGGCCAGATCAGCATCGCCCTGTTGCAGCACATACGCCGCGCGTTCGGCAACGGACGGGAACTTCACGAACGTGTCCGTACCGTAGACTCCGACATCAATCGCCTCGTGCCCGTTCTCCTCGAGCCACTCAACGATCGCGCTCTTGAGGGTGAGTCCCTTAACAACCGAGCCGACAACAACCTTCATCGGGATTACGCTCCCTCTGTGCAGCCCTCACTATGATTCAAGACCCTGGCAGACCGAGATCAGCCGGTGACTGAGAGATTCCCCAGGCAACCGGGCCGCACCTCCCGAGATCCAGCCGTCCGTAAGGCAGGACTGCCGCCTCACCCCGGGAAATATCCGGGTGTCGCACGGACTATCGCAGCCGAGGTGATACCCGGATGCCCCGCGCAGATCGCCCTCGCTTCGACGCCGACCGGCCCAACATTGTGCACTTCCACGCCGAGAGCCTCGATGGAAGGAAGCTCGGCTGCATGGGTGAGCCGGCGCTTCAGGGCCTCACGCCGAACATCGACTCGCTTGCCGAGGATGGCGTGCTCTTCACAAACGCCTACACCGTCTGCCCGGTCTGCAACCCCTCGCGAGCGAGCATGTTCACCGGTAAGTACCCGCATTTCCGGGACTGCTGGAACAACCACGAGGGCCTGCGCGAGGGCACGCCGATGCTGCACGATGCTCTGAGCGGTGCTGGCTATCAGACAAGCATGATCGGCCCGCTCGACTACGCGTGGGGGATGCACTCGATCCGCGACCAGGTCGGCTCATGGACGCGATCGGCGGGCATCCACCGGCCGATCAGCCGCACTCCGCTGCCGGAGGTCACGAAGGACGACTCGCCCTACCGGCGCGACTGGGACTGGACCTGGCAGGCCTGCAACTGGATGCAGGCAGCCTCGCGGCAGCAGTCGCCTTTCTACTGCTACCTCACCACCGGGCTCGTCCATCCCGCCTTCCGCGCGGCACAGTGGCACATGGACATGATTGACCCCGGCGCGATCGTGCTGCCTCCCGACATCGGATCTGTGCGCGACGATGACCACCCGGTTACGCGTTACACGCGCATCGCGAAGAACTGCGACAAGGGCCTCTCTGAGGCGATGGTCCGGCGTATCCGGCACGTCTACTACGCGATGATCGTGGCGCTCGATGAGGTGGTCGGGCAGGTGCTGAACACGCTCGATGACCTGGGGCTTCGCGAGAGCACCTACGTGGTCTTCTCGAGCGACCACGGCGAGATGGCGGGCGAGCACGGGCAGATCCTCAAGCGCACGATGTACGAACCATCCAGTCACATTCCGCTGATCGTCTCCGGACCGGATGTACGCCGTGGAGCGGCCGTGGGTACGCCCGTCTCGCTGATTGATCTCTACCCGACCTTCATGGACATGGCACGGACGCGCTACGAGGATCACGCGAACGGGCCTGCCTGGCCGGAGAGCATCGAGGGCGAGTCGCTGATGCCGCAGCTTATCTCGGATGCGCCTCGAGAGCGCGACTGGGCCTTCTGCGAGTACAACGGCGACCGCGTCATCACTGGTACCTACATGCTGCGCCGCGATCGCTGGAAGCATGTGAGCTACGTGGGCTACGAGCCGCAGCTTTACGACCTCGCGGCCGATCCGTGGGAGCTTCATGACGTGGCGAAAGAGCGGCCCGACGTGGTCGCGGAGATGGAGGGCATCCTCGCCGCGAACTTCGATCGCGAGGCGATTGACGCCCGCGCGAAGGCCTACGACCGCGCGAACTTCACCGCCTGGCGGGAGAAGACGCTGGCGGATGGCACCTACCGTGACACGATGGCCCGCATCTACTCCGGCTTCGACCGGCAGTGCATAGAGGACATCCGGCCGTGGACCGATGAGGATGAGGCGCAGATCGAGGCGTGGCTGTGCGAGGGATAGCCGGGCCGTTGCTCGCGTGGTTCGATCGGCACAAGCGCGATCTTCCGTGGCGGCGGACGAGCGATCCCTACCGCATCTGGGTCTCCGAGGTGATGCTGCAGCAGACGCAGGTGGACCGCGTCATCGGCTACTACGAGCGCTTCATGGCCGCGTTCCCGTCGGTCGAGGCGCTGGCGCAGACGCCGCTGGACGAGGTCCTGCGGCACTGGGAGGGGCTCGGGTACTACTCCCGGGCGCGGAACCTGCACGCGGCCGCGCAGAGAGTGGTCGGCGAACACGGCGGCGTCTTCCCGCGCACGTACGATGCGCTGAGGGCGCTGCCGGGCGTCGGCGAGTACACCGCGGGGGCGGTGCTGAGCATCGCGTGCGGTGATCCGCTGCCAGCCGTTGATGCGAACGTGATCCGTGTGCTGGCGCGGCTGTTCGCGCTGCAGGGCGATGCGACGGAGGTGCGTCGGGAGGTCGCCTTGCGGGCGCGCGAGGTGCTGCCCGAGGAGCGCCCGGGCGACTTCAACCAGGCGCTGATGGAGCTTGGGGCGCTGATCTGCATCCCGGGCAGGCCCGGCTGCCTGATCTGCCCGCTCACGGACGTCTGCGAGGCGCGCCGGCAGGGGCTGCAGGATCGCGTCCCGGAGGCCCGCTCGCAGCCGCTAAGGCAGATGGCTGAGGTCGCGGGCGTAGTGTATGCCGGCGACCGCGTCCTCATCGCGAAGCGCCCGGTGGAGGGGCAGTGGGGAGGGCTGTGGGAGTTCCCGAGCGTGCCGCTCCGCACCGGTGATGAGCCTCGGCAGGTGCTCGGTAAGCACCTGCTGCGCACGCTGAGCGTTGAGATCGAGGTGGGGGAGCGCCTCACGCAGTTCGCCTACGGCGTGATGAACCGGCGCGTGGAGTTGGCGGTACACCGCTGCACGCACACCGGCGGCGAGATCGCGCCCACGTGGCATGGTGAAGCGCGGTGGGCGCTGGCGGGCGAGCTTGAGGCGCTCGCGATGCCATCGCCGCACCGCACCGTAGCCGATCTGCTGGCAGCCGAACGCTAGCGGAACATCGAGTCGAGCAGCGCCAGCGCGCTCTCCGACATGATCTCGCCCGCAACCGGCGAGAGCTTGCTGTTGTTCCCGAGGCGCTGCTCGTAGCCGCCGCCGCCGAAGGCCTCTCGCGTCGGGATGTAGCCGACGATCCCGTTCGCCAGCTCAACCACGAACGTGCGCGCCGCCGGCGACTGCAGCTTGATCGCCAGCCCGTGCTCCACGAACACCTCGCCCGGCAGCATGACCAGCCCGACATCGCCGATCCGGAACGCCTGTATCTCAGCGGGCGTCAGCGGCCGCTCGCGCTTCTCCTCGACCAGCTCCACGATCATCCGCGCGTAGGTGTGCTCGCGAGACGCCAGCGCGTCGCTCTCGTCATACTCCTCATCCTCGAGCAGCGCGCGCGCCGCCTGCTCGACCTGAGGGTCCACGTGGCGTAGCGGGATCTGAGTCTCCACCGCGCGCGCATCGAGCCGCAGGTCATCGGCGAACTCCGCGGCCTGCTCGGCGCGATCCACGGCGTCGGCAATGCCTTCCGCGAGCGCGCGGAGGATCGGGTCGCCGTTGCGCGGGCGGTCCGGGTCGAAGACATCGATCTGGCAGAGGTTGCCGCAGCAGCCGTTGCCGAAGAGAGTGATGACGCCTTCACCGTGGCGACGCTTCATCTCAGCCGACAGCTCGCCGGGGTAGTCCGCGGAGATCGCGGTGGACTGGCCGGAGACGGTGGCGTGGCAGGCGAAGTTCGTCCACCAGCCGAGCGGCTTCCCGTCGACGTCGCGCACGGAGATGACGCTCACCTCCGGGTCGGTCTTCCCCTCCTGATAGAGGATGTCCGTGCTGCCGGGCGGCGGGTGCATGACGACCTCGCCCGAGCGCATCATGAAGCGGCGGTTGAAGGAGAGCCGGCCCTCGAAGGCCCAGCCGATGGCGATCTGCGCGGGCTGCCGCGCGTTCCACGCGGCAGTGGCGGCTTCGACGATCCCCGCCTCGAGCTTCGCGAGGTAGTCGCCATCGGGCAGCAGATCGCGCGTCCAGATGCGCGCCACGAGCGGCCCGTAGTGGGTGTGCGTGGCGGAGATCGCGATACGCTCCGCCGGGATGCCGGTGGCCTGCTCGATGGCCTTGCGGCAGCGGAGCACCGTGCCGCGCTGCACGGAGAGCACGTCCACGGTGATGAGGCATATCGGCGGGTCCTGCCCGTTCGCAATGACCATCGCGTGCGCGAAGAGCGGATCGCGCACCTGGTCGGCGTAGCGGACACTCCAGTGCCCGCTCATCGCGATCCCGAGCGGCGGGGTCACATCAATCTCAGCAAGGCCGGCATTGAGCATTGGGTGTGCCTCCAGACATATAGGGGCCGGGTCGCCCTCGATCCGGCCCCTCACTAGGGCAATGACGCGGTTACGCCTGCTGCGCGAGCTCCATCACGCGGTCGGTGTTGTCCATGACCTTGCGGAAGCCCGCAACGTAGCGCTGCATCAGTTCCACGTCGTTCGGCGGGTAGACCGCGCGCAGGTAGCTGTGCGCCGCGATGAACTCGATTGTCAGCGGGTAGTCCTCGCCGCGGTAGTCATAGTCGACGTCCGGATTGAGCACCCACGGCACGCCGCGGCCGAAGCCCTGCTTCTGCACGAGCACGTCCTGGCCCGGAATCGGGCGCGTCTGCCACTGGCCCATGCCGATGCCCTCGGCTGCAAGCGCCTTCACGCAGGCTGCCTTCATCTCACCGGCGGTGCAGTCGAGGCCCACCTGATCAGGCTTGAACTCGACCACGTAGGTGAAGTAGACCGGCTCGCCCCACGGCGGCTCCGCCGGGCCCTCGACGCCCGGGATCTGCGCAAGCTCAGCGGTCAGGTAGCGCGCAAGCTCCTGGCGCTTCGCGTTGTTCTCAGGCAGGCGCTCAAACTGGCTGACCATGAACGCGTTCACGAACTCATGCGGGCGGTAGTTCCAGCCGAGGCCGAACGCGTTGTACTCGCGCTGCTGCCCGCTCGGCGGAACGACCTCGCCGAACTCGCGCATCCGGCGCGCGTGCTCGTAGGCGTCGTCATCATCGGTGGTGAAGATGCCGCCCTCACCGGAGGAGAGGTTCTTGCTGCGGTTGGTCGAGAAGCCGGTGGTGAACTCGATGCCGCCGAGGCGCTGGCCGTTGAATGTGGCGCCATGTGCCTGGCAAGCATCGTGGATGACCTTCAGGTTGTGCTTCTTCGCGATCTCGAGGATCGGCCCGAGGTTCGCGGGCATGCCGTGGATATGCACCGGCAGAATGGCCGTGGTCCGCGGGGTGATCGCGGCTTCGATCTTGGCCGGATCCATCGTGTAGTAGACTGGGTCGATGTCCACGAAGGTCGGGATCGCGCAGTGATGCAGGATCGCGGCCGCCGACGCCCAGAAGCTGAAGGCGCTCGTGATGACCTCATCGCCGGGAAGCACGCCTGCCGCCGCGACGGCCATGTGCAGCGCAGAGGTGCCCGAGTTCGTGACCAGCGCGTACTTGCAGCCGCAGTACTCCTGCCACTTCTCCTGCATCGCCAGCGCATGCGGTGCGGCGTTGCCGTGGAAGATGTCGCTGTCGAATACGTCCATGACCGCTTTGCGATCCCGCTCATCGTGCGGGGGCCACGACTTCACCATCGAATCGTCAACGCTCTTTGGTCCGCCATCAATGGCGAGCTTCTCAGGCATTCTTACAACCTCCGTTAGCTATTGCGGCCTGACATGGTTCAGTCCGACTGTCCTTCTCCGCGACGTGCCCATCAACCTGCCCCGGCAGACGAAAGGTGAAAGGTCGGGGGAAGGGCACCGGGGACACTGCGCGGGTAAGTGGCGCGGCTTCGCGGAAACCCATTCCGCCTTGGCGCGCCACCAGGAGGTCGGCCACGATGCCTGTCGCGCTGAATGAGGCTGCGCAGGCGCTTGAGGACGTCGAGCGCCTGCGCGTGGTCAAGGCGGTGCTGAAGCCGAATGGCTGAAGACTCGCTCTCTACTGCTTCGTGAAGACGATGCTGACCGGGATGCCCTCGTCCATGAAGTTGACGCTCAACTGCGTCCCGAGCAGAGCGTAGCCGAACTCCATCGCGGGTTCTGCGTCGACGGAATCCAGACGGAGCTGGTTGGCTGAAGGCGTCCACCACCAGTTCAGGAACGCGAGATCCACATCCGCGCCGGCCATCGCCCGTTGCTCCATGGTGCCATCGCCATGGAAGGTGAAGAGATGGGCGGTTGTGGCGGGGGTGCTGTCGAGGATGTCGTTCAGAGCTGCGGGAAGGCCGCCGCGGCTGGCGCTGGTGGCCTGCCACGTTCCGACAAGCGCTGCGTCGCGTGTTTCGGCGGGTGCCCATTGCTGCAGCCCAACGCGCACGCTTCGGCCGGTAGCACGATCGAAGAACGTGATGACCGGCATCATCGTCGGCTCGAAGATCGATCGTTCCAGCCAGTTGAGTGGCGCGGGCACCGACGGGAGCGCCGTCACGCCCACCGTCGCCCACGTCCCCTGGCCGGTCTCCACGATGCGGTCCTCATCAAGCTCCCGGCCGATGGCTCGCCCGTCAGAGAGCAGTTGCACGGTCATCAGGTCGCTGCCCGGCGCCATGTCGAAGAACGCTGCCGGATTGACCGTGACCCCGTCCACCGTCGCGCTCTGCACCCGCCAGGTCCCCAGCATGTTCGTGTCATGCCCCGTGGTCGGCACAATCTCGGCCATGCGCACGGTGAAATCGCGGCCGCCGCGGCTGATATCCATGGTTGCGACGCGGAGGTGGCTGGTGCTGTCGTTGATCGTGGTGCGCACACCATCGAATTCCATGTACCCGACGCCCTCATCGGTCATCCACGTCCCGTTGCTCACATCCACCGACGTCCCGGAGACGAATGCCTCGCGCACTGCCGTGCCGTCCTGATTGAAGCGGTAGGTCGCATTGGTCCATGAAGACTCCCACCCGAGTGCCGTTGCCATCGGCACCGGTGGATTCTCAGTCGCATCAATCGGCTGCCAGAAGCCGATCAGTGGCGTGCCCGAGTCCATCCCGCCATCTCCATCGTCGCCATCATCACCACCTCCGCCACCACACCCCGACATCCAGAGGACCGACGCCATCAGAAGCAGGAACAGCACCGCTCTCTTCGGCACCTTCACGCACCTCCGCCTTCTCCACAGGTGATGTACACCATTCATGGATCGATCTCGCCACGATAACGATGATATCGCAACACGAATAACAAGAAAAGGCCGTGGGTGAGATTGTGTCGGGGATCGGACGTGCGCACTACATGAGCAGCATGACAGCCGCCGCTGCGGCAAAGGCTGCGGCGAAGCAGGCCGCGACGGTTCTGCCCAGGCGCTTGCTTCCGACAAAGGTGGCGAGTGCGGCCTTCATGACGAGGTTCGACATGTAGGCGATGACGATGACGTTCCGGGCGGTCTCGACCGGAAGCCGGCCCTGACCCACGAGGCGCGAGCTGCTGAGGGTGATGGCGTCTACATTCCCGAGGCCCGATATCGCGCTTACCAGGTACGTGCCGGCATCTCCGTAGTAGTACTCGCCGGCCGCCATGGCGAGGGTGATGATGCCGTAGAGCAGGCCGAAAATCAGCGCCGCGCCAAGCTGGACCGGGTTATCGATCTCCGGCGCCTCCGTGTTGGAGTCGTCCGTGCGCCGGAACCACAGCACAGCCACGGGGATCAATGAAGCCACAAACACGATCAGCAGTGACGGCCAGATGGAGGCCAGGAATTGCTGGTTGACCGCGCCGATCTCGATGGCCATGCGTGGGATGGTGACGGCCGTCGCGAGAATGATCGCGAGGGTGGCGGCGTAGTTGAGAGCGGGCGCGAGATGGGTGCGTTGAGAGAAGCTATAGGTGGTCGCGGTGCTCGAGACCATTCCGCCGACAAGTCCCGCTACCGCACCGCCCCGCTGCGAGCCGATCAGTTTGTAGGACGCATAGCCCACAAGATTGATCGCCGAGACGAAGACGACCATCAGCCAGATGTTGTAGGGGTTAAGGACCTCGAACGGGCCGTAGGAGCGGTTCGGCAGGACCGGCAGCACCACGAACGCGACCATGCCGAACTGCAGGATCGCGTACATGTGCTTGCCGCCGGTCCTGTCGGCGAGAGCATGCAGCTCGGGCTTGAAGTGCAGGAACGCTGCCGAGACCACGCCGAGCGCTACCGCAAGCTCCATCGGGCCGACCTGCACGAGCACACCAATACCGAAGGTGAGGACTGCCGCCAGCTCAGTCGTGAGGCCCAGCCGGCCCTGCGAGAGGTAGCCGATGTGCCCGACGATAATGAGCGCGCCGATGACCAGGAACGCCGCGGGCAGCACCCACGGCATTCCGGTCTCCTGCGCTACGTAGGCGGACAGCGTGCCGGTCAGCGAGATGAACGCGAAGCTGCGGATGCCGAGGGGCCGCTTCTCCTTCTTCTCGCGCTCGAGCCCGATGAAGGCGCCGAGTACGAGGGAGATCGCGAAGAGCTTGAAGAGTTCGGCAACGTCGGCGTAATCCAAAGGTGTCACCTTCGCCTGCGGTGGTGTGCCCGCGCTGACTTCCCCCTTCGGCGCGGTGGGATGATGCTCCTCCGACCTCAGGGCGCCTGGCGAAGCTCCTCGCCGCCGAAGAGGAAACTCCGGCCGGTGCGACCGTCAGCCAACACCTCCACGAACGCCACCTCGGCATCGCTGGCGAAGCCGCCGAATGCGACCTCGCCCTGCCCGCTCTGGAGCCCGAAGAGGTGCCTGGAGCCATCACGCAGCGTGATCTGCCCGGCGATGACGCCCTCGGCTGAATCCAGTGGCTCTACGCTGAGCAGTGCGCTCTCGCCGTCGGCCGCAATCGGCTCCAGCACGTAGACCATCGTCTGCTCCCCCGTGCCGCTCACTGAGTAGCCGGCCACTGGGATCGCGCCTCTACGGCCGATCATCGCGTAAGACCAGCCCTGCACCGGCTCCTCCTCGCGACCCTTGACGACCTCAGCACGCAGGTCCGTCGAGAGCATCGGCAGGATCCGTAGGCGGCTCTGGCCCTCGCCGGTCACCGATGTGACCGAGAGGTCATTGGCAACGGTCGCGTCATCCGCGTCCAGGTGGAAGAGCGACTCGTAGGAATGCTCCGCCGCATCCTCCGGCGTCATGCGGTCCACGACGAGCCAGTACTGCGGCTTGACGAACAGCACACTGCGCTCATGCCGCACGCGCACCTGGTTCTCATCACCGTAGCCGAGGTCATAGACACCGCGGGCGAAGTCGAAGTCCTCACCGCTCGCCCAGGCATTATTCAGGGGCTGGAACGGGAAATCGAGTATGTAGGTCTCTCGCAGGCCGCGCCTGTGCTGGTCGAGGTCATCCACGCGTACCGTGTTGTGCCCGCGCGTGGAGAGCACATAGCGGCGCCAGCGGCTCTTGTCGTACATGTAGTTTCCCGCGTCCACGAGGTGCATCCGCCCGAGGGCGTAGAGGACCAGGGTAAGCTTGTCCTCATGTTGATGGCCGGAGCCGAACGGGCCGGCGTCCATCAACAGATACAGGTCATCCGGCTCCCAGCCGGTGCGCATAACGTAGTGCCCGGAGTAGTCGAACGCGCGCGAGGCGTCATCGGGAGGCTCGCCCTGAGCGCCGCCTGATGCTGCCCACGCGAAGTCGGCGCGGTCGGAGAAGAAGCGCGCAGCCGCCTCCATGTACGCCTGGCGGTCCGCGTTACCGGAGTCGTTGAGCCCCGGTACGAGGCCGTTCGGCATCGAGGCGTAGAGGACGTAGTCGTACATGCTCTCGATGCGGTCGAGCCAATCTGCGGGAAGCTCATCACGCTGGTCGTTGAGCAGCGCAAAGTCCATCACGTCAGCATAGTTGCGCAGCACCCATAGGCCGTAGCCGAGTGCAAGCTCATACTCCAGGCCGTCCGGGTAGACCTCGCGCTCCATCTGCTCATAGAGGCGGCTGAGGGCGGTCTCGCGCCACGTTGAGGCTTCGGCGAACTCGGGGAAGAGCACCCCGGTGTAGTAGAGGCCGGTCGATTCGGCGGTCAGCCAGTTGCCATGGCTCGGGTGCTTCATGAGGTGCCGGGCGTGCTCGGCGAAGGACTTCGTGACCGTGACCAGCGCCTCATCAGTCCACGCCGGCGAGTCGATCGTCCTGAAGAGCGACCGCGGCCAGGAACCGCTGGTGCGGACGGCGGTGTTGAGCGTCTCCCACGCCCAATGATATGGTGAGTTCCCGGAGGCGTTCAGCAGCACCGGCGCGTCCTCGATCCAGGCGAGCCACATCTCCACTAGCTTCTGCGCGTACTTCTCATCGCCTGTGCGCCAGTAGGCTTGCGAGAGGATGTTGAACAGCCCGTGGCGGTTGAGGTTCGCGTTCCACTCAATCGTGGCGCTCTCGCCCTCTGTCATCTGGTTCTGCGACCAGTCTATGTCCTCGCCGAGGAAGAACTCATCGCTCTGCCAGCGAAAGATGTGCTGCATCGCGAGATCCGCCTGCCCGATAACCGCAGGCGTAGCGGGGACAGGCTCGGGGCGCTCGAACCACATCTCCTTCCAGCGAGGCTCGTGGCGCGCGCGCAGATGCGCGGCCCACGCCAACTTCGCTGCCTCAGGATCGCCCGCCTCGACAGCCTCGCGAATCGCGGCAAGCTCCGACCGCTCGAGGTCGAGAGCGTCGAGGAACTCGCGGTCAGTCATGCGCGGACCGGTTGAGTCATATTGCTCCAGCTTGATGTTGTCCACGAAGACCACCGCCTCTGGATCAACGACTGTGTCGGGCGCCCAGGCCGAGTGCAGCCGCAATGACTCGATCGCCTGCCAGCCGAGCGGGGTGCGGGCCATGCCAATCTCATCGAACGAGAAGATGAAGTGCCGCCAGCCCTCGAAGTCGAGGCGCAGGCTGACGCTGAAGTAGTCTGGCCCCTCGGTGTCCGGGTTCTCGGACGGAAGGAGCAGCCACAACCGCGAATCCGTGGCCTTCTCCGAGTACAGGTCGAACGAGAGCGCGTTGTAGCCCGACCAGTCGTGCGGGATGGCCTCCAGGCGCAGTTCATTGCCCTGGTCTGCGAGCTGCCAGCGGATAGACCGCTGCCCCTCGGACACGTGTGCGGTGGAGGCCTCCCCGCCTCGCCACAACGATGCATCCTCCGCATCGTTCACCATCAGCACCGGGCGGTCCTGTGCGTACAGGGCGGCCGAGGTGGTCGCGGCAATCAGGATCATGAGGATGGAACGCATTGGATTGACCTCCTGGCAGTTGTCGCTGCCCGTGGAGGTTCGCCGCGGTAAGATAACCCCCCTCCAGCGCATCCGCGAAAACCCCTGTACATACACCATGCACGAGTTTATGAAGCTCACAGAATGCTCTCAGGCCCCGCTGCTGGTTGACTTCGTGCGGGGCGACCGCGCTTAATTCCTCATGGTCACCTGAGCAGGCGCGATCGAGCCGAGCTCAGTCTCTGTGCGTGCGTTACGCGAACTGGAGGAGGGAGAGGTAGATGGGCAAGAGTTGGTGTGTCGTCGTAGTCATCATGGTGGTGAGTTGCGCCTTCGCATGGGCGGAGCCATTCGAAAACCCGCCTGAGGCGAGCGGTCTTCCATGGGACACAGCCTTCCCCTATCAGCGCAATGCGCTGATCGACTTCGGCAGTGACCCCGCGGTATGGGGCGCGGACGCGAACAATCCGGATGCGCTGGAGCTCTACCCCGGCAATGGCGTCGTCAATGGGAACAACGGTCTGCATGTCGTCAACTACGATCTCGAGGGCACGTACGATCTGACACTCTATGACTCCGACTGGTTTGACGTCGAGGTGATCACCGGAGTTGGACCGTCGTGGTATGCCGCAGACCCCTTCGGCAGCGGCAGGACCGGAGTCTACGGAGTCTACCGGGCATCCGAACCCACGTCATGGCGCATGACCTGGCACCTGGACAACCTGCCTGATGCCCGGGACTACAAGCGGATCTGGCAGGAGTATGATGCGTGGTTCGGTGGAGGCACCGCCACAGCCACATTCGGCGTGGCGCTCCCCAACGCACATTCGCAGTTTCCGGGAGAGCTGCTCCTTGAGCAATGGGATGCGTGGAACCTGTGGACCGAGGCAAGTCCGAATGCAGTTGCCGAGGATCTGACCATCGATCTCGTGATGGGGCAGGGATCCAGCTTCCTGCTGGACGACTGGCACACGGCCACCGAGTGCACGCCCGAGCCGGTCAGCGCGCTGCTGCTGCTTGCGGGCGCTCCGGTTGTCATGGCAGTGAGGCGGCGACGCACCTAAGACGCGCAGGCTGGACGTTGACTGGCTCCTCCAGGCGCCGCCGAGTTAGTCCCGCGGCGCCTTCCATTTGGACCTGCTTCCCGCGCAGGTCATATGGCGCCACCTGGTGAATCTGCTCCCGCCACAGAACGGGCTCATGAGGGAGAGATTGCGGATGACCTTCTTCGACAACGCCTTCGACGCGCCGCCTGGCCTCATCCAGCGCGGGATCACCGACCGCCAGAACCTGCTGCGCCACGAGACTGAAGACTTCCTGCGCGCGCTCAGTCTCAACTACGACGAGCGCCAGGCGCAGTACTGGGCACGCGACTACTCCTCCGAGGAGGCCTACCTCGCGTCCGTCGAGCCGAACCGCCAGCGCTGGCTGGAGGCGGTGGGCGACTTCGGGCCCCCGGCGGCGGAGATGGAGCCGCTGGTGGAGCCTTTCGCCGAAAACGAGCGCTTCCGCGCCGAGTGGGTCACGCTGCGCCTCTACGGCAACCTGCGCGGCAGGGGCGTGTTCGCAGTGCCGAAGATCGGTGAGCCGCCATACCCGACGATCATCTGCCAGCACGGGATCGGCTCATCGCCGGAGAAGACCTTCGGCTTCGACGATGGCTCCGGCATCTACCGCGGCTACGCACAGCGCGCGCTGGAGGCCGGCTTCGCGGTGATCTCCCCGATGAACATCACGCAGGGGCCGCCGCGGGCGCGCTACGGGCGGCTCTGCCTGATGCTCGGGAAGACGCTCTGGGGCCTCGAGATCGCGAAGATCAGCCGGCTGATCGACTACGCGCAGACGCGGCCGGAGTTCGACACGGAGCGCCTCGGGATGTGGGGGATCAGCCTCGGCGGCGCGTACACGATCTTCACCATGCCCGTGGAGCAGCGGATCAAAGCGGGGATCATCTGCGCGTGGTTCAACCACCGGCTGCGGAAGATGGTGGTGGATGATCCTCGCCACTCCTGCTTCCTCTCGACCCAGGAGGAGCATATCTTCATCCCCGGATGGCTGCGCGAGTTCACCGACTCAGACCTCGTCTCGCTGATCTGTCCGCGGCCGGTGATGTCGCAGACGGGGAAGGCCGATGGCATCGCCTGGTGGCCATGGGTGCAGGAGGAGTTCGCCTGCACGCGCTCTCATTACGAGCGCCTTCGGATCGCGGAACGCTGCGAGCTTGACCTGCATGAGGGCGGGCATGAGATCCGGGTGGAGACAGGACTGCGTTTCATGAAGCAGTGGCTGTAGGGAGATCGACCGCGCGTGCTGGAACCGCGGGATGCCCCCCGCATCCCGCGGGCAGGGCGTTGCTCGTGAGAGCGCTCACCCGGCCGGAGCGGGCTGTGGCTCTGGCTCAGCGAGCTTCGGCCACACCCGGCGGCAGTGATCGCAGATCAGCAGGTGCGCCGGGATGTCCGGGCTGCTCGTCAGCAGTCCGTGGCAGAACTGGTTGCCACAGTGACCGCTGCGCAGGCGCCTGTAGCGCCTGTAGACACTGAGCCCGTTCCAGGCCAGCAGCACCACTGTCGTCAGTGCGATGAATGCCAGGATGGGCGGTCGCATCACTCCTTCGACCCCCACGTTCACCAGCGCGACGAAGCTCGCGCCGATGAGGAGCGTGAGGGCTGCCAGCCCAAGCTCAACACCGGTCATGACGCGCGGCAGTGCGTGCAGCATCTGTCTCACCCCTCGCCTATGGCCTCACACACGAGGAGACAGGGATTTGCCGGCGGCCGCGAGCGGGCGGAACGCTCAGCGGCGCACGGTGCAGGATCATGAATGCAGGCAAACCGGGCCCTGGATGCGTCGCTGTCAGTACATATAACACGCGCCTACACGGAAGTGTTTCACGCCTCATCCTGAAAGTCAAGGGTCATTTTGCGGCCCCAGCCGATGCCCCCACTTGCGACCGTGCAGGAAGACAGTGGCGGCCGCCGAAGTCCTGAATCGAGGTTATGCAGCACGCAGGCATCGCAGAGGAGTGGTGGCGCATGGGCAGTCCCCTGGTTCACTTCGAGTTCGTCGCCGACAACCCTGAAGCGCTCGCGGAGTTCTACCGCAAGCTCTTCGACTGGACCATCGGGGAGTTCGAGGGAGGCATGGAGTACTGGAGCGTCACAACCGGCTCCACGCCCGGCGGTGGGATAGCGAAGCGCGAGCGCCCTGAGCAGATGCAGACCATCTACTTCGACGTGCCGAGCATTGACGATTACCTTCAGAAGGCCCGGGCTCTTGGCGCGAAGGTCATCTCGGAGAAGAGCGCGGTTGGCGAGATGGGGTGGGCGGCACTGATCGCCGATCCCGATGGCAACTTGGTGGGGCTCTGGGAGCTCAATCCGAAGTGGATGGAGCAGCAGCAGAGCCAGTGAGGATCGCGCGCCCGCCGCAGTCCGCCCGCGGCGGGCGCGTTCCCTATCGTGATGGGTCGGCGTGCCCGGCTACTCCGCGGGCAGCGCCCAACTCCAGATACGTGAGCCGCTGGCGTAGTAGAGGCGGCCATTCATGATGACCGCTCCCGCGCCGATTGGCTTAGGCGGCGTAGCGAGCAGTTCGTGCTCGAAGCTGCCGGGCGTGATGCGCACGATCGATGTCGTGAAGGTCGCGTAGATGTTGCCGTCCGGGCCAAGTGTCAGCGTCTGGCGGGGCATCGCACCGTAGGCCGACATGTCCTCGGCGTGCACGATCTTGCGCGTCTTCGGATCGAAGACGAAGAACCGCGCTCCGCTGGCGAGGCCGTAGATGAGCCCGTCCGGGCCGACCTCGATGCTGAAGACCTCCTGGGCGCCCTCCACTGGATTCGTCCGGTAGATAACCTCGCGCGTGTTGAGATCGAGGATGTAGAGCGTACCCTGGGTGGCCTGGGGGTGGCCGCCGCCGGGCGTAAGGATACTCGTTCCTCCCACCAGCGTCCCGTCCGGCAGGAAGCGCATCGTGATCGTGCTCTCGAACGGCGCGACCACCTCGTGGTTGAGAAGCTCAGTCTCGCCGGTCTCCCGGTCATGGATCGCGAGCCCGCCGCCGCAGAGGCCGTAGCCGGCGAAGCCGCCTGAGACGACCCAGCGCTCCGAGGCATCGGCGACACAGGCCCGGGGCCGGCAGAGGTCGGACTTATACTGCGCGATCGGGGTGGGATTGGCCTCCTCCGGCGCGCCTGGTTGCCATGGCGCCGCGGGGGCGTAGCGCCAGACCTGCCCGGCGGCGTAGGAGGCGCCGTAGAGGTAGTCGCCGGCCGCGGTCATCGCGCACATGTTCCCACCACCGATGGCGGGGACCGGCCCGAGGTCGGTCAGTTCGTCCGCATCAGGGCCGTACCGCACGAGGTGCATGGGATGCGCACTGGATGCGTAGATGTCGCCGTCAGGCCCGGCCGCGATTGACGTGATGTCGGCTCCTTCGGACGCGTAGCTGAATGCGACCTCTCGCGCCTCGCCGCCCGGAGGCGTCACCGTCAGCTTCTTCCCCGGAAGGTCGAGCCGCACTGCCGTGCCATCAGCGAGCGTGGCATCCCGCTGCCCCCAGCCGATCGAGCCACTCGGGGCCGCGGCCGGAACCGCATCGGCGGCCACCACCTCTGCTCGCCCCTCATGCAACCGCCACCACGTGTCGCCGACCTTCCCGTAGACGAAACCGTCTATCGCCTTGCGAACAATGCCGGTGCCGAGGATGCGCTGCTCCTCCGATGGAATCTGCACACGCTCGCCCGTCTCCGGGTTGAACGCAACGACGTTCTGCCGCGCCGTGCCGATGCCCGCGTAGACCCATCCGCTGTCGTCCATCGCCATGTAGGAGACATAGTGCTCGGCGTCATCAAGCTGCCCGTGGTCCCGCATCTCCTGCGTGCGCGGGTCGTAGCTGACGAGGCGGCAGTTAGGGTTTGTGCCCGCGAAGATCCGGCCGTCGGCGCCGTCAATGACCGCATCACCGGTCACGCACGCTTCGCCGGGCGCCGGGATGCCGTTGAAGAGCCACTCGCGCGCCGCAGGATCGAACTCGAGGAAGACCTTCCCCGCGAAGGTGTAGAAGCGCCCGTTATCGCTCATCAGCGATGCGTAGGGCGGCGAGTTCGGAACGCCTTCAGGGTAGTAGAACTGCTCGGTCTCGCCGGTATTGGGGTCGATGAGCAATATCCAGCCGCGCGGGCTCATATCGAGGCTGAGTGCGATGAGCAGTGGATTGCCCTCGGCATCCTGCGCAGCAACGAAGCCGCGGCTTTCGGCCACCGCGGCGCCCACGCCGTGATCCACAAAGGCCCCATCCTGAGCATGGGTAGCCGCGGCTATCGCGATGAGTGGAAGAACCAGTACGATCGTCATGAAGCCGCCTCCTGATGTCGTGATAGGGCAACCTTCGCCGGCCCTGCCCCGGGACCTTCCTGCAAGGAGCATCGGTGCGGCGCGGGGAATGCTGCGCCGTACACAAAAACGAGGTTGGGAGGCGCACGAATGCCTCAATCTGGTTACCCGGTGCGGGTCATAGACGCAGCAATCACCTTCGAGGACTACCCGATGCGCTCGCCGCTGGTGCTTACCGGCGGGACGATCACGGAGGCAACTGAGGCGCGTGCGACCGTGACCGTGGAGGATGAGCGTGGCGGCACCGCCACGGGCCGCGGGACCGTCTTCCTGAGCGCGATCTGGGCCTGGCCGAAGTCGGAGCTTGGCTTCCTCACGCGCGTGGACGCGATGCAGCAGATGTGCATCGAGATCGCGGACAGGATGCCGGTCTGGTGCGCTGAGCCGCGCCATCCGCTGGAGCACGGGATGGACCTGCACGAGCGCGTGGATGGTCTCGCGATTCCCGTCGGGCTGCGGCTGTTCATCACCGAGCGCATCCCGACGCTGGCGGCGCTGGTCTGCTGGTCGCCCTTCGACCAGGCGCTGCACGACGCCTACGGGCGGCTGCTCGGGATCTCCAGCTACGACGCGCTCTCGCGTGAACTGCTGCCGGATGACCTCTCACGCTGGCTCGGCGAGGTGGGGGAGGGGCGCTACCTCGACGAGTTCATCCACCGCCGCGAGCGCGAGATGCTGGACGCGTGGCTGGTGGTCGGCACGAACGACGCGCTCCGCGAGGGCGATGCGCCCGACCTCGGCGACGGCCTCCCGGCCTCGGTGGAGGGCTGGATCGCGCGCAGCGGCTACCGCTGCTTCAAGCTGAAGACGAAGGGCGCCGATGGGCAGGCGGAGGCGCAGTGGGTGGCGCGCGTCTACCGGGAGATCGTGGCGATCCGCGAGCAGCTTGGGCTGGAGGGCCCGATCCGCTATGAGGTGGACGCGAACGAAGGCTGCGAGGGGCCGTGGGTGGTGACGGAGTTCCTCGATGCGCTGGAGGCGCTTGACGCGGAGGCCTACGCGGCGCTGCACTACCTCGAGCAGCCGACGGAGCGGGATCTCGGTGCGAACCGCTGGGACATGGCGCCGATCGCGCGGCGCAAGCCGGTGCTGGCGGATGAGGGGATCACGAGCCTCGATGAGCTCCGGCTGGCGACGGAACTCGGCTGGACGGGCCCCGCGCTCAAGACCTGCAAGGGACACTCGCTGGCGCTGCTTGAGATCGCGTGGTGTGAGCTGACGGGGCGGCCGTACGCGCTGCAGGACCTGACGAACCCGAACATCGGCGCGGTGCATGCGGCGGGGCTGGCGGCGCACTGCGCGACCTGCAACGGGGTGGAGCTGAACGTGATGCAGTTCATCCCGGCGTCATCGCAGGAGGAGGCGGAGCGCTTCCCGGGCCTCTTCGAGGTGCGTGACGGCGTGCACCGGGTGGGGGAGTTGGGCGGCGTGGGGTTGGGGTACTGACGGCGGCGAACGCCGTTGCCGACGTCCGCCGCCTTGCGCAGTCGTTGTGCGTCGTTCGCCGCCGTTACGCCCTGTAGGCCTCCTCGACCTTCCGCAGTGCCTCGGCGGTGTCGAGCGCGCTCTGCTCGTCGCAGCACTCATGCACGCCCATGCGCATGTGGTTCTCGTCGGCCGCCCATGCGTTCGGCACGTCCAGCGCCCACTCCCAGTCACCGTCCGGCCAGACGCAGTCCCAGGGGAACTGGCTCTGGCGGCCGAAGGCGCTGCGCTCCTGCAGCCAGTGCGCCTTCGTGGCGATCGCGCCGTAGTTCATCCCCATCGGGATGCCCTCCGCCTGGATAGCCTGCACCGCGGTGGCCTTGTCGCAGGTGAGCTTGTCCACGTGGATGCGGATCAGCAGGAACCACCAAGCCGGGTCCGACTTCTCGGGATACCAGCAGACGCTGAACGCCTGCAGGTCCGCGATCTCGTCCTTGAGCTTGTAGACGAAGGCGCGACGGCGGTCGGCGATGTCCATCATCTTCGTGAGCTGCACCTTCCCGATGACCGCGTCAAGCTCAGTCATGCGGTAGTTCAGCCCGAGGAAGAGGTTGCTGCCCACCTCGGAGTTGAAGGGCTTGCCGCGGTCGGCGAAGCGCTTGGCGTTCCAGTAGAGCTCCTCGTCATCAGTGGTGACCATGCCGCCCTGGCCACCGGCGACCGTGTGCTTGCCGCTCATCAGCGAGTAGGCGCCGAGGTGGCCGATTGAGCCGACGACCTTGCCGCCGTAGGTCGCGCCATGGGCCTGCGCGCAGTCCTCGATCACGAACAGGTCGCGCTCCTTCGCGATCGCCATGATCTCGTCCATCTCGCAGGGGATGCCCGCGATGTGACCGCAGATGATCGCGCCGGTGCGGTCGGTGAGCTTCGCGCGGATGCCCTCCGGGCTCATGTTCATGCACTCGGGGGAGGCGTCGGCGAAGACCGGGATGCAGCCCTGCGCGACGACGGGCATGACCGCGCCCTGGTCGGTGATCGGCGACGAGATGACCTCGGTGCCGGGCTCCAGGCGCAGGGCGCCCAGAGCGGAGTGCACCGCGGCCGTGCCGGCGCTCATCCCGGTGGCCCAGCGGGTGCCGACGGCCTCCGCGAACTTCACCTCATACTCATCGACGTGCACGCCGCCGTAGCGGTCGAAGGCGCCGCCCGCCTTCGTGGCCTGCATCAGTTCCATCACGGCGTTGATCTCGCGGTCATCAATCTGCAGCCGCGCGGGCCATGGATCGGTGCGGACGGGCGTTCCACCATCAATCGCAAGCTTGCTCATCCTGATACCTCGCTTCGTTATCTTCGGGCAGGGCAACAGGGGTCATATTCGCCAACACTCGACGGTCACCTGCCCTCGATGGGACTACCGTCCGTACGCCCGGGCGCAGTTCTCGCCCAGCACGCCCGCGTCATCGCCCGCGTAGTCCATGACCACGCCCATGGTGTCGGCGTAGCTGCCGGCGACGAGGCAGACCGGCCAGTCTGAGCCGATCATCAGCCGCTCCGCGCCGAAAGCACCGAAGACCGCGTCGAGGTACGGGCGCAGGCCCTCCGGCGTCCAGGAGGCCCGGTCGCCCTCGGTGACCATCCCGGAGAGCTTGCACCAGACGTTCTCGTGCCCGGCAAGCTCATGCATCTGCGTGGCCCACGGCTCCATCTCGCCGGAGTGGAGGTCCGGCTTGCCGATGTGATTGAGCACAAAGCGCTGGCGGGGGAAGTGCGCGACCATCTCCAGCGTCGCGGGGAGCTGCCGAGCGAAGATCAGGATGTCGTAGACGAGGTTGCAGTGGCCGACCCGGTGGATCCCGCGGAGGAAGCTGTCCTGCAGCATGAACGCATCGTCGGCCTCATCCTGCAGCACGTGGCGGATCCCGACGAGCTTCGTGTGATCGCACAGGATCTCAAGCTGCTCGTCCACACACGGGCTGCGCAGGTCCACCCAGCCGACGACGCCGCGGATCTGCGGGTACTGGTCGGCAAGCTCCAGCAGCCACTGGGTCTCCTCGAGGCTCTGGCGGGCCTGCACCGCGATGAAGCCCTCGAAGCCGAGTGGCTCGGCGGCCTCGCGCCAGTCATCGGGCATGAAGTCCCGCCTGATCGCGGCCATCGGCTCCGTGATCCATGGGTACTCGTGCTCGTTGTAGCGCCACAGGTGCACGTGTGAGTCGAGGCGCATGATCATCGCCCTCCGCTTGGTGGGGCTAGAGCGGCGTGGCCTTGGCCTGCGAGAGGTAGGGGAGCCCGCCCCAGCCCGTTCGCACCACGCCCTCGACCGCTACCCGCTGGCCAGGCTCGAACCCCAGATCCTGCGCTCGGAAGAGGCCACCCGCAACATAGACGTCCGTGCAGAAGATCGCTCCGGTCTCGTCTGCGACGGCCCATGCACCGGGCGCGGGCGGTCCGATGCTGGTGGCGGGCCGGCGCGGCTCGCCGCCAGGCCCGGTCGCCGTACCCTCGACATGCACGCGGCAGTGCAGCCAGCGAGGCAGGTCGGCCATCAGCTCACCCATCGCCAGGGCGGGTGGCGCGCCCTGCTGCAGATCCCAGCGTAGAGTGCCTGCGTCAAGGTCGGCCACGAGGTCCCCGCCGCCGATTATGCGCAGGACGATCGCCGGCGCGTAGAGCGCGCCGTCGATGCTCTCCAGGGCTGAGGGCAAGGTGGCCAGGTACTCCTGGCAGCGCGCCTCCGGACGGTCGAGGTAGAGGGTACCGTATTGGACAAGCCGCCGCTCGTCCGCCTCGCCCTCGTAGCCGGATATGTCAACTGTCCGGTCGCCCCACTCGCGGTAGCGCACAGTGAAGCCCGCAGCCTCGAAGACGTCCCGCACCGGGACTGCGATCTGTTGCCATCCGCCTGCTGCGGTGTCGGCCGTGATCGGGTGGGCGATGAACGGCTGCTGCCCGTTGAGGATCAGCGTCAGCATGATCGCTGCGGTCATGTTGCTCTCCTTACGCAGCCATGGTGTTCGCTCAGCCTCTACGTGGTTGTGCAAGCCTCCAACGTTGGTGCGACAAGCTCTCCTTCGCGAAGCAGCCCTTCCCCGGCGTGGGCGCCGGGGCCACAAGAGCAACGGCTGACGGCGTCTCTACCCGATCCGGTCCTGCTCCCACACCACCATCGTCTTCAGCGGCCGCTCCGGCGAGCGGTAGACGTCCGCGTAGAAGCCCATCGGGTCGCGCCGCAGCTCCTCAAGCCCTCGCTCGCGGACGAGTTCGTCCAGCGGGTGGCGGCAGAGCAGCTCGATTGCCGCCTCCATGTGATCGCGGCGGAAGTTGATCGCGCCGAAGATGAGCTGGTTCCGGAAGCCGAAGGGCATGGTGTCGTAGCAGACGCGCGGCCCTAGGCTGAAGCTGGCGTAGATGCCGTTGTTGTCGAGCAGACCATGCTCGAGCGCGATCTCCGCCTCAACCGCGCTGCCGGATGCACCGATGAAGACGCGCGGCTTCCCGTCCAGCGCCCTCTCGATGGCAGCGGCCGTCTCCTGGGCGCTCTCGCGCGTCTGCACGTAGTCGATCCCGCGCCAGTGGCGCGCCAGGAACTGAGCCTTCGGGTTTTCGGGGTCGGAGCGCCCGACGGTGACGATGCGCGCGTCCGGATGCGCCTCGCGGATCGCGATCGCGCCGAGGATCCCGGTGCCTCCGAGGCCGTAGATGACCACGCGCGCAAAGCCGTCGGTGACGGCCGACTCCATCGCCGCCGCACGGTTCATCCCGCGCGCGGCGTAGACGCGCCAGTTGTGGCCCATCAGCAGGTCCTCAATGCGCTCTGCCTGGAAGAGCATGCAGGCCATCGGATCGGCGAAGATCAGCCGCGACGCCAGTTGGCGGCTTAGCGGCTGGCCCTTTGGCAGATGCTCCTCGGGCACCTGCAGGAGCATCTGCGGGTTGTAGTAGCCGTAATGGCTCATCAGGCCGTCGGCGCCATCGCAGCCATACTCGAAGTAGCTCTCGCCGGCCTCGAAGCGGCTCGGATCCCATGCATCGCCTCCCCGGATGAGCACGATCGCATGGCGCTGCTCCTCTGGCACCCACACGACACCCTCGTGACCGTTGATGAGCCGCTGCTGTCCGGCGGGGAACTTCGCGCCAAGCTCCCCCCGCGAGCCCATCTGCATCAGCTCCCAGTCGGTGCCGCAGAAGCCTGTGCAGACCGTCTGGCAGAGCATGCCCTCGAGCAGCGGCCGTCCTCTGCGCTCGCGGCGCGGCGGGTTGATGAGGTTCACCTCACCGAAGCGCAGCGGGCGGTCGGCGTGGTTCACGAGGTAGGTGCCCTCGGTCTTGCGCAAGCCTCTCAGCCCCCGAAGAGCTTCTTCGCATACTCGAAGTCATCGAGCAGGTAGCGGTCAAGGTCGTCCTTTGAGCTGTACTCGGCGGTGAAGCAGACCGGGCCACTCCAGTCTCGGGCCTGCAGCGCCTTCACCACGCGCGGCCAGCCTGCGATCCCCTGGCGGCCGGTCGTCCAGTTGAGCTTCCACTCCGCCTCGTAGGCCTCCGGGCCATTGTTGCGGTGCCAGTAGGGGTTCTTGAGGTTCACCATGCGCAGGTGCGACCACGAGATGTCGATCGCCTGCTCGGGGATCTCCCCGGCGAGCACGTTGTGCGCGGGGTCCCAGACCATGCAGAACTGCTCCGGCGAGTAGTCGCGGATGAGGCTCATGACGCCGAGGCAGCTCCCGATCTGGTTGTTGCAGTGGTTCTGGATGCCTACCGCGACGCCGTGCTGCTCGAGCATCGGGGCGAGCGCCTCGAACTCGGCCTTGTAGCGCGCCTCGGTGGCGAGGTAGCCGTCCTCACCGATCGGCAGGCAGATGCGAATGATCGGCACGCCCGCCTCGGCGCATGCGGCGATGGCGGCTTCGTCGGTTGGCCCGGCGATGCTCTCGATGGTGACGCCGTGGTCGGCGAAGATGCGCGCGGCCTCCGGCAGGCCCTGTGCAACGCTCTCCGGTTCAACCTGGAACTCGGGACGCACAGGGAGCTCAACGCCCGTGAGGCCGAGTTCCGCGAGATGCGCGGCAAGCTCCGGCAGCGGCGTGGTCTTCCATGGCTTGCTGAAGACGGCGTAGCGAATGCCCTGGCTCATGGCAGTGCTCCTTCTGCATGGCGAATCTGGCGACGTGCTCGGATTTCCACAGCCACACGGAATCTCCTCGGGTCTACAGCAACTCCCGCCACCGCTCGATGCGATGGAAGGTCACGCGGTTCGCGTCATGGTAGTTGTGCGCACCGCGGTATGCCGTGCGCACCGCCGCGATGATATCGTCCCCATCGAACTGCCAGTCAGGATACTGGAAGCCGGTCAGCCGCAGCGATTCCCCCCACGGGTGTGCGAGGTCATCCTGCAGCAGCGTGCGCAGGTGGCGCCAGGTGCGCAGGTCCTCGGAGGCATGCAGCGAGAGCACATTCCGCTGGCTGGCGCGCGACGGATCGGTGTTGTTGTTGCTGAGCGTGAGGTAGACGCCGGTCCGCGGATCGCGGCGGATCGTGAATTTGGTCATCCCGCCGGGGAAGCGGATGAAACCGGCCTGCGAGTCGAAAGCGATGCGCGCGCCACCATCCTCCACCGACACTACCGCTGCCACGTCGAACGCGGGCGCGGAGTTCACGCGGAGGATGTTGAGCAGCCGCCCATCGGGCGCCTCGACGATGTTGCCCTCAAGCCACCCGGGGCGCTCCGCCTGCCACTCATCCGGCGCCCAGGCCGGGTCGAACGGGATGCGGTTGCTCATCGTCCATGAGGCGGCATCGAGCAGGTCGGCGCCGGCGTCGGCCGAGATGACGAGCGACTGGAATCCGCGCGGCCAGTTGCAGGGGGAGTTGTCCTCGAATGCGCGATAGAGGCGGCCGCGCACCTCCAGCACCGGCACGGGGGCGCAGTGGTAGTTCGGCGGCTCGCGGTAGGCGCCGCCCGGAAAGAGCAGGCCGGTGGCCTGGTCCTTCGGGTGCGTCCAGGTGTCGCCGCCATCCACCGAGCGGCGGATCACGATCGACCCGTACTGCTGCGAGCAGCCCAGAAGATAGAGCGCGCCATGATTCACGAAGAGGCTGCTCCAGAATGCGCCCGCGATGAGCGTTACGCGCTGCCACGAGCGGCCGTCATCGGCGGAGCGGTAGACTGCCGAGAGATGCTCCTCGTCCTCGTGGTTGCGCGGGCAGCCGCGGCCGAAGTAGTCATGCGTCGCGACGATCTCGCCGCCATGGGGGAGATCATGCGGCAGCCGAACGAGGCTCGGGCTGCCGAGGTAGGAGCGGGTTGCGGCGCTTTGATGAGCGATCTCGGTGAAGTCCATGCGCGCGAGGTTCGTCAGCGGCAGCGCTGACTCCTTGCGCCGGGAATCGGCGTCACGCGCGGGCTGCTCTCAGAAGAGCGCGCCCCAGGTGCTGATGAGGACGATCGCGGCCATGACCGCCACGAGCAGGGCCTTCGCGAAGGAGCCGGTGAGACGGCCGATCATCGCCGAGCGCCCGGCGATCTTCGCCTCCTCGGGCGTCTTGCCGGAGCGCAGTTCGTAGTAGTAGCCGCCAAGGTAGCCGCCGACCAGGCCGAGCCCGATCGGTGGCACGATCGAGAGGATGACCCAGCCGACCGGTCCCCCGAACGCGCCGATCATCGAGAGCAGCGGTGCGATCAGTCCGCCGAGGATGGCGCCCACGAAGCCGCCGCCCATCACCCACACGCCGGTGGCGTTCGAGGCACCGCTCTGCTTCACTCCCGCGAAGGAGAGCACGTGCTCGGCCGCTTCACCAGCGACCGCAAGCACCAGCAGGATCAGCAGCACCCACCACGGCGGGGCCGCCCAGCCCTGGAACGCCGAGAAGAGGATGGCATCTGCCAGCACCAGCACGCCGCCGGGCATGCCCAGGAGGCTTCCGGCAACCGCGGCAGGCAGGATAAGCACGAAGATGATCTTGCCAATGAGGCTGAGGAATGCCTTCAGGCCGCCCCAGATCCGGGTGCCCATGCTTGGAGACTCCTCATCACCCACCGGCGCGGGCTCCGCAGCGGTGGCCGGGTCCGGGGAGGCCGGGCTTTCGGCAGGGGCTTCTTCTTCCGCAGGCGACCCCTCGGGCTGCTCGGTGAGTTCGTCGCCCGGTTCCTCAGCCTCCGTGTTGTCGATCACCGGCGCCTCGTCCACGTTCACCTCAGCCGGCGGCGTGGACGCAGTGTCTTCCCGGCAGCCGGCGATGAGCGCCGTGAGCAGGAGAAGCAGCATCAGCAGCGCCCGGCAGGCGACCGGTATCCGCCCGACCATTCCCTGGAGTCTCCGAGGGTGCGTGGCCATCGGGCTATCGCATCCTCCGAGCGCCGGCGTAGCGCGAGGTGTAGTAGCTGGATGTCATGTCGCTGATCTTCACGTCCGTGCGGCTATTGGCAGCGTGGATGAACTGGTTGTTGCCGACGTAGATTCCAACATGCGAGATCCCGGCGCGGTAGGTGTTGCGGAAGAAGATGACGTCGCCGACCTGCAGGTCATCACGCGAGACCGGTGTGCCCTGCGTGAACTGTGAGCGGCTTGAGCGAGAGACGCTCACTCCGTTCTGCTTGAGCACGTAGTGGACGAAGCCAGAGCAATCGAAGCCTGACGGGCTCGCGCCACCGCTGACGTACGGCGAGCCGATGTACTTCCTCGCGGTCTGCACGATCTGCTGACCGAAGCCTGAGGGCGCCGGCTCGGGCACAGGGATGCTCGTGCCGCCGCCAGTGCTGCTGCTCCCTTCCTCCTGGCGCGCGCGGCGTTGTGCGCGGGTATCAAGCAGCCAGCTCGCCATGTAGCCGGTCTTCCCGTTGTCCAGCGCGACCTTGTACCAGTCGCCTTCGCTGTCGAGGATGATGACCTCGGTTCCCAGCGCCGCCTCGGCGATCTCCTCATAGCTCGTGCCCGGGCCCGAGCGCAGGTTGACCTCAGGGCGCGCGACCCATGCGGTGCGCACCTCGACCTGCCGTCCGCCCTCGGTGACTGTCGGCGCCTCCCCCGGGCCTTTGAAGTTCATGACCCAGCCGGCCACCCAGCCGATACTCCCGTCGGGGTCCTTGATCTTGCACCAGTGCCCGCTGAGCTCAAGCACCTGCACCTTCGTGCCCTGCCCGAGTTTCATCTTGACGCCGGTGTCGGTCCCGGGGCCGTAGCGCACGTTCACCAGATCCTCCGCCACCCATGCCACGAGGTCATCCACGGTACGTGTTGCGCCGGGAGTCGGGGTGGGCGTGGACGGCGCGGGAGCCGCCGGGGCAGGCGCGGGTGTGCTCGAGCCGGCGCTCGGCAGCTTCACGAGGCTGGAGTGCACCCAGCCGCTCTCGCCACCATGGACCGTGACCTGATACCAGTCGCCCTGGCGGCTGGTGACGTAGAGTGTCTGACCCTCGACGATGGTCGCCTTGATGCGCCCGCTGGTGGATGGCGTGGCGCGCAGATGCACGCGGCCTCCCGCCACAAATGCCTTCGTGGTCTCCGTTCGCTCGGTGTCACCCGCGCCCGCGAGCTTCACGAGGCTCGTGTGGATCCAGCCCTCACCGCCCCCATGCACGGTAGCCCTGTACCAGTCGCCGCGACGCTCCGTAATGTAGAGCGTCTGGCCCTTGACGACCTTCGCCCGGATGCTCTCGCTCAGACTCGGGCCGGAGCGCAGGTGTACCGAACTGCCGTCCACGAAGCCCTTCATGGTGCCGCCGGAGGAGCCGGATGATGGACCGGACGAAGAGCTCGCGCCTCCGCTCGGGACGGAGGTTGTGCCCTCATACTTGAGCAGATCGGCGCTGACCCAGCCGCTGGCGCCGCCCTGAACACTCACGCTGGCCCAACCATCTTTGGTGCCTGTGACGAAGACCGTCTGGCCCTTCGTGAGAGATGCCCGGATCGAGTGGTTGGTGCCCGGGCCGGAGCGCAGCCGAACGCCATCGCCGTTGACGAAGGCCTTGCGTGTCGAGGTGCTCGATGAGCCGCCTGAGCTGAGCTTGCGGCCGGTGTCAGCATTGCGCTCGAGGAGGTCGTCGCGGATCCAGCCGTAGCCGCCGGGCGTCCGACACTTACTCCAGCCGCTCTTCCTTGTGACGACGTAGACCTTCGTGCCGCGGGAGAGCTGGCCGCGCATCTCATACTGTGTGCCGGGGCCGGAGCGGACATTGGTGGTCTCGGGAACGATCCATGCGGGCGGGTAGTCGGAGGATGATGACGAGGATGAGGACGACCCGTTCGAGACCCCGCCCGCCTCGGCCAGCGCCCGGCCCTTGTCGGCGGAGAACTGCAGCAGCCACTCGGCGATCCACCCCCAGCGGCCGTCCGGGAGCTTGGCCCAGCACCAGTTGTTGGAGAATGACGTCACGTAGACCTTGGTGCCCTTGGTGAGCGAGCCGATCTGGTCGCGGTCGGTTCCGGGACCTGAGCGAACCTTCAGCACCTCAGGGATCACCCACGCGGGGTAGACCTTGCCGGCATCCGCCGGGGGAGCCAGTACCGCTGTGGCAGCAACCACTGTCACGAATGCGGTAAGAGCAAGACGCAACCGCAGAATGCTCATAGTGTTCCGGGTCAGCCTCCCTGCGACTCCCCCGCGAAACAGAAGTAGACCTGCGCGCATCATCCACCCCCGGCGATTATAGCGATGCATGAATCAGCGGTCAAACCCGCAATCGCACTGCATATCGCGGATCTTGACCGCTCCTCGCGAGGTATGATATAGTTCGGACGCTTCGAACCAGAGACAGGTTCATCGGAGATTGAGCGATGCACCCGACACGCGACCAACTGTGGCCAGACCTCGCCGCCCCTCGCGCCAGGCGCTAGGCCACATCTGGTCGTACATCTACAGCAAGGCATATCGCGTGCCGCCCGAGGTCTGGGGCGGCCGTTTTCGTATTAACGGCGGGGCATGGGGCTGGGGGAGTGTGTTTCTGCCATGGCGGTCGTGACATCAAAGGAGCGCTCTGATATGACGAAGGCAGCAGTCTTTGGCGCAACAGGATACGGGGGCGTGGAGCTTGTGCGCCTGCTTCTCGATCACCCTGAGGTCGAACTGACGTGGCTCGGCGGACACAGCACCGTCGGTGAGAACATCGCGGAATTCTACCAGCACCTCAACGGCGCGATCGAGATGCAGGTGAAAGAGATAGACATTCCCGCAGCCGCTGAGGTCGCGGATATCATGTTCTTCGCCCTCCCGCACGCAGTGGGCGCGAAGCTTGTGGCGCAGGCGCTCGATCTCGGGAAGCAGGTCGTGGACTTCTCCGCCGACTGTCGGCTGAAGGACGCGTCGACCTACGAGAAGTACTACGAGGCGCACCCGCGCCCGGACCTGCTGGAGCGGGCCGTCTACGGCCTGCCTGAGTTGCATCGCGAGGAGATCGCGGCTACGCAGCTCACCGCAGTGCCCGGCTGCTACCCGACCAGCGCCATCCTCGGCCTTGCCCCCGCGGTGGCAAACGGCCTCATCGGCGGCGACGTGATCGTTGACAGCAAATCCGGCGTCTCCGGCGCCGGCCGAAAGCTCAGCCTCACAACGCACTTCACCGAATGCAACGAGTCCGTGGCGGCATACAGCGTCGCGAAACACCGCCACACACCGGAGATCGTGCAGGAGCTGTCCAACCTCGGCACGCAGATGACGGTGACCTTCTCACCACACCTGATCCCGATGAACCGCGGCATCCTGAGCACCAGCTACGGCAGCCTTACCCGTGAGATCGCGCTCGCCGAGGCAGTGGCGCTCTACCGCGACTTTTACGCCCGCGAGCCGTTCGTCCGGGTGCCCGACGCGGGGCAGCTTCCTGCCACCAAGCACGTGACCGGCACGAACTTCTGCGACGTCGGCCTGGTAATCGACGAAGCCGCCGGGCGGCTTGTCGCGATCTCTGTCATCGACAACCTGATCAAGGGACTCGCGGGCGCCGCCGTGCAGTGCATGAACCTGATGATTGGCGCCGAGGAGACGACCGGCCTCACCCGCTACGCCTACTGGCCGTGAGCCGCCGTGATGCGCCGCTTGCGCAGGAAACGCTCGCATGCACGATGGGCCGCATGCCCATCATGGAGGGATCACGATGACGCAGTTCTCGCAGATTGAGGGCGGAGTGCTGGTCGCGCAGGAGTTCGTGGCGGCCGCCAATGCCAGTGGGATCAAGCCGGAGGGGCTCGACACGATGCTCCTGCACTCGCGTCTGCCCGCATCTGCCGCGGCGACCATCACGAGCAACCGCTTCCGCGCCGCGCCGACCTTCGTCACGGAGCGGCATGTCGCCGATGGCAGCGCCCGGACCGTCATCGCGACCTCCGGCAACGCCAACGCCGCGACCGGCGCGCAGGGGATGGCGAACGCCGAGATGATGGCCTCGCTGGCGGCGCTGGAGACGCATGTGCCGGTGAGTGAGGCGCTGGTCTGCTCCACGGGCCGCATCGGCATCCAGCTTCCGATGGACCGCGTGGAGGCAGGCATCCGGGCGTGCGGTAAGGCCCTCAGCCGGAGTTCGGCGCATGAGGCCGCGCGCGCGATCATGACAACCGACACCTTCCCCAAGGAGGTCTCGGTCGAGTTCGAGGTCGGCGGCCGGCGCGTCGGCCTCGGCGCAATCTGCAAGGGCGCGGGGATGATCTGCCCGAACATGGCCACGATGCTCTGCTTCATCTGCACGGACCTGGCCATCAGCCCGGCGGCGCTCAACTCGGCCCTGGGCTGCGCGGTCGCGCGCTCCTTCAACTGCATCTCCGTCGATGGCGACATGAGCACGAATGACACCGTCATCGCACTCGCCAACGGCGCATCTGATGCGCCGATGATTGCCACGCCGAATGACCCGGGCTACGCTGCCTTCGCGGAGGCGCTGGGGTTCGTCACCCAGGACCTCGCGAAGAAGATTGCGCGTGACGGCGAGGGCTCGAGCAAGTTCGTCATCGTTGAGGTCACCGGCGCCGCCAGCTACGAGCAGGCGCATGCGGTCGCCCGGGCGGTCACAAAGTACAACCTGGTGAAGACCTGCATCTGGGGCGAGGACTTCAACTGGGGTCGCGTCGCCGCGGCGATCGGGGCATCCGGCATGGACGTGGACCCGGCGACAGTGCAGATCGCCATCGGCGGCCTCACCGCCTTCGCAGCCGGCGAGCCGGTGGAGTACGATCTGTACCAGGCCGGTACGATCATGAAGAGCGATGAAATCGAGATCACGATAGACCTCGGCGTGGGGCAGCAGTCGGCGACATGCTGGAGCTGCGATCTGACGCCGACCTTCGTTGAGCTGAACGCGCACTAAGCAAGCGAGGAACGACCGACTATGAGCGCACAGAACAATATCGCGATGCGGGCGGAGGTCCTGATCGAGGCCCTGCCCTTCATACAGGAGTTCCGCGGCGCACGGATCGTCGTGAAGTATGGCGGCGCCGCCATGGTTGACCAGGACCTCAAGCGCAGCGTCTGCCAGGACGTCGCGCTGCTGCACTATGTTGGCATGAGGCCGGTTGTGGTGCATGGCGGCGGCAAGAAGATCAGCGAGGTCATGAACAAGCTCGGCCTCGAGCCGCAGTTCATCGAGGGCCTGCGCGTGACCGATGACGCCACGATGGAGGTCGCGGAGATGGTGCTGGTCGGCACCATCGGCCAGGACCTCGCGTCGCACATCCAGGCCGCAGGCGTCTCAGCTGTGTCCATCTCTGGCCGCGACGGCTGCACGCTCGGCGCCTGCAGGCTCGCCGGGCCCAACGGAGCGGACCTCGGCCACGTCGGCGAGGTCACCGACATCGACACGAAGCTCATCAATGACTTGATCGACGCGGGGCACATCGTCGTGGTCTCGCCGATTGGCCGCGATGAGGCCGGCGATCCGCTCAACATCAATGCAGACACCGCTGCCGGCGCGCTTGCCGGGACGCTCGGCGCTGAGAAGCTCGTGACGCTCAGCGACGTGCCAGGCCTGCTGCGCGACCGCAACGATCCTTCGACGCTGATCAGCCAACTGACACTCAGCGAGGCCCGCGCGATGCTCGAGTCTGACGCCGTGGGCTCCGGGATGATCCCGAAGCTGCAATCGTGCATCACCGCCGTCGAGGCGGGCGTGCAGCGCGCGCACATGATAGACGGCTCGCGCCCACACTCGCTGCTGATCGAGCTCTTCTCCGAGGAGGGCATCGGGACCATGGTCGTGCCGGACTGATCGGCTGCACTGCGCCGCACTACTGAGAGGACGATTGTGATGACCAATCACGAGATTGCCGAGCTTGCCCGGCAGTACGTCATGCCAACATACGCGCCGCCCGAGATCGCGTTCGTCCGCGGCGAGGGCGCCCGGCTGTTCGACGCGGACGGCAAGGAGTACCTCGACTTCGTGGCGGGGATCGCCGTCTGCGGGATCGGGCACGCGCATCCGCGCCTCACCCGCGCGATCTGCGAACAGGCCGGCCGGCTCATGCACACCTCGAACCTCTTCTTCATTGAGCCGCAGGCGCGGCTGGCGGAGAAGCTGGCACAGATCTCATTCGGCTCGCGCAGCTTCTTCTGCAACTCTGGCGCTGAGGCGAACGAGGCGGCCATCAAACTCGCCCGCAAGTGGGCGTCTGAGCACCTCACGCCGAAGCAGCGCACGATCATCACAGCGGAGAAGTCCTTCCACGGCCGGACGCTCGCGACCGTTACCGCCACCGGGCAGGAGAAGTACCAGAAGCCATTCGCGCCGCTGCCCGGCGGGTTCCGCTACGTTCCCTTCGGCGATCTCGACGCGATCGAGGCTGCGGTGGATGACACCGTCTGCGCGATCATGCTCGAGCCGATCCAGGGCGAGGGCGGCATCAATGTGCCGGACCAGCGCTACCTCGGGGGCGTGCGCCGGCTGTGCGATGATCGCGGCATCCTCCTGATGTTCGACGAGGTGCAGACCGGCATCGGCCGCACGGGCAAGTGGTTCGGCTACGAGCACTTCGGCATCGAGCCGGACATCATGACGCTCGCGAAGTCACTCGGCGGCGGGTTCCCGATCGGTGCCTGCGTGGCGAAGGGCGAGGTTGCGACGACCTTCGCGCCCGGCGACCACGCCTCAACCTTCGGCGGAAACCATCTCGCGTGCGCCGCCGCGCTTGAGACCCTCGCGATCATTGAGGATGAGGGCATCGTTGCGAACGCAGCCGCCATGGGCACGCTCCTCACGAAGCGGTTCACGAAGCTGGCGGGGGAGATGACGCAGATCGATCACATCCGGGGCCGCGGGCTGCTGCTCGGGCTGCAGCTATCCGTGCCGGTGGCGCGCGAGCTTGCGGCGGAAAGCCTCAAGCGCGGTCTCGTGCTGAACGCCATCGGCGTAGACCTGCTGCGCCTCGCGCCGCCGCTTGTCATCAGCGCGGAGCAGTGCGAGCAGGCAGTCGGCACGATCATCGAGGTCCTCCGTGAGATCGCGTAGTCCAGACGGCCCCGCCGTTCAGGCAAGGCAAAAGCGCCCCGCTCGAGATGAGCGGGGCGCTTCGCTGTCTGCTTTGCTGGCGACGGGACATCCGGCACCCGCCGGGTCGCGGCTCACCAGCCGGTGTAGAGGCTTACGCCGGCGCCGAGGTCGCCATCGAGCACGCCGACCTCGGTCACTGCCCACTCGCTCCACCAGTAGCGCAGAGCCGCGTTGATGTTCTCGCCATCATGCTCAACCTGCAGCCGGGCGAAGTCGAACGGCGAGATGTCCACGCCGAAGAAGAAGCCGTCGAGCGGGACGCCGCTGCCGTCGGCGGTGCCAATGCCTGCGGAGACATTGATGTAGTTGCCCTCGATGTCCTCCATCGGGAAGCCCTTGCTGAAGACGACGAAGTAGGTCTCGTTGACCCGGTCGCCGAGATCGCGGCCGCCAATGGCGATGTCCGGCGCGTCCGGGCCGAGCTTCAGGAGGTCGTTAAGATTGCCGCCGATCTTCGCCTGGAAGACCAATTCGTCGCTGCCGGTGCCGGTGAAGGCCTCGCCGAGGTGGGTGACGCCGGCCTCAATGCCGGGATAGAGACTCGCGGTGACGCCCCATACATCTTCCCACTCGTCCTTGTTGTCCACATCCACAGCATGGTAGTGCGCGGTGACCCTCGTCTGCTCAACGATCGAGGCAGTGGGGATGACGATCATCCCGGTGCCACCAAACCAGCTCTGCGTCGGGGTTTGGCTTACGGTGCGTGCGTCCCAGAGATCGTCTCCACCAGTATCCCAACCCTGAGCAAGACAAGCGGGAACGGCCACGATCAGAAGAGCGACAGCGAATGCTGCGATAAGCTGAGCCCGCACGCCCAACACCTCCAACAGGATTTGCTGCAATTGACGACAGGAATTGAGGAGCAAAACTGCACGCAGTATACCCGCTCACTATCCGAGCGTCAAGCGGGAACGGCAGGGACGGCGGCAACGGCAGGGACGGC
>DHPY01000104.1:0-39661 GCA_002411015.1 Armatimonadetes bacterium UBA5352 | reverse complement strand
ACGGCAGGGACGGCAGGGACGGCACGGCGGCCCCGTGCAGGTATTGCGCCGTCAGCGGGGAAACTGCATCCACTGGCTGCAGCATCATCTGCGGGAGGCACCGTCATGGATCTCCGAGTGGGGCTCATCGGCCTGAAAGGCCATCAGTCAACCATCCTCAGCGGCGTGCAGGCAATGCAGGACGCTCGCCTCGTTGCCGTCAGCGATGACGACGAGAGCAAGCTTGCAGGCGTCCCCGGCTGGCCCTCCGCCGGTCCCCACACCCAGACCTTCAGCGATGGACTCAAGCTCCTTGACAGCATGGAACTCGACATCGTGGGTGTGTGCGGCACTGATTCCGAGCGCGCGCCGATGATCCTCGCGGCCGCCGAGCGGGGCATCCACGTCATCGCCGAGAAGCCGCTCGCGATGGACCTCGATGAACTCGCCCAGGTGCGCGAGGCTGTTCAGACAGGTGGCATCCATCTAAGCATGCTCCTGACGATGCGCTGCGATCCGCCGTACATCACCATGCGCCGCCTGATCGCCGACGGCGCCATCGGCGAGGTCTGCCAGGCCGTGATGCAGAAGTCCTACCGCCTCGGTGAGCGGCCGGAGTGGCAGCGCAGCCGCGAGACCTTCTCCGGGATTATCCCGTTCGTCGGCATCCACGCGCTCGACCTGATCCGTTGGGTCACCGACCGCGACTTCACCCAGGGCGCCGCGTGGTGCTCCAACGTCGGCCATCCGGCGATGCGCGATCTCGAGGACAACGCCTGCGTCGCGCTGCAGCTTGACAACGGCGCATCCGCCTCCGCGCGCCTCGACTACTGCCGCCCCGCAAAGGCCCCGACACATGGCGATGATCGCTTGCGGGTAGCTGGCAGCGAGGGCGTCATCGAGTGGATGTACACCGCCGACCAGCTCACCCTCCTCACGAACTCCGAAGACCCGCGCGTAGTCGAACTGGACGAGCCGATCGATCAGTTCGCGAACTTCGTCGCCAGCATCTACGAAGATAAGCCGTCGTGGGTCCCTGCCGAAGACTGCATCCGCATGACCGAGATCTGCCTGCGCCTGCGCGACGCCGCCAACACCGGCACCGTTGCGCAACTGGCGTGATCAGCACGGAAAGGACGCCGTAACCATCGCATGAGAGAGATCAATGTAGCAGAGATCACCTCCGCCGTGGCGGAGATGGCACGGCGGGCCAACGTCGAGCTGCCCGCGGATGTTGTTGACGCGCTACGCAGCGCTCGCGAACGCGAGGTCTCCGGGATCGCCCGGGAGGTCCTCGATCAGCTGATCCTGAACGCGGAGCGCGCCGTGGCGACCCGGCTGCCGCTGTGCCAGGACACGGGCGTCGCCATCGTCTTCATAGACCTCGGCCAGGACGCGCACCTCATTGGGGGAGGACTGCAGGAGGCCGTGGATGAGGGCGTGCGGCAGGGCTATCAGGCGGGCTACCTCCGCAAGTCCATGGTGCGCGATCCGCTGGACCGCTCGACCAATACCGGCGACAACACCCCGGCTGTCATCCACCTGCGCCTCATCCCGGGCGATCGCGTCACCGTCCACTTCGCCCCCAAGGGCGGAGGCAGCGAGAACATGAGCGCGCTCTGGATGCTCACCCCCGCGCAGGGGCGGCAGGGCGTGACCGACGCCATCGCGGCCCAGATCGCCGCCGCGGGCGGGATGCCCTGTCCTCCCCTGGTGCTCGGCATCGGCCTCGGCGGCACCTTCGAGCTGTCCGCGCTCCTCTCCAAGCGCGCCCTGCTCCGGCCGCTGGGCGAACCGTCGCCTGACCCCGACGTCGCACAGCTTGAGCGCGGGATTCTGGCGGCGGTGAACCAGACCGGGGTGGGCCCCATGGGGCTCGGCGGAAGCACCACAGCCCTCGCGGTGCATATCGAGCGGCACCCATGTCACATCGCGAGCCTGCCGCTGGCTCTGAACGTGCAGTGTCACTCCGCCAGGCACATGACCGCGGTACTCTAACCAATCCTCACGCTGACTATGCTGCAGACAGGAAGCGACCGTGACTGACAGAACACCGAAGAAGCTGACACTCCCGCTGACCGAGGACGCCGTGTGCGGACTGCGCGCGGGCGATGTGGTCCATCTCAGCGGGCCGATGTACACCGCACGCGATGCCGCTCACCAGCGGCTGATGGAGCTGATCCGGGCGAACCAGCCTCTACCGATCGAGCTTGAGGGCCAGGTCATCTACTACTGCGGCCCTACGCCCGCTCCTCCGGGCCGCCCGATTGGAGCCGCGGGACCGACCACCTCCTATCGCATGGACGATTTCGCGCCGGAGCTTTATGCCCTCGGCCTCCGCGGCACGGTCGGCAAGGGCAACCGTTCGGCCAATGTCCGACAGGCACTTCTGCGCCACCCCGGCGTCTACTTCGTGGCGGTCGGCGGCGCTGGCGCACTGCTCTCCGACTGCATCAAGTCTGCCGAGGTTGTAGCCTACCCGGAACTTGGCCCCGAGGCGATCCGACGACTGGTCGTCGAGGACTTCCCGGTCATAGTCGGCTACGACTGCACCGGAGGCACGGCATTTGTTGGCGAGAAGAGGCTGGGGAACTGACTGCAAGCTCTTGTGCTGGAGGGGGCGCGATGGAGGACACGCTGGTCATCGTTAAGCCCGACGCCGTGTCCAGGCGAATGGTGGGGGGTATCATCAGCCGCTTCGAGGCGGCTGGCTTCGAGATCGTGCGCATGCACATGCAGGACCCCGACGAGGGCTTGATGCGCCGGTTCTACGCCGAACACGAGGGGAGATGGCACTTTGCGCGCCTCATTGAGTACATGACCTCCGGGCGATCGTGCTTCATGCACCTGCGGCGTGAGGGTGCGGTGGAGCGAGCGCGGATGATGGTGGGGGAGACTGACCCGGCGGAGGCGGCTCCGGGCACGATCAGAGGAGACCTCGGCCTCGATCTCCCGCGCAACTCAGTCCACGCCTCCGATAGCGATGACGCCGCCGAACGAGAGATCAAGCTCGCGTTCGGCGCGTGAGAACGGCATTCGCTGGCTGTGGCCGGAAGCACCAGCCACAGCCGGTGCGGAGTCGACTGCGGACGCCGGGAATCCCCGGGTCCGGGCCGAGCCTACTGGGTGGACGCCTGCATGACGCGTATTGGCTCGTCGGCGGAGTTCGCCAGGCACTGCCCGAAGTTCTGCCAGCCCGTAATGGCTGAAACCACGATCAGGGCGAGCAGCAGGGCGTACTCCACCGTCGTGAGCCCCTGCTCATCTTCCCAGCATCTCGCCAGCCTATGTCTCATCTCCGTCACCTCGTGCCCCTGGGCACATCTTGGACTGACTGCACGCGCTGTCCCCGCTTCCCTTCGCAGTCTCAAGTCACCGCGCCCCGCTACAAGCCTGCCAGTGCCGTTCGCACTAACTTCCGTCTCAAGATCAAGCACCGCTCAAGCTCGTGAACTATATGTTGCCACATTCGTCTGCTCACGTCAAGCTTTCGGCAGAACTCTCTGCCGACTATTTGAGCTCACAGCCGTGTCTGCCGCGCCGCCGTAACGGCCTTCATCGACTGCGGTGCCTCACTCACGCTCCTTCTCGGCCCCTCATCATGGCTTCTGAAGGATTGGGTTCGCCGCTCAGGGAACACGGCAACTGAGCATACACCCCGCGCGGTAATGTGGAGGCGACCGAAGATGCCGGATCGGAACAGCTGTCGCTGCTCACCGGAGGCATTCGCCACTTGGGTAGAGGAGCTACGGCAGCCGGTCGAACGCATCGTCTACTCAGGTGAGTCGCTTCGGGCGGTCGCGATGCCCATGGGCGGCATCGGCGCGGGCAACTTCGCGCTCACAGGCGATGGCACGCTTCGGCAGTGGCAGATCTTCAACCAGGCTAACCACACCGCGTTTCTGCCGGGCACTTTCTTCGGCATTCGGGTCCAGAGCGGCAGGCGTGCCTCCGAGCCGACCATGCGCCTGCTGCAGACGGACTGCTTCTACCAGACTGACTTCGAGCCGGCGCTAAGCACGAGCGATCACGTCATCCCCGATGAGGCGCGCCGACTGGCATCTCGCGCTGAGACCTTCCGCGACATCGAGTACAGCGGCGAGTACCCCATCGCGAGACTGCGCTATGTTGATGATGACCTTCCGGTCAAGGTGAGTCTTGAGGCATTCAGCCCGCTGATCCCGCTGAATTCGCGGGATTCGGGTCTTCCGTGCGCGATCTTCGTCTTCACGGTTGAGAACACGAGCGACGCCCGCGCCGACGTCGCCATCGTTGGCGCGTTGCAGAACGCGGTGGGCTACGATGCGGGAAGCGGCATCTCCGGCGTGAACTGCCCGTGCTACGGAGGCAACGCTAACCATTCCGTGCGGGAGGAGATGATCCGTGGCGTGGCCATGGACAACCTGGGGATTGCCCCCGACGATCCCGGCGCCGGCTCCATGGCGATCGCCGCACTCACAGACGGTGCGACGGTTCTCGAGCGATGGACTGATTTCGACGCGCTCTGGCAGGCGCTGCGAGACAATGGCCGCCTCCTCCCGGCCGCTCCGGCCGGAGAGAGCCCTGCGGGCAGCACGTGGAACGGTGCGGTCGCGGCGCACATCTCCCTCGCTCCCGGCGAGACGCGTCGCGAAGCCTTCGTGATCGCCTGGCACTTCCCGAACCACTACGTGAAC
Organism: Armatimonadetes bacterium UBA5352; assembly: GCA_002411015.1. GTDB lineage: Bacteria > Armatimonadota > Zipacnadia > Zipacnadales > UBA5352 > UBA5352. Next base: position 35,006 of record DHPY01000104.1, on the reverse strand, counting down.
TGGAACCAGACGGGCTTCGGGATCACCGACACGAAGAGCAGGTTCTACCTCGGCAACGCCTACAACAACTGGTTCAGCGACGCGATGGATGTCGTGCGGTACGCGCGCGATAACTATGAGCGCCTCGCGCACGATACACGCCTCTACCGCGACAGCATCTACGACAGCACGCTCCCGTACTGGTTCATCGATCGTGTCACCGCCCAGGCCGCGACGCTCCGCACGCAGACCTGCCTGTGGAACGAGGATGGCAACTTCCATGGCTTCGAAGGAGCGACCGGCGCGGTGCATTCCGCCTGGGGGGTCGCCTCCGGTTGTTGCCCGATGAACTGCACGCACGTGTGGAACTACGAGATGACGCTGTCGCGCCTGTTCCCGGACCTCGAGCGCACCATGCGCCGCACCGACCTGAAAGTGCAGATGCGTCCGGATGGCGGCATCATCTTCCGCACGGTTCTGCCGCTCTACCTTCCGCGCTGGAAGGTCGAGGGCACGCCCTTCGAGCGAACGAACGTTGCCTGTGACGGCCACTGGGGCACGCTACTGAAGGTCTGCCGCGAGTGGCAGCAGTCCGGTGACGAGGATTTCCTCGATGACCTGTGGCCGGAGGTGCTGCGCGCTGTTGAATTCGGCTTACAGCGATGGGATGATGACGCAGACGGGGTTCTGGACGGCGCCCAGTGGAATACCTATGACCTCTACTTCCACGGGCACAACACCTACTGCTCGCTGCTGTACCTCGCGGCGATGCGCGCGGTGGAGGAGATGGCGCTGCACCGTGGCGACGCGGAGCTTGCCGCGGAATGCCGCAGGCGCTACGAATCGGGCTCTCGGAAGATTGATGAAACGCTCTTCAATGGAGAGTACTACGAGCAGCACTTCGATCCCGCCACGCCCGGAGCCGAATCGCATCAGTACGGCACAGGCTGCCTCTCCGACCAGCTCTTCGGCCAGTGGTGGGCGCACACCCTCGGACTGGGGCATCTGCTCGATCCTGGCAACATCCGCAGCGCGCTGGCGGCGATCTACCGCCACAACTTCCGCCACGACCTCGTTGGCCATCGGCAGATACCGCGTGTCTACGCGTCCGACTGGGACAAGGGGCTCCTCGCCGCCTCCTGGCCGCGAGGTGAGCGACAGGATACCGCGATGCTCTATGCCGACGAGGTCTGGACCGGCCTCGAGTTCCAGGTGGCCGGCCACATGATCGCAGAGGGCATGGTCGAGGAGGCCATGCACCTTGTGAAGGCTGCCTCCGACCGCCATGACGGCCGCTTCCGCAGCCCCTGGAACGAGATCGAGTGCGGCGACCACTACGTGCGTCCGATGGTCTCCTGGTACATGCTCGAGGCCGCCGGCGGGCGGGTGTACCACGCCCCAGACGGCCTGCTGGGCTTCGACCCACGAGTCAACCCGGACGACTTCCGCAGCTTCTTCATCGCTTCCGAGGGCTGGGGCACCTTCAGCCAGCGCCGCGATGGCTCCTCCCAGCACCACACCCTGTCCGTGGCCTGGGGGCGCCTGTCTCTGACGACGCTGCGACTTGGCCTGCCGGAGGGGGTGGGTGAGGGGCTGCTTGCGAGCGCGTACATCGGAGGCGCGGAGGAGGAGATCGAGACACGCGCGGAGGACGGGCAGCTCTACATTGGCTGGCCGGACGGGCTTGAACTCTCCGCGGGTGGCGAGGCCCTGAGCGTACGCATCGAGTGGTGAAAGGGCGATCGGCTTGACAGATCAGGAAGCGCCCCGAGAAGATCCGGCATGCTCGCGCGAGCCGGTGGTCACGTATGAGGCGGCGGATCGCGGCGCGGTCTGCTGCCTCGGCTGTCATGCATGGCTGTTGATCCTCGGAGGGATCGGCCTGGTGGTCTGGTACCTCTTCGGAGAGGGGGTTTGGGCGGCCATCACAGGGGCTATACTTGTCGTGGGCGGATTGGCCCTGTCTCGTTTCCTCGTACGGGGACGCAGTCGCTGGGAAGTCAGCTTCGATCGACAACGGCGCGTCGTGACCATCACAAGCTGCGTCAGCCGAGGAACACTGGTCCGTGAGATACCGTTCGCGCAGATCGTCTCTATTGAGCTGCGCGAGATAACCCGCAACGTCTCGACGGGCAGCGACGTGCCATACCAGCTCCCGGTCTTCAGGCTGACCTCCGGGGAGGAAGTTGCGCTTGATGAGCGGCTGTCCGTCAAGGACTCTGAGCGCGCCGGGGAGGTACTGGAGGAAATGCGTCGACTGCTCTTAGACCCGTGCGGCGGTCCCCAACAAGAGGAGGGTAATAGTACATCGAAAAGGTGAACTTCTCGATGCTTCCGGGAGGCGGGGAAGACAGAAAGCTGAGAGATCGATGGCGGCCAACCTCCGCAGCACGTGCGAGGTCGCCGAGAGCAGACGCGAGACAGCATGCATGAGGAGGACACTTGATGCGACGCGGCTTTACCCTGATCGAATTGCTGGTTGTTATCGCCATTATCGCGATCCTGGCGGCAATCCTGTTCCCGGTCTTCGCCCGGGCGCGGGAGAAGGCTCGACAGACACAGTGTCTGTCGAACCTGAAGCAGATCGGCCTGGGAATTCTCATGTACGCCCAGGACTGGGATGAGGTTCTTCCTCGAAGCGCCCAGTACACTGCACCTGACGTCGTGATCCCTGATGGCGGCCCGGACTACTGGTTCGAGGCAATCTACCCGCAGGTGAACAACAGCCAGATCTTCGCCTGCCCGAGCTACCGTGACACATATGTGCGCTCCGGTGGAGTGGCTGCGGTTCATCCGAAGTTCTCGGACGGCGTGAACTACACCTACAACCTGCGCGCGCACCAGCTTGCGATCGCCACGATCGAGCATCCGTCGGCGTTCCTGCTGGTCGTGGACGGCACGAACAACTACTTCCGCCTCCGGCGCTACGATGAGGCAACGACAAACTACGTGTGGGACATGGACCGCCACAATGATGGCTGGAATGCTGTCATGGCAGACGGCCATGCGAAGTGGTACAACCGCAAGTGGGGCGCTAACGATCTTGGCCCCGCTGACGGCGACGCCGTCGTTGGACATCCCGCGCAGTGAAGTCAGACTGACACAGTAGCTCCGCGTCAGACACAGAAAGCGGGCCGCGCCTTCACGGCGCGGCCCGCTTTCGCTTGCCACGGCTACTCCAACTACACGAGCGGGGTTGCGCTGATCTCCACAGGGAGGTGACTGCGCACCGATTCCTCTGCAGCCAGTGCGATCTCCACGCTCCGCTTCCCGACGACCCCGTCCACCTTCGGCCTTTCGCCCTTGCGGATGCAGTCGAAGAAGTAGAGCTGCTCGAGGTATGCCTGCCCCTGGTGGCTGAGCCCGACCTCATCGTCGGGGATATCTATCTCGATCCGCCGCGGATCCTTCGGGTGATCCCCATCGTAGAGTTCGACGAGGGACTCCAGACGGTAGTAGACTACCGCACCCTCGGTTCCCTGGACACCCACTTCAAGCTTCCGGCCGCGGTTCGCGAACATGCACAGAAGAAGCTGCGCCCGCGCGCCGGTGTCGTAGTCCACCGTCACGAACGCATTGTCAATGATGTTGAGCGTAGGCCTCTCCGCCTCGGTCACTCCCACGGGGAGATGGGCGTGATCCTGATAGACCCAGTCTGCTCCGCCCGAGCCATAGACACGCGTGGCGTTCGATTCCCGGCAAGCTCCTGTGAACCAGTTGAAGAGATCGAAGTGGTGGCAGGTCTTCTCGACCAGCGTCCCGCCGGAGCGGTCGCGGTCGAGGATCCAGTCCTGGTACTTCTTCGCGAACGGAGCGCGGAACTCGCGCGCCCACACCATCTTCGGCTCTCCGATCATCCCCGACACGACGAGCCTGTGGGCGGTGCTGTCCACGCGCGAGAAGCGGCAGGAGAGGCCCACCTGCAGGAAGCGGTCGTTGCGCTCGGCGGCCTCGATCATCGCGTCACAGTCCGCGGTGGTCGTGGCGAGCGGCTTCTCGCACATGGTGTGCAGGCCCGCGTCGAGGCAGTCGCAGGCTACCTGGCGATGCAGGTAGTTCGGCACAGCGATGAAGCAGGCGTCGGCCTCGACGGTCTCGAGCAGTTGACGATAGTCGAGCAGTCCCGGCACGGGCTCCTCGAGCATCTCCATCGCCCTGGCCATCCGCGCCTCATCCACATCGGCCAGACCGACGATCTTCACGCCTTTGAGCTGGACGAGCGAGCGCATGTGTCCGAGCATGACTGCGCCGCTGCCGATCAGCAGAAGTCTGATATCGGGCATCTGCATCAATCTCCAGAGGGATGAAGTGCCGGTCGGCAGCCGCGGAGGTGTCGTGGCTCACGAGCAGGGAGCGCGATCTGTGCGCCGCCTACTGCCCCGCGGGAACAAGCTCCATGCCGAACTTGAAGTCGAGATCTACCTCGAACATCCGCCGCCACGGAAGGCGTACCCGCGTCTCCTCGAGCGCATCCAGCACGAGACTCGAGCGGCTGGCCTCGTGGCCGATCTGGACCATCTCCTGCGCCAGGAAGTGGTCGGTCCAGAGGTCGCTGGCGGCGGCAGCCAACTCCCGGGCAACCATCCGCTCGGTCTGGCGGTAGCTCCCCGAGAGGTCGAAGATCGAGGCCTCGAGCAGTTGCACCACACGCTCTGTGATCTCGGTGCGGATGCGCGACTGGTAGAGCCAGTCATCCACGAAGCGGCCGAAGAGGAACTCCACATGCGCGCGCTCGCTGTCGATCAGTGAGTTCAGCAGCTCCAGATAGCGCATCGGGGAGATGTCGGCGAGAAGCTGCGCGAGATCGAATGCGCCCTTGTCCTGCAGCGCAGTAAGCCGTAGCGTCGCATGCGCGATCGTCGAGCCGAGGGTGTTTCCGGCGGTGTTCCAGCCGCCGAAGGAGAGCAGGCGGTGCAGTTGCAGGTTGCTGTGGCGAAGTTCTCGCATGAGCGCCTCGTCGGCGCCGTTCGGGAAGGCGACATCGGCCACGGCCACACGCAGTGGAGATTCGGCCGCCACTGTGTTCAGCAGCGCACGCACCTCACGCCGGCGGCGATCGCGTGCCGCGCCACGGGCATAGTCCTCGCGACGCCCCTCGGCAGGCGTGTTGACCGCGAGCAGCAGGTCGGCCTCAGGGCCGTCAGTGATCTCAGCGCCCGCGGCCGCGATGTGCGCTTCGACCGTCTGCCGCAGCGGCCGGTCCTCGAAGGTCGCCACGCGGTCTGCGCCATCCTCCGAGGCGTAGAAGACGCGGATCGTGGGCGTCCTGAGCATGTGACGGTGGATGAAACGCGCCAGCAGCGTCATCCCGGCCTCATCGGCGCCGGGGTAGATCATCGCGCGATCCTCGACGTTGAGCGACACGATGCGGTCGCGCAGCCGTTCCTGCTCCTCAACGTGCGGCCCGAACTGCGCAGCATCCTCCTGGGTGAGCGCGAGGAAGTCCACGTGATGCGCCGCCGCTTCATCCACAGCGCGCATGTTCACCCGGTGGTTGCGTTCCCGTGCTGCCTGGTAGTTGCTGATGATCTCCGGCGGGATCTGCCCGATGATCTCCTGCAGCCGCTCGAACTTGTCGTGCTCCCCGAGGGTCCCGACACGGTAGCTGAGTTCGGAGTACTGGCGCATGAGGTCCCAGTATTGCCCCGTCTGTGGGCGGTCGGCAGTGATCGAGAGGCGCATGATGACGCTGAACGCGTAGATCGCCGACTCTCCGAGGCGTTCGCGGAGCTTCGCGAGGACGTTCAGGCGATCCAGCGCGGCCGCCGGGGATGTGCGCATGGCGCGCGATGGGACGAGGCCGCCGTATGCGAGCATGTCGAGCGAGAGGATGGCGCAGTCCACCCGCTCGTGCGGCTCGAGCAGCCACCGGGCAATGGCGTCCGGCTCGCCCTCCTGCCGCGCCTCACCGAGCAGCTCGAGAGGCGGCATGACGAGCTCAAAATCGACCATGCGCGCCAGGAATCCTGGGAACCTGGCGTTGCACGGCCGGTCGTCAAGCGGGACGTATATGATCCGATGAGCCCTGTGTCTCAGTGACACGCCGGATCCCTCCTGGCGTCATTGCGTCAGTGTCGTCTGCGTCGTTGCGGACGCGTGGCCTCAATCGCCGCGCGGAACTGCGCCGTCGCCTCAGCCATGGATTCGGTCTCCGTGCCGGTCACCACCGCGCCGATCAGCAGTGCCGCCACGCCGCTGTCGCGCAGCGCCGCGACCTCCTCCGGCCGCACCGCCTTCTGCGTGGGCACCACGACCGGCTGTGAGGCGCGCGCTGCGATCTCCGCGTACTCGGAGATGTCGGCGGCGGTCAGCGCCGTGCCGTACGCCTCATGCGGCATGATCGAGACCTCGATCATCTCCGGGCGGCTGCGCACCGCGACGTGCTCGACCAGCCCCCAGGGCCGGCAGGTCGCGCTGAAGGCGACCATCACCGACAGCGGGCAGTCGTCCATGCGCAGCATCCACGCGGGCATATCCGTCGCGTACAGGTCGAAGAAGTCCATCCCGATCTCCGCCAGCCGCAGCATCTCCTCGCGACCGGCCTGGCCCTCGCCGATGCCGGGCACGATCCCCACCGGAGCTCCGAGGGCGCAGATCTCCCGCAGCGCCTCCTGCTCCTCTTCGAGCGAGCCGGTGCGCAGGCCACTGGCGAAGTGCTCGAGGCCGATGTGCACTTTCAGGCCGTCGGCGCCCGCATCGAGCGCCGCGCGCGCCATCTCAGGGTCGTTGCGCGGCAGGCTCACCAGCAGCGAGAAGCCGCCGCCGCGAAGCATACGTCCGGTTCGGCCCCGTGTGAGATCGCTCATGGCAAGATCACTCTGGTATGCTATCTGTGCTGTGAAGCGGGCGCATCACGCTTCGTCACAGTATACCACGTGCGGCAGAACTGTCACGTCGGCAGGACACGAACAGCCCGTCAGGCGGCTCACCAGATCGCGCCCTCGATCGGCTCCGGCCAGTACTCCGCGCGCGGCAGCAGGATGCGGATATGTGAGACCCCGGCCAACGCGGTGTGCGCGTCGCCGATCAGTGGCGTGTGGGCGTCCAGGCTGCCATGCACTCGCCAGAGGCCGCTGCGACCTCGGTCCTTCGTGTCTACGTCAGCGGGGGCGGTTGGGTCAATGACGATCCGCGGCATTAGCTCCCACTCTTCACCGGCGAAGCGGACCTGCACCTGCGCGCGGGAGAGCAGGCGGCGCATCCAGTCCTCGTGGCTCAGGTCGTCGGGGCGGTAGCTCGGGCTCAGGTAGCCCGAGAACAGGGGCGCCACGCCCTCCCAGCTCGGCGCGGTCGCGGTGAGCGGGCCGACGACCATCCACTGCGTGCCGGTGCGGATGTACGTGACCTCGGGGCTGTCGGCGTGCCCGGATGGCACGATCTGGAAGCCGCCGATCTGGCCGTAGGGCGACGTTGAGATGTCGATGACGCCCGGGTGGTTCGCGCGGATCCGGCCCGGCGCGGCGTCTCGCGTACCCTCAAAGCGTCCGATGCCCACGACCGGCCGGAGGACGGTGCCGATGATCTTCTCCTCGCCGCCGGGGTAGTGCGCCGTGATCAGGCCGCCGAAGCTGTTGTCGAACCCCAGCCACGCGATGCGGCGTGGAGGCTCCAGCACGCGGATGACGATCCGATCTCCGTCGGAGGGGACGTAGTCGGCCGGGAGCGGTTGCAGCCCGTCACGCTCAATAGCCACCGGCGAGTTCACTTGCGGCGCCAGTCCGCCTCCGAAGATGCCCTCCCCGCCTGCGATGTCGGTGGCAATCGAGGAACTCCCGCGGCCCTGCGCCGCGCCCACGGCTATGCCTGCGGGCACCAGGGAGAACACGATGCCTCGCCCGGTCTCCGGGTGGTTGGCGATCTTCACATGCAGAGCATTCGCTGCCGAGGCCGCCATCGCGCTGTCCTGCGCCCACTGGCTGGCAGTGTATCCTGCAGGATTGACGGCAGTGGCGGGGGTGGTCACGTGTCCTGCCTCCAGCCACTGCATGCCGCCATCGCGGCTGACCTCGATCAGGCCACCAGCGGTGTTGTGCACGCGAATGCGGAAGATCTCCGGCCCCGGCTCGGCGTTCTCAGCCACGACCTCCGGCGATACGCCGGTGTGCAGTCCCTCGGCCCATAGGGGCGCGAGGGCCAGGGCCGCGAGGGTGCATGCCAGCACTCTCATGCGCCGAACTTCTCCGCGCGAGCGGCGAAGTTAAGCATGATGTCCATGATCTCCATGCCGCGCAGATGCCCCATGCTGCCCTTGGCGCAGGGCCGCTCGCCGTAGCGCTCAACGTCATCCGGCCGGGTGCCGTAGCCGAGGAACGCGACCGGCACGGCGTCGCCGCTGTGATCCATCAGCGAGCACGGGGTGCAGTGGTCGGCGGTGATCATGATCGTCGTGTGATCCCAATCGAGGTTGTCCAACACGTAGCCGATCGCGCGGTCAACCTTCTCAATGGCCGCAATCTTCATCTGGCAGTTGCCGTCGTGGCCGCCCAGGTCAGGGCACTTGATGTTCGCGAGGACGAAGTCGTGCGTCTCGAATGCCTCGACCACCGCGCGCGCGATAGCCAACTCATCGGTGTCCTGTCCGCCGGTGGCGCCATCAACGTGGATGACGTCCATCTTCAGGTAGTTGCCGACGCCGCGAACGAGGTCCACCTCCACGATCAGCGCGCCATTGAGGCCGTAGCGCTGCTCAAAGGGCTCGAGGTCCACGGCAGTGCCCGCGCCGCGCGGGAGGACGATATTCGCCGGCGGAAGCCCCTGCGCCCGCCGCTGGACGTTCACGGGATGGTCCTCCAGCACCTCATGCGCGCGCTTCACGAACTCGTTGATGACGCGCGCAGTCTTATTCGCACCCGCCACGTCATGGGCATTCTCAAGTGCGTGTGATTCGAGGTAGTCCACATCTGGATCGTGTGGATCAACCTCGGAGATCTCGTGCGAGAGCCCCTGACCTCGCAGCACAAGCGCCGCGCGGTGCTCTACAGATGGCTCGAAGATGATCTGCACATCGCCGATGCGCGGTATCTCCCGGCTGATTGCCTCAGCAAGCTGCTCGGTACCCGACTTAATCCGCCCGGCGCGGCGGTCAACGACTTTCTTGCCCTCGACAGTGGCGAAGTTGCAGCGGAAGGCCACATCGCCCGGCTTGACATCAATCCCCACACCCTTGGCCTCAAACGGCCCTCGCCCGCGGTAATGCTTCTCGGGCTCGTAGCCGAGGATGGCCATGTGCGAGGTGTCGCTCCCGGCAGGGCGTCCCGGTGCGATCGGGTCGAGCATTCCGCAGACGCCCTCCCGGGCGATGCGGTCCATAGCGGGGGTATTCGCGGCTTCGATGGTGGTTTCTGTCTCCGGCCCGGCCATCGGGCGTCCGCCCATACCGTCACCGATGAAGATGAGCAGCTTGGTGTCGCTTCTCACGAAGAAATCCTCCTGTCAACCCCGAGGCACGGTGGCAATTACCACGCGATTGTAAGCCATCGACAGGGGGCAAGTCAAGCACCGACGGGCGCGCGCGAGCGCCGCCTGTGCGGCTGCGGAGGATGGGGGGAGGCGACCGAAAGACCTGCGGTCGGGGGCTCAGGCAGCCGCCTCGCCGCCGGCGCTGAGCGCCTCGCGGGGATCGAAGCGGAAGCCGACGGCACGCACGGTGGTGATGTAGCGCGGGTTCTTCCCATCCTCGCCAAGTTTCCTGCGCAGGCGGCCGATGTGCACGTCGAGAGTGCGCGTCTTGATGCCGCTCGGGTAGCCCCAGACTGTCTCGAGGAGGTGCTCCGATGCGACGACCTGCCCTGCATACTGCCCGAGCGCCCAGAGGAGGTCGCACTCCATCCGCGTGAGTGTGCATGAGCGGTCTTCGACGCTAAGGAGGCGCGAGCGGCGGTCAAGCACGATTCGGCCGAAGTCCAGCACCTCTCCCGGCTCGCGCCCCAGGCGGCTGTCGTCCGAGCGGCACAGCGCGGCGTCTATACGCTCGCGAAGTTCATCAATGCGGCAGCCCTCGTCGATGATGTCATCTGCCCCAATCTCAAACGCGAGAGTTCGATCGACATCCTCCGTCGCCTCGGCCAGCACGATCAGTTGCCGGTTGCTCCGCCGGCGCAGGCGCCTGCACAGGTCCAGCGCATGCAGGTCGGGCAGGTCTGTGGCGATGAGCGTGAGCCTGGGAGCCATCTGCTCATGCAGCCACAGGGCGGCACGGCCGGTCTCCACGTGTTGCACCGTGAGGCCCAGATCGCACAGGAGACGGTCGTGCTCTTCCCAGAGACGACGGTCGCCCGCGGCGAGCAGTACCAGTGTTGGCATGTTCCTCACCTCATTGGCGACCCGAAAGGTCGCCAGAGAGTCGCTCAACCTTTCGCGTCTGCGTTCGTTAACCAATATCCGGTCGCATGGCAGCCGCCTTGAGGTGGTGGGCGGTCCGCCGGGACGTTGTTACGTACGCGCCCCCTTGTCCGGCGGCAGACGATGGTGTACACTTCGCCGCGGCCATCCAGACGCGCCACCGAACGAGGGATTGACCATGAACGACCGGCTCAGGACGGTCCATGTAGGCCTGGGGACGATCGGACTTGAGGTACTCAAGGCAGGAGTGCGCGCGGGGATCTGTGAGCCTGTGGCCTGCGTCGATATCGCTCCGCAGGTCGCCGGCCGCTCCCTGCGCGAAGTGCTGCCGGGTGAGGATCTGCCTGAACTCGCGGTGTCTGGCGATCTGGAGAGTGCGCTCGAGGCGGCTGCCGCGGCGGAAGCCGAGCTGGCTGTCGTATGCACGGGCTCCAGCGTGGAAGCAGTGGAGCCGCAGCTCACGGCCGCGATGGAGCGGGGGCTGTCATGTATCTCCACCTGCGAAGAGCTTGTGTTCCCATGGCTGCGGGCCGCCACCGAGGCGGATCGGCTGGATGCCGTAGCCGTGACGAACAGGGTGTCGCTTCTCGGCGCGGGCGTGAACCCGGGCTTCGTCCTCGACCTCTTCCCGTTCGTGATGACGCGCGTGTGCCAACGCGTTGACAAAATCTACGCCGGACGCTTCCTCAATGCCTCGCTGCGGCGCCAGCAGCTCCAGGCGAAGATCGGCTCCGGGATGCATCCGGATGACTTCCGCGAGCTGGCGTCGCAGGGCAGGATCGGCCACGTGGGCCTCGCCGAATCGGGCGCGCTGCTCGCGGACTCACTCGGGTGGCCCTGGGGCGAGTTCGAGGAGACGATAGAGCCCATCGTCGCTGAGGAGCGCGTCAGCAGCGCGCACTTCCAGATCGCTGCGGGGCAGGTCTGCGGTCAGCACGAGCGCCTCACGATGGGCGACCTGCGGCTTGAACTGGTGATGGCGCACGGTGAGGAAGAGCGCGATGAGGTGCGGATAGAGGGTCTGCCACCGGTGCATGCGATCGTGTCCGGCGGCATCCATGGCGACATCGCGGCGGCGGGAGCAGTCATCAATTTCATGTGGCCGCTCATGGCAGCAGAACCAGGGCTGCGGACTGTCACCGAGGTGCCGCTCGCGTAGGGTGGCATGAGCCGCTCAGACAGCTTGGTCAGCGCGCGCGAGGCCTCTGTGCTACTCCCCGCCCTTACCTCTATGCTCGTTCCAGTCATCGGTGGCGTACTTCTCGTCGCGGAGGCGTTCCACTTTGGCGGCTTCGGCGGGGGAGAGTCCCTGCGTCTGCAGTTCAACCCCGAAGCTCTCCGCGAACCCCCGCGCCACCGCTGCGCTCAGTTCCTCGTAGGTCACCGAACGCGCGAGCAACTCACAGACGCTCATTGCAGCGCCCGCAAGCACCTGGCGGGAGAGGCGACCGTCCGAACCCGGCATGACCGCCACCTGGTCCTCGAGGTTGATCGTGAGCGGGATCGAGCCGTGCTGAAGGATGCCGCCATCACGCCGCACCTGTGCACTCCCTACGACCTTCCGCCCCTCAGCCTGCAGATCGCATCGCGCCGTCTTCGCGAAGCAGATCGGCCGGGCGGCGTCGATGCCGTTCTGCTGGCCGCTGAACGCGGGGATGCCGGCAGGGCTCTGACCGTCAGCGCCGAGGCTCACCCTTGCGCCCAGCAGTTCGAGCCCGGCGATGATACCGCGCGAGATCTCGCGGTATGACTCCATCGTGGAGCCGCCGCCGCGGATCGCGTCCTGGCGTATGCAGAACGAGTAGGTCAGCTCATCGGCGTGGAGGATTGCGCGGCCTCCGGTCGGTCGCCGGACGAGCCCGTAGCCCCGCGCGGCGATCGCGTCCTGAGAGATGCCCTCATCCAGCGGCTGGTTATAGCCGACCGAGACGGCCGCCGGTCGCCAGCCGTAGAGGCGGAGCGTGGGCGGCTGTTCGCCCGCTGCGACCGCGTTGGAGATCGCCTCATCAACAGCCATGTTCAGTGCGGCATCGGCAAAGCCGCTCTCAATCAGCCGCCAGAATGTCATCCTATCACCCTGCCCACAGGTCATTGACGATTGCTCAGCAAAACAAGCGGCCGGCCAGGAGATGGCCGGCCGCGCGATCAGCAGCTCTCGGCGCTAGAAGTCCTCGTCATCCTCGTCGAGGTCACCCTCAAGATTGTCGAGGTGCCGCTCGTAGTCATCGTCGCTCATGAGGCTGGACAGCTCCGACGGGTCCTCCAGCTTGACCTCCATCAGCCAGCCGTCCCCGTGCGGGTCCTGGTTGATGAGCTCAGGCGAGTCGAGGACCTCCTCATTGACTCGCACCACTTCGCCGCTGATCGGCGAGATGAGGTCCTCAACGGATTTCACGGACTCAACAGTGCCGCAGGCGTCTCCTCGCACAAGCGCGGCGCCCTCTTCCGGAAGCTCAACAAAAATGACCTCGCCCAGCATGTCCTGCGCGTAGTCGGATAGGCCGGTAATGGCGGTGTCCTCATCCTCCAGCCGCACCCACATGTGTGACTCGTCGAACATCATCTCGCCCGAACTCATTGTGCGCCTCCTTGTGTCTACCCACCCGAGACCGCGACCCGGGATTGATCATAGCTTGCCATGGCTCGGGTCGCGACCTCATGCCCATCGAGGCTAGCCGCCGCTGCCGTGCCGGAAACATATTATGCAAGCGCGCCAAGCATGTCAACTGACCGCGAGAACCAATGCCGCGAAAGCTGCCGCGACCTTCCTGACACGTAGAACGGAGGCATTCGGGGGCCGTTGCGGGGGTGGGCCGCGAAGTTGACAGTCGCCGGTTGCATGCCCTATACTGCCTGAAACATGCCCCCGGAGGACGAGAAGAAGCCCTACCATGGCACCTATCCGCAGCAGCGACTGGATCATCCGACCCCGCGACCGGGCTGCCGAGGAGGAGCTCTCGCGGCAACTTGGCCTGCATCCGATCCTCTCCGCCGTCCTCCTTGGCCGCGGACTTGGTGAGCCCTCGCACGCCGAACGCTTCCTGAGCCCTTCACTGGATGACCTGCATGACCCGTTCCTCCTGCCAGACATGGAGCAGGCGGTCGATCGGCTCCTGCGCGCGCTGCGTGAGAAGGAGCCAATCCTCGTCCACGGTGACTACGACGCCGACGGGATCACCGCGACCACACTGCTGGTACGCTTCCTGAGCAAGCTCGGCGCCGACGTGCACTACTACCTGCCGCATCGCTTCCACGACTCCTACGGACTGAGCCAGCGCGCGGTCAGGCAGTCGGCCGACGTCGCAGGCCTCATCATCGCGACGGACTGCGGCGTCCGCGACCACGAAGCCGTCGCCTGCGCCTGCGATCAGGGCCAGGATGTCATCATCGTTGATCACCACGAACCGGGCGAGGCCCTCCCGGCCAGAGCCCTGGTGATCAACCCCAAGAGGCAGGACGCGGTGTATCCCGATCGCGAACTCGCCGCCGTCGGCCTGGCATTCAAGCTTGCATCGGCGATTTGCGAGCGTCTTGATCTGCCACAGAAGTCACTTCAGCGTGCGTTTCTCGATCTCGTCGCCATCGGAACCATCACCGATATCTGCCCGCTCGTCGGCGAGAACCGTGCGATGACAGCGGTCGGCCTGCAACTGCTCCCCTACACGCGCAAGGTGGGCCTGCAGATATTGATGGAGCTGTGCGAGATCGGGGAGTGCGTCACCGCGCAGGATATCGGCTACCGGATAGGCCCCCGTCTCAATGCGGTCGGACGCATGGCGGACCCGACGGACGCCCTCGAGCTTCTGCTCACTGAGGACGAGAATGAAGCGCGCAGAATCGCGCTGCACCTCGACAGCCTGAACTCTCAGCGGCGCACGGAACAGGACACGATCTTCCGCCAGGCGCTTAAGATGGTCGAGGACGAGGTGGACCTTGACCACGACAGGGTCATCGTCCTCGCGAAGCAGGGATGGCATCGCGGTGTGGTGGGTATCGTTGCATCGAAGGTCCTCGAGCAGATCGGCCTGCCGACGTTGCTGATGGCTGTCGAGGGAACGACGGCACGCGGCTCCGCACGCAGCATCGGTGCCTTCGATGTCTCAGAGGCTCTCAACTGCTGCTCCGATCTCCTCGATCGCCACGGCGGCCACTCCATGGCGGCCGGTTTCGAGTTGAAGGCCGATCGGGTGGCGGAGTTGCGTGAGCGGCTCAATGAGATCGGGCGCGACGTGCTTGACGAGGACGATCTGCGGCCCACAGTGCTGGTTGACGCGGAGGTCACGCTCGCTGAGGTGGACACGGATCTCGTGCGCCAGCTTGAGCGGCTGCAGCCGTGTGGCGCGGAGAACCCCGATCCGCTTTTCGTTACGCGCGATGTGACGGTGATGCAGGCGCGTACTGTCGGCGCCGGCGGAACACATCTGAAGCTCGCGGTCGAATCTGGCGGCCGGCAGGCAGAGTGTATAGGATTCGGCCTGGGGAACCAGCTTGAGGATGCTCATGCGGGGAGCCACATAGATCTGTGTTTCGTGCCCGATGTTGACCACTACACCGGCGTGGAGAGACTGCAACTGCGGGTGACTGAACTGCGACGGGCCTACTGAGGGCCGCGCGACGGCCGGGACGCACCGGGCCTGCAATCGCGGGCCCCAAGGAGATTGAGGATCGGTGACCAAGACATTCGCCCTGCCAACTAGCTCACGCCGCCAGGTGCTTGACATCACCAACGAGGTCGCGGGGGTCCTCGCGAAGGCCGAGATCTCCTCGGGCCTCTGTAGCGTCTCCGTGCCTCACTGCACCTGCGCGCTCTACATCAATGAGCATGAGGAAGGCCTTGTGCATGATGTTCTCACGTTGATTGATGGCCTCGTCTCGAGCGAGGACTGGCATCACGATCGCATAGATCACAACGCCGGCGCGCACCTCGGCGCCACGCTGCTCGGTAACAGCGTGCAGATCCCGATCGAAGGCGGCAACCTCGTCCTCGGCACGTGGCAGCGCATCCAGCTCATCGAGCTTGACGGTCCGAGGCACAGGCGAGTCAACGTTACGCTCATTTCCGACTGAGCCCCACCGCTCCTCATGAGAACGCGGGCCATCACCCGAGCGCGTCCTCACGCGGTCGGGCGTACGCTGTGGCCGATGTACACGGGAGACCCGATGGCGATGCCTGAGTTCGACCCGCTGCTCATGATTCCCGGCCCGACTAACCTGCCCGCGGCAGTGCGCGAGGCGCTCGCCGGACCCGGCTTCTACCACCGTGGGCAGCAGATGCGCGCTCTCCTCGAGCGCTGCACGGAAAGCCTCCGCACTCTCTTTGGCGCCTCGGGCGATGTGCTCATCCTCACCAGCTCCGGCACCGGCGCGGTCGAGGCGGCGATCACCAGCCTCCTGTCGCCCGGCGACCGCGTGCTGGTCATCGAGGCCGGCAAGTTCGGCGAGCGGATGGGGGAGATTGCCCGCGTCTTCGGCGCGGAGGTGACCTCGCTTAGCTTCGACTACGGGCGCGCGGCCGATCCCGAAGCAGTGCGCAGGACGCTGGCGACCGGCGACTTCCAGGCTCTGCTTAGCGTCTACAACGAGACCTCCACGGGCGTCATGCACCCTCTCAAGGAGCTTGCAGCCGCTGCTCGTGACGCGGGCGCGCTCGTCATCTGCGACTGCGTGAGCTGCCTTGGGGGCGTCCCGGTCGAGGCGGATTGCTGGGGCCTCGACGCCGTCGCCGCGGGCTCTCAGAAGTGCCTGATGCTGCCGCCTGGCCTGAGCTTCGTCGCGATGAGCGACACGGCGTGGGAGGTGGCGGAGCGCGCCACGATGCCGAATTACTACTTCGACCTGCGGAGAGCACGCGGGTCGCTGCACAAGGGCGAGACGCCCTACACCCCCGCAACCTCGCTGATCGCCGCGCTCGGGGCCTCGCTTGATCTCATCCAGCAGGAGGGCCTGCCGGGGGTGTTCGCGCGCCATGCAGCGATGGCGGATGCCACCCGCGCGGCCGTCGAGGCCGTGGGGCTGACGCTCTTCGCCGAGGAGGGCGCTCGCTCTCAGACCGTGACGGCCGTGCACTCGCCGGTGGATAGCTCGAAGCTCGTCGCGTACCTGCGCGAGCAGCGCGGGGTGCTGATCTCAGGCGGACAGGGCGACCTTAAGGGCCACATCTTCCGCATCGGGCACATGGGCACGGTGGATCTCGGGCAGATCGAGCGGACCGTGGAGGCGCTCGCCGATGGGCTGACGAACCTCGGATATGACGCTGATGCCGCCGTGATGCTTGAGGCCGCACGTGACGCCGCTTCTCGCGGGGTGCGCTGACGATGCCAAAGGTCGTGATCTGCGACGCAATCGCCGATGAGGGCGTGGAGTTGCTGCGCGACCGCGCGGAGGTCGTGCTCGTCGCGGGCTGCGGGCGCGATCGGCTGCTTGCGGAGCTGGCCGAGGCCGACGGAGCGATCGTGCGGAGCGCAACGGAGCTTGATGCTGGGCTGCTGGCGGCGGCTCCGAAGCTGCGGGTGATCGCCCGCGCGGGCGTCGGCGTGGACAACGTGGACCTGCAGTGCGCGACTCGGCGCGGGATAGCGGTGGTTAACACGCCGACCGGGAACACCATCGCCGCCGCCGAGCACGCCATGGCGATGATGCTTGCGCTGGCACGGCGCATCCCGGCAGCCAGCGCGGCGCTCAAGGAGGGCCGGTGGCTGAAGAAGGAGGCCACCGGGCGGCAGCTCTACCGCAAGACGCTCGGGATCGTCGGCCTCGGGAAGATCGGGCAGGAGGTCGCGAGGCGTGCCCGCGCGTTCGGCATGACCCTCATCGCCTGCGACCCGTTCGTGCCGGCCGACAGCGCGCGGGAGCTTGGCATCGAGCCGGTGGAGATGGACGAACTCCTCTCGCGCTCCGATGTCATCACGCTCCACGCTGCGCTCACCGAGCAGACCCGGCAGATGATCGGTGCTGATGAGTTGGCGCGGATGAAGCCGGGCGCGCTGCTGGTGAACTGCGCACGCGGCGCGCTCGTGGATGAGGATGCTCTCGTCGCGGCCCTGGCCTCAGGCCGTCTTGGCGGGGCCGGGCTGGATGTCTTCGAGCATGAGCCGGAGCCGCGCATGGACCTCGTCGGCCTGCCGAACGTGGTCGCGACGCCGCATGTGGCCGCCTCCACGGAGGAAGCCCAGGCACTGGTGGCGCGCGAGGCCGCGGAGCAGGTGCTGGAGGTGCTGGCGGGCGGCAGACCGCGCTGGCCGGTGAATGTACCGGCTCTCACGCGGGAGGAGCTGGACGTGATCGGGCCCTTCCTGCCGCTGGCGGAGGCGCTGGGCAAGCTTCAGGCAGCCCTGCTCAGCGACGCGCCTCGAAGCGCGGCGATCTACGTGCGCGGCGGTGGCGCGGAGGAGCACCTCGATATCATCAGCGGGCACTTCCTCGCGGGAATGCTCGGGGAACTCTTTGATGAGCCGGTCAACTACGTGAACGCGCCTGTTCTCGCCGCCGAGCGCGGGCTTCAGATGAGCAGCGGCGTGGCGGCCGACACGCGCGGCTACTCGCGCTACATTCGCGTGAGCATCAGCGATGGAGTCGGGCCGGCGGAGGTCGCCGGCGCATTGCTCGACCGCGGCCAGGCCCGGATCGTCGAGATCGCAGGCTTTGGCCTCGATCTTGTGCCGGCGGACACGGTGCTGCTTTGCTGGAACGCGCGGCCTGACAGGCCGGGCTTCATCGGCACGGTCGGGCGCATCCTCGGCGAAGCAGGGATCAGCATCCTCGGCATCCAGGTGGGCCGCGAGGCCGTTGACGGGGCGGGGCTGATGGCCGTGACCGTGGCCGGAGCCGTCGCGCCTGAGGTTCGTGCGGAGATCACCGGCCATCCCGCGGTCACAAGGCTGGAGATCGTGCGGTTCAGCTAACGCGCATTTGGCGAGACGAGAATACAGTCCAAGGGGTCATGATGAGAATCCTGGTGACGAACGACGACGGAATACATGCGCCGGGGATCCTGGAGCTCGCGAGGGCACTGGCCCCACTCGGAGAGGTGGTCGTGATCGCGCCCGAGCGGCAGCAGTCGGCCGCGGGCCATGGGATCACGCTGCACAAGCCGCTGCGGATGACGGCAGTGGAGATCGATGCGCCCGTTGCCGAGGCGTGGGCGACGAACGGCACACCCGCGGATTGCACGATCCTCGCGGCGGCCAATGATCGGCCGAAGCCGGACCTGGTGGTCGCGGGGATCAACGCAGGCGCGAACCTCGGTGAGGAGGTGCTCTACTCCGGCACGGTCTCCGCCGCCATGGAGGCCGCCCTTCAGGGCTTCAAGTCATTTGCCATCTCGGTGACCGCGTACGAGCAGTGCATCTTCGGCCCCGCGGCCGACTTCGCCGCTACGCTCGCACACCGGCTGGCGGAGGGCAGCCTGCCGCCCGACACATTCCTGAACGTGAACGTGCCGAACGTATGCGTTGAGGAGCTCGGGCCCGCGACCATCACGCGCCTCGGGCGCCGGCGCTATATGAACTCGCTGGAGCACCGGCTTGATCCGCGCGGGCGCAGCTACTACTGGTTCTCCGGTGAGCCGCTGGAGCGCGACTGCGAGCCCGGGACTGACATCTGCGCGATTCAGGACGGACGCGTCTCGATCACCCCCGTGCACTTCGACATGAACTTCCGGGGCGAGCGCGGTGACCTCGACCTGCTGCTTGAGGGCCTGGTGGAGTGACCGGCGATGGCTGTTCCCGCGCCGTCGTACCTGGCGCTGCATGAGAGCGGCGAGCTTGCCCGGCGGGCCGAGCAGGCGCTGACGCTGCTCGACGAGTGCAGCGTCTGCCCGCGCGAGTGCGGCGTGCCACGCGGCCAGGAGCGCGGCTGCTTCTGCGGAGGCGGGACGCTCGCGCGCGTCTGCTCCGCCGCGCCGCATTTCGGTGAAGAGCGGCCGCTCGTGGGCACCGGCGGCTCCGGGACGATCTTCTTCGCCGGATGCAACCTTGGCTGCGTCTTCTGCCAGAACTACGAGATCAGCCACGGGCGTGAAGGCAGAGAGGTGTCCGCGGTTGAGCTTGCGAATATGATGGTAGGGCTGCAGCGACGCGGCTGCCACAACATCAACTTCGTGTCACCGTCGCATGTGGTCCCGCAGATACTCGCGGCACTCGGTCCGGCCATCGATCTGGGCCTGCGCATGCCGCTGGTGTACAATACCGGCGGCTATGACGCGTTGGCGACGCTGGAGTTGCTCGACGGCGTCGTGGACATCTACATGCCGGACGCGAAGTATGCCGACCCGGAGGTCGCGGGGAGGCTGTCGGGGGCGGCCGACTATCCGCAGGTGATGCGGACGGCGATCCGGGAGATGCACCGGCAGGTCGGCGATCTGCAGACTGGCGACGATGGAGTGGCGAGTCGGGGGCTGCTGGTGCGGCACCTCGTGATGCCGGAGGGCCTCGCGGGCACGCCTGAGGTCATGCGGTTCATCGCGTCACTGAGCCGCGACACGTACGTCAACGTGATGGCGCAGTACCGGCCATGCTACCGCGCGAACGAATTCGCGGAGCTTCCGCGGCGGATCACCCGCGAGGAGCACAGGGCGGCCGTGCAGGCGGCACTGGACGCGGGGCTGCACCGGCTGGATGAGAGATCGCGGCCAGTCTGAGGTGAGTCGAGGGCACCACAGAGCGATCTGGAGAGGCGGGTCCTCTGACCCGGCCAGAGATGCCATACAAGGGCCAGGAGGAGATGAGGAAGATGGCAGGAATCGGCGATCAGATCAAGTCGGCGAACGACAGCGTCTCGCAGTGGGCGAAGAGGACAACCAGCGCGGTGAGCGAGTGGTGGGAAGAGGTCAACGCCATCACCGACCGGCGCAACAAGATACGCGAGATGGCGCGCGAGCGTGAGGATGTGCTTGTTGAGATGGGCGCGAAGGTCTACACGCTCCACCGGCGCGGCAAGGTGCAGAATCGCGATCTGCTCAAGGACTGCGAGCGGATCGACATGATCGCGGCCAGCATCGACCGGATGGAGCTTGAGATTACAGAGATCAAGCGCCGCAAGACCGAGGTCCGGCCGCATGAGGTGGCCGTCATCGATGATACGCCCGTGGTTGCCGACGAAGACATTGATGTCTCCGCCGCCGGCGACATGGACATTCGACCGGAGGTCCCGAAGGAGGAGACCTTCCCCTGCGCGCATGCACGCAGCGCTGTTGAGGGAGCACCCGAGGGAGATCAGGCGGAGGCTTCGGGCGAGTGCGTGATCGAACGGGGATCCGACCGTACGATGGAGCCCGCGGAGACGCCGCTGGACACGCCGCTGGTTGACAGGGAACTGGCGGTACCCTGCGCGCATGATCAGACGGCCGTGGAAGGGCCTGCCGAGGGCGATGTGGCGGACCTCCCGGTGGACTGCCCCATGGACCAACCACCACCTGGCGACCAGTAGCAGGCCACACGATCAGCTATCAGCAAACGGGGCGGCCTGCCAGAGGCCGCCCCGATGAGTTGCAGATTGGAGATGGAGATCGCGTATGACCAAGTACTGCTTCGTAACCGGTGGCGTGGTCTCAGGGATCGGCAAGGGGATCACCTCCGCGTCGCTCGGGCGGCTGCTGAAGGCCAGGGGCTTTCGGATCGCCATCCTGAAGATCGACCCGTACATCAATGTGGACGCGGGACTTATGAACCCATTCCAGCACGGTGAGGTCTTCGTCACCGATGACGGGGCCGAGACTGACCTCGATCTTGGGCACTACGAGCGCTTCGTGGACGAGCCCCTCAGCCAGCTCTCCAATGTCACTACCGGCCAGATCTACGGCTCGGTCATCGTCAAGGAGCGAGATGGCGACTACTACCTCGGGCAGACGGTCCAGGTCATTCCGCACATCACCGATGAGATCAAGAGCCGGATCCGCAAGTGCGCGAATGCGTACGAGGCGGAAGTCTGCATAGTGGAGATCGGCGGCACCGTCGGCGACATCGAGGGCCAGCCGTTCTACGAGGCGATCCGCCAGATGCGCATCGAGGAGGGCCGCGAGAACGCCTGCTACATGCACGTAACGCTCGTCCCGTACCTCGACACCATCGGCGAACTGAAGACCAAGCCGTCTCAGCACTCGGTCGCGGAGCTGCGCTCGATCGGCATCCAGCCGGACATCCTCATCGTGCGCGCTGCACGGGAGCTCCCGAAGGAGGTCCGCCGCAAGCTCTCACTTTTCTGCGATGTTCCTGTGGAGAGTGTTGTCTCCTGCGTGGACGTCAAGGAGTCCCTCTACCATATCCCGCTGGCTCTCGAGCGGCAGAAGGTCGCGGATATCGTCTGCAAGGCACTCGATCTCCCTCTGCGCGAGCCGGACCTGTCGGAATGGCAGGAGATCTGCGACCGCTACGCCCATCCGACCTCGGAAGTCACCATCGCCATGGTCGGCAAGTACATGGACCTGCAGGATGCCTACCTGTCGGTGACCGAGGCGCTTATGCACGGCGGGATCGCCAACGTCGCTCGGGTGAAGATCAAGTATGTTGACTCGGAATCGATCGAACGCGATGGGGCAGAGGCCTACCTCAGTGACGTTCACGGCGTAATCGTACCCGGCGGGTTCGGAGACCGAGGCATTCAGGGGAAGATCGAAGCCATCCGGTATGCCCGCGAGAGCAATATCCCCTACCTCGGCCTGTGTCTCGGCCTGCAGACGGCAGTGATCGAGTTCGTCCGCAGCGTTTGCGGACTGGAGAACGCTGACTCCCGTGAGTTCAAGAGCGACACCCCGCACCCGGTGATCGTGTACCTCAAGGAGCAGGAGTACATCACCGAGCTTGGCGGCACGATGCGGCTGGGGGCGTACCCATGCACGCTTCAGGAGGGCTCACTCGCCGCGCGGCTGTATGGCGCACTGGACATCTCCGAGCGCCATCGGCACCGGCTTGAGGTCAACAATGAGTACCGCGAGCAGTTGACGGCGAACGGTCTGGTCATCTCAGGAACCTCGCCCGAGGGCGACCTCGTGGAGATCATTGAGCTACCCGACCACCCGTTCTTCATCGCCTGCCAGTTCCACCCGGAGTTTAAGTCGCGGCCGAACCGCGCCCATCCGTTGTTCGCCGGCTTCATCGCCGCCGCGCTTGAGCACCTGGCCGGCCGCACCGAGGCTGAGGCTCCGGATGCTGAGGCTCCGGAGGCGGAGTGAGAGGCGCTCGCTACCACAAACCAGCCCTTGCAGGAATCTCGGCGCAGGGGTAGAATGGCAGCAGAAGTGAGTCAACCGCAGTCAACCGTGCGGGCGGGGCTCGCGCGGTAATGCTCAGGGGTGATCACCTTGATGCGAATGGCGGCATATGTACTCGCAGCTATACTGATGATCGGCATTGCGACCGTCGCCTGCGCTCAGGACTGCCGACTGCCGGTGTACTCCGGCAGCCTCAAAGATGTTAAGCTTGGCAGCTGGGGCTCCGGCACGATCGAGCTTGATGAAGAAGAGGAGTACCTCGAAGACAAGGCGCTCAAGGTCGAGACCACCGGCTTCTTCGCCGGCGGCCGGCTTATCCTCAGCAATCCGCAGGACGCCGGCCAGTTCCTCAGCAACCCAGAGGGCGGTTACCTGAAGCTCGTTGTGAAGATCAATGAGCCCGCGCCCGTGCAGCCCGGTATGCCTGGAGGCTTCCCCGGCGATATGCCTATGGATCCAGGCATGATGGACCCTGGGATGATGCCTCCGGGTTGGCAGCCCGGGATGATGCCGCCTGGCGTGGATCCCGGCGCATTCCCTCCCGGCGCCTACCCCATGGAGCCCGGGATGATGCCTCCGGGGATGGACCCCGCGATGATGGATCCGGCAATGATGGACCCCGCGATGATGGATCCCGGGATGATGGAGCCGGGAATGATGGGGCCAATGGCTGCCCCGGAGCCTCCCGCAAAGATCGAGCAACTTCGTGCGCTGATCGTGACTGACCTCGGCGCGATAGACTCCGGCGCGATAGATATCGCCGATTACCCCGAGATCATCGAGGACTGGGTGGAGATAGTCGTCGGGCTCGACCAGTTCAAGGGCGCCGTTGACGTGACCGGTGGGAAGATCGAGCAGATTGCGCTCTTCGGCAACGTGGAGGAGACCTTCTGGATCGGCGACCTCACGCTTGGCTACGAGCCGCAGCCGCTCGTGGCGGATGCGGGACCCAATATCACCACGAAGGTGGATGTCGAGACCGAGTTCAGAGCCGCGCCGCAGCCCGCCGGCGCCAACGCGACCTACGCCTGGGACTTCGATGACATTGATGGCATACAGGGCGAGGGCTACGGTGCCGAGACCACCTGGACCTTCGTGACGCCGGGCTACTACACCGTCACCCTGACTGTCTCCGACGCGAACGGCAGGAAGGTCAGCCGCATCGATCGGCTCAACGTCAAGGTGACTGAATGAACGATCCCGTGCAGATCTGAGCGCTACAGAAGGCCTTCCTGCCGGAAGGCCTTCTGCGTTTGTGAGAGGTGCTGAGCGCGATGGCGCAGTCGGCCGATCTCCTAATTCGTTCGGGCCGCCTGATCTGCCCCGGAACCGGCCGCGATCTGTCCGGGGATCTCCTGATCAGCGGAGGCCGCATCGCTGCGATTGGCGATGGCCTCCCGCGCGCGGATGGCGCACAGGTGATAGACGCCGTCGGCAAGGTCGTTTGCCCCGGGCTCGTGGACCTGCATGTGCATCTGCGCGAGCCCGGCGCTGAGAAGAAGGAGACGATAGAAAGCGGGACGCGCGCGGCCGTCCATGGCGGCTTCACGACCGTCTGCGCGATGCCCAACACCACCCCTGCGCCCGACTCCGCGCGGAACGTGGGGGAGATCCGCGCCCAGATAAGCCAGTCAGCGTGGTGCCGGGTGGGCGTGGTCGGCGCGGCGACACGCGCTAACGATCGCGAGACGCTGACGGACTTCGCCGCACTGCGCGATGCGGGCTGCGCGGCTATCAGCGACGATGCGTTCATGCTGCGCACACTCGCTCAGCGCCGTGAGGCGCTGCGGCGCTGCGCGGAACTCGGGCTGGTCTTCATCGCTCATGCCGAGGACGAGGCGCTCTCGGCCGGCGGTGTGATGCACGATGGCGCGCTATCGCGCGAACTGGGAGTGCCCGGGCAGCACCCGGAGACCGAGGTCCGGGCGCTCGAGCAGTGGCGTGAGGCGTGGGACGGGCCCGGGCTCCCGCCGCTTCATGTTGCGCACCTCTCCACGGCCGCGGGCGTTGAGTTGCTGCGCGACTGGCGCGAGGGGCCGACGGCCGAGACCGCCCCGCACTACCTTGCGCTTACGCATGAGGCGATTCGCGAGCATGGCGCAGACGCGAAGATGAACCCGCCGCTGCGGACCGAGGCGGATCGGCAAGCGTTGCTGGCCGCGGTGCGCGACGGCATCGTCGGCATCGTGGCCACCGACCACGCTCCGCACACACCCGAAGAGAAGGCCGCGGGCCTGGCACATGCTCCGTTCGGGATCGTCGGGCTGGAGACGGCGCTCTCTGTCACCTTGATGGCCCTGTGCGAGGAGGCCGGCATGTCGCTGCCGGAGGTGCTCGTGACCCTGACCTCTGCCCCGGCGGCGCGGCTGAATCTCCCTCAGGGGCGCCTGGATGTCGGCGCACCGGCGGACCTGCTCGTCTTTGACCCGGATGGGCGATGGCAGGTGGACGCCGAGCAGTTCTCGTCTTGCGGACGCAATACCCCCTTCGATGGAATGGACCTTCCCGGCACCGTCAGCACGATCATTGCAGGAGGCTCGATCGTCTACTCCGACGGCAGCTTCGCACCACTGCGCCCTTCGGGGCTGAACTGAGGCATCGATGAACCGGCTGATACCCGCAGCAATCGTCGCACTCGCCCTCGCCGGCTCCGCAGCCGCACAGGCGGCCGGCACATGCACGGTGATCGTGAACGGCCATCCGCTTGATCCAGGCGCCGCCGCCTGTGACGACGGGCAGAACGTGCTGCTATCCGCGCAAGCTCTGAACGAATGCCTTGGCATCAGTGTTGTGCCACCGGAGGGTGGCGCACCGTGGACGGTGCGCGGGTTTGGGCACACCATCCTCGTGCGCGCTGGCGCGACCGCGTACTCGGTAGACGGTTTGATGCAAAGTGCGCAGGTCGCGCCGGAACTGCGTGACGACACGCTGTTCGTGCCACTCGCGATGGTTGAGGGCACGTTCGAGTTGCGGAGCACGGTGCAGCGCGATGGTGAGGCTACGGTGTGGGCGCTTAGCGGTCCCGGCTCAAGCGTGCTTGACATCCGCGAGGGGCGCCACGAGGATCGCGTGCGCATCGTGCTTGATGTCGAGCGCCCCACGGGTGTGCGCTGGACCTTGCAGGATGGTCTGCTGACGCTTGAGTTGCCGGCGTCACCTGGCAGCCAGATGGCCTCTGCCGTGCGCCTCGTGCGCCCCGAGGATGAACTCGTCGAGCAGATCAGACAGGGGCCGACCGGCAGCGGGAGCACGCGCATCGAGATCGTGCACCGTTCGCCCGCGCCTCCCGAGGTCTTCTCGCTGCCAGATCCGCCAAGAATTGTGGTGGACCTCCTGCGTTCCGCCGAGCCTGCTGCTCCGGAGCCACCGCTTCAGCCCGTCCGCCCTCTCCCGGCGGCCGCGGGAGTGCTGGAGTCACGCAACTTCACCACGCCTCGCGGGCCTGTTCGCGTGCACGTGATGGATGTGGACCCGCGCTGCACAGCGATCGAGGTCCGTCCGGCGCTGGCGGCCGGCGCACTCAACGGGCGCGCACCCCTTACCCAGATCGTCCGTCAGAGCGGAGCGTGGGGCGGCGTCAACGGGGGCTACTTCGCCCAGAACGGTGCGCCGCTCGGGATGCTCGTGATCAACGGCGAGTGGGTCCGTGATCCCTACGACGGTCGGACTGTTCTTGGGATCACGCAGGATGGGAAGCTGCTTATGGACCGGCTCTCTTTCGACGCACGCGTTACCTTCGCCGGCCATGGATGGCAGCAGTTGTCCGCGATCAATCGGGGCCACGAGGAGACCGACACGCTCGTCCTCTTCAACCGCCATTGGGGCTCCACGGTCGAAGGCGCCGCAGGCCGTACAAGGCTGGTCGTCGATGCCTCGGGTGTCGTGACCGCGAAGATCTGCGATGGCATGTCCGCCGCTATACCTCCCCGCGGCTTTGTGCTCTCGGGCATCGGGAGGATGGCTGCGAGCCTCGATCTCGTTGAGGTGGGCTGCGCGGTCACAGTGGATCTGGCAACGACCCCGCGCTGGCCGGCTCTGGCGCAGGCCATCGGTGGCGGACCTCGGTTGGTGAAGGATGGTCAGAAACACATAACGGCCTCGCCCGAACGCTTCCGCCCGGACGTCTACGCGGGTGTCGCGCCGCGGACGGCAATCGGGATCACCGCCGCCGGTCGGCTCTTGCTGGTGGTCGTAGACGGAAACGGCCAGCGCTGCGGGATGACGCTCGACGAACTGGCCTCCACCATGATCAAGCTCGGCGCGCGAGACGCGATGAACCTCGACGGAGGCGGCTCAACCACGTTTGTCGCGGACGGCCGCCTGATCAATGGCCCGAGCGACGGCGCCGAGCGCCGAGTCGCCAACGCGCTGCTGATATACATCACCGACCGGCTTGCCGCAGATGGCGGATAGGGCAGGGCGTGCCGGTGCCGGCAGCGAATCACTGTGCAGAGATTCACTAACCGCGCTGCAAAGGGGATGGCGGTATGATGGCTGAGCCAGGGCCGGAGACTGAGGGACTGAACGCGCAGCAGCAGGAGACTCTCCTGCGTCTGGCGCGCGAGACGATTGCCCAATACGCGCGCGACAGGAAGGTGCCTGAGCTCCCGACGGGTGATCCGGCTCTGCAGGCGTCACGAGCGGTCTTCGTAACGCTCCACAAGCGCGGGATGCTGCGCGGCTGCATCGGGTCGCTGGAGGCACGGCTGCCACTGGCTGAGGCGGTCCGCTCCTCGGCGATCTCCGCCGCATTCGGGGACCCGCGCTTCCCGCCGGTGACTGCGGGCGAGGTGAATGATCTGGAGATTGAGATCAGCGTGCTCTCTCCACTGCGCAGAGTCGGCAGCGCAGATGAGATCGCTGTTGGCACGCACGGGGTGGTAGTGTCAAAGGGGATGCGCTCAGGCGTCTTCCTCCCACAGGTGGCCACTGAGCAGGGGTGGGACCGCGAGACGATGCTCAACTGCCTGTGCTCACACAAGGCCGGACTGCCCGAGGATGCGTGGCGGCGCGGCTGCGACCTCTCCGTCTTCACGACGCAGGTCTTCGCGGAGAGACGCTAGCCGCCCTATGATGCTCAGGTGGTCTCGGCCGCCGCGCCCGCGCCCTCGTCGAAGGTAGGTGTAGCGCCGGCCTGCATCATGCCGCCGGCGAGTGCACGCGCGACATTGCGCACGTGATCGCCCATCTTCTCGTAGTTCATAAGCGCGTCAAGGAAGAGCAGCCCCGGAAGCATGAGGCACTCGCCCTCGCGTGATCGCGCGAGATGAGCCAGGCGGCCCTCCTCCATCAGCCTGTCCACCTTCTTCTCGAGGTCAAGCACTTCCGTGGCTGGATCCGGGTTGCCGCTGTTCAACGCATCGGCAGCCAGCTTCAGCATCTGATCGATTGCCCCGGCCATCGCCAGCACGTCCCGATCGGCGCCCTCTGACCATGGCATGTCCTCATCGCGCCGCTGCTCGGCGATCTCGAGCAGGTTCTTACAGTGGTCTCCCACGCGCTCAAAGTCGTTGGCGACGTGCAACATCGCGGGCACCTGCGCCGAGACGTAATCCGGTATCTCGCTATCCATCAGATCGATGAGGTACTGCGTGACCGAGTCCTGCAGTTCGTCAATGACTTCATCCTCAGCCCATAGCTCGGCCATGTCCACCTTCTGCGGGTGGAGGATCGCGTCTGTCGCTCCCCTAACCAGCGTGCGGCAAAGTCGGGCCATCCGCGCGAGCTCCTGGAGTGTTGCGCCCGCGGCCGCCACAGGCGTGCCGAGCAGCCGCCGGTCGAGGTGTGTCCCAACCGCCCCGGCCCGGTGATCCGGGATCCAGCGCTCCAGAAGTGCTGCGAAGTAGCTGTTGAAAATCAGGAACAGGAGTGCGTCGAGTAGATTGAAGACAGTGTGCGAGTTGGCGACCTGCCGCTGGAGGACCGCCTGGTAGGCGCTGGTGCCCACCTCGAGCCCTTCCACCGATGGAGAGACGCGCACGATAAGTGGCAGGAACCACCGCAGAAGGACGAGCGCAAGAGCCACGCCGACAATGTTATGTATCGTATGAGCCCACGCTGTCCGGCGGGCGGTGGGCTGCGTCCCAATCGATGCCACCTGAGCGGTGAGACACGTGCCGATGTTGTCTCCGAGCATGAGCGCTACGGCCGCCTCGAGCGTGATCAGATTGTGCGCGGCAAGCGCCATAGCGATACCTAGTGAGGCGGAGGAGGAGTGGATGCAGACGGTGACAACGGCGCCCGCGACGACCGCGAGGAACAGGTTGCCGCTCAACTCTTTGAACGCGCGGACCGCGAGTGGACTGTCCTGCAGCGACGAGACGCCGTCCTTGAGGAGGACCAGTCCGAGGAACATCAAGCCGAAGCCAAGGATCCCCTGGCCGAAGCTCCGCACACGGCGGCTTTTCGCGAAGTACTGCAGCGTGAAACCAACCGCGACGGCTGGAAGGGCTGCTTTACCGATCTCAAAAGCCATGATCTGGCCGGTGACGGTCGTGCCGATATTGGCGCCGTAGATGATGCCGAGTGCCTGGCGGAACGTCATGAGTTGCGCGTTGACGAAGCCCACGGTCATGACGGTGATGGCTGTGCTGCTCTGGACAATGCCCGTCACGACAGTGCCCACGAGGCAGCCGAGCCAGGCGTTGCGCGTGAGCGCCGCGAGTATCTTGCGAAACGCGTTTCCGGCGGCGCTCTCAAGTCCCTCGCCCATGATGCGAATGCCATACATGAGCAGAGCGACTCCGCCGAGGACGCCGGAGACGATAGTGAACCAGTCAATCTGCGTCACAGAGAATCGACCCCTCGTGGTTTGCTGAGTGGCTTATCGGAAGCAACAGCGCAGATCCGGGCCGCTGACCGGCCCGGGGTGCAGGTAGATCGTCGCCAGACAGATTCCCCGTCTGTGCGATCGCAACCTCCCGCCCCGACGGGCTCGTCGAGGCCTCTGGGAGGGAGAGGCGTCGCGTGTGGCGAACACTCACCCGCGAGAGTCAGGCAGCGAAGGATGATCATACATGAATGTGATGGAAGCGATCAAGCAGCGCTTCTCGGTGCGCAAGTACAAGGCCTATGAGATAGAGGATGAGAAGCTGGAGCGGGTGATAGAGGCGGCCCGCCTTGCGCCGTCTGCACGGAACCTGCAGGAGTGGCGCTTCGTGGTTGTTCGCGACGAGCGCATGCGAGAGGCGCTTTCGGAGGCGGCTAACGGGCAACGTTTCGTGGCCGAGGCTCCGGCAGTAATCGTGGCTTGCGCCATCACAAGTGAGCGCGTGATGTCCTGTGGCCTGCACTGCTTTCCGATAGACATCTCAATCGCGATGGCGTACATGACGCTCGTGGCGGTGGAGGAGGGGCTGGGCACCTGCTGGGTCGGCGCGTTCAACTCCGACAAGGTGAGGGACTTGCTCGGGATTCCGAAAGACGTGATCGTCGTGGGCGTACTCCCGATCGGCTATCCCGACATCGAGGCTCCCCAGAGGAAGCGACTCTCGCTCAACGAGATCATGTTCGAGGAGCACTGGCGCATGGGTTGATCTAAGAGCGCCAGCAGACCTGGGGCCCGGTGCGGCTGCCGGGCCGGGGGGCGTCTCAGCTGTCGTGGATGACTGGGCCACGGTAGGCCAGCCCGCGCACAATCCGCTCTCGATGGCGGTCTATCATCATGCTGAGCAGGGCCTCCGGATCGCCGTTGCTGATCACGTCGGCGCCGGTCTGCTTGTCGATGACGGCCAGCAGCTCGGAGACGTGATCCGCGATCCCGCCGGTGCCGGTGAGGACGCCGATGAGGCGTGATTCGTCGTAGGCGATGGCAAACTCACCGAGGGTACCGGAGCGACCTCCGATGACGATGACCGCCTCGCAGGTGCGGATGATCTCAATCTCGCGGCCCATCAGCCCGCTGCCGGTGAATATGAGGGCATCATACTCCTCCCAGGGCGCGCGGTACACCTCGCGATGCTGATCGAGCGAGAGGGCGGGGGAGATGCCGATGACCATGGCGCCGATCTCCTTGGCGCCGAGAACGGCTTCGTGTGGCAGACCTGGCGCGGAACCGGTGACGACGATAATGTCATGACGGGCGAGGCAGCGGCCCATCTCGCGGGCTTTCTCCAGAACCTCGGGCTTCAGATCGCCACCGGCGGAGCCGACGACGCCCACCTTCATGCGCATGCGGATCGCTCCGTAGCCAGACATACTACGACTCGCGGCGGAGATTCGCCGCAAGGTGGGCGTGTGCCTGCATGGGCAATCCCGAGGAACCGGCTATGCTCGCCACCGGACCACGACGGTCAGACACCAGTCCAAGATAGGCTGGAAGTGGGAATGGCTGGGGCACAGCGTCTGCAGGCCCGCATCGAGGACCAGCCGTGGCTGGCGGCGAAGTACAGCACGTGAGACAACACAAGGTGAGACTTGCCGTCGTATTGGTTTCGTGGGCCAGGTGGATCCGGGCGATCGATATCTTCGGGAAGTTCGTGATGATCACCATTCGGGGATGCCCTGCTGCGGTGAAGGAAACGGTCTGACATGCGGCGAAGAGCCCTCCACTCAGCGGGCCTTCAGAGCCAGAGGAACCACAGAGACACGAGTCCCGGGAAGGAGTAATGGGTCCGTTCTGGAGGTTTCGCTGCGATGGTATGGATCTGACTCGGCAAGTCGCGTTGCTCTGCAGAACCACCAAGACGCGGCCTGGAGCTCCTCGACTTGACCCGGTGGTCTTCTGAAGCCTTGGGCGTCTTCCGCGGCGGCAGGGCGAATGGCTACGGGATGGCACAGAACACCGCTCTCGCCGGGCCACACATCGTCGCCGCGAGGCCAACTGACTGCCTACTGAGTAGCCCAGATCTCGCTATTCCATCACGCCGAAAATGGGGGGCGAGCCAGATCGGTACCCGTCGTGCGTTGGTCATCGTCGCCACCATCTAACGTCGCCAACGCGACGACTGTCGATGGATATCGCAGAGGGCAGAGGGTTCTGCGGCACCGGCACCGACGACGCAGGTCTGCCGTCGCGGCGTCACGGTTCAGGAATCCGGGCGACCGGATGGGGCTGCCTTCGCAGTCCCTCGAACATGGCGAGTTGCACTTCGTGTTGGGAGTTGCCCGCGATCGGCCGAAGATGCCGTTCCGAGAACCGCTTCCTCTCGGCCTCAGAAAGGTCTCGAAGGTAGGCGAGGATCGGTTCTGGCAGTGTGAACAGCTTCAGCAGCTGACTGACGCGAGCCGGAGTGACACCGGCCCGATCGGCGAGCTCGGCTTGAGTGTCAACCACGCCGCGATCGAGCATGTCCCGGTACTCGATCGCGAGCGTGATAGCGGACTTGGGCAGGGGCGGGAGTGCCACTGGATTCCCCTCCATGTCCCGCTGTAGGCCCTGTGTGAGCGGAAACGCGTGTTCCTCAACCCAGTTCCGACAGTCGTCCGGCCCGGGGAGCCAGTCTGAACACTGATGCCCTTCTGCGATCCAGCAGAACGGCTTTCTGTATGTGGCCCTTAGACTCTCGCCGTGGAAGCTGCAGTTCGGTAGTAGCAGATTCAGCAGCTTTCCGCGCTCCCCCTGCTCCTGAGTAAGCCACAGGTCGTAAGCCCGGCTCGCCAGACCGAGAATGCGGAAGCATTCGTCGAAGTAGCAGGCGTTCGCCCGCTCGTGGTCCTCCAAGGCCACCCGAATGCCGATCTGCTGGTCTCGCCAGTCAGCGCTCTTCCGCTGCCAGAGGTCCTCACTGATCTTCCCGTCGAGCAGATCCTCATAGGCCCGGTCTCGGCTAGCGCGTCTTTGTGGGTTTTGCCGAGACGCCGGAACTCGATCGCGATGACGTAGCAGGTAGTGCTCGGGTCGAGGGTTCCGCCGGGGGGACCCTCATCGAGCATGACAGCCCCACACGGCTTGAGTTCCTGTGGGAGCAGGTCGTGAAGGTCAGCCTGGGTCTTCGTAGTCTCCAGTACATCGAGGCACGACCGTTTCGTGGCCATAGCTCCCGCTCAGATTACGGCCGTGGGACGGGCAGTGAGCGGGAGCTAGCCGCAAGCTGCCCGCCCCACGACCAAGCCTCGCGTGTTGCACCTCCAAAGTTTGTTCCTGGGGCTCTACATCCACGTCGTTCTGGTTTACGTCTGCCTCCGAATCGCACTCCGCCTGCTCCCATCCAGCAAGCAGCTCCATGAACGCCGCGGTGTTCTGGACAGCTTCGCGTGCGTCTTCGCGAGACACCGGTTGTCCGGTGCGCTGCTGCCAGAACTCGCGCGTCTCCTCGATGAAAGAATCGGAGATGGCCAACGTGTTACTCCTCTGCGTCCTGACCGGGATTTGCAGCAAGTCCGTACTGCGCCAGGACCTCACAGCCCAGCTCCAGCGCGCGCTCACGGAGCAGCCTGTTCAGTTCCTGTCGGGCCTCCATGACGATCCGCGCACCTCGCAAGCATCGGCCATTCTCTGAGGTGTCGCGTAGTCATCGCAACACCATGCGACAATAGCGTCAATAGGGCGAGTGATGATCGGAAAGCACTGGAAAAAACACATATTTTAGCTTGTAAGGAGCGATTCACGAGACGTAGACATGTAACATATAACTCAGGAGGCTCCTTGGCCAAGCCGGACGAAGGGCGGGTCATCGGCAGACGTGGGGTGGGGCGGGGCGGCATGAAAACGTACCCAGACCGGTTGCGGAAGAAGGTCTCCCAGCGTGCTATCCGGAATACGCCCGCCCGCCTCAAAAACTGCCGGACCTTTCTTCTTCTGGGGCGCAATCAGGGGTAATCGCTAAAACCGGCCGCTCTTCATTGGGGGTCTTTGGGTGGACCAGGCAGACATCCGCATACGCCAGCACGTGCAGCGGCAGTTCGAGCTTCTCCGCAGGCCCGAAGGCGACAAGCTCCGCGCCCTCGCCGATCTCTTCTCCGGACTCAACTACCGGGTATTGCCGGACTTGCCTCCGCCGATCGCGAACGCCGACTGGTCAGACGCAGCGCGCGAGGTCATCAGCGACGAAGCCCCGTTCGGCCCGGCGATCATAGCAGAAGCCGGCGGCGGCACTTTGCCTCTCGACCGCGACTTCGGTGAGAGCGCCCAGCCCGGCTTCAAGATCATCTATGTCCCGGTCCGCAAAGGCGAGACCCGCGCCGCTCGTCTGCGATTGACCGACGAGCGTCTTATCGTCGATCAGCTCATGCGCGAGGAGAGTCATCCAGAGGCATTGTTCGTCTTCTCCGATCCGGAGCAACAGTACTGGCATTTCATCAACGTGCGCCGCGTCAGCCAGGCTGAGGCGGAACGTCGCGGTCTCCCTCAGCGGCGTCTCCTGCGCCGCATCGCCGTCGGGCCGGAGGACAAGCTCGGGACGGCCATCCGTCGGTTCGCGCAGATTGCTCTTCCTCCAGACATGGCCGACGCGGCGACTGCGCAGCAGATACAGGAGCGGCATGACCATGCGTTCAACGTCGAGCGGCTGACGGACCAGTTCTTCGGCGGGTTCAAGCAGGAGTTCTTCAATCTCGAGGAAGCCCTCCTGGCGCAGGTCGATGATCGCCAGTGGGCCCACGACTACGCCCTCCGCCTCCTCAGTCGGCTCATGTTTGTTTACTTCATCCAGCGCAAGCGGTGGATCAACGATGACCCGGATTTCATGGCGAACTACTGGAAACTCTATCAGGAGACCACGGGCGGAGACGGGACCTTCTTCGAGAGGTGGCTTAAGCCGCTCTTCTTCAAGGCCTTCCAGGATCCGGGCACCGCAAGCGAGATCCTCAAACTTGACTACATCCCCGAGCCCATTCGCAGCGCACTACGCAACGCCCCCTACCTGAACGGTGGTCTCTTCGCCCGACTGAGGCTCGACAGGGAGCACGACGGCGCCTTCTCCATCGAGGACCGGTGCTTCAGCGACCTGTTGCGGGCCCCGGATGATGTCGCGCAGGGTCCCGGCTTCCTCGAGTCCTACAACTTCACTATCTCCGAGGACTCTCCGCTCGACCAGGAGGTCGCCGTAGACCCCGAGATGATCGGGCGCGTATACGAGTCCCTTGTCAACATCAGCGAACCCGGCTCAGATACCGCTCAGGACCGGAACAAGCAGCGTGAGGCCGGGATATTCTACACCCCGCGCACTGAGATTGACCTCATGTGCCGCCTCTCTCTTTCTGACTATCTGCGCAACCGCCTCGGTGAGAAGCATCGGGACTGCATCTACCAGTTCACCTTCGCCATCGAGCCGGAGGAGAAGCGCGAAGCAGATGTCGGGGTCTCAGCGCAGGATCTGTGGCCTGACATCGCTGAACTGCTTGAGCACGTTACCGTAGTGGATCCCGCGTGCGGCTCGGGCTCCTTTCTCGTGGGCATGATGAGCATTCTTGCCGATCTGCGCAGGCGGGCTGATGACTACGTCGGCGGCAACCCTACCGTCTACGGCCTCAATCGCCAGATTATCCGCAACAGCCTCTATGGCGTCGACGTCATGGACTGGGCCTGCCACGTCGCTGAACT